>DATLDM010000117.1:0-127786 GCA_035525875.1 Aestuariivirga sp.
AATGACCGGGCAATCTCCGCCTTTTCCGCCACGCTTCGCGGACGCAAAGTTGAGCCTGTGAGCGTGAGGCGTTTTACCATGATGGGCAGCAGGTCAACCTCAACCTTTGAGCCCTTCTGAAACGCGACGTTCACGATGCGCCCGTGCAAGCCGATGCAGCGCAGGTTGCGCGCAACATAGTCACCCCCCACCATGTCAAGGATCACATCAGGCGCAATGGCGCGTGCTTTCAGCTCTTCAACAAAGTCCTGGGTTTTGTAGTTGATCGCCACGTCTGCCCCCAAGGTAAGGCATTCCGCACTTTTCTCCTCACTGCCTGCGGTGACAACCACCGTCGAACCAAAAGCCTTGGCCAACTGGATGGCCGTTGTGCCAATTCCGCTTGAGCCGCCATGAATCAAAATGGTTTCGCCGGGCTGCAGGCGCGCCCGGTCAAACACATTGGTCCAGACCGTAAAATAGGTCTCGGGAATGGCTGCCGCCTCAATCATCGAAAAACCCTGCGGCACAGGCAAGGCGTTGTCCTCGGCCACCACGCAATACTCTGCATAACCGCCGCCCGGCACCAAAGCGCAAATCTTGTCGCCAATCTTGTAACGGGTCCCCGCTGACATCACTTCGCCCGCAATCTCGAGCCCCGGCGTCAAAGGTGCTCCTGGCGGTGGCGGATAGCCACCCTGGCGCTGCAAAATATCTGGCCGGTTCACACCTGCTGCATGAACCTTCACGAGGACCTGTCCCGTGGCCGGCTCTGGCATAGTTAGTTCGCCAATCTGCAATACCTCTGGCCCGCCCGGTTCTCGAATCTCAATAGCTTTCACGCCTGCGTCCCCTTTTTGTCCCACAATGGGTTGCAGAACCCGCCCCTGCAATGGCAAAATAACCAGGTACCAAAAGGAGCCAGAGCCATGGACCTCGAAGACGCACCAAAAAAGCCAATCAACATGGTTATCGGCGAAAATCTCGATGCTATTTCCGTGGCCGAATTGGAACAGCGGATTCAGTCTTTGGAGTCCGAGATCATCCGTCTCAGGGCCGAAATCACCAAAAAACAGGCCAGCCGCAACGCCGCCGATGCTTTCTTTAGGAATTAGGTTAACGGCGTTAACGATTTAGTAAGGAATATTGTTTACTTATGGAAACTGTAATCCAAGTCTTTTGGATTCTCCGAGTGGCACTTTTCCACTCTGTTTGACGCCTCCCTGTTTAAACTCAAAGCCACGTTTTACGTGGCTTTTTTTTGGCCCCGATATTGCTTCGCTTCCCCCAAAACTATTTGCATGCCGGATATTGACCGGAATTGGCGCACGCGCCATGATCGGCTCGCCTGGTGGGTAAAATTTTCACGATTTGAGTAAGGGGTCATTAGGCATGCAGGGTTCGTCCGGTAACGTGGCTACCGTTAACTTCTTCACCAAGTTCACCTCTTCGGAGCAATTTGAAAAAGTGTTCCGGGAAGGCATGTCGCTGGTTGAGGAAACCGCGAATTACCTCGATGGCCCGGGCCGTCTTGATGCCCGCGTTCTTGAGCGTCACGGCGCCATTGCCTACGCCACGGAAAGCATGCGCCTCACCACCCGCCTCATGCAGCTTGCCTCATGGCTGCTCCTGCAGCGCGCCATCGGCGCCGGCGAACTGACCGTTGAGGATGCCAGCAAGGAAAATCACCGCATTAGCCTTAACGACATCGGCAAGGGCCACGATCTCACCGGTGCGAATGACCTGCCCGATGCCCTGAAAGCCCTGGTTGACCGTTCGCTCGCCCTGCACCAGCGCATCCAGAAACTGGACAGCATGATCAGCGCCCAAACCTCCACGGCCCAGTCCATGCCAAGCCCGGTCAACGACCAGATCGACCGTCTGGCCTCCATGCTGAAAGTGGCCCGCGGCTAAACCGGCAGGCTTTATTTTCGCCCCGCGATAAGTTTAGACTTGTGGGATGCGATGTGTGGTTCTCAGTCTTATCTTTGCTATCATATTAAGTTCGCAGCCGCGCGCCGCGGTTCAGCCGCAAGCTGACAAGGTGGCCTATGCCGCCGAAGTCTGCGGCCTTCTCAGTCTTCATGCCCAGCGCAACAGCCTGCCCGTTGATTTCTTCACCCGGCTGATCTGGAAAGAAAGCATATTTGACGCACAGGCGGTGAGCCCTGCAGGCGCCGAAGGCATTGCCCAGTTCATGCCGGGGACAGCAAAGCTGCGCGGCCTGAAAAATTCCTTCGACCACCGCGAGGCGCTTGCTGCAGCCGCCGAGTATCTGGCTTTCCTCACCGGGAAATTCGGCAACCTCGGCCTCGCAGCCGCCGCCTATAATTTTGGCGAGGATGGCACCAGTGCCTGGCTGCAGAACCGCCGAACCCTGCCCGCTGAAACCGAAGACTATGTGCTGGCGATCACCGGCCACGCGGCGGCGGAATGGCGCGCCCCCAAAACAACCTTCGATATTCCGGGGCTTGGCGGCAGCGGCAGCTTTACGCAAACCTGCGCAAAGCTGGTGTTGAGGGAAATGCTGCCGCCATCGCCCGTAACGCGGCGCAGTCCCACCAAACCCTGGGGCGTGGTGATCGCCGGCGGCTTCTCCGAAGCGCGCACGCTGACAACTTTTGAACGGGTGAAATCCCGTTACGCCGCGCTGCTGAAAGACGAATTGCCCATGGTGGTGCGGACCCGCGATTTGAGCCGAGGGCGAAAGCTTCTCGTGCGCGTCATGATCGGCCGCAACACCCGGCAGGAAGCCGAGGCCTTGTGCGCTAGGCTGAGGGCGCAGAGTGGCGCGTGTATTGTCGATAAAAACTGAAAAAGCCACTCAACATTTCATCATGACCGGGCTCGACCCGGTCATCGCCACCACTCGAAAGAAGATGCCCGCGTCAAGCGCGGGCATGATGAGAATTCGGTATAAAATTAGGCTTCTTACTTGTCGAGGAAGCCGAACTTCTGCTTGAAGCGCGAAACGCGCCCGCCGCGGTCAAGAATGGTCTGGGTGCCGCCGGTCCAGGCCGGATGCGACTTCGGATCAATATCCAGGGACAGCGTATCGCCATCCTTACCGTAGGTTGAGCGGGTAACGAATTTGCTGCCGTCGGTCATCACAACATTGATCGTGTGATAGTCCGGGTGAATGCCTTCTTTCATCGCATAATCTCTCTGGTATGGCGCGAAAAGCCGCGCCTGGTCACTATTGTGAAGTTTCGGCTGCGCTCTATACAGGAAGCCCAAATGGGAGGCAAGTAGGCCAAAATGGCAGAAAATACGCAGCAAGAACCAGGCCGGAAAAGCCTGAAACCGCTGGCGCGCCTGACGCCCTTCCTGACCCGCTACAAGCCCCAGATCGCCAAGGCCCTGATAGCCCTGGCCATTGCCTCCGGCTCCACCCTTGTCGTGCCGATCGCCGTGCGGCGCATCATTGACCATGGCTTTACGACGTCCAATGCAGTTCTGGTGAATCAGTATTTCAGCGTCATGATCGCCGTGGTCCTGCTGCTGGCCTTGAGTTCGGCCATCCGCTTCTATTACGTCATGTGGCTGGGCGAAAAAATTGTAGCCGATGTGCGCGATGCCTTGTTCACCCATCTCCTGAAACTCAGCCCGGGCTTTTACGAAACGCAGAAAACCGGCGAAGTCGTCTCACGGCTTACCGCCGACACCACGCAAATCAAATCCGCCTTTTCCTCCACCGCTTCGATAGCCCTGCGCAATGGCGTGATGCTGGTGGGCGCCATCGTCATGATGATTGTCACCAGCCCGAAGCTCGCAGGTCTCGCAGGCCTTGCCATTCCCCTCATCGTCCTGCCGCTCGTCACCTATGGCCGCCGGGTACGCGCGCTGTCACGCGCCGCGCAGGATACGCTGGCGGCCTCTGCGGCCTTTGCCCAGGAACGGCTTTCCGCCATCACCACGGTGCAATCCAATGTGCAGGAGGTGTTTACCGATAGCGAATTCGCCAAGGCCACGCATTTTGCCTTTTCCGCGGCAGCCAAGCGCGCCCTTGCCCGCGCGTTTCTCACCGGCGCCATCATCTTCGTGGCCTTGGGTTCCATCGTTGGCCTGCTGTGGTTCGGCGCCCAGGAAGTGATCAGCGGAAATCTTTCCGGCGGCACCTTGAGCCAGTTCGTGATCTACGCCGTCATTGCCGCAAGTTCGCTTGGGCAGCTCTCGGAAGTCTGGGGCGAAATTCAGCTTGCCGCCGGGGCCGCCGAACGCATCTCGGAATTGCTCGATGAAAAGCCAGTAATCACAACACCTCCAAACCCCGTTGCTTTTCCGGACACGCCCAAAGGGCAAGTAAAATTTTCAGGCGTTACCTTCCACTACCCCACACGCCTGAAAACGACGGCGATAAACAATGTGAGCTTCATCGCCAGGCCCGGTGAAGTCACCGCCATTGTCGGGCCGTCTGGGGCGGGTAAATCAACGCTCTTCGCCCTCATCCAGCGCTTTTATGATCCCGCCTCCGGAACAATCACAATCGATGGCCTCGACATCAAGTCGGTTGATCCTCAGGAATTGCGCAAGCACATCGCTGTGGTGCCGCAGGACACGATTATTTTCTCCGGCTCGGTTCTCGACAACATCCGCTTCGGCGCGCCGGAAGCAACGCGCGAAGCCGCCATGGCCGCCGCCATCGCGGCACGCGTCGACGAATTCGCCAAAAAACTTCCCAAGGGCTTTGACACCGAGGTGGGCGAGCGCGGCGTCACCCTCTCCGGCGGCCAGCGCCAGCGCATCGCCATTGCCCGCGCCATTTTGCGCGATGCCCCCATCCTGTTGCTCGATGAAGCCACCAGCGCCCTTGATGCGGAAAGCGAGTCGCTCATTCAGGACGCGCTGGAAAAACTGACCGCCAACCGCACCACCCTCGTCGTGGCCCATCGCCTCGCAACCGTGCGCAATGCTGACCGCATTCTGGTTTTCGATAATGGAAAACTCGTGGCTCAGGGAACCCACAGCCAGCTCGTCAAGAAAAACGCCCTCTACGCCCGGCTGGCAAAGTTGCAGTTCAGCGCTCCGTCAACTTGAGCTCAATACGCCGGTTCTGCGATTTCGCATCTTCCGAGGTTCCCACATCCAGTGGCTGGAATTCGCCGAAGCCCGCCGCCACCAAGTGCTTGGGCGCCACACCCTGGGCGATCAGGTATTTGACCACGGCAATGGCCCGCGCCGACGAAAGCTCCCAATTGGATTGGAAGAAGGGCGACTTGATCGGATCGATATCCGTATGCCCGTCAACCCGCAGAACCCAGGCGATGTCTTGTGGAATTTCCGCTTCAAGCTGCCGCAACGCATCCGCCAGTTTCAGCATTTCCTCCTGGCCCAGCGGGCTGATTTCCGCATCGCCCTTGGCGAAGAGAACTTCCGATTGGAATACAAAGCGGTCGCCCACCACCAGAATATCCGAACGCTGCGAAAGAATTTGCCGCAGGCGCCCAAAGAATTCCGAACGGTAGCGCGACAGTTCCTGCACCCGCTGCGCCAGTGCCGAATTCAACCGCTTGCCCAGATCGGCAATTTGCGCTTCCGAGGATTTGTTGCGGGTTTCCGCATCGGTCAGAATGCTGTTCAACTGCGCAAGCTGGCGGCGCATCGCGGCGATTTGCTGGTTAAGAAGTTCAACCTGCGACAGGGCCTCCGAGGTGAGCGCCTTTTCCTTATCGAGCTCCGTTTGCAATCCGCTGATCGCCTGGTTTGCCGCCGAGCCTTTTGAACCTTCCGATGCGAGACTGGCGATAAGGCCCGCGCTCTTCAATTTCTCGGCACTTAAATCATCGCTCAGCGCCAGCAGGTTTGCTTCCACCGCACCCTTGGCGGATTTCTCCAGGGCCAGCAATTGCGTAAGCTCGGCGATCTGCGAGCGCAATTGCCCAAGCGCTGAATCCTGGCCGGATATTTCGCGCGCCAGCAAAAACTGCGCCGTCATGAATACGGAAAGAAGGAAGGTGATGACCAGCAGAAGCTGGGCCATGGCATCGACAAAGCCCGGCCAATAGGGCGCGTCTTCCGGGCGTCTGCGTTTTGAAAGGGCACCTGCCATGGCTGTTACTCGTCGCCCTTGCCACGGCCGCGCGTCGCCGGCTGGCCAGTGGACCTGATGAGCAGGCGCTGAATTTCATTCTGCTGCACCTGCTGGCTCTGCGCCCACTGCCGCACCATTTTCTGTTCCTCGCGCATCTGCTGCACCAGGCTGGCCACCGCCTCCGCCAGTTGCTCGATCGATTCATGGGTGGTGCCGCCGCCGGCGCCATTGACCTTCACGCCTTCAAGCTGCTTGCCGACCTTGTCCAAGCCGCGCTGCAAGCCCTGCATGTCAAAGCGCAGGTAGTTGGTGGACCCGGACTGGCCTCCCTCGCCCACCTGAATGTCGGTTATGGTTGAAAGCCAATCCTCCAGATTGTGATAGAACCGGTTTTGCGCCTGGCTTGCCTTGAGATCCAGGAAACCAAGGATCAGGGAGCCCGCAAGCCCGAACAAGCTCGCTGAAAATGACAGACCCATGCCTTCAAGCGGCCGTTGCAAGCCGGATTTCAGTTCCTCGAACATGGAGCTTGATTGGCCTGCCCCCACATCCAGGTTTTTGATGGCGTCACCAACCGAGGTCACCGTTTGCAGCAGACCCCAGAAGGTCCCCAGCAGGCCGAGGAAAATCAACAGGCTGACCAGATAGCGCATAAGGTCGCGCGATTCGTCGAGGCGCGAGGCCAGTGAGTCGAGCAGCGAACGCATGGTATTGGTGGACAAGACCGTCCGCTCCTGCCGGTCGCCCAGAAGGGTGGCCATGGGAGCAAGCAGAACTGGCTCCGCCAGGTTTTCATCGCTCGATTGCCCAACACGGAAGCCGTTGACCCAGTTGATTTCCGGAAACAGCCGCCAAACCATGCGGTAGGCATACAAAACGCCAAGCAGAAGAATGCCGACGATCAGGCCATTGAGGCCCACATTGGCCATAAAGGCCGCCTTGATATTGGGAAAAAGAATGGCCGTCAGAACGACGACAACCAGCGTGAACACAACCATATGCACCAGATAAACGCGCGGCGGCTCCAGCACCGTTGTATCATTTATATCTGCCATTGACTCCTCAACCGCCTCCCGCGCGCCCACACTTCCAGCAAATCTAGACGATTGCGTGACCGCGGGCGAGACGCAACTTTCGTTGTCAACATGAGAGAGTGTTGCGGCCTAAAAACAGGCTCGAAATCCAACCCAATTTGGAACAATTCTAATTCCGAGTAATTTAATCAACTATTGAAAGCCACGTTTCCGTATGCTACGCAGCCACCCAACATAACAGCAAAAACAGGATGAGCGCGATGAAGCGGATACCCAAATTGTGGACAGGCCTTGGCGTTGCGGCAATTGCCGGTTCAATGGCGGCCCAGGCCGATGTGATTACGCTTCAGAGCGCTGCAAACCAGTCGCCCATCATCCTGGCCCAGGAAGCGGGCGAAGGCGGTGAAGGCGGCGGCGAAGGGGGCGGTGCCGCACCCACAACCTATGCCCTCGAATCAACCGACGCCAACGCCTTCAAGTATGACGCCAAGCCCCAGATCGATGCCTACATTGATCTCGTTGCCAGCAGCTATAAGAAAGCCGCCGATGATGCCAAGATTCTTGCCCAGGCCGTCGATGCCTTCCTCGCCGCCCCTTCCGACGACACGTTGAAGGCCGCCCGCCAGGCCTGGGTTGCAGCCCGTCCCGCCTATCTGAAAACCGAGGCTTTCCGCTTCTATGACGGCCCCATTGAGGAAGTCGAAGGTGCCATCAATGCCTGGCCCATGAACGAAGCCTATATCGACTATGTTGAGGGCAAGGCCGATTCGGGCCTGATCAACGACGCAAGCTTCAAATTGGGCCTCGAGGATATCGAGAAGTCCAATCAGAGCAAGGATGAGGCCGATGTCACCACCGGCTGGCATGCCATTGAATTCCTCCTCTGGGGCCAGGACCTTTCCGCCGGTGGCCCGGGAAACCGTCCGTATACGGATTATGTTGCCGGCACCGGCAATAATGACCGTAGGCGGGAATACCTGAAACTGGTCACCGATGAATTGGCCCATCAGCTGCACGAGCTTGAAGGCACCTGGCAATTGCAGAATGCCGCGGGCTACGCCAGGAAGCTGAAAGCCATGCCCGAGCGCGAAGTGATTGGCCGCATGGTCAATGGCATGGCCATTCTAGCGGGCTTTGAATTCATGTCGGAGCGCCTGGCCGTTGCCCTTGATTCCGGCGATCAGGAGGACGAGCATTCCTGCTTCTCCGACACCACCAAGCAGGACTTTGTTTATGACCTCGTCGGCATCAAGCAGGTCTGGACCGGTGACAATGAGGGGGCCGAACGCACCGGGCTCAATGATCTGGTCCGCGGCCAGGATGCGGCTTTGGCGGACCGCGTTGACGGCCTCCTCGCGGAGGCCGAAACCAAGGTTGCGGCCCTTGGCGACCCATGGGACCAGGTTTTGGCCAAGCCCAAGGATTCGCCTGAGCGCAAGGCTGCCGAGGACCTGGTCATAGCCTTGCAGGCTCTGGGTACCGGCCTCACGGATGCTGGCAGCAAGCTTGGCATTCTGGTCCTTATTCCCACGGAATAATGCCCCGTCCCGGCCTCATCACAGCATCTCTTCTCACGCTGGCTTCGCTGGCTGCGCTCGGCAGCGAGGCTGGCATTCTGCCTTTGCGCGAGATGCTTCTCGCCATTCCGCTGACCGAGCAACTGGGCGGCAACGGAACACGCCCTGTTGCCAATGACGATGCCTTCACCTTCCAGACCCCAAACAGCCCGAAAGCCCATCAGCGCCCCTTCTCCTTCGGCAACCGCCTGTTCAACACCAACTGGGTGGAAGCCCCGGGTTCCGTGAAAGCATTCGATGGCCTGGGCCCCATGTTCAACCGGGTCTCCTGCTCCGGCTGCCACACCAAGGATGGCCGGGGCCGCCCACCGGAAAACAATCAGGGGCCCATGGAGTCCATGCTGCTCCGCATCAGCATTCCGGGCAAATCAGCTAACGGTGGTGTCATGCCCCACCCCATCTACGGCGACCAGATCAGTGAGCGCGCCATTCTCCATGTCGAACCTGAGGCCCGCGCCGAAATTTCCTATACCGAGCTTCCCGGCACTTATGGCGATGGCGAGAAATTTTCCCTGCGCCAGCCGCGCTACACGATCTCTGACTTGAAATATGGCGATCTCGGCAAGGACATTATGATTTCGCCCCGCGTGGCGCCCGCCATGATCGGCCTTGGCCTCTTGCAGGAAGTGCCCGATGAAACCCTGTTGGCTCTCGCCGATCCCGATGACGCGGACGGCGACGGCATTTCCGGCCGGCCCAATGAAGTGTGGGACTCCCTTGCCGGAAAAAAATCGTTGGGCCGCTTCGGCTGGAAAGCCAATCAGCCAAACCTCCGCCAGCAGAATGCCGGCGCGGCGGTGGGCGACATCGGCATCGCCACCGCAATGGCCGAGGGGCAGAACTGCACGGTGGCGCAAACGGATTGCGTGAAGGCCATCATTGGCGGCGCGCCGGAAATGAGCGACGAATTCTTGGACAAGCTCACGCTCTACACCATGACCATCGCCGTTCCTGCCCAGCGCAAAGCCCATGATCCCGTCATCCGGCAGGGCGAGAAACTGTTCCGCTCGAAGGGCTGCGCCTCGTGCCACATGCCGACGCTGCAAACCAAGTCCGTCAAGGATTTTCCCGAACTGGAAAACCAGACCTTCCATCCCTTCACCGACCTTCTGCTCCACGACATGGGCGAAGTCCTGGCCGACAACCGCCCGGATTTTGAAGCCTCTGGACGGGAATGGCGCACTCCGCCGCTCTGGGGTCTTGGCCTCATTCCGGTCGTGAACAAGCATGACCTCCTCCTCCACGATGGCCGGGCAAGAGGTGCGGCCGAAGCCATTCTCTGGCACAGCGGCGAAGCGGAAAAGTCCCGCGAGGCTTTCCGCACCGCAGCGAAACCGGAACGCGATGCCCTTATTGCCTTCTTGAATTCACTTTAGAAAGCTTGCCCAGCAGGAAATTCCTTAACGACGGATCGGACTCCAAACCAATCGCCATCCCGTAAGCCTCAGCCGCATCACCAAGTAGTCCTGCCCGTGAAAGCAAGTCAGCCCGCGCTGCCCAATAGGGCTGGAACTCCATCAGTTCCGGATTTGCCGAAAGCTCCGGCAGTACGGCAAGTCCTGCCTCCGGACCTTTGACTTCCGCCAATGCAACGGCGTGATTGATCGCCACAACCTGCGAAGCAGTAATTTTATAGAGCCCTTCATAAAGCGCGACGATGGTTTCCCAATCGGTTGTGCCCACAACACGCCGCGCCGCATGGGCCGATTGAATGGCTGCTTCCAATTGATAGCGGCCAATCACCCCCATCTCCCCGGCCCGCCGCAACAGCCGCTCGGCCTCATCAATCATGTCGCCATCCCAATGCAACGGATCCTGATCGCTCAAGGGAACAAACTCACCACTCAGGCCCCGGCGTGCCCCGTGACGCGATTGCAGGAACAACATCAGCGCCAGCAAGCCCAAAGCCTCAGCTTCCCGCGGGAGCAATTCAACAATCAAATGTCCAAGCCAGATCGCTTCATCGGCCAAATTGTTCTGAACATTGGCCGGATCATTCCACCCCTTGGTGTAAGCCGCATAGATGGCCTCAAGCACCACGTCCAGCCGCTCGCCGAGTTCTGCCCGCTCGGGAACACGAAACGGAATGCCTGCCACCTTGATTTTGTTCTTGGCCCGCGCCAGTCGCTGCCCCATGGCCGCAGGTGTGACCAGAAATGCCGAGCCGATATCAACTGCGTCAAGGCCCAGGACAGTTTGCAAAATCAGCGGTGAGCGGATGCCGGGATCAATGGCCGGATGGGCGCATGCAAACATCAGGGCCAGCCGTTCATCTGGAATATGCTTTTCCCGGGAAGACATCGCCTCAAGCTCCTCCGCCATGAGTTGCAGGTGATCAGCAGAGGCTTCGCCGCTGCGCCTTCGCCGCGAGGCATCAATGATCTTGCGTTTTGCCACCGCCATCAGCCACGCCTCAGGATTGTCCGGAACGCCTTTCTGCGGCCAGTCGGCCAGCGCTGCCGCAAAAGCCTCCGACAACCCATCCTCGGCCCCTGCCACATCGCGCGTCTGTTTCGCCAGAAAAGCAATCAGCTTGCCATAGCTCGCCCGCGCAACATTCTGCGCCGCGACATGGGCAAGCTGACCGCCATCCATGCCTACATCGCCATGACGGGACGCACTTCCATCGTGCCGTACTGCGCCCCCGGGCATTTTGCCGCCCAACTGAGCGCCGCATCAAGGTCCTTCACATCGATGAGGTAGTAGCCGGCAAGCTGCTCCTTGCTCTCCGCATAGGGACCGTTAAGAACCTTGGTCTTGCCGTCCTTCACCCGGACGGTCGAAGCCGTCGAGCTGCTCTGCAGCGGGTCGCCGTGTTTCATGGCGCCGGCTTTTTTCAGGGCTTCAGTGTAAGCCCCATAGGCCGCGAACATTTGTTCCCTATCGGCCTTGCTGGCCTTTGCCCGACCCGATTCATCCCCGTAAATCAATAGCATGTATTGCATAGCACTCTCCTCCGTTGTGAACGCGAGCCATCATGACCGCTGCAATGAAGACGCCCGAGTATCGCGGATTTTGACAGGGTGCAGAAAAAATTAAATAATCCCACAATATGCTTTTAGTCCTTGACAGGATTTGTGGGCTGGACTAGGTTGAATTCGTCCATCCCGGAAGGGGTCTCGGTCGCGACGGTGATCATAGATGGGGTGGATGTGGCGCCTGCGGGCGGGGTGAGACGAACACCTTGCACTCGGGAGCTCCGGGCTAGGCCCTTGGGCATTACGACCCAATGCGCCTTAAATGGCTAAACAACCCTAGCGGCAAACACTGGAAACCGTACGATCTAGGGCTCTGCAAGTTCAACCCCGGGGCAAAAACCGCCGCAAAAGCGTGGACGCAGATTTCGCGTCACAGCCGGATTACCACGACCGGCATTCTTGCGAGAGCTTGCGTCCACGCAACCCTTCGCTTCTTTCTCACTACCCCGGAAACGGCATAACCGTTTTCACCCACGGCGAAGCTTTGCCCAACGCTCATTGAAAAGTGAATCACCACCTCACCTGTCATCCCGGCGAAAGCCGGGACCCAGACTTGATGCAGGCGTATTCTCTGAAAGCCTGGGTTCCGGCTTTCGCCGGAATGACAAAACGGAGAGAAATCCCCTCACATCCCCTTGACGATCTGCTCCGTCATTTTTTTCGCGTCGCCGAACAGCATCATGGTGTTGTCGCGCCAGAACAGAGGGTTGTCGACGCCGGCATAACCGCTCGCCATGCCGCGCTTGATGAACATCACGGTGTTGGCCTTCCACACTTCAAGGACCGGCATGCCGTAGATCGGCGATTTCGGGTCGTCCTTGGCGGAAGGGTTGGTGACGTCATTGGCCCCGATCACGAAGGCCACGTCGGCCTGGGCGAATTCGGAATTGATGTCCTCGAGTTCGAACACCTCGTCGTAAGGTACGTTGGCTTCCGCCAGCAGCACGTTCATGTGGCCGGGCATGCGGCCCGCCACCGGATGAATGGCATATTTCACGGTCACGCCCGCCTTCTTCAAATGATCCGCCATTTCGCGGAGCGCGTGCTGGGCCTGCGCCACTGCCATGCCGTATCCCGGCACGATGATCACCGAGCCGGCATTCTTAAGAATGAAGGCCGCATCATCAGCGGAGCCCTGCTTCACCGGCCGTGTTTCCTTGGCGCCATCGGCGGGACCCGCCGTCTCGCCGCCAAAGCCGCCGAGAATGACCGAGATGAAGGACCGGTTCATGCCCTTGCACATGATGTAGGAGAGGATGGCGCCCGATGAGCCCACCAGCGCGCCGGTGATGATCAGCGCCGTATTGGCCAGCGTGAAGCCGATGCCCGCCGCCGCCCAGCCCGAATAGGAATTGAGCATGGACACGACAACCGGCATGTCCGCCCCGCCGATGGGAATGATCAGCAGGAAGCCCAGCGCAAAGCTGATGAAAACGATCAGCCAGAAATCAATGGGACTTTGCGTGACAAAGAATCCAAAAGTGAAAAACAGGAGAGCAAGGCCAAGCGCGATATTGATGTAGTGCCGGAACGGCAGCATGATGGGAGCGCCCGACATGCGGCCATCAAGCTTCAGAAACGCGATGATCGAACCCGTGAAGGTGACCGCACCGATGGCCGCACCCAGCGCCATTTCAACCCGGCTCTGCGCATGGATCTCGCCGCCGCTGGCAATGCCGAAAGCATCGGGTGCATAGAAAGCTGCCGCCGCCACAAACACCGCGGCGAGTCCGACAAGCGAGTGAAACGCCGCCACAAGCTGCGGCATGGCCGTCATGGCAATGCGCCTGGCGGCGAACGCGCCAATCGCGCCGCCAATGGCGATGCCGCCAATAATCAGCGCCCACACCATCGGATTAGTCGGTGCCGCAATCGCCAGTGTAGTAAGAATGGCAATAGTCATGCCGACCATGCCGTAGGTATTTCCGGCCCGCGCCGATTCAGGGTTGGAAAGCCCCCGCAACGCCATGATGAACAGGGCGCCGGCAACGAGATAAAGAAGGGCAGCGAAACTGGCTGACATCTATTTGCCCTTCTTCTTGTACATGGCCAGCATGCGGCTGGTGACGAGGAAGCCGCCGAAAATATTCACGCTCGCCAATATCAGGGCGAGAAATCCGAAGATCATGGCAATCGTAGAACCCGAGGCGATGGCCCCTGCCCCAACAGCCAGCAATGCACCGACAACGATCACCGATGAAATGGCATTCGTCACCGACATCAGCGGCGTGTGCAGAGCGGGTGTCACGTTCCAGACGACGTAGTAGCCGACGAAAACCGCGAGAACGAAAATTCCCAGCAGCGAAACGAAAGGGTCAACAGTGTGAGCAATCTGTTCCATGAGATCAGGCCTTGTACATCGGGTGAACCAGCGCGCCATCGCGGGCTATCAGCGTGCCCTTGATGATCTCATCTTCATAATCAATCTTCAGGCTGCCATCGGGCTGGATCATCAGGTCCAGGAAATTGGCGAGGTTCTTGGCAAACAGCGGCGAAGCATTGCCCGCCAGCTTGCCAGCCAGGTTTACCGTGCCGATAATCGAAACACCCTTGTGCTCAACAACTTGATCAGGCTTCGACAGCGGACAATTGCCACCGCGTTCAACCGCAAGATCAACAATGACGGAGCCAGACTTCATGCTCTCCACCATCTCTTTGGTGACGAGCACCGGCGCAGGCCTTCCCGGAATGAGCGCCGTGGTGATCACGATGTCCTGGCCCTTGATATGCTCGGCAACAAGCGCTGCCTGCTTGGCCTTGTCCTCCGCCGAAAGTTCCTTGGCATAACCGCCCGACGTCGCCGCATAGGCCACATCGGCAAACACGAATTTGGCGCCGAGGCTCTTCACCTGTTCCTCCGTGGCCTTGCGTACATCGGTTGCCGAAACAATGGCGCCCAGGCGCCGCGCCGTGGCAATGGCCTGCAACCCTGCAACGCCCACACCCATGATGAACACCTTGGCTGGTGGAACCGTTCCCGCCGCCGTCATCATCATCGGAAAGGCCCGGCCAAAATATCCCGCCGCATCAATCACCGCCTTGTAGCCCGCGAGATTGGATTGCGATGAAAGAATGTCCATGGACTGGGCCCGCGAAATGCGCGGCATCAGTTCCATGGCAAAAAAAGACTGGCCCGATTTGGCCAAAGCCTCAAGACCCTTGCGGTCGCCATAAGGGTCAAGGCCCGCAGCCACAACCGCGCCCTTCTTCAAATTCTTGAGAATGGCATCAGCCGGCCGGCGCACTGCCAGAATCACATCGGCATCCTTGACCCCCGCATCCGTCTTGATGATGCTGGCACCGGCGGCCACAAAAGCCTCATCGGAAATATGCGCCCCCGCGCCCGCCCCTGCCTGCACCGCAACGGTGAGCCCCTTTTTCACATAGGCCTTCACCGTATCCGGGCTTGCCGAAACCCGGCGCTCTCCGGGACTCGTTTCAGAAAGGACCGCAATTTTCATGAAGTGCGGCCTAGGAGACGTTGACGGCTGTAATCAACCCAAACAATACCAGCGCGCCAATCGACAATAACCACTTGCCGCCCGTGCGTGCATCAATCAGCACCGCAATAACCCCCACGATCAGGCCCGCAAAACCGGTAAAAACATTCAGCGTATGGGCAAATGCGAAGGAACACAGGGCCACCAGCACAAAGCCGCAAATAATGGAAAGCGCCAACGAACCCTTGATAAAGGCCCCATAGGTGCTGGTGTGCTCGTCCATGCCGTGCGCGTGATTGTCCGAAGAATGCTCTGCCATTGGTGAAGTCCCCTCAAACGTCATGAATCTCTGCAAGATGTGTAGCCAAGGCCCGAACGCCCTGCAAGCGCCCCAAACAAACGCGGCGATGAGTCACGCATGGGCCGCAAGGCCAGCCAAATTGCTGAAAAGATGGCCTTTATCAGCCATCTTGGTTCCCGCAATCTCAAAACTGCCCTCATAAACTTGAACCCCGCCAAGGGCTTCGTAAAAGGCGGTGGCTTGAGTGTTGCCCGCCATGGACAGGACGATGAGGTTGTGCCCGCCCTTCGAAAGCCAAAACTGGGCGGCGGCGGCAATCAGGCTGCGCCCGATCTTCCGGCCATGGAAGGCCTTGAGAATATAGATCGCTAAGATTTCGCCATCGGCCTTCTTGGCCGCGTCTTCCCTGGCGCACCCGCATGAAACAAATCCCACGATCCGTCCGGCATCTCGGGCAACACGTACGAAAACATCAGGATCAGAAATTGCGTTCCGCCACTGCGCAATCCTCGCGTCAACGGACAGCTTCTTTAAAAACTCATTGGGCAACAGGTCCGCATAGGATTCCTGCCAGCACTGGACATGAGTGCGGGCAATTTCCTGCGCGTCAGCAAGCGTTGGCTCATCGAATGCAATGCTCAAGCGTTCTCCATCGTCTCCAGCTCATCAATCATGCCGGAGATCACGGACAACCCCTTCTGCCAGAATTCAGGATTGGTGGCGTCAAGGCCAAAGGGCTTCAGAAGCTCCGAATGATGCTTGGTGCCGCCCGCCTTCAGCATGGTGAAATATTTCTCCTGAAAACCGCCTTCGCTCTCCTGGTAGCGCGCGTAAAGCGAATTCACCAGGCAATCGCCAAAGGCATAGGCATAGACATAGAACGGCGAGTGGATGAAATGCGGAATGTAGGTCCAAAAGGTTTCATAGCCGGGGCCAATGCCGATTGAATCGCCCAGGCTTTCCGCCTGAATCTCCAGCCAGATTTCATTTATTTTATCGGGCGTGAGCTCGCCTTCCTTGCGTGCCGTGTGAACCTTGCGTTCAAAAGTGTAGAAGGCGATCTGGCGCACCACCGTGTTGATCATGTCCTCAACCTTGGACGCCAAAAGAATTTTGCGCTTCTTCTTGTCCGTGGTCTGGCGCAGCAGTGCCTGGAAGGTAAGCATCTCGCCAAACACGCTGGCCGTCTCGGCAAGCGTCAAAGGCGTTGACGCCATCAAGGCCCCCTGCTTGGCCGCCAGCACCTGATGCACGCCGTGCCCCAGTTCGTGGGCGAGCGTCATCACATCGCGCGTCTTGCCCATATAGTTGAGAAGCACATAGGGATGCGCTGAAGGAACGGTTGGATGGGCAAAGGCGCCAGGGGCTTTGCCGGGGCGCACCGGCGCATCAATCCACTTCCTGTCAAAGAAGGTCTTGGCAATGGCCGCCATCTCCGGCGAGAATTCGCCATAGGCCGAGAGCACGATCTTTTCTGCATCGGCCCAAGGCACTTCGCGCGTGTCTTCCGCTGGAAGCGGTGCATTGCGGTCCCAATGCATCAGCTTGTCCTTGCCCAGCCACTTTGCCTTCATCTTGTAGTAGCGGTGCGACAGGTTGGGATATGCGGCGCGCACGGCGGCCACTAGCGCATCCACCACTTCCGGTTCAACCCGGTTTGAAAGATGGCGCGCCTCGGCGATATCCTTGAAACCCCGCCAGCGATCGGAAATATCCTTGTCTTTGGCCAGCGTATTTGTGATCAGTGTAAAGAGACGCAAATTCTCCTTGAAGGTTTGGGCCAGCGCCATGGCCCCCGCTTTGCGCTTGACCTCGTCCGGGCTTTGCAGAAGATTGAGCGTGGGTTCAATTGCCAGCGACTGGCCATCCACCTCAAAGCGCAGGTCCGCCATGGTTTCATCAAACAGGCGGTTGAAAGCCCCATAGCCTGTCTGGGATTTTTCGAGGAACAACTCCTCCAGCTTGTCGTCAAGCTGATAGGGCTTCTCCTTGCGCAGGTTTTCAATCCACGGGCGGTAATGATTGAGTGCCGGGACCTGCATGGCCTTTTCAAGGGCTGCATCGTCAATCCGGTTGAGCTCGAGTTCAAAAAAAAGGAGTTGGGTGGAAATTTCCGTCTGCTTGGAACTCACATCGCCATAGAACTTGCCCCGCGCCGCGTCCGTTGTATCCCCCACATAATACAACTGGGAATAGGATCCCGTGCGACCCAGCAGATCGGAAATGGCCTCGTAGGCCTTGAGCGCGTCGGCGAGATCAGCGCCAGAAAGGTCTGCAAGCTTTCCCTTGTATTTTTCGGCGAATGCCCTGGCCTCCGTCTCGCCCTTTTGCATGTCGGCCTTGAAGGCCGCCGAGTCGGGCGCAGCATAAAGGTCAGCCAAGTTCCATTCAGGCAAATTACCGAGGGCGGCGGAAGCGGTCATGTCCATTCCTTGTTAATAATTCATTTCCCATATGGCTCATGCCCGCACCTTCGGCAACAGGCTGAATTTGTCCCCAAATAGTCTACTTCATTAACAGGGCCTTTACCCTTCACTGCGAGAGTAAGGGATAACAGGGAAAGCAAAGTAGACACGCATCGGGGGTGCCTGTCACTGGTCGTACCTGAAGTTGGCCCTTTGACGATGAGTTGATTACCCAGCATGACTTCACGCATACTGATTGTTGAAGACGACCCTGCCCAGCGCCGCATTCTGGAAGAACTTGTCAAGCGGTTCGGATTTGAAACAATAGCTGCGGACGGCGGCATCAAGGGCCTGGAAGTCTTGCATGGCCCGAATGGCGGCAGCATCGAGCTGGTGATCCTTGATCTCATGATGCCCGGCATGGATGGCCTGGAATTCATCGAAAAAATGCAAGGCATTCGCGGCGACCTGCCGGTCATCGTGCAAACCGCGCAAGGCTCCATCGAAACCGTGATCAAGGCCATGCGCGCCGGGGCTGATGACTTCGTGGTCAAGCCCGTCTCGCCCGAGCGTCTGAAAATTTCCATTCAGAATTTGTTAAAGGTCAATGCGCTGACCGAAGAAGTGAAGCGCCTGAACAAGAAAGTCGGCGGCTCCCTGAGTTTCAGCGACCTCATCGCCTCGTCGCCCGCCATGGCCAATGTCTTGCGCCTCGGCCGCCGCGGCGCCCAATCCAACATTCCCATCCTTATTGAAGGGGAATCGGGCGTCGGCAAGGAAATGATTGCCCGTGCCATCCAGGGCGAAAGCGAACGCGCCGGCCGCCCCTTCGTGGCGGTGAACTGCGGCGCCATTCCGGAAAATCTCGTCGAATCCATTCTCTTTGGTCACGAAAAAGGCTCCTTCACCGGCGCCACCAGCAGGCATAGCGGCAAATTCCAGGAAGCTGACGGCGGCACCCTGTTCCTTGATGAAGTGGCGGAACTGCCGCTCGACATGCAGGTAAAACTTTTGCGCGCCATTCAGGAAGGCGAAATTGACCCGGTGGGCTCGCGGAAATCAGTCAAGGTGAATATCCGCCTGATTTCGGCCACCAACCGCAACATGATTGAAATGGTGAAAGCCGGCCAGTTCCGCGAAGACCTGTACTACCGCCTGAACGTCTATCCCATGATGGTGCCGCCGCTGCGCGACCGCAAAGACGACATTCCGGCTCTTGTCGAACATTTCATTACCAGGCTTTCCGCTGAAGAGGGCCGCAAGGTTCGCGGCATTGCCCCCAACGCCCTTCCCATGCTGCAGGCCTATGGCTGGCCCGGCAACGTGCGCCAGCTCGAAAACACTATCTTCCGGGCCATTGTCCTGTGCGAAAGCGATGTCCTCGAGATCCAGGATTTTCCCCAGATCGCCTCGCTTGTCGAAGGCTACGAGATCATCGTACCGCCTGCCCTGCCATTAACCAAGAAGCCAGCCACGCCTACGGGCCCTGCCATGACAGGCGGAAACCAGTTCGTAGGGCGTTCCGCCGGCCATCAGGTGAGCGATGGCATGGCGCTGGGCATTCCGGCAGTTACCGACGGTGGCCACATCCGCAAGCTGGAGGAAGTTGAAGCTGACA
The DNA here is from genome assembly GCA_035525875.1 of Aestuariivirga sp. Lineage (GTDB taxonomy): Bacteria > Pseudomonadota > Alphaproteobacteria > Rhizobiales > Aestuariivirgaceae > Aestuariivirga. The sequence goes on from DATLDM010000117.1 coordinate 19,364, forward strand.
TGATTCGCCTGGCCCTTAACCGTTACCGCGGCCAAATGTCGGAAGTTGCCCGGAAATTGGGCATTGGACGCTCCACCCTCTACCGGAAAATGCGTGATTTGGGCCTGGACGAGGCAACCGGGTAACAGTCAAAACATATTTCTGCCGGGAACCTCGGAGCCGGTTGAATAGTTGCTATCTCACGACTAGTTTATTGCTCTAGAATCATAAAGGTGCGATTTTGATCCACAAGCTTCTGCTGAAGCTGTCTGTTGCTGCGATTGCTGTGTCTTTTGCCAGCCAAACCGTGCTCGCTGACGCATCAAGGGAAGAAAATCGCAAGGGCTTCTTTGAAAGTCTGTTCGGTGCGCCAAATAAGAAAAAAAACCGCAGAACCATCTTGCCATGGTGGAAGGAAAACGGCGGTTCGCGCAGTTTATATGGCGGTGATTATTATGGGGACGAAGACTACAGCGACCCCGAACCAATTCCCGGCAAGGGAATGGGAAATCTCCCCTATGTTTCGCCCAAGCTCGTAGCGCTGTCGGATACTGCATTTTCCAAATTATATGCGCCGGATGTCCAGAGCCAAGCCATTCTGGCTGAGCTCTCTTCGCAGAAGCCGTTGACCCGCGTCGCTAAGGAAATACGCCAGCCTATTCTGGATCTCTACTGGAATGCGGGGTTCAAACCTCTTTGGCTGACAGGCAACGCGCCATCGGAACGGGCGAAAGCCATACTCGCCTTTGCCGCCAAAGTCTCTGAGGATGGCCTGGAGCCGATCGCCTATCTGCCAAATGACCTGAGTTCTTTCAGTAACGTCACTGAACAGGTGGGTATCGATCCCCAGGAACTGGCACAATTTGACATTGCCATGACGGCAGCCGCTCTTAAGCTGGCGCGTGAAATTTCCGGCGGCCAGTTTGAGCCCAATAGCCTGTCGCGCTACAATGACATTAAGCCGGAGCGGGTAGATCCCGTCCAAGCCCTCAAGATTTTGGCCTGGACCCCGTTTCCTGAGGCCTATCTCAATGACCTCATGCCAAAACATCCGAGCTACGGCCTGATGAAAGCTGAACTCGCAAAACTGCGGGCCAGCAACCAAAAGCCTCCTTACGAGAAAATCGCCGAGGGCAAACCGGTCAAGGCGGGAAAGTCAGATCCGCGCATTTCGCTGGTCCGCACCCGCATGGAGAATATGGGCTTCCTGAGCAGTGAAGAAAGCTACGTCGAACCTGAATTTTCAGAGACCCTGGACGCCGGCCTTTCGGCGGCCCTGAAGAAGTTCCAAAAATCCGTCAAACTCCGCCAGACCGGCAGTCTCGATTTGGCGACCGTCAAGAATCTCAACCGCGATACCAGCCAGCGCGACATTCAGCGCCTCGTTTACAACATGGAACGCATGCGCTGGCTGCCAAAAAATCTCGGCAAGCGTTTTGTTTTCGTAAACCAGCCGGCTTTTGAGGTTCAGGTCATGGACCACGGCAAGGAGGTTTGGCACAGCAGCGTGATCGTCGGCAAGCCTCTGAACCAGACCTCCGCCTTTCACGATGAGATGGAAACCGTGGTGTTCAACCCCTCTTGGGGCGTGCCGCAGTCCATCATCGTCAACGAGTACCTCGGCAAACTGCGCCGCGATCCCGGCTATCTCGATCGCCAGGGCTTCAAGGTCATAGCACCCAATGGCAAGATTATCCGGTCCAGCTCGGTAAATTGGGCCGCCTATGGCAGCAGGCCGCCGTTTGGCGTGCAGCAGCCGCCGGGAAAAGGAAACGCGCTGGGCGAATTGAAATTCCTGTTCCCCAATAGCCATGACATTTACATGCATGACACGCCGACAAAGAACCTCTTTGCCGAGCCAACCCGTACCTACAGCCATGGCTGCATCCGCGTCGAAAACCCCCGCGAATTTGCCGAAGTTATTTTGGGCTGGGACGGGGCGAGAATTGACCGGGAAACCGACAGCCGCAAGAGCCAGTCGGTGAATCTCAGCCAGAAAATTCCGGTTCACATCACCTATTTCACTGCATGGCCTGATTCCTCCGGGAAAATGAGCTATTTCAATGACGTATATGAACGTGACGAAGCCATGGAAAAGGCTTTGGCGGTGCTGGCCTCGGCCCGTGAGGCCAATTCGGCCCAAAAACTCGTGCAAAACTAGATTTTTTTGCTATTTCGCGCCGAATTGTGTTCTCTTAAGTGCATGTTAATTATAATAATTCATTCTAATTGTCTGCAATGGGTGCCACAGGGCAGCCATATTCTTGTCTGAAGTCATATTTCGGTGTAAGTCGTCTTTAGGTGACGAACGCTTGGACGGGGAAACTGTAAGGGGAACCGGGGGCCTTCTGCCTGGTATGTATGCGTATGGTAGTGGGTTCGCGGGACTGTGGAAATCGTCAAACATTGATGAAGCGTGTGAAAAAACTCTTGGCCTCAGCCGCCATCGTTGCAGCGTTATCTGTTGCGGCTGTGTGGAGTCTTGGCACACCGACAATCGCCGGCGGAGAAACCCGAACAGTTTCTTTCTATCATATACATACCAAGGAAAGCATCACCGTCACCTATATGGTGAGGGGCCGCTATGTTCCCTCGGCCATGAAAAAAATCAATTATCTGATGCGCGACTGGCGCCGTAATGAAGTTGTTTCCATTGATCCCAAAACCATTGATTTGATCTGGGAATTGCACGCCGATCTGGGCTCGCATGCGCCTATTCACATCGTCTGCGGCTATCGTTCACCCAAGACCAATGCCTTCCTGAAGCGGGTTGGCCGCAACGTGGCCAAGAAGAGCCAGCACATGGTTGGCAAGGCCATCGATCTTTATTTCCCCGACGTGCCCACCAAGAAAATTCGCAATAGCGCGCTTGTCCGCAAAGTTGGCGGCGTTGGCTATTACCGCAGCTCAGGCGGACCGACCGGCTTTGTTCATCTTGATTCCGGCAATGTACGCCATTGGGGACCTGCCATTGGCAAAACCGAAATGGCCCAGATTTTCCGTGACGGCCGCAAATCCCTCGGCGCCAGGCTTAATCGCCAGGATTCAATTGCCGTCGCCGAAGCAAACGCTGATGCGGAAGCAGCGGTCCTTGAAGCCGCCTACGAAGGTGTCGACGAGGACTTGGCGGCCATGAGCGAAGAGGCGAGCAAGACACCGCCCGCAGCCAAGCCAGCTCTGGTTGCTCCCAAGGAAATCGTTCAGGGCTATCCCGTTCCAAAGCCACGGCCCAAGCCCATTGAAGTCCTGATGATGGCCGCCGCAAACATGGTGATCGAGCCTGCTTCGACATCACCCGAGAACCAGATAGTTAAGGCCAATCCTTCAGTCACTGCGGATAATCTGGGCGTGGTTGAAGCTGCCGAAACGATGAGCGACGAAACAGCTCTCGCCCAAATGTCGAATGCCGCCGCTAAAGGCAGCTTTGCCGACGCAATCCGTGATGGCACAGCCCAGGGCGCGCCATTGATCAAGCCGATGATGGCTTCTCTCAGCAGTTCGGACATCAATTGGTGGCCGGAGGAACTGCTCTTCAACCCGGCGCAGGCCGTTCGCCAGAATGGCGCACCGCAGGACTTTACGACGAATGAAATTTCTCTCGTTCCCAACGCCGTCGCACAACCGGTCATGAGGACAAACACCACCCTGAGCGCACAGGCCGGCATGACCCTTACTCCTGTGACTTCGGCCAAGAGCGACATGCTGGTGGTTGAGCGCGCCGGCAAGGGCAGCCTGCCATCATCGCTCCCCACCCTCCTGAAAGGCTTCGAGAAGCTCGGTCAACTCGAATCCGATTGAGCCTCTCACTTTCGAAGTGGGCCTAGAAATGCCTAAGCCGCTTCTTCTGCCTCGCCCGGAATCATGCCGAGGGCCTGCAGGTAGAGATCGAGCATCGCCTCTTCTTCTTCGCGCTCGTTGGCGTCTTTCTTGCGCAGCGAAATCACCTTGCGCAGGACTTTCGTATCAAAACCATTGCCCTTCGCCTCGGCGTAGACTTCCTTGATGTCGGCGGCGATGGTCTTTTTCTCCTCCTCAAGGCGCTCGATGCGCTCGACAATGCTTTTCAATTGTCCCTGGGCGAAACTGGATTTGTTATTCACGTCTGGAGCCTCCAAAAAATCTAATGCTTTTCGCTTTTATCAAATGCCACCTTCTGCGTCTCATCAGCGCCTTTCTGGAAGCGCGCCTTCCATTCCTCCTGCGGCATGCCGTAGACCATGGTTCTGGCCTCCTCGCGGGCAACTTCCAGGCCCCGCTCCTGTGCCGCGTCCTCAAACCAGTTTGACAGGCAGTTCCGGCAAAAGCCCGCAAGGTTCATCATGTCAATGTTCTGCACATCGCTGCGCTTGCGCAAATGCTCCAGAAGCCTGCGGAAAACCGCGGCTTCCAGTTCCATTTGGGTCTTTTCATCGTGTTTCATATCAGTCCCGGAGGCCCTTCATAACAGCCAATTCGAACCTTACCAGTGGGGCGGACAACTCATCTACACCTCATTTGGAAAACGTTAGAAGTTCATGCTATAGGCTGCCAAATGGGCGTAAGGCCAGTATCTTTGCCAAACTTGCCCACCGGATTAAAAGGAATGTCATGAGCGATTCGAGATTTTTTCTGGGCGGCCAAAAAATGGTTCGGGCGTTCACCTTGGGAGCAAGTGCCCTGGTGCTGCTCGGATTTGCCGGAACCACCCCGGCCCGCGCTGACCTCAAGCTGTGCAACAATACCGCAAGCCGCGTGGGCGTGGCCATCGGCTACAAGGATCGCGAAGGCTGGGCCAGCGAAGGCTGGTGGACCGCCGAACCGCAGAAATGCCTGACCCTGCTAAAAGGCACCCTGATTGCCCGCTATTACTATGTCTATGCCGTGGATTACGACAAGGGCGGCTCCTGGGGCGGCAAGGCGATGATGTGCATCCGTGACAAGATTTTCACCATTCGCGGCATCGATACCTGCACCGAGCGCGGCTACCAGAAAACCGGCTTCTTCGAGGTCGACACGTCCGAAGAGGCTGACTGGACAATTTCCTTGTCTGGCGAAAAGACCAGCCAGGGACAATAATTTTCCGTGCGCAGAAACCGTAAAGTAAAAATCCTCGCAACCCTCGGGCCTGCCTCGTCGAGCCCGGAAATGATCGAGAAGCTCTTTGTGGCGGGCGTCGATGTTTTCCGCATCAACATGAGCCACACCTCCCATGCCCTGCTCAAGGAACTGCACGGTTCCATTCGAAATATTGAAAGCAAGGTGAACCGGCCCATTGGAATTCTCGCCGACTTGCAGGGACCGAAGATTCGCATCGGCACTTTCAAGGACAAGGAAGTGCAGATCAAGGCAGGCGACAAATTCACCTTTGATACGGATGTAACCCCAGGCGACAGCACACGCGTTCACCTGCCTCATCCCGAAATTTTCGCCTCCGTCAAAGTCGGTGATTTTCTTTTGCTCAATGATGGCAGACTGCGGGTTGAAATTGCCAGCGTTTCACCAAGCCGCCTTGATACCGTCATTATTTTTGGCGGCACCCTTTCAAACCGCAAGGGCGTAAACCTGCCCAATACGCTGCTGCCGATCCCTGCCCTGACGGAAAAGGATCGCGCCGATCTCGAAGCCGCCGCCAGCATTGGCGTGGATTGGATTGCCCTGTCCTTCGTCCAGCGCCCCGAGGACGTAGCTGAAGCGCGAGACCTCATTGCCGGCCGCGCCGGGGTGATGGCGAAAATTGAGAAGCCCTCGGCCCTGCTCTGCCTTGAAGACATACTGAAAGTTTCCGATGGCATTATGGTGGCCCGCGGTGATTTGGGCGTGGAGCTTCCGCTGGAAACCGTGCCGGCCCGCCAGAAACAACTGACGCGCGCCGCACGCAAGGCCGGAAAACCCGTAGTCGTGGCGACCCAGATGCTGGAATCCATGATCGTGGAGCCGGTGCCGACACGCGCCGAAGTGTCAGACGTGGCCACAGCGGTCTATGAAGGCGCCGACGCCATCATGCTCTCGGCCGAAAGTGCTGCCGGGGCCTGGCCTGAAAAGGCTGTGGCCACCATGGACAAGATTGCCCAGTCGGCTGAGGGCGACAGCTTCTACCGCGGCATCATGAACGCCCAGCGCAATGATCCGCAGCCAACCACCGCCGATGCCATATCCACCGCGGCCCGCTCCATCTCCGAAACCCTCGATGTGGCGGCAATCGTCAGCTACACGGAGTCAGGCTCAACCGCCATGCGCGTTGCCCGCGAACGGCCCAATGTGCCGATCATTACCCTGACGCCAATTCCGGCGACCGCCAGAAGGCTTGCCCTTGCCTGGGGCCAGCACTGCGTGCTCACGCCAAACGCCAATGATCTCGAACACATGATTGAGACCGCCTGCCAGTTCGCCTCTTCCGAAGGCTTTGCCGAAGAAGGCCAGCGCATTATCATCACCGTCGGCGTGCCGCTGGGCTCACCCGGCTCAACCAACATGCTGCGCATCGCCCAGGTGGGAAAAAAGAAAACACCCGCAGCTTAAACATCCCGCTCGCGCTTTGACAGTTCCTGGATGGCATTCTTGATTCCCGTCATGCTGGGATTCATGCTCAACGCTTCCCGATAGGCGTTCAGCGCGGCGCTCCATTTTTCCTGGCGCTGATAGATCATGCCCCGGCCCGCCAGCGCTCCAAAGTGCCGCGGTTCCAGATCAAGCACCTTGTCGATGTCGCGCAACGAAGCCTCATAATTGCCGAGCGCGAAGTGCAGCGTGGCGCGCTTGTTCCAGGCTTCCGCGTAGGTGGGATAGGAGGCAACGATTCGGTCCAGGATTTCCAGTGATGCGGCATTCTCCGACGCCCCCATGGCCACAACGGCCTGGCCCAGCAACACCTCGGCGGTAGGCGAATCAAAGCGCGACCAAAGCTCCCATATTTTTTCCTCCACGGCCTTTGCCGCCGGCTCGTCGGAGGTTTTGTGGAGGCTGGCAAAAAGCCGGTCGAGAGCGACTTCGCGCGTGTCCTGTGCGGTGAGCTTTGGCGCGGGAACAGTGCTGTCAGCGCCACCTTGCGCCAGGCCGGGAGCCGCGAAAATCACCAATCCCAGTGCCATGACCAGTATGCGTGAATGTCTCATGGTCAGCAGTATAGCGCAGAAACAGGGCCATTAAAACGCCAACCGCGCCCGAATGAACGGCCGCGGCTTCAAATCTTCGTCAACGGAAGGAATTAGCCCTGACGCGCCTTGAAGCGCGGATTGGTCTTGTTGATGATGTAAACCCGGCCCTTGCGGCGTACCAGCTTGTTGTCGCGGTGGCGTTTGATAAGGGACTTGAGAGAATTGCGGACTTTCATAACTTCACCTAAGTATGGGACGTATCCCCTGAATTTGGGCGGACCATAGTGATGGTGCCCCAACCTGTCAACTCAAACGCCAAAGCCCTGAAAATGAAACAAAATATCGTTGAAATGTCCCTCACCTATGGCGGATTGGCCCTTGGCCTGGGGCTCGTTATCGTCATGGCCTGGCTCGAAAGGCGGCCGCGCAAGACCCTCAATCCACGATTATTGCCTACAACGCCGCTCATGTTCCTGGGCGCTTTTATCTGTCTTGTGGCGGTGATTCACATCGTCAATAGCTTCGGAATTCATACCGGGAAACGCTGGGACATGTAGAGCCCGGCATAGGTCTGGCGCAGAAGGCTTTTCTGCACCTTGCCCATGGCATTGCGGGGCAGTTCTGGAACTGCGATGATTCGCTTCGGCACCTTGAACTTGGCCAGCCGCTTCTGAAGCTCGGAAATCATCCCGCTCTCATCAAACAGGGATTGGCTGGCCTTGAGCACCACCACCGCCGTGACCCCCTCGCCCAAATCCGCATGGGGAACACCGATGACCGCCGATTCCTCAACGCCTGGAAACTGGTCAATCTCCATTTCGATTTCCTTGGGATACACGTTGAAGCCGCCGGTGATGACCAGGTCCTTGCCCCGCCCGGAAATTGTCAGATACCCCTGCCCGTCAAACGAGCCGAGATCGCCCGTGATGAAGAATCCGTCCCGCCTGAATTCGGCTGCGGTTTTCTCCGGGTTGCGCCAATAGCCCGTGAACACGTTGGGGCCGCGCACCTCAATCATTCCAATCTGCCCTGCCGGGAGTAACGCACCCGTGGCAGGATCAGTGACCCGGACCTCAATGCCTGGCAATGGCAGGCCCACGGTTCCCGCCCGTCGCTCACCCCGGTAAGGGTTGGACGTATTCATGCTTGTCTCGGTCATGCCAAAGCGCTCAAGAATGGCGTGGCCGGTTTTCTCTTCAAACCCGCGGTGGGTTTCCGCCAACAGGGGAGCCGACCCCGAAATGAACAACCGCATGTGCTTGACGCAGTCGCGCCTCAATCCTTCATGGCTGAGAAGCCGCGTATAAAATGTCGGCACGCCCATCAGACTTGTGGCCTGCGGCAGGAGCGAAATCACTTCATCAACATCAAACTTGCGCTGGAACAACAACCTTCCACCACCGAGCAAGACCGTATTGGTCGCCGTGAACAGGCCATGGGTATGATAGATCGGCAGGGCATGGATAAGTACGTCTGTGGGGCCGAAATCCCACGCCTCAACCAGCGTCAAGGCATTCGAGGCGAGATTTCCGTGCGTGAGAAGCGCACCCTTGGATTTGCCGGTGGTTCCCGACGTGTAAAGAAGTGCTGCGCCATCATCCCAATCGGTCCTGGCGTCAGCGAAGGCGCTGGCTCGCGATTGAAGCGCGTCGGCGAGACTTCCCCCGCCCTGGTCATCAAGGGTTAAGACCGTACTGGCGCGTTGTGACAATTCTCCGATTTTGCTGGGCTCGCAGATAATGAGGGAAGGCTCCGCATCCCTGACAAAGTAGTCCACTTCCGGTGCCGTATAAGCCGGATTGAGCGGCAGGAAAATTGCTCCCAGCCTGGCACAGGCCAGAAAGAGCGCGAGCCCTTCGACGCTCTTGGCAACCTGAACCGCTACCCGGTCTCCGACGCCAACCGAATGGCTTGCAAGCGCATTGGCGATGCGGCCCGAAAGCGACCAGTAATCGTCATAGGTGAAGTCACGGCCATCATCGCCGCGGATAAAAATCGCATCCGGCGCCAGCATTCTTTCACGCACCAGGGCGGGAAAATTGCCGGGCCCGGAATTTTTCACCTCATCCCACGTCGCCAATTCACCCACCATTGCAGCATTGCCCGCATCTGTTACTCTAACTGTTTCAGGAGCCCCAGTTCAATCCGCAAAGGACATCATGGACTATGACTATGTGATCGTGGGCGGCGGCTCGGCGGGCTGCACCCTTGCCGCCCGCCTCAGCGAGGATGCCCAGCTTAAGGTATTGCTTCTGGAAGCCGGCGGAAGCGATTGGAATCCCTTGTTTCATTGGCCTGCGGGCTTTGCCAAGATGACCAAGGGAATCGCCAGCTGGGGCTGGTCAACCGTGCCCCAGAAACACATGAATGGCCGCGTCTTTCGCTTTACCCTGGCCAAGGTGATTGGCGGCGGCTCCACCATCAACGCGCAAATCTACATCCGCGGCAACAAACAGGATTTCAATGAATGGGCCCAACTCGGCTGCACCGGCTGGTCCTATGAAAGCTTGCTCCCCTATTTCAAGCGCTCCGAGAAAAACCAGAATGGCGCCAATGCGTTCCACGGCGCGTCCGGCCCGCTGGGTGTGTCCAATCCGGTGGCACCGCTGCCCATTTGCCAGGCGTTTTTCAAGGCGGCGGGTGAGCTCGGAATCCCCCATAATGCCGATTTCAATGGCAGCGAGCAGGATGGCGTCGGCCACTACCAGCTCACCCAGCTGAACGCCCGCCGCTCCTCCGTTGTCACCAGCTTTCTCGGTGAAGCCCGGAACCGCGGCAATCTCACCATTCGCAAGAATGTCTTCGTCAAGCGCATTGTCGTCGAGAATGGCCGGGCAACGGCGGTGGAACTTGCCGGCGAAACCATCCACGCCACCCGCGAAATCATTCTGTCCTCCGGCACGGTCGGCTCGCCCAAGCTTCTGATGCACTCCGGCATTGGCCCGGCGGATCATTTGAAATCCGTTGGGATCAAGCCGGTGCATGATCTTCCGGGTGTCGGCGCAAATCTGCAGGACCATCTCGACCTTTTCGTCATCAGCGAATGCACCGGCGACCACACCTATGACAAATATGCCAAACCCTATTGGTCGGCCCTCGCCGCCATCCAGTATCTTGCCCTGCGGAAAGGCCCCGTGGCCTCATCCCTCTTTGAAACCGGCGGCTTCTGGTATGCCGATGAGAATGCCCGCTCCGCCGATATCCAGTTCCACCTGGGGCTGGGCTCAGGAATTGAAGCGGGGGTTCTCAAGCCAAAGAACCCTGGTGTCACCCTGAACACCGCCTATATGCGGCCCCGCTCGCGCGGCACCGTGCGCCTCGCCAGCAATGATCCCCAGGCTTCGCCACTGATTGATCCCAACTATTGGGCCGACCCCTATGACAGGGAAATGTCGCTGCGGGGCTTGCGCCTGGCGCGCGAAATCATGAAGCAGCCGGCGTTCAAACCCTATGTGCTGCGGGAAATCATTCCCGGCCCGGACCTGGTTTCTGACGAAGAGCTGATCGCCTACGGCTGCGCCAACGCCAAAACCGATCATCATCCCGTGGGCACCTGCAAGATGGGAACTGATGAGGCTGCCGTTGTCACGCCTGATTTGAAATTGCGCGGCATCGAAGGTCTTCGTGTCTGTGATGCCTCGATCATGCCGCGCATTACGACAGGCAACACCAACGCCCCCACCATCATGATCGCCGAGAAGGCCGCCGACCTGATCAGGGGGCTATCATCCGCCGCACCGTCCGGCGGATGATTTCAAAGGCGCTTGAATGGGGCGACACCAGATCAAAATGCCCGCCGCCTTTTATGATCTGCAATTCGCACTCCGCTGCCCTGGCAAAATTCTCGCTCTGCGAAAGCGGCACAATCGCATCGCCCGCGCCGTGAATGAGGCTGACGGGAACATCAAGGGGCAGCAGCGCAAGGGGATTCACCCTACGCTGCAGGATCGTCAACGATGCTCCGCTCAAAAGTCCAGCCGGCAATTGGAAGGGGTTGCCGGCTGGGTTGCTGCTGTACAGTGCCACCAGTTACGTCAGGGGCATCTGTCGCGCATCTAACTCGTTCTTGCAGGGCAATTTGGGAGGCGCCTGCCGTGCAGGCACCTCCCCGTGCCCCCGCTATTTCTGGATGCAGGTGTCGACTGTATCCTTAGTGCACTCATCGAGGCCGGTGAAGATCGGGTCATCAACCTTCTTGCCTTCGATAAGGTCGATCATGGCGGTCGGCGCCTTGTAACCCATTTCGAACGGACGCTGTCCGACCAGTGCAGTCACGAGACCTTCGCGGGCGATCGCCACTTCGTCGCCGATCGTGTCGGCGGCGCCAATGACGAAGTCATTGCTCGCGATCCTGTCGGCCAACGGCTTGAACAGATCGCGGTAAGGCTGGGGTGCGCCAAACAGCGGCCAGCCACCCATGATGCCGAAAGCGTCGAGCTTCGGATTGGCGGCAAGAATATCCGTCATCGCCTGAACGCCCTTGGCACCGTCGTCATTGGTGAACACCGGGCAGCCCGCAACTTCGGTCCAGCCGCCTTCACCCTTGAGTTCCGCCAGGCCCTTCTGGCCGGTCAAGGTATCGCGCATACCCTGCGCCCGGCGCAGGATATTGTCGGCACCCGGATTGCCTTCGATCGTGCAGATGGTTCCACCATTGGGCTTCGCCTTCTTGATATAGTCGCCGATGCGAGCACCCATCAGGTAGTTGTCGGTGCCGAGATAGGTTTTGCGCAGGGCTGAATCTTCAGCCGCCAAGTCCGCGTCAAGCGTCATGATTGGAATCGACGGGTTTGCCGACTTGATCGTCTGGGCGATCAGTTTGGCGTTTGACGGCGAAATGGCCATAGCAACGGTGTCTGCCTTGCCGAGCATGTCTTGCACGATCTGGGCTTCGCCGGCCTCATCAGAGGTTGATGCGGGGCCAGTGTAGAAGCATTCATATTCCGAGCTGGCGTTCTCTGAATTCCATTTCTGGCAACCCTGGTTGATCGCTTCGAAGAATGGGTTGTCCAGGCCCTTGACGACAATGACCAATTGCTTCTTGGCCATGGCTTCTCCCGCGCCGAGTGCCAATGCGGCAACGGTGACGGCAAGCAACAGTGTTTTCTTCATTTCATTCTCTCCCATTAAAACCGACGGGCACGACGTGCCCGCCACACAAAATCGGCCCAGTTGTCAGGCAATGCCAAATCGTCTTGCGATCCTCCGCAGTGCCGGCCCGGGCCGACAAGCATTCAAGTTTCTCTGCGCTACCTAATAACGGCCTCGCGCGCCCGTCAAGACCTATTTATCCTACAATACGGATTATTGACACCCCCGCCCGCTATGGCTAAATCCGCCAAGGGACATGGCGAGGCAGGACAATCGGTGGCAATTCTCGAACTGAGCAATATTTCAAAACATTTCGGCGCAATTCAGGCCGTCAACGACATTTCGCTGTCGCTGGCGGCAGGCGAGGTCGTGGGGCTGATGGGCGATAACGGCGCCGGCAAGTCCACCCTCGTCAAGATGATCGCCGGCAACTACCGGCCGAGCCACGGCACCATGCGCATGGAGGACAAGGAACTCGTTATGCACAAGCCGGTGGAAGCCCGCCAGCACGGCATCGAGATCGTCCACCAGGACCTGGCGCTGTGCAACAACCTGACAGCGGCGGCCAATGTTTTTCTCGGCCGCGAGCTGCGCCTGGGTTTTGGCCCCCTCAAAATTCTCGACTATGCGGGCATGTACAAGCGCGCCGGGCAGATTTTCGCCGAGCTGAAATCGGAGACCCGCCCCCGCGACCTCGTCAAACAAATGTCTGGCGGCCAGCGCCAGGCGGTGGCCATCGCCCGCACCCGGCTTTCCAACGCCAAGATCGTTCTGATGGACGAACCTACCGCCGCCATTTCGGTGCGCCAGGTGGCCGAGGTTTTGAACCTGATCCGCCTGCTCCGCGACCAAGGCATCGCCGTGGTGCTCATCAGCCACCGCATGCCCGACGTGTTCGCAGTGGCTGACCGCATCATCGTGCTCCGCCGCGGGCGCAAGGTGGCAGACAAAAAAATTGCCAAAACCTCGCCTGAGGAGGTCACCGGGCTTATCACCGGAGCCATTGAACAGGTATCCTAGTATCCGAAAGGTATCACATGTCGACGACGGCAAATTCCATGGCCAAGACAATCGAGCAGAAACAGCGGAGCTGGCTGTCGGAAAAACTGAGCAGCCAGACGTTCTGGGTGTTTATCGCGGTTGTCCTCGCATTCACCTACCTGTCCTTTGCCACCGACTCCTTCGCCACCTCAAAGAACCTTTATAACATCACGCGCAATGTGACTTTCGTCGCGATCATCGCCCTGGGGATGACTCTCGTCATCATCACCTGCGGCATCGACCTGTCGGTGGGCTCGGTGCTTGTTCTGTGCAGCATGGTGCTGGGCGTCACCATGCATGCGGGCTACGGCATCGAGGTGGGCATCGCTGCGGCCATTGCCACCTCCCTTCTGGTTGGTCTGGTCCACGGCATACTCATTGCCTATGTTGGCATGCCGCCCTTTGTGGTGACCCTTGGCATGCTCTCCATTGCCCGAAGCCTGGCCATGGTGGCCTCCGGCAACACCGTTGTGTTCCAGTTCGGCCCCGATCACGACCTGCTTCTGGCATTAGGCGGCGGCGCCTGGTTCTTCGGCATCGCAAATCCGGTGCTTTACATGATCGTGCTCGCCCTGATCACCGGCTTTGTCCTGCGCTGGACCAGGTTTGGCCGCTATGTCTATGCCATCGGCGGCAATGAACATGCAGCCAGGCTGACCGGCGTTCCGGTGCGCCCGATCAAGGTTGCGGTCTACATGATTTCCTCACTTTCGGCAGGCATCGCCGGCATCATTCAAACCGGCTGGCTGGGAGCGATCACCACCAACATCGGCACCGGCCTGGAACTCCAGGTCATTGCCGCAGCGGTTATCGGAGGCGCTGCACTGGCAGGCGGCGTCGGCACCGCAACAGGGGCACTCATCGGCGCCGCCCTCATTGAAATCATCCGCAACAGCCTGGGCCTTCTCGGCATCAACGCCTTCTGGCAGGGCTGCTTTATCGGCGGGGCCATATTGCTGGCGGTGTCCTTCGAACGGGTGCGCAACTTCCGCCAGAACGACGAGTAGCGCCGACCGTGGACAAAAGCACAGCTCCCCTTTCCCCCGCCTTGCACCGCAGGATGGCCACGCCGAAACTGAAACGCGGCCCCGGTAGTGTGCATTCCTCCGTGGCCGAAGCCATTGGCATACGCATCGTGCGCGGCGAATTTCCCCCCGGAACCATCCTGCCCAACGAGGCCAAATGGGCCGCCGATTTCAAGGTGAGCCGTTCGGCGGTGCGTGAAGGCATAAAGATCCTGATGGCAAAGAACCTGTTGGTTTCAAGGCCCAAAGTGGGCAGCCGGGTGGAGCCCCGCGAGCGCTGGAGCCTGCTCGACCACGACATTTTGACCTGGTACGCAACCGCCCCCAACCGCGAGAAATTCCTGCTCTCGCTGCAGCAGTTCCGCTACATCGTGGAGCCGGAAGCGGCAGCCCTTGCCGCCGAATTCCACAGCGAGGAGCAGATGCACGAGATCAGCGCCGCCTGCCAGGACATGGCCACCGCCCCCTCGCTGCACGAGCGCACCGAGGCCGATGTGCGCTTTCACCTTGCCATCCTCCGGGCCACCAACAATGAGCTGCTCCTGCCCTTGGGCGTCATCATCGACCAGGCGCTCAACAACCTGTTCATCTTCATCACCCGCCAGGCCAACGACCTGCACTACGCCCAGGACCTCCATGAAAAGATCGAGCGCAACATCAGGCTGCGCAAACCGCAGGCCGCGCGCATCGCCGTGCGCAACCTGCTCGCCAATTCCGACGAGGTAATGCGCCGGTCACAGTCCAGGAAATCGCGGAAAAACTGACCCGGAGTTCATACTTGGGTGTCAGTATAAATAGAGCGGAACGCTTTGTTGATAATACGAAGCTCAGTGTTCTGAGGTCGTGTAACCAAGATTCACAGCTGCTTCCTACTCGCGCCACAGGGGATCCAGGGCCTTCCGCTGCATCTCATCGCGCCGCACTCCGATATCCTTCAGCAGATAGTCGGGAAAGCCGAGCACACGGTTCAGTTCGCGGCGCTGCCGGATCCGCCGGACTATCCGCCCTGCGATTGTGATTGGCTGGCCGAGGAATGCTGCCATTTCGCTGACCTGGGATTTACCATTTGGGTGACGATTGATCATGCTTGTCATCTGTCTCTCCTATGTGTTTCAGGTGTTGAATTTCTTCATTTCAAGACCTGTTTACTGGGACCATAGTTGCGCCATCCGCCTTGACATGACAAACGAGTAAGGAGCAGACTATGTGTGAGTTATAATCACATATAGGCAGGCTAATGTCGCAGCAGCTTCCACCCCTCACCACCTTGCGCAGCTTTGAAGCCTCGGCCCGCCTTTTGAGTTTCTCAAAGGCCGCCGACGAGCTGCATGTAACCCACGGCGCCGTCAGCCGGGCGGTCCGCCATCTGGAAGACCATGTTGGGGTCAAGCTCTTCAAGCGCAGCGTGCGGGCCGTAAGCCTCACGGCGACGGGGGTTGCCTACGCCGCATCGGTGCGCGATGTGCTGGGCCGCCTGGCGACGGCGACTGCTGTTATCATGGACCAGCAGTCGATGGGGGTTCTCAATATCAGCACGCTCGATTCCTTTGCCGCCAAGTGGCTCATTCCCCGGCTCTTCCGTTTTCGCCAGGCCCATGGCGACATTGACGTCCGCCTCGCCACCTCCGAGAAGCTGGCCGATTTCGTGAATGACGGCATCGACATCGGCATCCGCTACGGCAGCGGACGCTATACCGGGGTCAAGGCCGAACTGCTCATGCGCGAAGACGTGTTCCCGGTGTGCAGCCCCTTGCTCCTGAAAGGTCCGCATCCCCTCAAAAGTACCGCGGACCTGAAGCACCACACGCTGATCCACGATGACTTCAATATCGATTGGGCCATGTGGCTCAAGTCCGCCGGGGTGGAGGGCATCGACCCGCACCGCGGCCCCCGGTTCGCATCCTCCGAACATGCGGTGCAGGCGGCAATTCAGGGTGAAGGGGTTGTCCTTGGCCGCAGCGCGCTCGTTGCCGATGATCTTCAGGCCGGGCGGCTGGTCAAGCCATTCTCCGTGAGCCTGCCCGCCGATCTCGCCTATTACGTGGCCTATCCCGCGCAAACGTCCCAGCGACCCAAAGTACGGGCCTTCCGCGACTGGCTTTTCGAAGAAGTCAACCGATCAAACTGATGGAGGTAAAACCATGATCGTGCGTATGTGGTGGGGCAAGGTGCCCAAGAAACTGAAATCCGAGTATGTGGCCTATCTCAACAAAACGGGGCTTCCCGACTACGGAAAAATCGCCGGCAACAGGGGCGTCTATCTGCTGTGTCAGGAGATGGGGGAGAATGTCGAGTTCCTCACCATGACCTTCTGGTCATCAATCGCGGCCATCAGGAAATTCGCCGGCGAGGATTATGAAAAGGCCCGCTACTATCCGGAAGATGAAAAATTCCTGCTGAACTTCGCAGAGAAGGCGGAGCATTTTGAGATTCTCTATGACGGCGCCAGGGATTCGAGATAGCGCGTCAGGCTAGGCGGATTTGCGCTCGTTTTTCTCCGCGCCTTGCTTGGGGGCCAGACGCGTGCGCGTATTCTGCAGCAGGAATAGCGCAATTTCGCTGGCCGGTGCCGGGCGGCCGTAAAGAAAGCCCTGCACATGGTCGCAGGCCAGCTCCGCGAGGACGTCGGCCTGGTGCGCCGTCTCAACGCCTTCCGCCGTGACCGTCATGTCAAGTTTGTGGGCGAGCATGATGATCGTGTCGAGAATCTCCCGGGCTTTCCTGTCGTGGTGGTTCAGTGCCGCGACGAAGGACCGGTCAATCTTCAGTTTGTCGAAGCGGAACTGCCAGAGATAGCCGAGGCTGGAATAGCCGGTGCCGAAATCGTCCATCGAAATCGCCACTCCAAGCTCCCGCAATTCGCTGAGCTGTCTGGCGTTGAAGTCCGTATTGTGCATCAGCAGGGTTTCAGTGACTTCGAGTTCCAACTGCTTTGGCCGCAATCCGGAAGCCAGCAGCGCGTTCTTCACATGCCCAACCAACGCGTCGTCCTCGAACTGCCTGACCGAAAGGTTGACGGAGACGAAAAGATGCGAGGGCCAGGTGGCGGCGGTGCGCGTGGCTTCTTCGATGACCCACTTGCCGACCTTGTTGATCAGGCCCATGGCCTCGATCACCGGAATGTAGGTGGCGGGAGAAATGTAGCCGCCCTTCCCGTCCGGAAGGCGCAGGAGGGCTTCAAAGCCCGCACACGCGCGGCTGTCGGTTTGAATTAGCGGCTGGTAATTAAGCTCGAAGCCTTCCTCCTCCGCCGTCCTGGCGATCAATTGCTCAAGCTCCCGGCGGGCCTGCATGCCGCTCTCCAGCTCTTCGGAAAACAGCCGATAGGTATTCCGGCCATCAGCCTTTGCCTGATAAAGGGCGACATCGGCCTTATGCAGCGCGTCGGCCATTACGTCGGCGTCACAATCGACCATATAAATGCCGACACTCAGCTTGCCGGAAATGCTTTTGCCCCGTCTGACAATTGGCTCAACGATGCACCGCATCAGTTGCTCCACCAGTGCGACGGCTTCCGCCTCGCTGCGGTCGGGGAGAGCGATGATGAACTCATCGCCGCCGGGCCTTGCCGCAAGATCTGACTCGCGGCACAGCCCCGTGATGCATTCCGCCACGTGCTTGAGGAACTCGTCGCCGGCCTCATGCCCGTGCGCGTCATTGATCGCCTTGAAATCGTCGACATCGAGCAGGACGAGCGCCAAATTCTGGCCACTCCCGCCTTTCCGCAGAAGGGAATCCAGTCTCTCGGTGAAACTGGTGCGGTTGAGCAGCCCGGTCATCGGCTCATAGTGGGCCAGATAATCCACCCGTTGCCGGGCTTCCCGCGCCTGCCTGCTGCGCAGCAGATAGGCCAGCATGGGCAGGCCGAAGGTCAGGGCCGCGGCCAGCGCCAGGCCAAGTGAAAGCGCCGCAAAGCTTGTCTTTAACAGCGAGGCGGTGGCGGTCTGGTCGATATAGACCTCGACGACACCACGGATCCCTCCGTGATTGTCGATGATCGGCACATAAGCCTCGACATAAACCGGCGGCCGGTTTTCTTTTCCGGTCCCGTCTTCGAGTGAAATATTGCTGACGCCGCTGGCCATGACCGCCACGGCATTGGCGCTGTCATCTTCGGAAGCCCTGAGAACCGTCGAGGCCCCTTCGTCGGAAACCAGCGTCAAGTCTCCCCGCCGGTTATAGAGCTTGAAGCGGAAGACATCGCCGACCGTCGCGGCCGTTTTGATGATTTCATTCTGGCGGGCGTCGGGATTGCCGGTGGCGATAAGACGGTCGAGGTTGGGCATCTGTTCAATGAAATAGTCCGCCCATTCCCGAGCCTTGTAATCGCCATCCGCCGAAACTGCGCGATTTACGGTTGTGTTGATCCCCAGCAAAACCGCGCAGCCCAGCACCACCATGCCCACAGCGGCAATGATGATTGAGCGACGAAAGAGCAAGGCGGCCCGCATGACGGATGAATCTCCCAAAACTGAGTATGGCTTTCAACCATGTCTCCCGCGGGATGTAAGAACGGTTAATAAGCCGAGGCCATGCGGATGCGGAAAATTTTACCATGCCGCGCAATCAATTCTTTACCACGACACGGGCCCCGGTTTGCCTAGGGAGCCAGCCCATAGGTGCGGATGGCCGTGTTGCGGTAGAGATTGCGAAGCTCGGCCTCGCTGGCGCCCGAGACGACTTCGTCAATGATTCCGACCCAGGCCGGATAGGCGTGCGACAGTTCCGAAACAGTCCAGTCGCTGCCATACATCACCCGCTCAAAGCCAAAGCTCTCGATGACATGCGCCACGTAGGGCTTGACCTGGGAGGCCTTCCATTTCTGGTGGTCCGCCTCGGTGATGACGCCAGACACCTTGCACACCACATTGGGATATTTCGCCAGCTCCCGGATCTGGCTCCACCAGGGTTCGCGCAGGCCATTCTTGATGTCGGGCTTGCCGATATGATCGAGAACGAATGACACCTCGGGGCAGCGCTTCACCAGTTCAAGGGCATAGGCCATGGCCGTATGCTTGATGCAGATGTCGAAGGTGAGATTATATTTCGGCAGAAGGCGGAGGCCTCCAAGGAAATCCGGCTCAAGGCAGAAGGCTGGGTTGCGCTCGGTCTCGATCAGCCGCCGGATGCCGCAGACGTTACGCAGTTTCTTCAGCGCCAGAATATCCGCTTCGACGGACACACCCTTTTCCAAGGGAAGATGGGCAACGATGCCGCACAGCCTCGGGTTGCGGTCAGCCAGTTCCTGGATGAAAGCCGCTTCGCCGAGATGCAGGCCGGGATCAACCGCCACTTCGGCGAAGACCAGCTTGTCCACAGCAACGGGTCCCCGCGCCGCGTCAAAATCCGAAAGTCCATAGGTCCGGTTTATCTTCGGCACGCCCGCAAGCCAGCCATAGCTCAAACGCTTCACGTCATAGAGATGGACATGGGCGTCAACGATTGGAAATTTTGGCATTTCTCTTTCCTTGTGAGGTTGAATTGTGTGCGGGGCTCACGATCATATCCGCTGTGAGATCAGCAATGCACGCGGCGCCCATGAGGGCCATGCTGCGGTCAATCTCGCGGCGGAAGATGTCAAGGACATGCGCCACCCCGGCCTCGCCGCCAACCGCCAGGCCCCAGAGCTGCGGACGGGCAATAAGACAACAGGCTGCCCCGAGGCACACAGCTTTCACCACATGGGAGCCGCGCCGGACGCCGCCATCCAGCAGCACGGGAATATCCCCCGCCACCGCATCGACAATGGCCGGCAAGGCATCGAGTGCCGGCACCGCCCCATCAAGCTGGCGTCCTCCATGGTTTGAGACGATCACCCCGTCAACGCCCCGGGCCACCGCCTGCTTGGCTTCCTCGGGATGCAGGATGCCCTTGATGATCAGAGGCCCCTTCCATATTTTCCGCAGCCACTCCACATCCTTCCACGACATGGAGGGATCGAGTAATTCCGCCATGCGCTTGGCCAGGCTGCCGATGTCGATCACTTCACCGGAGCGGACATAATTGCCGAAAGTAATGCGTTGCAGTTCCGGGCGCATGCGCCACAGCCACTGGAGCTTTCCCGCCATCGCCAGCATGTCCATGAGCTTGAATTTTGGTGGGATGGCAAAACCATTCCGCACATCGCGCTCGCGGTTGCCCAGCATCTGGTTGTCGGTGGTCAGCACCAGCGCGTCATAGCCGGCGGCCGCGGCGCGGTTGGCCAGCTCTTCGGTAAAACCCCGGTCGCGGTAAATGAAAACCTGCATCCAGCGTGGTCCCGTGCCGCTGCGGGGAACATCCTCGAGCTTGCACACCGAGCCATGGCTGAGGCAGTAGCCGGTGCCTGCCGACGCCGCGGCGCGGGCGGCGGCCACCTCGCCGTTTGGCCACATCAGCCCGGCTAGTCCCGTTGGCCCGATCATCACCGGCATGGACAGCTTCTGGCCGAGCAGGTTTACCGACAGATCCCGCTGTGCCGCGCCATTAAGCGGGCGCGGGAGCAGGCCAACGCCCTCGAAAGCCGTTTCATTGCGGCGCAGGGTCCATTCGTCCTCGGCCCCGCCATCGACAAAATCAAAAACCGGGCCCGGCAGCACATGCCTGGCCTTGGCGCGCACGGCCTCAATGCTGTAGCAACCCCGACGCCAGCCTTCAGTCATTCAAGCACTCCAGTATAGGTGTGGACCCGACAATAGGGCTTAGGTATCGTGGCGGGAAGAGCGAACAAGTGGAGTTAAAGCACATGATCACTGATCCACCCATCCTCAGAATCCGGCGCAATTTCGAGCGACCTTCGGCCGAGAGCGTAGCGGCGCTGCGCGGTGCCGCCACCGGCCATCTGGTGGATGCGATGGGCGGCAGCGGAGCACTGGCCTGGCAGATCAAACCATTGGGTGACGCCGCCCCCTTCTGTGGTGTTGCCCTAACCTGCGAGGCAGGCCCGGCCGACAATCTGGCGGTGTTCGGCGCCTTGGAAGCGGCCAAGCCCGGCGATGTCATTATTGTCGCAACCACCGGCCACCGGGCTGCTGGCGTGATCGGCGATCTGGTCGCCGGCATGGCGCGAAACTGCGGCGTGGTGGCCTTTGTGACCGACGGCACGGTGCGCGATGCCGCCGGGCTTCAGGCGGTGGGCCTGCCCATCTATTGTGTTGGCGTTTCGCCAAACTCTCCAGTGCGGAATGGCCCCGGCACGGTTGGCCTGCCCATTGTCGTGGGCGGCGTTGCGGTGGCTCCTGGTGATATTCTGGTGGGCGATGCGGATGGCGTGGTGGTCGTTCCAAGACTGATGGCGGCAGCGGTGGCCGCTAAACTGGTGGTGGTGCGTGCAGCCGAAGCCGCCCTGGAAGCCAAGGTCAAAGCCGGCCTGCGCCTCCCCGATTTCGCAGCAGCACTTCTAAAGTCGGGCCGCATCGAAGAAATAGGGTGAACTTAACTACGTTCCACAATCCTTTCTTCACCACGCTGCAGGGCGTCTCTGGCCTTCACCGTCAATTCATTCGCAATTAAGACCGTTAAACTACCCTGACCGCCGAGGCGGAGGAGTTGCGGTTGCCTAAAAGTTCAATCAAGCGGGATGCGGAGCCACCCCAAAGAAACAGCTTGGAAACCCTTGCAAAACTGCATGCGGCGTCGCAGGACTTTCTTGAGCGCGACCAGCAGGCGACAATCGCTGCGCTACAGGCGCAGGCATTGCGCCATGAGACCGCCATTGACAAGATTTCGCAGGGCGTGTGCTTTTTCGACGGCAAAGGACGGCTGATCCTCGGCAACCGCCGCTATGCCGAAATCTATGGATTGAAGCTCGAGGACATTCCCCCGGGTACAACCCTGCGCGAGATTTCCGAACGCCGGGCGCGTATCGGAACCTGTCCGATGGAAGTTAAGGACTATCTCGCCTGGAGCGACAGGGTCAATTCCACCTCCGACGCCAAAAACTTGACCATCGAGCTCAAGGACGGGCGCACCATTCATATCTTCCATCAGCCCATGCCCGATGGCGGATGGGTGGCAACCCACGAAGACATCACCGAACTCAAGGCCAAGCGCGCCGTAGTCAACGAGCGCATCTCGCTCCAGGCCCTGATCGACTGGATGCCTGACAGCCTTTGGGTCAAGGATACCAAGGGCCGCTTCATTATCGCCAACAAGACCACGGCGTCGGAAAATGGTTTGGCTGGGCCGGAAGAATTGATCGGCAAGACCGACTTTGATCTCTTTGCTCCCGAACTGGCCCAGCATTTTTTCGACATTGAACAGGAGATTATGCATTCCGGGCAATCCGTGATCGACATGGATGAGGACGTGCGCGACGCTTCGGGCAAGAAATCCCGCTCGACGACGAAATTGCCGATGCGCGATGAGCACAATAAAGTTTCCGGCTTGATCGGCATCTCGCGCGACACCACCGAAAGCAAACGGGCCGAGAATTTGCGCAACGGACAAGCGCAAGTCCTGGAAATGATCGCCATGAGCACACCCTTGGGCGAAGTGCTCGACCGTCTTATGCGCCTCATTGAATCCCAGTTGAGCGGGATATTCGGCTCGGTCCTGCTGCTAGACGAGGACGGGCAGACCCTCAGGCATGGTGGCGCGCCAAGTCTGGCCGAAGCCTATACAAAAGCCATCGACGGCGTGCGTATCGGTCCCAAGGTGGGTTCCTGCGGCACGGCCGTGTATCGCCGCGAAGCCGTCATCGTCGCAGATATCATGACCGATCCGCTGTGGGAGGATTTCCGCGACCTGGTTGCGATCTATGGCTACCGTTCCTGCTGGTCCACGCCCATTCTGTCGCATCAGGGTGCCGTGCTTGGCGTCTTCGCGATGTATTCCCTATCGGTGCGCGAACCGACCGCAAACGAGACCCGCCTCATCGATGTAACGACCCGCATCGCCGGCATCGCCATTGAACGCAAACGCGCCGAAGACCAGATCAGATTCCTCGCCCATCACGATGCTTTGACCGGCCTCCCCAACCGCAGCCTGCTCAAGGACCGCTTAGACCAGGCAATTTTGCAGACGCAACGGCATAATCCCTGGGTATCGGTGGTGTTCATTGATCTCGACAATTTCAAAACCATCAATGACAGCCTGGGCCACACTGTCGGCGACGAGCTCCTCAAGGCAGTAGCCAACCGCATGGTCGGCTGTGTCAAGGCGACCGATACCGTGGTGCGTCTTGGCGGTGATGAATTTGTTATCCTGCTTGTCGACCAAGCCGCAAGCCTGGAGGCAATCTCGATAACACTCGACGAAATCCGCACCGCTGTTTCAGCGCCGCTAACTATTGACGGGCGGGCCCTCTACGTAACTTGCAGCATGGGGGTTGCGACTTTCCCCACTGACGGCTCAGACCCTGAAACGCTGCTCATGAACGCCGATGCCGCCATGTACAAGGCCAAAGAGGCCGGCCGCGATAACGTGCAGTTCTATACCGCCGAGATGAATACTAGGGTCCACGAGAAACTGATCCTGCAGCATGAAATGCGCGACGGCTTGGCCCGCTCCGAATTCGTCCTGCACTACCAGCCGCAAATTGACTTGCGCACGGGCCGGGTCTTCGCAGTTGAGGCCCTCGTCCGCTGGCAGCATCCAACCCTCGGGCTCCTGCCGCCGCTCAAGTTCATTCCACTGGCCGAGGAAACCGGGCTGATCGTGCCGCTCGGCGATTGGATCCTTCACGAAGCCTGCCGGCGGAACAAGGCCTGGCAGGATGCCGGCTTGCCGCCCATTAGCATTGCCGTGAATGTTTCCGCCCGGCAATTCAGTGAAAAGAGCCTGATCGATCGTGTCGTCAATGCCACGCAGGAAAGCGGAATGGCGGCCAGGTACCTGGAGCTTGAAATCACCGAAGGCCTTATCATGCAGGATGTCGACCAGGCCGTAGCGACCATGAAGGAATTGCAGCAACTGGGCGTTCAGCTCGCAATTGACGACTTCGGAACCGGCTATTCCAGCCTCAACGCGTTGAAGACCTTCCCGGTGGCAAGGCTGAAGATCGACAAATCATTCATTAAAAACCTTGCCAGCAATGATAGCGACAAGGCAGTCGCGGCGGCCGTGATCTCCCTGGGGCAGAAGCTCAATCTGCGGGTCATCGCCGAGGGTGTGGAAACCGTCGACCAGGTCGCCATTCTGCGCGACAATAATTGCGACGAGTGCCAAGGCTACTATTTCAGCAGGCCGGTAGGCTTCGAAGCCATCACGAATCTGCTCAAGAAGCAGGCGCAATCGTCGCTTTAAATCCTTGCATCACCTATGCCGCTTCTTTCCCGAACAGGTGTTTCAGCCCGCTCCACTTAAGCGCACGGCCAACAGCAGGTGTCGCCCCGACGAAAGCCAGCAACAGATTTTGCTTTACCGCCGTCTCCATACTCAGATATCCAGAGTTAAAAAATACAGGGAATTTACAGGGAATTTTGACGGGCCGATCCAGAGCCAAAATCGGGTAATAAATAATTAATTCAACAAGTTAAAAGATAAACCTAAGACTTTAGAGAAATCCCGGCTGTACCTTTGCGGTATTCCCGTCCACGCCTCGAACTGTTATTGCAATTTTTGTTTAGCCAAGCTTGACCCCAGGGAAGTGGAGCCTTGAGCTTCCGAAGCCGATCCTGGACGGTCAGGACAGACGACGATTTGGGCAGTTTCTGGATCGGCAGCTTTGGGGAGCATGTAAGGTGGGTAGGTTATCCCTGATCGACTCATACGCACAAACCTTTATATTGGCGCTTCACCGGACCAGGACAAGGTACCCCATGCCCGCTGAGCAATACTTGATCGTACGCGACAACGGTGAATGGAAGATTACCTTCAACGGGAAGCAGTATGGCCCCTATGAGAGCCAGGATGCCGCCGTTGAGGCGGCGGTTGATGCGGCCTATGCCATGGGCGAAATCGGCATTGACGCCCAAGTCGCTATCCAGGATCCAGACCTCAATGTCCGAACCGCCTGGACCTATGGTGAGGACTTCAGTACGTTGGCCCGGTAGGTTCTGCGAGCGCGACGAAAATCTTGCAACCCCGGCGCCAAACAATTTTCGCGCCTTGTGCAGAGAAGCGGTGACGGAAACTGTCATCTTTGGTTGGAAATATTTAACGCCTATCGTCGATGGTTAAGATTTGATTAATCGCTGCGATCGCCGAAGTATCTGCGAGACATGAGTCACTTTGACTCAGGCTTTCAAATTTTTCTCAGTATATTGCCTATTTAACGGTAGCAGTGAACTCAAAAGCTCATC
Source organism: Aestuariivirga sp. (assembly GCA_035525875.1). GTDB lineage: Bacteria > Pseudomonadota > Alphaproteobacteria > Rhizobiales > Aestuariivirgaceae > Aestuariivirga. The sequence continues at coordinate 44,795 of DATLDM010000117.1, forward strand.
GCAAATTTTTTGACTATCGCATTTTCCCCTTGCAGGGATTCCACGCCTTGCATATCTGTCGAGTCAATCAACGGACGACTTGCGGCAATGTCGCAAAATTAAGCGGATCTTTCAGCCCATCAATTAAGGGCTGCATCGATCAATTAAGCTCCACGATTCCCAAGCTGAACTGGCGGGAACCGATCCAAATAATCAATGAACTATTCCAGCGCTGCACCATGCGAATGGCCATTCGCAAGACGGCAATGGAAACCGGTACTGATACCAGTATCAATTAATGAACAAAACTGGTCCCGCAGGCTCGAGCTGCGGGCACAGTTTTATATTTGGGGCCGCCAAGCGGCATAAATTTATTTTGTGAGTTTAATTATGAGTGTGAAAAAGAAATCTACAAAAATTACTTCAGGTTCCGCCAGCGGCAATCAAGCTGTTGGATATAAAAAACCACCCAAGGGCACGCGTTTCAAGCCGGGGAAATCCGGCAACCCTTTGGGACGGCCGCTTGGTTCGCTGAACAAGCTTCCGTTCTTTGGGTCAGAGCAAACGAACTCGATCATTCGGGCCGAACTCTACCGTGAGGTTGAAGTGGTTGACGGCAAGCGGAAATTTACCGTGCCGTCTATCACCGCAATCGCGCAAAAACTGATAGGGAAAGCCATTGCAGGCGATTCTCGTGTCGCTCAAATGATGCTGGAGTTGGGCCTTCGTCTCGAAAGTGAAGAGAGGAAAGAATACGAGAGGTTTGTCAGGCATACCTTGGTCTACATGCAGCTCTGGGGCGAAGAAATTGCTAGTGCCAAACGTAGTGGTCGCGAAATACCAGATCCCCGCCCTCATCCGAGCCAGTTCGTCATGGAAGAGACAGGGCTCCTTACAATCAGGAGTGCTGTGACAGAGGAAACAGAAAGCGGCTACTCTGATCACGGTGTGATGATGTATACCCCGGGCGTGGCCCGCTGGTTCATGGCTACCCTGCAGTTGCCACCGGGCAAGGATATTCGGCACTACATTCACGATTAGTTGAAATGCAATATCTGGCGGCGAAGGTAACTTCGCCGCTTTTTTATCCAGCCCGAAAGCGAGTTCCAACAGTACCGAAGGGCAGGCATTTTTCCTTCTGGCTTTTATCCATTAAGATGATTCAAACCGCACCATTCCAAGGCACGGCGGACAGGTGAAATGGCTCCCCCAATTGTAAGGCGCCGGCTTCCCTTCACCACGGCCTTCTCCAGCATGAGCAGCTGCCCGGCAAAGCCTATCCCGAAATATTCCAAACCTCGGAGATCGAGCGTAATGTTTTGCTTGGCTTGGACCGCCTGGCGAAAGGCCGCCACAAGGGGCTCCAGCTGGCCGTCGCGGGCGCTGCCGCCGATGACGACCCGGATGCCATCCGCCTGCCCCGTTTCCAGCCACACGCTCAGCCCTTGCCCGTGGGTGCCCATGTCTGCCAGGTCGAGAGCCGTGGCTATGGTCGAACAACTGCACCGAACCCAGATATTTTGACCAACCATAATGGATACCCCCGCAACCCTGTTATTTCGAGGTCCCTGCCCCGCTCCTGCAGAGCCTTCCAAAGCAAGGCTATCTGGCCCAATGCTACGGGCTTTATCGAGCTGAGCTGATCGCAAGCCAACGTCACGGATTTTCCGGTCGCGAGAGCTTTGAGGAACGCCGCCCTCAATTCTAAAGTACTTGCGCCATCCACCCTCCCGATGATCGCGAGGCGGGCCCTTTCTCCCGACCAATCGGTGGTAATGACACCATCCCTCCCGACTGTCCTTGATTTGCCGCGAATTATGGAATGCACCATGTGGGGCACAACACCCAAAAAAAGAAGACGCATTAGGCTCCATAGGTCGGCGGCGTAGCGCACTGCCAACGTGGGCTCCTCCTTGACCCTCCAGAGCCACTCCAGGCCAAACTTTCTTAGCGTGGAGGGCGCCCGCGCCACCCTGCCCGCCTCGAAATTGATGACTGCGCCAAGATAGGCGACTACGGGAATCTTTATGCGCTCGCGGTTTCTCATAATCCACTCCTGCCCCCTGACCAGGCCGATCGCCACCACCAGCAAATCCGCGCCGGAGCGATTTATTTTGGAGATCGTATCCGCATTGCTCATATCCGCTACATTTCCAAACCCCGGGTAGTGGGCTCCTACACAGGTAATTCCTTGTGAGGTCGCATTGACACGCCGGCAGGCGGCTCGCGCCACGCCTTCACCCCCACCAAAGAAGTAGGCCCGGATCGGTTTCTCCAGTTTGCGAACGCTCAGAGCTTCAAAGAGGTCGGAGCCGGCAACCCGTCCGGGCAATGAAACACCCATAAGAGACGCCAGCCACAGGACCGGCGCCCCGTCAGCGAGGCACAGGTCGCTCGCAAACAGTGAATTGCGAAAGGCCTCGCTGTTCCGCGAATTTGTATAGAAACTCGCATTGGGCGTAGAAATAAAGAGACGCCGCCGCGCGGCGAGCGCGCCGTCAATTATCGCGATCGCCTCCCCCAGACTGACCGCGTCGAGCGGCAGCCCCAGCACCACGGAGCGATTTTGTGAAAGCTCGGAACTCATCGACAGGGCCACGCTTGTCCCGCGCTCCCAACCACTACTTCAGACGCTTGAGCAGGTCATAGTCTGACTTGGCCATCATTTCGGCGAGCGTCCTGACATCTACTTTTGGCTCCCAGCCTAGGGTGGTGCGCGCCTTGCTGAAGTCACCACAAAGGACGTCGACTTCCGCCGGCCGGTATAGCTTTTCATTTATGGCGAGAATCGTATTGCCGGTTGCGCGGTCAATGCCCCGCTCGCTTGCGCCTTGTCCCTGCCACTCGATATTCATACCCAGCGCATTTGCCGCGTAGAGCACAAAGTCCCTTACCGAGGAGACTTTACCCGTCGCCAAAACGTAATCATCGGGCTTCGGCTGTTGCAGCATCATCCAGATGCCTTCCACAAAGTCACCCGCAAAACCCCAGTCACGCTTGGAATCGATGTTGCCAAGCTCGAGCGGCGCCGCATCGCCCAGCTTAATCCTGGCGAGACCCCGCGTAATCTTTCGCGTGACAAACTCAACCCCCCTCAGGGGAGATTCATGGTTGAAACAAATCCCGCACGAGGCGTGCATCCCGAATGATTCCCTAAAGTTCATCGTGATGAAGTGGCCATACACCTTCGCTACCCCGTAGGGCGAGCGCGGATGAAAGGGGGTGTTTTCGTTCTGCGGGGTTTCGCGGACTTTGCCAAACATTTCTGAAGTCGACGCCTGGTAGAATTTCGCCTCGGGAGCAAAATTCCGCAGGCTCTCCAGAATGCGGACGACACCCAGACCATTGACGTCTCCTACGTAAATTGGCTGCGCCCACGAGGAGCCGACGAAACTCTGGGCCGCGAAGTTATAGACTTCATCGGGCACCACGTCGCGAATGACCCGCTGTATGCAACTGATCTCGCCAAGCTCGAAATCAACGAGTTCCACGGCCCGCTGGATGCCAAGTATCTCCAGCCTCTCCGTCTCGAAGTGAGAATTTCGGCGAAGCGTGCCGTAAACCTTATAACCCCTCTCAATCAAAAACTTCGCCAGATAGGCACCATCCTGCCCAGTTACCCCCGTAATGAGTGCCTTCTTCAATTTTTACTTCTCCTGATAATCATTGCGGCCCAACCTAAGCATAATTGCCTAGAATGACCAACTGGTTCTCTTTTCTTCAACTTTTATTGCAGGACACTGGTTATTCAACGGCGTTTGGGAGGGCTTCGGATGTCTCAGGGGATGAGGTATGTCCCGTACGAGAGGGTCAGCGTGACAGCATTCGAGTACGCCTCCTCGATTTCATCTTCCGTCTCGATGTAGCGGTAGCTCAAGCTGGATGTCCAGTCGCGCGAGAGCTGATAATTAAGCGACGGGCTGACGATGAATGCACTGGAGTCACCCTCCTCGTCGCGTTGCAAGACATAGGAACTCGACAGGGCAATCGACAGCATATCATTCACCTGGTGACTGACCCCGAGGCGGGCCGAATACGTGTCGTCCAGAGTTCCGTCCTGACTTGGTGAAAGGTCCCGCGCCGCAGAGAATGTGTAGTTGGTGGTTTTAAGCTTGTAGTCCGCGGCCACATTCCAGATTACATCGGCAGTGAGTGAATCATTTTCCGGATCGAGGAAGACGCCACCCGCCGCCGCCGTAACGGTAAGGCGTTTGGAGAGTCGGGCTGTAGCGCCAACCGTCGCGCGGTAGAGCAGCCGGCTGTCGAGCGTTGGCGAATCAGGCTCATAGTACTGCACCGAGCCGGTGAGATTACCAGTCACCAGCTCGCTCATCTCGCGCCGCCACGTCCCAGTCGAGGTCGCCGTAAGAGACGGCACAAGATCGTCGCTCGGCAGCGTGTAGTCAACCAGGTTAAGGGCATTGGACCAGATCAGGGTGTTGCGGTGGTTCACCCTGTTGGTGATTGTCCCGGTCACCGCGTAGGACAGTTGGTCACCCTCGTCCTCGGTGAAGACCCCGTCGACGAGTTCATTGGAAGACGCCTCGCTCCGGGCGTAGGTGGCCACCAGATCGTAGGTCGTGCGCTTCGTCCACTTGCTCAACAGGAGTGTACCCGAGGGAAAGTAGCTCCAATCGTCGGGCTCCTCGCTGAAGAATGTCTTCTGAAAACTGACGCGCGGCATGAGTTCGATTTTGTAGGTCTTGCCCAGCGCAAGCAAGTCGAGGTCGAAGGCCGTCGATGACATGAGCGCCGTGTCACGGTTGTCTTCCTCGAGGTCGATATTATCGTCCAGCGTGAGAGACTGCGAGGCCCCGAACTTAAGTGACCAGTCAGCCGCCAGGGCGGGGACACAGAAGCCGGCCACAACGACGCCCAGCGGGAGGAGCCAGAGCGGGGCTCTACTCCGCCCAATGGCGCTGCCGAGCCACCACATCTCCTGTCTACTCGAAGAGGCCACGCTCCGGAACGACGACCACATCGCCGTTGCGTAGCCTGATGTTGCCACCCAAGTTGTCGCTGCCCTTCTCGTAGGGCTTGTAGTTAAAGGGTAAGGCCACGTCCTCGCCGTTGATATTCCGCACCACGTGAATACGTCTGGGCGCCGCGAAGGGCCCGAGCCCGCCCGAGAGCGCAATAGCTTGCAGCACGGTGGGGGGGCGCTTCGGGACGACGAAGGCGCCGGGCTTTGCTACCTCGCCCGTGACATAGACGGTGAATTCCGTTGGCTTGGCCTCCCTGGCCAGCGGCCTCGGCTCCCGCTTCTCCGACTGGACGTAGCTCACGGTGACGTCGAGATCCGTCGTGAATTGCTTCTGCAGCCTTGACTTAAGTTCAGTTTCCACTGCTTCCGTGGTCAGCCCACCAGCCTTGAAGCGCCCCGCCAGGGGGAAGGCCACCTGACCGTCGGGTGCCACGACAACCTGCCGGTTGAGCTTGGGGTCTTGGAATACAATGACGTCGAGAATATCCCCCGGCCTCAGCCGGTAAGTCTGGCCCTGTGCAGCTCCTGTCACGGCAAGAATAGACAACCCCAGCAGACACGTTAAAATCCAGCGCATCTTCTTCACTCCCACTTGCCTGCCCGTCCATTCGGAAACTCTAACTTACCGGGTACCGCTCCCGATAGTTAAAAATCGGCCAATCCCAGGTGATTGTCGAGTCTGCTGCCCCTCCCCACCCCCAAAATAGGGAAGCTGTGCCTATATGGTCACACTAATTTGCCAAATTTCGGGGCGGCCCTGGAAATCCGACGAATTCTAGACGCTAGAGCGGCCAACGGGCCCCTTAGCGAAAGCATTAAAAGTGATTCGCCAATGCTGAGTTTTTTGAAGCATCTCCAAAAAGAGCTTCCTCCCATCTTCCCTTTACCCTAACGGGTAGCATTAATGGCTAGTTAATTGTGTAATGGCGACCCAAATCGTCTTAAGTATAACGCGCGACCTAACTCGGGACCGGCGGGTCCGTGAAATGCCAGAATTTGGGGACATTCCTGCCGTAAAATTGAGTGTAAAAGTGTAAAATTTACAATGCTAAAAAACCTAGAACCCAACATAGCTCCGCCGCGAAACCTGCTGCCGCCGCTCTCCGCCACAAAAGTGGCGACACTCTTGATGTTGACCGACACTGTAGCCATTCTGGCTTCGGGCTACTTTACCTACGACGCAATTGTAGTCTACTCGCTGTCGCAAAATCTTTACGTGGCCGCCGTGGTTTTTATTTGGCTCACCACGCTCTTCCTGATGAATTTTGCCGATCTCTACCGCTACCAGGCTGCCAGCCATCCCCAGCAGAATATTCTCACCATTATTTTAGTGCTCTCCACCGCCTTTCTCTTTCTCCTCGCCGCAGCCTTCTCGATTAAAATCTCCGAGACCTTCTCGCGGCTCTGGCTTGCCTATTTTGTGGCTCTGAGCGGCGGAACTTTAATTCTCTTCCGCCTCGCAGCGGGCTTCGCCCTGGTGCGAATTCTCCACGTAAGTGGCTCAAAGCGAAACGTCGCAGTCGTGGGCACCGGCGACCAGGCGCGCCGCTTCACGGCACTCCTCGCCGAGGAAGCCAATCGACCCTGCCGCATTCAGGGCGTATACGCCGACAACTTGCATCCCGTCTTGCGTCGCGGGGAGACCGGTGACCTGGAATTGCCACCCGATAACAGCCTCGGCTACCTCATCGCGCAAGCAAGAAGCGGCTTCATCGACGACGTGGTAATTGCCCTGCCCTGGCACGAAGATGACCGCATAATGGCCGTCGTTTCAACGCTCCGCGAGCTTCCCGTCAACGTCTACCTCCTCAGCGACTTGATTGGTTTTCGCACCGAATTCCGCCCGCCGCCGAGTCACTTTAGCACGCTCCCAATCCTGCAGGTGGTGGGCAAGCCCATGTCGGGTTGGGATGCGGGGCTCAAGGCCATGGAAGACTACACGCTTGCGCCACTCATCCTCCTGGCGACGCTTCCCCTCCTCGCCGTGATTGCCGTCGCAATCAAAGTTGACAGTCGCGGCCCCGTCTTTTTTCGGCAGAAGCGTCTTGGCTTCAACAACAAAATTTTCGATGTCTACAAGTTCCGCACCATGCGCCACGAGGAAGTCCCTCAAGAGAAGACGCAACAGGCGACGGCAGACGACCACCGCATCACCAGGCTGGGCCGCTTCCTGAGGCGTTGGAGCCTTGACGAGCTACCGCAGATTTTCAATGTCCTCAATGGCACCATGTCGCTCGTCGGACCCCGACCCCACGCCCTCGACCACAACGAAGAATTTGCCCACCGCGCCAAGGGCTACTTTGCCCGCCACCGCGTCAAGCCCGGCATCACCGGCTTGGCGCAAGTCAAGGGCTACCGGGGTCCCACCGACACCGAGGAAAAACTCGAGGGTCGGGTACGCAACGACATCTTCTACGCCGAGAACTGGACCCTCTCCCTCGACGTCAAAATCCTCCTGCGGACCCTCCTCATTTGTGTAGCCGGAAAAAACGCTTATTGAAGCCAATTGCCTGGAGGCTCCGCGCCCGGATATAGCGCGGGAAAAGCCTGGGAACTCCACAGTTATAACTAACGGTGGGTTAAAATGACCACGAAATTGCCCCATTCGGCCCACAACACTTTAACACTGCGAATCAAATGATAATAAACTTCAAGGTGGGCCAACCACCTGAAATTAATATCCTGATAGTAATTTACGGCGGCAAACTAAAAAAACCTAGGGGAACGAGGCTCATCCTCGCTAGGCACATTAAATGAGGGGCGTCGCCGTATGTGTTTACTTTGTCTTAGCAGTCCACTCGTGGACTGGCACAATCTTGACCCGTCGACGGCCCAGCCAGCGGACCCCGGTACCGAGGGTGGCACATCTCTAGGGATTAACCCATCTCTTGCGGACCAATTGTTTGGCGGATCTGAGTGGTCCACGTCAATCAAAGGCGTGCTCAACTTGGGGATCGACCATCTCATGCTCCCGACGCTGGGCGTCTACCAGTACATGGCTATGTTGCGCGACGATGGGCATGCCCAGGGCACCATCAATCAAGGCATCGGCAACTCTCTCGGGAGAGATCAAGGCCAGACGTTCGAGCGTGTCTACAACCAGGACAATCAACAGCCAATGGAGATGGGAACCGCCGCCGGCGGCACCAGCAATGGCACCTCCGTCGGAATTAACACTGGACTTGTCAATCAGCTTGATAGTGGCTTGAAGTGGAACACCTCCACGGGCGCCATTCCCACCACCATCAGCTACGGTTTTACCACGAGCAACAGCTTCGCCGCCGGTAACGCCGCGGCATCGGGCTGGTCAGCCTACACCGAAACGCAAAAGACTGCCGTCCGGCAAATGATGGGCCTCTGGGACGAACTTATTGCGCCCACCTTGGTGGAATCAACCGCCTCTCCAAATACCGCCGACATTAAATTCTCCAATACCACATCGGGTCCCAACTATGCCTACGGCTACTATCCGGGGAAAGTGAATTCCGAAACCAATTCGTGGGACAAAATAGAAGGCTCGGTGTGGACCAATCCGGCCTACAATTCGGGTATCAACAATCTCGTCTCGCCGACCCTCGGGATTTATGGCTACATGGCGCTCCTCCACGAGATTGGCCACGCGATGGGCCTTGAACATGGCGGCAACTATAACGGCGGATCGCCCGCCTACGGCAACACCTCAACCGGCTGGCTGTACACCGAAGACTCTCGGCAGTTTACCATCATGTCATATTTCAATGCCAGCGCTACGGGAGCCAACTGGGGCTCCTACTACGCCCAGACACCCATGGTCTACGACATTTTGGCCATTCAGCAAATGTATGGCGCGGACCATACGACCCGCGCCGGCAATACTGTCTACGGCTTTAACTCGAATGCCGGAAGTACCTACAACTTTACGCAGAATACCAACCCCATCCTCACAATTTGGGACGGCAGCGGCACCGACACCATCGATCTCTCGGGATGGTCGACTGCCTCAGTTCTGTCACTCGTCGCCGGCTCCTACTCGAGCGTAAACGGCATGACAAAAAACTTGGCCATAGCCTTCAATGTTGACATCGAAAACGCCACGGGCGGCTCCGGCAGTGACACGATTACCGGCAACGACCTCGCCAATACCCTCCTCGGCAATGGCGGCAACGACACGATCAATGGCGCCGGCGGCAATGATACGATCAACGGCGGCGCAGGCGTGGATACCCTCACGGGCGGGGCGGGCGACGACACGATTTACTTTGACGCTCTCGATAACCTTGCCGCACTCAATGGCGGCACCGGATTTGATACTGTCATCCAGCTCGGCGTCTACATTACCTTCAACTACGCCAGCCAAAGTTTTGAGCGCCTCCTCAACATTATCAGCGACCTGGGATCAGCGGCATGGACCCAGCAGACGGATTACTACGACGTTACCAACCTTTACTACCAATGCGACATTACCTACGACAATGGCACAAAATCAGTCACGGAATACGATGTCTACAATACTGAGACCTGGTCGTCCTGGACCGTCACTTACGCGGCTAACGGGAGCATTATCTCCCAGACCTTCGTTCCCGACGGTGGCGGAGGTGCCAACGTTGCCCCCACAATCACTTCGAATGGCGGCGGCGCCACGGCTGCCGTCAATGTGGCCGAGAACAGCACAGCGGTCACGACGGTCACCTCCTCCGACCCCGACGCCGGGGCGAGCAAGACCTACTCTATCGTTGGCGGTGCCGACGCCGGCAAGTTCACCATCAATGGCACGACTGGCGTCCTGAGCTTTGTTTCGGCCCCGGACTTTGACATTCCTGCCGATACCGGCGCCAATAATATCTACGACGTCCAGGTTCAGGTCTCTGACGGAGCCCTGACCGACACCCAGAGCCTTGCCGTCACCGTCACCAATCAGAATGAAGCCCCCACAATCACTTCGAATGGCGGCGGCGCCACCGCTGCCGTCAATGTGGCCGAGAACAGCACCGCGGTCACAACCGTCACCTCCTCCGACGTCGATGCCGGGGCGAGCAAGACCTACTCTATCGTCGGCGGTGCTGACGCCGGCAAGTTCACCATCAATGGCACGACTGGCGTCCTGAGCTTTGTCTCGGCCCCCAATTTTGAGGCGGCGACTGATACCGGCGCCAATAATATCTACGACGTCCAGGTCCAGGTCTCCGACGGAGCCCTGACCGACACCCAGAGCCTTGCCGTCACCGTCACCAATCAGAATGAAGCACCCACCATCACCTCGAATGGCGGCGGCGCCACGGCTGCCGTCAATGTGGCGGAGAACAGCACTGCGGTCACCACCGTCACCTCCTCCGACCCCGACGCCGGGGCGAGCAAGACCTACTCCATCGTTGGCGGTGCCGACGCCGCCAAGTTCACCATCAATGGCACGACGGGCGTCCTGAGCTTTGTGTCGGCCCCGGACTTTAATGCTCCAACCGATGCCGGCGCCAATAATGTCTACGACGTCCAGGTCCAGGTCTCTGACGGAGCTCTGACCGACACCCAGAGCCTTGCCGTCACCGTCACCAATCAGAACGTTGCTCCGGTCATTTCTTCGAATGGCGGTGGCACGGTTGCCGCGGTGAATGTATCTGAGAACACCACTGCGGTCACCACGGTTGCTGCGAGCGATGGCGACGCTGGAACCACTCTGGCCTATTCTATTGTGGGTGGCGCCGATGCGGCCAAGTTCACCATCAATGGCACGACTGGCGTTCTCAGCTTTGTGTCGGCCCCGGACTTTGACATTCCTGCCGATACCGGCGCCAATAATATCTACGACGTCCAGGTCCAGGTCTCTGACGGAGCCCTGACCGACACCCAGAGCCTTGCCGTCACCGTCACCAATCAGAATGAAGCCCCGACGATCACCTCCAACGGGGGCGGCGCGTCAGCCACTATCAGTGTAACCGAGAACACCACCGCCGTCGCCACGGTGACTTCCTCCGATTCCGATGCCGGCGCCCCAAAAACCTTCTCCATCGTCGGCGGCGCCGACGCTCCCAAGTTCACCATCAACGGCACCACCGGCGTCCTGAGCTTTGTCTCGGCTCCGGACTTTGATGTCCCCACCGACGTGGGCGCTGACAATGTCTACGACGTCCAGGTCCAGGTCTCTGACGGAGCTCTGACCGACACCCAGAGCATTGCCGTCACTGTCACAAACCAGAACGTTGCGCCTGTTATTTCCACGAATGGCGGCGGCGCCACTGCCTCCGTGACTGTAACCGAGAACACCACCGCGGTGACCACCGTTGCGGCCAGCGACGCCGACGCTGGCACCACCCTGGCTTATTCCATCATTGGCGGCGCCGACGCCACCAAGTTCACCATCAATGCAACGACCGGCGTGCTGAGCTTTGTCTCCACCCCCGATTTCGAAGCTCCCGGCGATGCTGGCGCCAATAATATCTACGACGTCCAGGTCCAGGTCTCTGACGGAGCCCTGACCGACACCCAGAGTCTTGCCGTCACCGTCACCAATCAGAATGAAGCCCCGACCATCACTTCGATAGAGGCGCAGCAGTCACAATCCCTCCGCTCCCATGGTAAGCACTCAAGCGGTGCACAGGCCAGTGTGACCGCAAATTCCATCGCCGTCGCCGAAGGCACAACCGCCGCCATGCACGTAACGGCCACCGATCCAGATTTTGGGACGATACTCGCCTATTCCATCAGTGGTGGCGCCGACGCCTCCAAGTTCAGCGTCAATGCCACGACGGGTGTCTTGAGTTTTGTCTCCGCCCCAGATTTCGAGGCGCCAACCGATGCCGACGCCAACAACGTCTACGACGTCCAGGTCCAGGTGTCCGACGGCGCCCTAACTGATACCCAAGCAATCGCTATGACTGTTACCAACGTTAACGAACCGACCGATCCAACCACAATCAATGGTACGTCGTCCAACAATGTGCTGACCGGCACTGCGGGGAGCAACATCATGAATGGCCTTGCGGGCAACGACACTCTCGCGGGTCTTGGTGGGGCGGATACGCTGGTGGGTGGCTCAGGCACCGACACGGCGACTTACGCCGCCTCATTGGCCGGCGTGAATGTCAGTCTGATGACCGGAGTCGGGACGGGCGGCGACGCCCAGGGCGACACGCTTTCCAGCATCGAGAACCTGACCGGCTCGAATTTCGACGATACCCTCGAAGGCAACGCTGCTTCCAACGTCCTCAAGGGCGGCCTTGGTATCGATACTGTGAGTTACGCCAATGCCTCCAACGGGGTGACGGTCAGCCTTGCGTTGACCTCCTCTCAGAACACGCTTGGCGCCGGCCTCGATACACTCTCCGCCTTTGAGAACCTCACGGGCTCGGCCTTTAACGACAAACTCACCGGAAATAGCGCCAGCAACACCCTCCGCGGTGGCGCCGGCAATGATATCCTCAATGGTGCTCTCGGTGCCGATACGATGTTTGGCGGCACTGGTGACGACACCTATGTCGTCGACAACGTCGGTGACCTCGTCGACGAGACCGGCGGCTCTGGCAGCGATACGATCCAGACGGCCCTTGCCTTCTCGCTGGGAGGCCTGGGCGCAATCGAGAACCTAACCCTGACTGGCTCTGCGGCGATAGTAGGCACCGGCAATGGTCTTGGCAATATCTTGACCGGCAATGCCGGCGCCAACCTCCTCACCGGCCTCGGGGGCAATGACACTCTCAACGGCGGCGCAGGCGCCGATACCATGCTGGGTGGCACGGGCAGCGATATTTACGTGATCGACAATGGGGCCGACGTGGCCGATGAGACCGACGGCGACGGAGTTGACACCATCCACTCCTCCATCACGTTCAGCCTCTCCGATGCCCTCCACGTCCTGGGTAGCATTGAGAACCTGACGCTCACCGGCACTGGTGCCATTAATGGCACGGGGACCGCCGGAGCCAACATTATTACCGGTAACAGTGGCAGCAATATCCTCGCCGGTCTTGGCGGGGCCGACCAGTTGATTGGCGGAGCGGGCACTGACACGGCCACCTATGTTGCTTCGACTGCGGGCGTGAACGTCAGCCTGGCGACCGGCCTAGGCTACGACGGCGACGCCGAGGGCGACACGCTTGCCACCATCGAGAACCTGACGGGCTCGACCTTCGACGATACCCTCGAAGGCAGTAGCGGCACCAATGTGCTGGCCGGTGGCTTGGGAATCGATACCCTGAGCTATGCCAACGCCACCGCCGGCGTGACAGTCAGTCTCGCCACAACAAAAGCTCAGAATACCTTAGGAGCTGGAAGTGATAAATTGAGCGGCTTTGAAAACCTCTCCGGATCCGCATTCGCCGACAAACTGACGGGCAATGCCGCCAGCAACGTCCTCCGCGGCGGGGCTGGCAACGATATTCTCACTGGCGGAGCTGGCGCTGATACCTTTGACTTCTCGAAGCTTACCGAGGGCAACGACGTCGTTACCGATTTTGTGAGTGGCCTCGACGACCTTGGGCTGTCGGACCTTCTGGGCACCGCCGGCTTGGGCGGCCGGGACTACGCGACCCTCGTCGCCCAAGGGCACCTCGTCGTCGAGGAGGGTTTCTTTGCAACCGGGCTGTCGTCAAACAGCGCAACAACCGTTGATACGCGGGTTTATTTCGACGCCGATGGTTTCAACCTCGGAGGGCAGGTTTTGATTGCGACGTTAGAAGACACCCTTACGAGCGCGGGCGATTTCTTGGTGTAATGCACAACTAGTGATGGAATTATCGATCCTCTGAAGGTTTTTCAATCAGCCTTTTACCGCCGGGAATGGACGTATGGGCGCAATCCTCATCCCGTGATTGATGAAAACCGACCTTTCCGCAATTAAGGTTAACACTGTGAATGCTTGACTTTGAAACAAATTAACGATTAAATTCAGGAAGATGCGGAACTAAAAGACGACCACCCTATTAAGGCTAAAGAGGGTGCCGTCACACAAGGATAGTTCCGATGAGAATATTGACGCCAATTGCTGTAATATCTGGGCTCTTATTGAGCGGAGTCGCGGGTGAATCTCAAGCCGCCCCGCTGAATTACGTAGATACCTATTGGGGTGGAGATGATGGCAGCCTTAATAGGGATGTAATTGGCTCCATATCACAATTTGAAATTTTCAGCTTGGACGTCGAGCGGGTTTTAAACAACCTGGTAGTCACGATAAACACCAACTATAGCGGCGCCAATGTAGGTGCCTTGGGCACCAAAGTGGGGGCTCTTTTTATTGGCGACCCCGCCAAATTGAATTACAATGGGTCTTCCGTCGGAACTGGCGCAGCTCCAACTTATAATAATGACGTCTTTACGAACGATAAAGACCGCTTCAGCTACGCATTTGACTTTGATTTGGCCAATCCAGGGACCCCTGGAATTCAGAATGGCACCGGCGCGCTCTACCAACTGAGTGGAACAGGGAGCGATGTCCTTCTATCACAAAATTTAACACCCTCTGGTGACTTCCGGCGGGATCAGGCTGTTGACATTCGGCAGACAGTTACGGCCGATCAGCTGCGAGCAGGAAAAACAGCTGCCGTTGACACAGGCCTCAATGGATCTTGGGCAATAGGGGCAAACAGTGTTAGCTTCAGCATCACTAATTTTTTTGGGGGCAGCCTCCCCGGTCTATACAGCACTAGTTTGACCCTAGCTTGGGCTATAACGTGTGCCAACGACGTGATCTTGACGACGGCAATATTTCCTGGCCAGGGACCGAGTGAGGTACCTCTACCAGCGGGCTTAACCCTCTTACTAAGCGGACTGCTTGGATTAGGATTTCTGGCACGTGGCAAGAAAGTAGTATAACTCGTTCCAAAAAAAGTCTTCTTCAACGCCGAGCCTCAAAGCCAAAGCAGCAACATAACTATGGCCCATGGGCAGGTAAATGGCGGCGGGAGCAAACTCCCCCGCCTGACTTTGGATGCTTACACGCCAAACCAAATAAGCTAAAGTATATATTTTAGTACTATGGACGAGAGAATGACAATGACAAGCAAACTCGCGTTGCGCCCCATGGGGCTCACTTGGCTATTGATACTAGCCCTGGGCTTTTCTGTGGCGGCCTGCTCCTCACCCGAGGAGCGTGCCCGCGCCCATTATAACAGCGCAATGGTGTTGCTCAAATCAGGTGATTTCGTCAAGGCAGGCTTAGAATTCCGTAACGCACTAAAATTCAATGAAAAACTCGCCGACGCGTGGGCCGGACTCGCTAGCGTTGAGGAGCAAAAACAAAACTGGCCCACGGTCCTCAACGCCCTGACACGGGTCGTCGAATTGGACGCCAAAAACGTCGACGCCAGGATCAGGCTCGCCAAGTTGCAGCTAGCCGGCAACGACTTGGATTTAGCCTTGAAAACCATCAACGAAGCCAATGAGCTCAAGAAGGACGACACGGATGTCTTAGCTCTGCGCGCCGCCATCCTCTTTCGCCTGAATGACCGTGAAGGGGCCAGAAAAGAAGCAGAACGCGCCCTCTCTCTCAATCCCGACAATCCAGACGCTCACGCGGTTCTCGCCGCCGACCAGATGGCGGACGGCAATATGGCAGCCGCCTTGCGCTTCCTTGACCGTGGCCTGATGAAGGATCCCAACAATCTCGGCCTGTTGATGTTCAAGCTGAAGATCTTCGAGGACACCAAGGACGACGCAAAGCTCGAGGCCGTCCTTCGCCAGATCGTAGGGGCCAATCCGACAGTGAAAGAGACGCGCCAGGCCCTGCTGGGGTTCCTCATGAGCCGCAAACGCTTCGCAGACGCCGAAACAGAGCTGCGTGCCATAGTTGCAGCCGACCCAACCGATACGACCCGCACCCTCGACTTGATTAATTTTCTTACTACCACAAAGGGTTCCGCCGCGGCTCGCAGTGAACTCGAAAAGCTGATCGCATCCAAACCCGATGTCGTAGACTACAGGCTGGTCCTCGCGAAAATCGACTTTTCAGAAAAGAAGAGCGACGTGGCCGCCGCCAGTCTGGAAGCAATCATCGCGAAAGGCGAGCCCACGGAAGATGTCGTCCGAGCCCAAAT
This sequence comes from Aestuariivirga sp., assembly GCA_035525875.1. Taxonomy (GTDB): domain Bacteria; phylum Pseudomonadota; class Alphaproteobacteria; order Rhizobiales; family Aestuariivirgaceae; genus Aestuariivirga. Next base: position 60,758 of record DATLDM010000117.1, read on the forward strand.
TCTCCTTGCCAATATATATTTGCAGCTTGGCCAAACTGAAAAAGTCAAGAAACTGATTGGCGACGTCCTCGCGCGCGACGCAAAAAATGCTGATGCCCTAGCTCTGCGAGCCAATCTGAGCCTCGACTCAGGCGAGCTCGACAGCGCCGTTGCCGATCTCCGCGAAGCCCTGAATCAGCAGCCAAATTCGGTGGCGCTTCTCAAGCTTCTGGGACGTGCTCACGAGCGCCAGGGAGCTGTTGAACTGGCAAACGACCGCCTTGCGCAAGCCCTCAAAGCTTCAAATTATGCTCCCCAAGTTGCCTTTGACTATATCGCATTCCTCAGCCGGCGGGGGAAGAGCGGCGAGGCCGAGACAGTTCTAAACGAAGCGGCCGCTCGCCATCCCGACGATCCGGGATTACTCCGCGCGCTTGCCCAACTGAGACTGAGCAAACAAGACTGGATAGGTGCACAGGCCGCGGCTGAGGCTTTGAAAAAGATCGGCGACACCTCCGGCACGAGTGAACAAATCGCAGGCGCGGCACTGCTTGGTCAGAAAAAATACGACGAAGGCATTGCCACGCTGAAAAGCGCCCAAACTGCGGCGCCAAATTCCCCTCAGCCCATACACTCCCTCGTCGCCGCCTACGTGGAAGCCGGCAAAATGAGCGAGGCGGAAAACTTCCTAAAATCCATCCTATCCGCAAATCAAAATAATGCCGAAGCCCACGCACTCCTAGGGTCCCTCAAGTTCAGGCAAAAGCTGCCCAAGGAAGCTGAAGCATCCTTTAAAATGGCAATCGAGCGGCAACCCGCGAACCCTATGGGCTATGTGGCACTTGCAAAACTTTATCTATCACAGAGCCAAGCCTTGGAAGCTAAAGCGGTCCTCAATGCCGGGCGCGCTAAGGTGCCAAATGATCTCGCCATCAACCTTTTGTTGGCGGGGCTTTTTGAATTGAAATACGAAACGGAAAAAGCAATCGCTATTTACGAGGAGCAGCTCAAGGCGACACCCGACGCGGTTATTGTGATCAACAATTTAGCAAGTCTCCTCGCAGACTATCGGACCGACCCGCAGAGTCTAGAGCGCGCCCACCAATTAGCCCAACGTCTCGAGGCCGTAGACATCCCTTCATTCAAAGATACCGTGGGCTGGGTGGCCTTCCGCAAGGGGGACTACCGTAACGCGCTCCTGAACCTTGAGCAGGCCGCAGAAAAGCTGCCCGATATCGCACTTATAAAATATCACCTAGCCATGACTTATCTGGCCCTAAAGCGCAATTCCGACGCGAAGGATCAACTTGCCAAAGCCGAGGCGCTGCTTAAGGGTGACGATCCGTTGAAAGAAAAAATCCGCGTTGCCTTTGCTAGCCTCAACGCCAGCAACTAGGGCGTGATTGGAAAACATGACGGCGACTCACGGCACCAACACTAACGAGAGCTACCTTCTTAAGCCCAGCTTGCTTGGATCTGGCCTATTCTGGATTGCCTTGGCGGTAATTGGCGGCGTGGCCTTCTTTTGGGACGGCCTAACCTCGCTCGTTGAAGCTTGGTCGCTCCCGGAATACAGCCACGGGCCACTCATACCCATCATTGCGGGCTACCTGCTTTTGCGCGCAATGCGGAACCGGCCAGCATTGACTGACCCTGGCTCCTCCCTTCCCGGATTGGCGGTCACGGGGTTGGGTCTCATCGTGGGCCTGCTGGGCAACCTGACGCAGATTCCCGATCTCATCACCTACGGCCTGATCATAGTTATCGGCGGATTCGTGCTCCTGGTGGCAGGAGGGAGGCGGGGCTGGAACTTCTGGGTTCCCTGGATGTATCTCTTTTTCATGCTGCCGCTGCCCAACATCGTATATTGGCAGCTGTCAACAAAACTACAGTTTATTTCGTCGCGACTTGGCGTGGATTTCATCCAAATGTTGGGTATCCCGGTATTTCTCGACGGCAATATCATTGACCTTGGTATCTACAAGCTGCAGGTGGCCGAGGCCTGCAACGGACTGAGATATCTTTTTCCCCTCATGAGTTTTGGTTTCCTGTTTGCAGTTTTGTATCGGGGACCCGCATGGCATAAGATCGTACTATTTTTATCGAGTATTCCAATCACAATTCTCATGAACAGCCTCCGCATCGGGGTGATCGGCGTATTGGTCAATTCATACGGCACCGCCCAGGCGGAAGGATTCCTGCATTGGTTCGAAGGCTGGATCATATTCGTGGCCTGCATTGCAATTCTGTATGTGGAGGCTATCCTGCTCCAGCGCCTGGCGGCCAAGCGGCACTCCGTCCTTGCCATCCTTGATTTAGATTTTGAGGGCATCCTCCCACGGCTCCGTTCGGCGGGGAGCTTGTTGGCTAACGGAAGCCTCATCGTGGCAGTCCTATTCCTGCTGTTCAGCGGTGTGTTGTGGCAATTGCTGCCAGCTCAGCCGACGCCGTTTATCGAACGCGAGACCCTGGCCGTCTTTCCCATGGAGCGCGACGGCTGGAGCGGCGTGCGCCAACCGAAGCTCGACCCCTTGATAGAGCAGGTCCTGGCGGCTGATGAATACCTTCTCGCGGATTACAGTGCGACGGGTCAAGCCCCGGTGAACCTTTTCATCACCTACTACAACAAAACTGTAGGCGCCCCGGGCATCCATTCTCCCGAAGTTTGCATTCCGGGTGGCGGCTGGGAAATCTCACGCTGGCGGAAGACCCCGGTATCCGTGGGCGACGCCGTGCCGACCTTTACCGTGAATCGCGCCATAATCCAAAAGGGGGAGAGGAGGCAGCTTGTCTATTACTGGTTCGAGCAGCGCGGGAGGCGCCTCACCAGTGAATACACAGCCAAATTTTATGCAATCTGGGATTCCGTTGCCAAGTCCCGCACCGACGGAGCCCTGATGCGTGTCATTACTCCTCTTGAGCCCGGTGAGCCCGAAGCTGCAGCCGACAAACGGCTGTCGGCATTCCTAGGATCCATTATTACGATTATTCCGGAATATGTGCCTAAATAGTCCGCCCGGGGCCCCAAGTGCGGGCTCGGAAAGCGCCACTGCATTGTTGCGATGCAACAAAGCGAACTATACCCCTCAAACCGCCCCATGCAAGATAGTTAGGCATAACAATGGGCTAGCCTAGAAGTTCCCTCGCAAGTTTCAAAAAAATTTATTTAAAAATGTTGACTTAGTGTTTACCAAGTGTCACAAATTTCAGTTAAGTGGGGCATGCACGTTGGTCAACTAAACAGCCACAGGGAAGTAAAACATGAGAAACATTCTGAATTTAGTTGCCGCCACGACGTTAGGAATATTCCTATCGACCACGCCTTCAATGGCAATCCCATTTGTAACTGCCGACTTGGATCCCATTTCCTCCACCGCCCAACCGCCTGCGCTATCCACTGAAGGGCCGGGAGATACCTTTCAAAATGTTACGGGCGCTGAAACGAATATTCGTAAATCTCCCTGGGACACGTTGGGATGTGAGGCAACCTGCCCCTATAACTCGGTGAGCGCGTTCAGCTCTCTCACTTATTTCATTGGACTCAACCGCACGAGCTTGACCATGATGTGGGGCTCTCCGGACCCAGGCGAGGGCCGGAATTTAATTGAATTCCTAGATGGTGAAGGCAACGTGGTGGATAGCTATAATGGCGACATGTTGTTGGCGCTTACAGGCGGCCCCGCTTCGGTTGGTTTTGCTACTGTCTATTTTACGGCTGTCAATTTGTTTCAAAGCATTCGCCTATCAGACGATTCGCAAAATGCATTTGAGTTTGCCTTTAGCACCGTCCCCGGTGAAAATGGGCCTGAAGCCGTTCCTCTGCCTGCCGGCATAATTTTACTGTTGTCCGGATTGATGGGTCTGGGCGTCCTCGGCCGCAAGCGCGTCAAGACTGCCTGAGAACAACATTGTTCTTTTATAGCTGGAGGACGCCCGCAAGGCGTCCTCTTTCATTTTGGCCTATGCAGTTACTGCTAGTAAGAATAGCCCGTCTCCAGACCCTCCTCAGACTTATTCAGCACGATGCCCATGACCTCGCTGGCGCCCAGCAGACGTTCACTGTTCGAGATATCGGAAATGGTGCTTTGCCCCGAGGCAACAACCAATAACACACTGTCAAGTTGCGGCAGGAAGGAAATAACATCGTCCACCGCCAACACCGGCGGCAGATCGAAAATAATGAGTCCAGTCGGGTCTTGCGCCCTTAAAGTCTGCACCATCTCCGCCATCTGGCTAGAGGCGATATGCTCGGCCGCGTTGCGGCTGGTATGATAGCTCGGGATCACCCGAAAGCGACCCTCACCCATTTCCGGCAGGATTACAATGTCTTCAAGAGGCGCCCTGCCCCGAAAAACGTCGTCGGCGCCAGGCCCGGCAGGCAAACCCAGATAGCTGGCGATTTGGGGTTTCCTCAAATCAAGGTCAACCAGAGTAATAGACCGCTCAGGCAGGCGAGCGATGCTCAAGGCGAGGTTCAGGGCGCAAACCGTCTTTCCGCAACCCGCTGTCGGCGAAGTAATGCCAAGAGTCTGGTGGCCCGCCTCGCCCATCTTACGGCATACCTGGGTGCGCAGCATCTCAAAGCCCCGACTTCGCGGATCGGCCACGTCGTCGGCTACGATCCTCATAGCTTTCAGGTGCCTTGGATCCAAAGGGGTAAGCTGCCCATCGCCCGACACAAACCCCCTCGGCTTGCCGAGAGGAGTTCCAGGCGACCGGGCGGGCCGTGGCTGCCGCGATGGCCCATCGCCCAGGAGGTTGCGGGCAGCCTTGGCAATTTCAACAGCTTCCTTGATGCGTTCCATAATCAATCCCTAAGAGCGCGCCAGCTATCGGCCGGAGGCAGTGAAGCCTCAATCAGATACCCAGGCGGGTGAACACTTTTGCAAATAGCAGTTCGAGTGGCATGTAAAAGAAATGAATGGCCAGAAGCCCCAAAAGGCCCAAAACCACAGCAAGAATCATGGCCAGCACGAGACGCCCCACTTTGCGGCGGCCCTCCTGCTGGGTTGCGATATAGGGGATGACTACGAGCGGATATCGGTTGAGCGCCTTGCTGATATCAACGCTGGTTCTCACGCTTTGGTTCAATATTTCAAGGCCCACGACCGAACCCATGCCCGCCAGCCCCGCCAAGAAAAATCCGAATGTCATGATCTTTGGGCGGTTGGGGCGAACCGGATCCTGCGGCGTGATTGGCTGTTCGATGACCTGAAAGCGCTCCGCCTGTTGGTCCTTTTCCAGCTGCTCTCCGAGGCGGGCTTCAGCAAGTTTATTGGAAATATCCTCAAGGCTTTTCTGCAGTCCTTCCCGTTGACGCTCGATAAGAGCGAGATTGATTTGGATTTCAGGAGCCCGGCTCAAAACCGTGTTTAGGCCGGTAATAGCTTTGGTAATGGTCGCCTTCTGCGTAGTGTAGAGCTTCAGCTGTCGCTCGATTGTATCCATCTTTTCGGCCACGATACGCGAGTTGAGGTCTAATTTTTTTAAGTCCCGGGGAGACATCTCGGGGGTGTCGGCATTTTCCGGAACGACGGGTCCCAGCTGTTTCTCCAACGCATCAATCTGCCTTTTGAGCGCCTTGATTTCGGGGTGACTATTGGAGTAGACGGCCTGTTTCTGCATCAACTCCGCCCGCAGCACCTCAAGCGCGCGAAATGGATTGTTCTGGCCGTCCTTTGAATCTCCTAGGGAGGCATTGCGCAAGGAAAATTCCAATTCCAGCATGCGCTTAGATTCAGAAAGGTTGCCGATCTCCCGGTCAATTTCCTTTAAATTGCTCTCGGCCCGCTCTAGCGCCGCCATCTGGAAGGGAATGCGTTCAGGCAGGGCATCCTTGTATTGCAGCTTGAAGTCCGAGAGTGTCTTGTCGATCCTCACCATCTCTTGCTGGAGGCGTTTTGCCTCTCGATCCAGAAATTGAGTGGTTTCAGATGCCCGGCTTGTGCGGCTGCGAATATCCTCATTGAGGATGAGGGTGACGAGCTCATTGGCTATTTGGGCCGCAATATCCGCACGCTCATACTCAAACCCTACAGTGAATGCGATGGTCAGCGCCCCCTCCCGTGAGCGGTGGCCAGCGAGCGCTAGGTCGAAGGGGAGAATGAAAATGCGCTGGCGCATGAGGTCCACCAGATCTGAGACCGACATCTCCTTCCGCTCCTGCGGAAAGAGACTATATTTGTCGGCAATTGCAATGAGGCCCTCGCGCGCCGTTATGCGCTGCCTGGTGACTTCAATACGTTCGGCAGCAAGTCCCGTTACTGTGGAGCGGACTAAATCTGCTGGAATCTGCTGGGATTCCACAAGGATCTTTGCCTCGGAGCGATAGATCGGCGGCAGCACGACGGCGACGACGACAAAGATACCAAACACCGCAATAAAGGCGGCCAGGAAATACGGATATCGCCGCCGCAAAATACCCAGGTAGTACCGTATGTCGTCACTTTGCTGCATGTCACCGTCCTCACTCCTCGGTTGCCAAAACCAACCGGGAAAGCCATATTGCCCCTATTCGAAGCGAAATTGAATCAATATTTGTGGCAACCGAAATCATGGTTACCCTGAGCATTTGGGACAGATAGTTCGAATTCGAAACCGGTTTCCCAATCCAAAATTGACAATTATAAAGGGGTTAAATTTTGGACTTAGGTGGCCGGGGAAAAGTCAGAGCCTTACCTCGCCTCCTAGTTACCAAACTCAAAAAATTGACTTCTAGGGAACCTCCAGATGCGCCTGTGTTGTGGTAAAAGTGAGAAACTTGAAGCTTTTTTTCATAAGGAGCAAATCCAGATTGCCTCACGGTTTGCTAAAATATCTACAATTATCCCGCGCTGGCAAGTGAATTACCGACGCGCCTCGAGCGTCAACCAGCTCGACACATTCATTGCCGAGGAATTTTTGGTCTATCCACAATATCTCGAAAAGGCATTCGCCAGTGGAGATGGTTTGTGGCTCAATCTTTATATTGGCGAAATGAAAAAACTAGGACATGCCACCGACGGCAATTTTGAAGTGGCCCATAAACAGGTTATTAAGATCCTTGATAACGAAATTGCCTTCCTGACCGCGGCAGTTGACAAATCGGGCTTCAAAGGGGAACATGCAAAACTATCCAGTGCCTTTGAACAGATTCGTTCCGTTGTCTCCTGCAGGGCCAACGGGACTCTAAATGTTCTTTGGATTGCGGATTGTCTCTATCTTGATGTCCAGAGCTTCCTTGCAGCAGACCTGGCATCCGAATTTCTGAACATTCGTCCAGACTTGGTCACCTCAAAAAATCCGTCCGAACGTTACGAGAGGACCGCGGCGCTCTTACAATCCAACACCTATGACGCGATCTTCTACTGTCCATTTAGTTACGAAAATAGTGCGGCCTATACGCGCCTGCTAGATCATCGCCACGCAGTCTCCAACGTATTCTCGGCAGCGCGCTTTGCCCGGGACGAAACTCAGGCGATTGAGATGATGCTTCGTCTTTTGACTGGGCAATCAGAATGCCCAGTCGTTGTCCACAACGCTTCAGGAGCAATGCGTCATTCTGGAGGGATGAAAGAGACTGTGAAGGACGCTTTGACCCGCCCAGCTCGGATGAGCTACTGCCGCACGGTCAATCCCCTGCTGGGTAATCTTGTAGCACAGATCAATTTTGAACGAAGTGCGAATCGAATTAGCATTCTCGATGAATTTTCGATAGCCAAGGAAAATGGCCTGAGGGATGTCGGAACCTATTTTCACACCTATGGACAGCAACACCCTGCACGGCTTGGCTTGTTGCTCAGTGCCTCTTATCTAGACACGCTCTGGATCATTCATAATCTTCAAAAGAAAAAACTCATCGTCTGCGATTTGGACAATACATTGTGGAGTGGGGTTATTGGTGAAAGTACTGTCAGTCCCCATCTTGATCGTCAGGCAATACTGAAATCGCTGAAGGAAAAGGGAATCCTTCTCGCCGTGAACTCAAAAAACAACCCTGCAAATGTAACATGGAGTGGTGGTGTCCTTAGCGAAGAAGATTTCGCATGCATGCGCATTAATTGGCAGACAAAGGTTGAAAATATCGGTGAAATAGTCGATGAAATGAACCTTAAGAGCAACAGTTTCATGTTTATTGACGACCGTGCCGACGAACGCGCCATTGTATCGTCCGTTTATCCCGAAATTGTAGTACTCGACGCCAACGACCCAGCGGTATGGCGCCGGCTTGCGCTGTGGGCACGAATGGTCAACAGCACTGCAGAAATGGATCGCACTAAAATGTATAGGGAGCGCCAGAAGCGGGAGGCGTTTGTCGTTTCAAGTTCCAAACATTCAGTCCCCGACCTATTCCAGCAACTCGAATTGAAATGCATCGTATCACTCTCGGAAAGCAAATCCCTTCCACGGATTGTCGAGCTTATCAACCGTACCAACCAGTTTAACACAACTGGAAGAAAAACCAGTCTTAAGGAAGTAGTATCCTGGCACGAGCAGCCGGAATGGGCAATTTATACTGCTGCCGCGAGCGACCGGTTTGGCGACATGGGAATCGTGGGCGTTCTTGTAACACACAAGGTGAGGGAACATCAGGAAATAGAAGTCTTCGTACTGTCTTGCCGTGTGTTTGGATATGGCATTGAAACAGCCATTCTCAATGCAGTCATTGAGGTCAACAGCGGGCAGACCATTTCTGGTATCATCATGCCTACACCGGTTAACCAGCCATGCCAGTTGGTTTATTCCGATCATCATTTCAGCCCCCGTGGCGATCGTTACATTTACGACCAGACATCAGTGCCCATTGTCAACAAGCAATGGCTTCATGTTGAGGACAGGTGTCCGCCCCCAACATCTTCAATTTCGCCGCTAGTGGCTGCCATTTCCTGACTTCGGCATCTGGAGCAGACCAATTCCAAATATTGGTTCGGCACTAGCAACGAATTCGCGCGCGCTAAGATACGTGGGCGCGACCTCCGCCCAAAATTTTTGTACACCCTCAGCATATACGATATCATGAAATGCAATAAATCCACCCGGCGAAACCAGCGGTGCATACATCTCGAAGTCCCGTCGCACGCCCTCATAGGTGTGATCACCGTCGATAAATAGAAAATCTACCGTCCGGTGGTCGAGCAATTGTCGGACTTTGACTAGAGACTCAGCGTTATGAGAATCCGCACGGATAAGCCGAACGGTCTGACCCGGCAGGGCAAATGCTTCATAAAGCGGAACTCTATCTTCTGTGTATCCACCACCAAAGGGTCCTCCCGGCAAGTCCAAGCTCAGGATCATGGCCTCCGGAGCGCAAATTCGCGTCATCATGAACAGAGTGCCCCCATTGGCCGTGCCTATCTCCATCACAGTTCGAGGACGAAGCCCTTTCAAGAGGGATAGCAATGGTACAAGTTCCTCGCGTGATTGGATTGGTGAAATAAGCCCAAAATTGCCCCGCGCCCCATAGTTGAAAATATCCCCCGGATCGTCAATTGAGCCACGTTTGCGGATGTTGCTGACAAGCCGGCTAAACAGAAAAAACTGTCCAAACCTTCGTATTCTCTGTCGCAGTGCTTTCGCAAATTTTATGGGGACTTTCAAAGCCAAGCTGACGAACGTCATAGCGCCAAAACAGACTTTTTGACAAATATAGCGTGTCCATTCAAATTATGAATGAAAAAAAGATCATCCCTTTGTTTCAGTTCATGGGCGTAACGCGTAACGCCTTCGCATCCATAAAAACCATAGTCATCAAATATAATTATGCCCCCTGCATTCATTCTTGGAAGAACCCATTCCACAATATCCTTTGTCGATTGGTAAACGTCAACATCACAATGCAGAAAAGCAACGGCCTCTCCGATATCCTGAGATGTTTCATCGGGAAAAATGCCCTTTAGAATTTTGACATTCCTTAGATCCATAGATTGAAGCAACTTAGATACAACATTCAGTGAAGTATCCGAGTGTTCCCCTCCTGTATACCTGGTATCATTTACTGTTGCTTTTACAACGCCTTCAAAAGTATCCGCTAAAAATATTTCGCGATTCTGTTTTGTTGACTTAGCCGCATAAGCTATTAATGCCCCAGTTCCGCCCCTCCAAACCCCCACCTCCAGGAAGCAACCGCCAACATTGTTGAGTTGCTTGATAATGGTCCACAGTTCATAGCAGCGATAAACATCAACCAGTGTGTTTTCTTTGATTAAAGTATAACACTCCAAAAAGTCTTTATCATTTAGCCATGGGCTGAATGTAGCTTGAGGGAGTATTTTTTGATGAAGGACATCCTTCGCAAGATCGTGCGACCATATAGTTCTATGGAGCCTTGATACATCCAGGCCAATTAGTGCGCATATCTTTCTAACCAACCTTTTTGCGGTTGAGATAGTGTGAGAAATGGGAAGTGGAGTAGTTCTATTCAACATAGCGTTTCTTTGATTATCGATAGTTTTAAACTCAATTCAAGATTACTATTTTAGTTTTAGGCATTCAAACAATAGTTGTGTTATCTTCTTCTGATGATCTTCAACGCCAAGCCAGAACGGCAATCGCAATAGGCAATCGGAAACCTCGCGAGTGACCGCAAGGTCTCCATGGGGGCGGCCATGCTTTTTCCCATATGGCGAGTCATGTAGCGGGACATAATGAAACACCGCGTTGATGCCCGCGGCTTTCAATTGCGCAATTGCCTGGCTCCGCACTTCCAGACTGGGAAATACGATGTAATACATATGACCGTTTTGCGTGCACTCGTTCGGCAAGGAAGGGCAACGGAGTCTATTTGCTGTTGCTAGCGGCGCTAAAACCGAATGATAAGTGGACCAGATGGCAAGTCGTCGTTTGGTGATTTCATCGGCCTGCTCCATTTGCGCCCAAAGGAATGCCGCTATCACTTCTCCGGGCAGATACGAGGAGCCGATATCCACCCAGGTATACTTGTCAACTTGGCCCCGAAAAAACTGGCCGCGATTGGTGCCCTTCTCCCTGATGATCTCCGCCCGCTCAAAAAAGCGCTTGTCGTTGATTAACAGCGCACCGCCTTCCCCGGAAATAATATTCTTGGTCTCATGAAAGGAATAGGCCGCAAGATGACCGATGGATCCCAGCGGCCTACCTTTATAAGTGGACATGATCCCCTGTGCGGCATCTTCGATCACGAGCAGGTTGTGCTTTTGCGCCACACTCAGGATAACGTCCATTTCGCAAGCGACCCCAGCATAATGCACCGGAACGATCGCCTTAGTGCGGGACGTAATGGCGGCCTCAATTATTGTTTCGTCAATATTCAAGGTATCCCCGCGGATATCCACAAATACCGGCACGCCCCCTCGCAACACAAAGGCGTTGGCGGTTGATACAAAAGTATAGGAGGGCATGATCACTTCATCGCCCGGCTGAATATCGGCCAGAATTGCAGCCATTTCCAGAGCCGCCGTGCAGGAATGGGTAAGCAACGCCTTCAGCGTACCGGTACGCGCCTCTAGCCAAGCGTGACATTTTTTTGTGAACACGCCATCGCCGGCGAGATGGCCGTTGGCATGAGCCTCCGCGATATACCCGAGTTCCCGCCCAGTCATGAAGGGTTTATTGAAGGGGATGCTAGTTGACGGCATGAACATTATTTCCAGTGAAAACCCAGTACTTGAAAACAACAAACAAAAATGCTGCGACGATGAGAATTGCGGCGCCTTGAACCAATTCGTGTGGATAAGCTAGATAGTCAACCAGTCCAAGGAGAAGGAGAAAATTGATAGAGTATCCTAGAAAATGGGCAAGCGCATAACGCCACATGGCATGCGAAACCTTGCCACCATGGGAAAACGTCCATTGCCGGTGACCAAAGAAGCCAATGACTACGCCTGTGATATAGATCAGCGACATGGAAATCTTTGGTTCCAAACCCATATAGGTGACAAGCAAATAACCACAATACAGCAGTAGATTGATTGCAAGCCCCACCAAACCATATCGGACTAGTTGCGACATGAAAAGCAGCTCATTGTACCAACCGATGATATACATCTTGCGGATTTCTGAAATTAAACCCGAGAGATGCATATAGTTTTACAGCGGCGAGGTTTGTAGCTGAAACGGAGCTTGCTATTTCATCATGCCCATTCTGCAGAAGTTCGCTGCATACCGCGCGCCACCAATATTTAGACAAACCTTTGCCGCGATAGTCTTTTGCCACCGCATGCAGCACCAATTTATTACCGCTATAACCGATGAAGCCCGCCATCGAACCATCCCAGTACAGGCCATAAACACATTTCGTTTCCAGCAATTGCGCCAGCCAGTTGTTGTAGCGTTGGTCCGCGGAAGGCTTGGGCAGATTGAAATCACGGTGAAAACGGCCATGTGAAAATGCCCCCTGGCAAATGTCGAGGGCCTGCGCCTTATCAATACTTTTGGAAATCGCCGCATCAGGGTGGTGCGCCATGCTCAGTTGGGCCGCAGTGCAGAATGGCTCAATCAACGTATCGCAGTAATAAAATCCATACTCCCGAACCAACCGCTTATTCGTTAGCGGGTCAATTCTCAGGGTATAATGCCCTTTGCTTTCGGAGGATTTCTGCAGTGCTGCTTCCGAATACTCGGTTAACTCCCAAGTTGGCATGCCCAATGCCGCCGTATCCCAAGGCGTAGCCTTAATCAACGAAATATGGTTCATCGAATGTCGTCCTGCTCACGATGTACAAGGGCCTCTTCTTGCTCTCATCGAAAGTCTTGCCAAGATAGACTCCGAGAATGCCCAGAATTGCAATGATGATTCCACCGATGAAATAGAGGGACACGATCAAGCTGGCCCACCCTTGAATGGGAGAACCGTGAAAAAATGCCTTATAGAGAATATAGGCGCCATAGAAAAGGGAAAGGGCTGCCATCAGAAATCCAAACCGTACTGCCAGCCGGAGCGGCTTGTCGGAATGGGCAATGATGGTTTCAAACGCCAGCTTCCGCAGCTTGGAAAATGTATATGTGGACTCTCCCGCGTAGCGTTCGGAATGTTCAACTTCAATGCTCGTGGTCGGAAAACCCATCCATTGCACCATGGTGCCAAGAAAACGCAATTGTTCACTCATGCGGCGAAAATTTGTCACCACCTTGCGCGACATGATGCGGAAGTTGCCGCTCACCCCATCATACTTGATGTCTGCCAGATAGCTGAAAATCCTATAGAAAAGCCACGAAGCAAAACGCTTCAGGGGCGGATCATGGCGCGGGCCGCGTAGCGCCAATACTACATCAAATCCTTCCTGCGCCTTGGCATACAGCCGCGGAATTTCTTCAGGTCGGTCCTGCAAGTCACAATCCATCACAACCACCCAGTCGCCACGGCAGTGGTCAAGTCCGGCGGTGATGCCATAGTGCTGGCCGAAGTTGCGGCTGAATTGGATTCCGCGAACGCGCTGATCCGCCGCCGCGAGCCACTCAATCCCTCGCCAGGAATTGTCACCTCCACAGTCTTCGACAAGCACAATTTCAAAATTCGGCGAGATTGTTTCGAGTGCGGCCTTCAGGCGAGAATAGAGCTCATCAAGGCAGTCCTCCGCCTTGTAGACCGGGATGACCACAGAAATATGTGGCCGAGATGTATTTTTGCGCTTTGGTGCCATAATCCTGGCCACTCTTTTCCCCATAATTTCAAGATCTTAGTTGACAAATGCGGGGTGTGTCATCACCTATTTATTGTAATTGCGTATATCCCTAACGCCCAAACCAGTTCTTCGACAAGGGATGGCCCACATAATTGGTGCGCGCCAAGTTCAACAGGTCAGACCCCGCGGGAGGAAGTGTCCGCAGCTCATAAATGGAATAGCGCCCGAACTGCGCCCGCAGATCCGAGTTTTCGGTGATCCAGCCGTAACTGCCGGCGTCAAGATAGAGATAGGTTCCGACATCGGGCGGCAGCACCAGGTAAAATTTCCTTCCGTTCGCGGCGTCCGGCAATTCCGTGATTGCATTGAGAATTGGCCTGCCGGTCTTGTAGCGCAATCCGAAGGGAACATAGGACAGGATGGTTGCATCCGCAGGGATCTGGTTCTTGACATAGTCGAAAGCTGCTATTTGATCCTGCACATGCTGAAATCTTCTGAAATAGTCCCGGCTCATTTCTCCCGACCATTCCCAGCTCATGTAGTTGGTTTCACCCATAACGATGTTCCTCGTCGATCCTGCAATGCCCGTAATGATCAATGCGAGAGCGGTGATCTGACAAAACACCACCTTTTTCCATTCCCCGCTTTTTAGCGCATCGCGCAAAAGCTGGACGAGCAGGAACCCGAGGAGAATTGCGAAACATGCCAGCGCCGGCCAAATATACCTAAGATGCGGAATGGGCGATCGCAGCATCCAGCTTGTCCACAGAACAATGCCGATGATGAACAACAGAGCTCTGAACCTTTCTGCCTTTAATGAATCCGCAACCGACTCTCCGGCGCGCTGCCTCCAGATAAAGCCGGCAAGGCAGATCGCGATTAAGACAGGTGGAAAGAAACCAATACTGAGCGATATGCGGTTCAATATGAAGGGATAGTTCAGGAAGGAAGAGGCAATGCCCGTCGTCCCCAGTAAACGTTGGAATCCGTTCTCAGGCGTCGAGGGGTAGGCACTTGGAGAGAGTAAAATTTGGTTCGCTGCGAAGATTGCAAGCCCTATTCCAATCACCGCAAGGGTCCGTGCGATGGTAGCATATTTCAATTTGTCGCGGTAAATCCTCAGGCACTCCGCAAGGAACAATGCGGGAGCAAAGAGGACCAAATCAAAACGCGAGGCGGCGCCGAGCCCAAACAACAGGCCACAGGCAAGTATGCGGCCCGCTCCGGGCCGGTCTGAAGAAGTCCATGCCCCGGCTGCCAAAAACACTAACAGCACTGCAGTCGACGTTCCAAGTGCGGTCGTTCCAATTTCGGCAGTGCCCGGCAATCCCAGTAATGGAGCAACAAAGAGGATTCTGAATTGCATTTTCAGAGGCGGGCCTGGCCAGCGAAAAAGCAACACCCCAACAAGTGCCAGCAAGCACGCCAGGGAAAAAAGGCGATGCACCCAAACAATACTGCCCAACATGAATTCGAGAACCAGGTTCACCAGCGCGAACAACCCGCCATTGGTGCTTATGGGCTCTGACGAAGCATCCGGCGTCCATGGCAGCAGCAGGCTCTTCAGACCGTTCAGTACCCAAGCTTCGTCTGTGCCTAGCGTGGTGAGAAAAACCATCGCAATCGCGAGAATTAACCAAATTCCAAACGCTAGGCACATGGCTTGCCCTAGGATTTGATCCACACGCGTTTCCGTCGACCGATCTTGTATCATGCGGCTATTCCTGGTCCTTGACAACCCGGCGCACCGTCTCTTCGACGCCCGCTCGCCAATCCCGCAGGGATTGACCGAAACAGGCATGGAATGCCGAGGAGTCAAGGCGCGAATTGGCCGGGCGCTTGGCTGGCGTTGGGTATTCCGACGTTGAAATTGGCACAACCTCAGCAGCCGAGCCACCCACCCGCCGGCTCGTTTCAAACACTTGCTTTGCCAGCCCAAACCAACTTATCGAGCCACTTCCTGCAACATGAAATGTGCCGCCCGACCCGTCTTTGACGCGCGACGCGATACTCAAGATCGCTTCCGCCAGATCAAGCGCGCTTGTGGGATTGCCTATCTGGTCATCAACCACCCGCAATTCAGGCTTTTCAGCAGCAAGGCGCAGCATTGTCTTCACGAAATTGCTGCCGAAGGGACTGTAGACCCATGAAGTGCGGAGGATCACGGCATCGGGGTTTGCGGTCCGCACCGCCACTTCACCGGCGAGCTTTGATTTGCCATAGACCCCCAAAGGCCCCGTTTCATCGCTTTCCACATAGGCCGCAGCCTTGCTGCCCGAAAAAACATAATCCGTAGACAGATGAATAAAAGGAACTTCTAGGGCATGGGCAGCTGCGGCAACCGCGGCAGCCCCATCACGGTTGATGGCAAAGGCCCGTTGCGGCTTCTGCTCTGCCTTGTCCACCGCCGTATAAGCTGCTGCATTGACGATAAGATCTGGGCGCGCCTCCGCAATGGCCGGATGTATCGCCGCGATATTTTCAAGATCAAGCTGCGGCCGGCCAACCGCGACTACGCTAATCTCCGGAAATTGACCTGCCCTGTCCACCAGCGCGCGCGACACCTGGCCGTTCGTGCCCGTAACAAGCAGCCGCATCACGCCTTCACGGTGCCAAGCCGCTGACCTGCATAGCGTGTGTCGCGCAGCGGCTGCCACCATTCCCGGTTGGCGATATACCATTCAATAGTTTTCTTGAGACCCGACTCAAAAGTCTCCTGCGCCCGCCAACCCAACTCCGCTTCAATCTTGCGGGCATCGATGGCATAGCGCAGGTCATGCCCCGGCCTGTCTTCAACAAACTTGATGAGCTCGCGCCGGTTGAGGCCCTTTACTGGACTCACCTGATCAAGCGTGTCAGCAATAGCCTGTACGACCGCAAGATTGCTCCGCTCATTGCGCCCGCCGATGTTGTAGGAGTGGCCTAGCTTACCTTTTGTCATCACAAGCGCCAACGCTCTGGCATGATCTTCCACATGAAGCCAGTCCCGCACATTCTGGCCCGCGCCATAAACCGGCAGCGCAAGGCCCTCGAGGCCGTTGATGATCATCAGCGGTATAAGTTTCTCCGGGAAATGAAAGGGGCCATAATTATTGGAACAGTTGGACAGCACAACCGGAAGGCCATAGGTTTTGTGCCAAGCCATCACCAGATGGTCCGATGCGGCCTTGGAAGCCGAATAAGGTGATGACGGCGCATAGCCCGTGTCCTCAGTAAATAGGCTGCCGTCGAGCGGCAGGTCGCCAAAAACTTCATCGGTCGAAATGTGATGGAAGCGGAATGCCTCTTTTTTGGAAGGTGCAAGAGTTGCAAAATAGGTCCGCGCCGCCTGCAGAAGCGCAAAAGTTCCCAGAATATTGGTTTGCATGAAGTCACCGGGATCATTGATCGACCGGTCCACATGGCTTTCCGCCGCCAGATGCATCACCGCATCGACGGCTTCATCCTGCATGACCTTGAGCATCGCATTGCGATCGCAAATGTCAAGTTTGTGAAAGCGGTAGCGCGGATCGTCGGAAATAGCGGCAGTGGAACCCGCGCTCGAAGCGTAGGTCAGCTTGTCAACATTGACGACCGCATGCCCCAAGTCCCGGATTAAATGACGGCAGACTGCCGATCCGATAAACCCCGACCCACCCGTAACCATCAATTTCATGTAAAGCGACTCCCAAATCAATCGAATGAAATACCGGCGATGGTATCGGCCAGCTGGGGCGCCTTTCGGTCCCGGTCAGAAAGAATGGGACCCGAACTTGGCAGGGGCCATGCTATGCCAATCGCCGGATCAGCATAAAACACTGACCGGTCGCATGCGGCAGAATAAGGCGCCGATACCTTGTAAAGAACTTCCGTTTCAGGCTCAAGCGTCACAAACCCGTGGGCAAAGCCCTTCGGCACTAATAGCTGGTTGAAGGCCGCGGCCGAGACTTTGCAGGAAACCCAGCTCCCAAAGGTCGGCGAACCTTTACGGATATCGACAGCCACATCAAAGATCGATCCCCTCAGCACACGGATCAATTTGTCCTGGGCAAACGGCGGCACCTGGAAATGCAAGCCTCGCAATACACCTTCTTCTGCCGAGAATGATTGATTGTCCTGAATCCACTCTTGTTCAATGCCTATCGCATGAAAACTTCCACGCGCATAAGTCTCGGCAAAATACCCTCGGGCATCGCCGAGTTTCTCCGGGATGATCTCGATGATTCCGTCAATACCGAGGGGGCGTAGTTCCATTCTTATCCCCGGCCCTGGTTGTGCTCGGCGGCAATCCTGCGAAGATAGGCAGCATATTCGGTCTTGCCCATGGCATCAGCCCGTTTCATCGCAGCATCGGCCGTGATGTAGCCGTAGTATAGCGCAATCTCCTCCGGACAGCATATCTTACTGCCGGTGCGCGTCTCGATGGTCCGAATATAGGAACTGGCATCATGCAGGCTGTCGTGGGTGCCCGTGTCGAGCCAAGCGTTGCCGCGGCCAAGCTTTTCCACATAAAGGTCGCCCCGGGCGAGATAGGCCCGGTTTACGTCGGTGATCTCCAACTCGCCCCGCGTGGACGGGCTGATTGACTTGGCAATATTCACCACGTCACGATCGTAAAAATAAAGGCCGGTCACAGCCCAGTTGGATTTCGGCACCACCGGCTTCTCTTCAATGCTCTTGGCCAAGTCGTTTTTGTCGAATTCCACCACGCCATAACGCTCCGGGTCCGACACATGATAGGCAAAGACCGTGGCGCCGGTCTCGCGTGCCGCGGCTTTTTGGCAGCGGGCCCCTAGCATGTCGCCATGGAAAATATTATCGCCGAGAACCAGCGCGGCCGGGCCGCCGCCAAGGAACTTCTCGCCAATCAAAAAAGCTTCGGCAAGCCCGCCGGGATGGGGTTGCTCCGCATAGGAAAGATTAAGGCCAAAAACCGAGCCATCACCAAGCAGGTTGCGGAAATCCGGCATGTCGTGGGGCGTAGAGATGATCAGGATGTCCCGAAGGCCCGCCAGCATGAGAACCGACAAGGGATAATAGATCATCGGTTTGTCATAAACGGGAAGCAGCTGCTTGGAAACCACCAAGGTCAACGGATATAGGCGTGTCCCACTGCCGCCCGCTAAAATAATTCCACGCATATCGAGTCACACCATATTTTACTGGGCAACCTTAGCCTCTACACGGCGCATAGGTCAAACAGCGGAAGAAACTGAGATTGGTTAACGCTTCCTTGTGCATCGCTCTCAGCTCATTTGCTAGGGCAACAGCAAAGCCTTCGGTTTGTAAGGCATCCTCGATAATCTCGCAGAGCTAATGCGGGGGCGTTAGCAAGCGCCTACCCTCCCCAATTGTGCCCCTTCTTTCTTCTCTTGTTGCTAGCGAATTTTACTCTGGTTCTGAGTTGAATTCGCTCGCATGAAAAAACATATCGACCGCCCGGATTCTGGGTGTACTACGTCTCCGTTAAACGGCGCAATTTATTCTTCAACTGTCGCGCCAATTGAACTGCCCCAGTGAGCCTGGGTGCCTCGTCAAACCATCTTCTTTCACCCACATCTGTCCGCGACGAACGCTGGAAAGCCAAGGGCGGAGTTGCCACAAAGGTATGCAAACGAAGTTGTCGGCGAGCAACGTTCATTGCGCCGTCTATGGACATAGGCCCACCGCTCGGGTGACCCGGATCACGAGACATAAATGTTTCATAAGCTTGAACAAGTTTTTGTACCGCCCCACCGTTTACCGCATAACAATGCGTTCCAATCAAGTCATTCGAATTGTCGATTTTCACGAGGTCTCCTTCCTTCCATCGAGGAACGGTGTTTTTTCTGCGATAACCGGCGTAAAATATGTCCCAGTTAGCATCGAGCCCGTCAACGAGGTGGGACCTTGCGCCAAAATTCGCAGCGAAGTGCACATCGTCCTCCATAATTAATACATTTTTGCACCCGATACATTCCTTTAGAAGCGTAAAGTGGCTAATGAAGCAGCCGTGCTCGCCAATTGAGCGAAACTTCCCCGCATTGACAGGTTCAAAAGCAGAATAGAAGATTGCCTTTGGACTACCGTTTCTCAAAAGTTCAATTTTCGTCTCATTGCGACGGTCAGTTCTTTTCGCCAGGTTTATTACAAATATTTTTTCAAACCTGTCGAACATTTTCAATACGCACTAACCCTGACAAACACTAGCCACTTATGTACAAATGAAAATTGAGTCATTTAGTTCTTCATACTGTTTGAGCATCGCTCTTTTTCAGCCGCGCAACGCAATCCTTCCTGAAAAATCGATCTAAGAATCCGGAAAAAAAATCTAGGGTAGTTTGCTCGCTACACTTGTTCTTGGCAAATAGCTTTGCGGCGTCGCCCAGGCGCGCGGCAAGATCAATATCTGACAAAAGTAAATTTATTGCTTTTTGCATTGCAACCACGTCGCCCTTCGGCACCGTAAAGGCAGTTTGGTTATGAATCACGTATTCTGCGAGGCCGCTGGATTCTGTCACGACGTGTGCCTTGCCCAGATGCATGCCGCAGACCAGCGTTGTATGCCCGTTAGGGGTTGTCGCGTTCCGCAATGGGATAACGGCCAAAGCTGCGTGATAGACTAGCGACCATGCATCGTCCCAGGGAATATTTGTAAAAACTTGTATGTTGGATGGAAGCTCAAGATCTGAAAGACTTGCTGGCCTGACAATCAAAACAAAAATGGTATCTTTCATAAGGCGTGCAGTTTCAACCAGTGTAGGGTAGTCACGTGCCTCCCCGCCCATGGAAACAACGTAGGGCGTTTCAACACTCCTGGGGCCCGGAAGATCAATTGGCCTTGCCATTCCCAACAAAATTCTTTCAAATTTTTCAACCGAGATGGCAAAATACTCGCTATATAATTTTCTTTCCATATCCGTAAAAACAATAAATCGATCGATCCTTTTAAAGGCGCGCTTCATTTGCAGCCGTTTCAGTCCGACTGGCAAATTGGTAAAATTAAATGCAAAGGCAAGATGAAAGGCCTTGCCTTTGGCCTCGCCTATTAGAAGAGCCATCCAAGCCGTGCAGTGGGGAAAATGGCTCACGATAAGATCGATCTCCCCCCTCCTTAGGGCCGCGCGAAGGCGCAACCCCACGAGTAAGCGGCCGAGAAGCGGATATCCAAGAAACCTGTCAAGAGGGCCCGTCAGGGACGGTTGAAAAAAATGCCAATTTAGCGCGCGTTTATAGTTAAGCTTGTCCTTGAGCCAGACCCAAGGGGGATCCGCCGTTCCACGATCCGATACGCACGCGATTTGTAACGTATTTTGCACAATATAGGGCCCACACTCGCTTGAGGAAATTCTGCACGCACTATAGCTACCTGAGGGAATTTAGCAATTTCTGCAAAAAATACGCGATCATTGTCCGCCAGGCCCCTCTAATTCTACTGATTCTTGATCGAATCGACGAGACGCTCAACGAGGTTCTTTCCAATCTGCTTAACCCCTTTTATGTCATTTACGATCTGTACGAACCCATCCCACTCCCCGGTCTCGCCACATTATAAGATAGAGGCTGAACTTCCTGACAAAAATACGGGGCAACGCGGCCAAATCGCTTGCCAACAATACATCACGTCCAAATTGAAACCATGCCATGACTAAGGTAAATGTTAGGCCACCTAGCCACAGGGCAAACAATGCAAAGAAAGAAGTTGACCCGCCAGCAATTACAAAAATGAAAGATCCAATCATACCGAGCATCAAGACAATTAGTAGCATCGTCAGGGGCGGAACCACAAGATCAAGGGCCATTGCCATAAGCGGAATATTGCTGCTACTCGCCCCCCGCAGAAACATGATGGGCGCTGTCTTCATCGCGACGTGCAAGGAGCCGACTTCCCATCTCCTTCGCTGGACCATGAAGCCGCGTTCCGTTGTAGGAAAGTCGCTCTCCACTCGCGCCGCGGGGCAATAAATTGGCGCAAATCCGAGTGCTGCAACGTCCAGCCCCATGTTCACATCTTCCACAATACTGCCCGTAGCAAGATTAATGCCCCTGATCGCCTCCCAGGGAATAGCCATCCCGGTTCCCATAAGCTGGCAAGGAAGTCCGAGGGCAGCCAGCCCCATAGGCCGCAAATGGTTCTTGATGGTCCAAGCAAAGCTTGCCACACGCCACTCGACATTTGCCTCGCGTGGCAGAACCACTGCATTAAAAGCCTGTGCGGCAGTGTTGGCCTCATTAACACAGGCCACCAATGTGTTAATGGCTCCCGGCCCCAACCGGCAATCGGCATCCACAATCACCACGATATTGGGAGGATCAGCTTGCAGATGCCGCACCCCAAAATCCAATGCATAACCCTTGCCACGGCGCTGAGGGTCAAAGCGAGTGATGGTCTCTGCACCGGCAGTGCGTGCCCGCTCCACTGTCGCATCCGCGCAGTTATCGGCCACGACAATAAGGCGATCATGGGCGCCGAGTTGACTGGATATTCCGCATACCGTGGTACCAATCCCGTCCTCTTCATTATGGGCAGGAACTATCACGGCAACACGAAGTCCGGCAGGTCGCTGCGGACAGGTTAGCCCCCTCCCATCCTTTCTCATAAAAAGTGCACCGAGGATTTCGACAAGTAAGATGGCTACGGGCAGAAAAAGCAGCACCGCGATGATTCCAAGGACCACTCCCAGTATTGTCATGGTCCGTGGCCCTCAAACAGCCGCAGGAGTTTGGCCGCTTCGGTCACAACATTATGGTCAATAAGCACCCGCTGCCGCCCCCTCTTTCCCAGGTTTCCAAGGGCCTTGGGCGGAAGCAACAGAACTTCGCCAATCCCTCGAGCTAGGGCCTCAACATCACCTGCTGGCACCAACCATCCAGTTTCACCAGGGGTGACGAGCTCAGGAATACCCCCTACCATCGTTGATATTACCGGCCGTTCAAGTGCTAACGCTTCCATGATGACAACAGGGAGGCCCTCCGCGAAGCTGGGAAGAACAAGTGCGCGCGCTTGCGCAATTTCTTCCCTCACGCGCTGACCCGAAACCCAACCCGTAATCGAAACACAATCATCCAGTCCGGCCGATGCGACCGCTGCCTCGATGTCGTGACGCATCGGACCGTCTCCCGCGAACACGAGTTCAAAGACGATGCTCCTATTCTTGAGAATGCGCGCCGCTTCAACAAGCAGAAGCTGTCCCTTCTGTTCACACAGCCTTCCCACACAGACGATTCGCTGACGCTTTGGAACGGGGGTTCTCGCACCTTCGAGAAAACCCGCATCCAGTCCGCAGCGGACAATATGAATCTTTTTCCATTGCTTGTATTCAGTCCAACGCCAAAGCTGGGAACGGCCAAATGACGAAATGGCCACGATGAATTTGGCGCTTGCAATCTTATCCGGCAGCCCAATGCCGAGTGGCCTGTCAAACTCCTCTGGCCCATGCGCTGTGAAACTCCATGGAAGGCCGATGATCCTGGAAACTAGCATCCCGACGGTAGCGGAATTCGTTCCAAAGTGAACATGAAGATGATCAATTCGGTCACGCCTGCACCACTCGGCCACCACGGCAGCTTCCAGAAGATACGCCACGTGCACGGCCACCGAGCGGTCAGATTTTAGCCCGCGGCGTATTGCATAGGCCGCAGCCTTAGCAAAGCGCACGGGGTGACAAGTTATAGTCCGCAGGGCATCAAGGGCCCGTTTTGAAATGGGTTGGGAAATCACTGCTGCCGTGCGTGAGAGTTCTCGATTGTCTGCGTCGTCGGCCAATGCCTCTGCAGTTCGACGCAAGGTGTAGCGGAAAACAGTCAACCCCATCAATTCCAGCGCTAGAATTTCCCGTCGAATGAAGCTATGGCTCGTCTTGGGATATTGGTTCACCAGATATGCAATGATCATGGGGAATTCCGAAAGGCGATCCAATAGGTTCCGAGTTCCGCATCAAGAACGAGATTATAGGCACCGTTCTCATATGGAGCGTGAATGCGCTTTTGCCGTCCATCACCCAACTGTGCATAAGCCGCGAGCCCGGGCGGTGCCTTAAACCTTATTTGACCAATGATGGGTTCAGACTGAATAGACTCATTATCGCCCTTTGCCAGGAGCGTTTGCGCCGCCATAGAAATTAGAATGGATCGCGATTCTGTTATTGGCATCGAATCGAGACTTTGGATAGCCAGGGCCCCGTGGGCCGTTGTGAGGGAAATGGTCGCGGACTTAAGCGTTATGGTCTCGCCCCCGATCCAGCCCGATGCAACTTGCGTCATCGGTGTGTCAACGGTAAAGACTCCACGTCGCCAGTCGCGGCAAAAATCACCAGTTTCTGCGCAGACTTGCTCTCCCGGTTTTGAAAAATCCGCGGTCATGTCCGTAATAGTTTTTTCATCCCGGACAATTGACGCCGGCTTGAACCACTCCAGTTCCTTGATCTCAGGCAATCCGAGTCTCCAGCGAACGGTTTCAGTAAGCGTCCGAATGGCTCGTGAAGTCTCGGCAGAGAGCGCCGTGTCGATAAATTCGGCGGAAGTAGGATACAAATAGTTTATAGTTGGGCCAAGTTTGACATGTTTCTGACGGAAGATTAACGCTCCAACCGCCGCCATTGCGAGTAGAGCGGGGTCACTGGCCATTTCCCACTGTCTCAATCGCCCAGGCCCATCAAGGGGCGATTGGGAATAATTGTATTCAATGGGGGCATTCCAATCCTGAAAGCTAGCGACCGCCGCAAGGTAAGCCGGCAGTGCTGCCCGTTCATGCGACAGGTGCCTTGCCATATTCCATTCGGTGATAGCGAGAGGTTTGCCGGCCATGCCCGCAGCAGCAATCCAGCTCACTAAATTGGGTGTATAGCGTGGATCCGTTTCTAAAACTCCGCTATTCGCATATGAATTTATAGAAACCACACCGCCATCGGCCAGTGACGGAAGCCCCGCCGCGGTTATGTTGTCGAAGGAATTTGTGGTGCTGAGCACGGCTTTGCTGCCAGTTGATCTTATATCCGCAATCATGCGCTCGTTGAAACGGTGTTCGAATTCATTGAGAAACAGTTTCGACGGTCCGAATTGCCAGGATCTCCAGGTCTGCTCTGGATTGAGCCCCTTCTCCGCAGCAAAACGCGCTGCCTCTGCCATGTAAACCTTGTTAAGTTGTGGACGATTCTTATCTGGCAGGAACATGTTGCCGAAATGGTGGGTCAGGTCGTTCTCATTGGTCAGTAGGAGAAACGCGATGCGAGGATCGTCGCGATAGGCGAGATTGGTATATGGGTTCAGGTGGTTTAAAAGCAGGGTATTGAACATCTTCATTTTGGCTTCGATGCCGTTACTGAAGTAAGCATAGCCCTGGGCAGTCGGTCCTTTGCCGTTGCGCGTCATCTCTCCTGCGTCGTCGAGACCGTCCGTGGAAAAAACCCGGCCAACATTGAGGTCGATCCACACATAAATACCCTCGTCGCCGAGTGCTTTGATCCACCAGTCCAGTCGACGCAGAGTTTCGTTATTGAGCTCGAAGCTTGTCGTGGTTTCCCTTCCAAGAATGTTGGGGGTTACCCAATCGGAATCGATATGGTGAATTCGGACCAGGTTGAAACCAAGCCGCGATAAGCGCTTTGCCTGTTTGACCGTGTCACTCAAGCCGGTCTGGAATAACGCATAGGCCGCAAGATTAGTGCCCCAGAAGCGCACAGGCGTTCCGTCTGCAAAAACCAGTTGGTCACTCTGGGTGCCAAGCGTTCCATGCTTTCCGGCAGGTTTTTCCTTCGCATTTAGAAAGCTCAAATCCACCGGCGAAATACTGGTATCCAATAGGTTTTTATACCAGCTCAAGTCAGGTTGAGATAGCCGTTCTCGGGCGGTAGGCACTATGGCCGAACCTTTCGGGAGTTCGACCGACAAGCTATAATCGCCTGCAAGCAGATTTTCGCCGGGCTTGGCAAAATACACCCGCACTTCTTCTTGGCCCGGTTCGAAAAAAACAGCCGAAGGCGCTGGCGAAATCACGATTTTGACCGGCGCTTCATTGGCGGCAAGCTTGAATGACCAGCCATCCTGCCCAGGAAGAACGTCAATCTGCGGCGCCAACGCCTCTGGGGACAAGGGAGGCCGCCGAAATTTGAAGGAGAGGCCGCCGTAGACATCCGCGCCAGGCCCCACATGCATGCGATACTCCATACGGGTGGTACTGGCGCGCATTGCTGTTCCCTCGACAGCCAGACCGTTATCCTTGTTCACACCGGAAAAGCTATAATCGAAGGGGCCGTTAACCATGGTTTCGAGATTCAACCCGCTCCACACCCACTTGCCTGTCCAAAACACGAAATTGGCCTTGACGACATCAACGGTATGGTGCCTGATTACAAAAAGGCCGGTTTCCTCGTCGAATTGCGCTGTCGTCTCTGAAGCTGCAGCGGCCGCCTGCCCTATAGTAATCCAAACAACGGCAAATGCCGCAAGCAAAACCTTAATCATTTATACTCCACCAAGGTCGCAATAGACCACCCCGACCCTACAACGGACGCTCTCCGGGTGTCTACCGTCAAGAGCCACTCGACCAATGACGGCAATTATAATAACAACTTAAAAATCTCTGGAATGGAGGAAAACGGAAGACTATGAGTTATCTAGAAATGTGCGATACTCGGCTCGGACTTTTCGATGCTGGCGAAACGGAAAAAAAAGGTCTTGAACTGAATACCCAATACAATTCGGCTCAGCCTTACCCCCACATTGAAATCGACGATTTTTTTCCCCCGGAAATCCTTGAAATGTGTCTCAAGCTTTTTCCCAAGGCCTTAGACAAGGAGGGCATGACCTTTGACCGCCCTCAGGAACGGCTTAAGTCGAGCTTTAATCCTGACTATCTCGAAAGCCCGTTGCGCACCCTGTTCTACTCGCTTAACTCCAAACCGTTCATCCGGTTTCTTGAAAACATGACCGGCATCAAGGGTCTTATTCCCGACCCCTACTTCATGGGAGCAGGTTTCCATGAAATCAAAAATGGCGGACATCTTTCTGTTCACGCAGATTTCAACCATCACAAGCCCATGGATCTTGAGAGGCGCATCAATGTTCTGATCTACTTGAACAAAGACTGGAAGGAAGAATACGGCGGCCAACTGGAATTGTGGGACAACGACATGACAGCGTGCCAGAAATCGGTTGTGCCCCTGTTCAACCGATGCGTAGTTTTCAATACAACGTCAACTAGCAACCACGGCAACCCTAACATCGTCAATCATCCACAAGGCATTCCCCGCCGTTCGATTGCTCTCTACTACTATACCTCGACCTGGTCTGGCGAAAAGCGCGACCACACCACCCAGTTCAGAAGCCGCCCGGGCAGCGCAGACAGAACAGACTACCAAGTTAAAAGCGATGAGACCTTGCGCGACCTCCTACCGCCGATAGTGTATCGGAACATCAAGAAAATTGGCAACCGCCTCCGCCATGAAAAATGAATTGCAGGTGGATTAGCGTATAAGTTCACATCTGCAAGATCACACAAACATTCATGGGAGTCTACATTACCGAATGAAATCGCTCATTTCTAGAATTATTCTGTCTGAAGAGTTTCAGTTAACAATTTGGGCTGGCCTCATGAGGAGGATTATAAACTATTCTTCAGGGCTTTATCGCTATTCGCCCATGTTCCTCCTTGACTCACAGGCAATTGAGAGGCCCCACTATGCTTACTGCATGCTCAATGCCGCGTTGCTGGGGAAGCTACTTGGGCATTCCCGAATTTCCGCTCTCGAATTCGGCGTGGCCGGGGGCAACGGATTTAATTTCATGTGCAAATTCGCCAACGAAGTGGAGCGTTTAACCGGTGTTGCGGTCGAGTGTTATGGATTTGATACTGGCGAAGGCATGCCCCCCCCCCAAGACAAGAGAGATCTGCCATACTGGTTCAAGGAAAAACAGTATACGATGGACATGCAAGCATTGGCAAAGCAGGGGCTGAACAAGAATCTCATAATCGGCGATATCAAAAATACCATTCCGAGCTTCCTCGATAGTCACAATCCTCCACCAATCGGCGCAATTTTTAACGATCTGGACTATTGGTCATCCACGCGTGACTCCCTTAGAATTTTTGAAGGCGCGACTGCACGGCCAGAGAACTTCCTTCCAAGATTATTTATGTATTTTGATGATGTGATCGGCAGCAAGGCTGAAATGTATGGGGCATACAACGGGCAACTGGCAGCTATCTCAGAATTCAACAACCTGCAGGACGCAACCAAAATACATTTGAATCAGAACCTGCTACCAAAATCACACATAAAATACCGTTTCCAAATTTATTATGCGCATATATTTGCGCATCCACTTTACGAGTATTACATGGGTGGGTTAGAGCAAGATTCTCTGGAAAAATTGTTGCGGCTGAAATGAGAAGTGGATTGCCTCACGGCCTTCAACTACACCAAAAAGATATCTGTGAAATGCTCGACCACTCCATTTTTCTCGCAGCAGATGCGAAGCCAAAAAACTAACCCAAACGCCTAATTGCCAACTCTGTGTCCGAGTCAAACAGTGAAATTGTGTCCAACAATTCTGCGTATCTAGATGCCCGCATTGCCGAGACTATTTCGTCAAAATTTTCAATGTTACCACCGATTCTTCCGTCGCTCATCTTGTAGATGGGCGCCAAGACCCCGCTCGATTTTACACCAATGTATTCACACAGTTTGTCCACAGTAGCCTGATGGGCTTCACTTAGATCAAGGTTTCCTTCATACGATAGCGCGACATGCGCAATATCTTTCAGAATGTAATTTTCATATTCCAGTAGCGCTGCATTCCATTTAACCAGCTTAATAAATTCTTCTGGTTTAACATAGAACTTCTCTGACGAATTGGCAGGAACAGTTGAAATATATGTCCCTCTGATACGCGCTACTGAAAGGGACAAGCTTTGCACAAAAGTGTTACGCTTCAGATGAATGATCTTAAATCCCCCATCGCGCAATTCCTGAAGAAATTTATCCGGCGCGGCAATGCGTTGGACTTCGTAGAGTTGATAAGATAATATCTTGCAGCCGAAAGCGCTTGCTGACGATTTACGGGCAAGCCGTTGTATAAGGCCGATCGGATCAAAAACTTTATAGTGCAAGACTTCCCCGTCGCATCGTATGCTTTCAACTGCGTCCAAAAGCATTGTCAACAGTGTCGTTCCTGTTCGGGCACCGCCAACGATAATGAACTTCTTTCCGCAAAAATTTTGAAAAAAACTTTCGATGAATGTCCTTGCTTCAAGCTCGAAGCCCCGCAAGGAAAAACAATCCCTGTGCCAACGACCGAAAATATAAGGATCTCCGCTAGGTTCAGTCCGATTTATAACAAGGGACTTATTGTTTTGAAAGACCATGGTTCTCAATGTTTAGCATGCTGACTCGAATTGCAATGCCTTCTACACACATCAGAGAGTTCTCGCAATTGAAGTTTGCTATCTGAACAGTATTAGGAAGCCATCAATACTTTCCCTGCCATTTTGAACTGAACGCGCCAGTCAATCGCTCTTGCAAGCCGTTTCCGAACTTGCCAAGTTTTCAATTTAGTCACTGAACACTTATCCAATACATTGATTTCCGTCCAAACAATGGACGACCCAGGTTCGCCCAACTGTCACCACACCTTAGTGTGGACGTGGGGCGAAAATGAGGTATCAAGTCTTGAATAGTCGTCGTTTTGCGTATTATCTGGATTGGCTCCAACATGCCTGAAAACATTCGAGCACTAATATTTGCCCTCGCTCTTGTTGCACTGGCGTTTGCCTGTTTGCGGACGAGCGTGACCGCGCTGGTTGGAAGGGAGCGTGCCAGAACTTGGCTAATAATCTGGGTAACAGTTACTGCCAGCTTGTTTCTCACGCAAAACTTCTGGCTATTTCTTCTGGTGACGGGTTTCATTTTGCTTCTAGCAATCGTATTTGAGCGCGACAGAATTGTTCTCTATACCCTAGTACTTTGTGCATCTCCCGTTGTGACGGTGGCCGTACCCGGGTTTGGTGGCATTGGGAGTTTCGCCCACATCTCGCCCCAAGACTTTTTCGCAGTCCTGCTGCTCTTGCCGGCCCTGCTTGTCCAACGCAATGCCAACATTAGCAAAATCCACGGACGGTGGCCCCTCGTGTTTTTAGTCTTGTACTATATCCTCATCGTGGCGCTCTATGCTCGCGGATCGAGCGCGACCGAAACAATGCGCGCGGCAGTTGGCTATTTTCTCGCGATGGTATTTCCCTTCTTGGCCTTCAGCACGTGCGTGGATTCAGCCGACGGGATGAAGGATACAGTCACTGCATTTATATTTACCCTTTTTCTGTTGGCTTTTGAAGGTGCGTTTGAAGTGGTGAAATCTTGGCAACTCTATTCGTCGGTAGTTGCGCAATGGAACACATATGGCGAGGGCTTTGGATATATAGAGCGAGATGGTCTCCTTAGAGCATCTGGGCCCACAGGGGGGCCAATCATCCTTGGATTTCTTTTTATGACCGGAATTGGGCTTTGTCTTGGATTGCCGGAAAGGCTCTTGCCGTCCAAACTTCGTCTTCTGCTGATCGCCGTGCTTGTTGGTGGCATCGCTACACCCTTTGCGCGCGGGCCATGGGTGGGGGCATTTGTCATTTTGTTGGTTTTCCAGCTAACGGGCAGGAACCCTTTCGGGAGTTTGTTCAAATCCATAATCATTGCGGCGGCTTGTATTCTTCTTCTGTCCCAACTTCCGTTCGGTGAAAAAATTATTGATATGTTGCCCTATGTTGGAAGTGAAGGGAACACCGAAACGGCGGATTACAGGGTGAAGTTATTGGATAATGCCTTGACGGTGATCGCACGCAATCCGGTCTTCGGATCGGTCGATTTCCTCGAAACTCCGGAAATGCAAGAAATGATCCAGGGTCAGGGAATTATCGATATTGTCAATAGTTATCTCCAGATTTCTCTCAGGTATGGTTTTGTGGGACTTTCTCTTTTCGTTTTATTTTTTTCCGCAACTCTTCTGGGGTTGGCGCGCGCCTTAATGTCGCTCCCAGAGTCCGAGACGGAACTCAAAGTGATGGCACGTGCTCTATTCGCAACGCTATGCGGTGTTCTAATCACAATCTTCACGGTGAGCAGCGTTGGGCAAATTCCCTATATCTATTGGATTCTGGCAGGGCTCTGTGTCGCGCAAACCAGAATTATAAGGGCCAGCAATGAAGCTTTGCAAGCCGCGCCCGCGCCAGACAAACCATTAGTGCGTCTCCACCCGAGGCCACTTCGCATCAATCCCCAGCGTCATCCAAGTAGCAGGAGAAATCCCCGTGGTTGACTCCCAGCAAACCAGCGGACTGCGGGAAAGGATTCAGAAAGCGGGTCTTTGGACTATTGCCGTACACGTCACGGAATCTGGTGTCAGACTTGCCACCAGCCTTGTCATGACACGCCTGCTTCTCCCCCAAGATTTTGGCTTGATGGCCGTGGCCATTACCATTCCCGTTGGCCTTGGAATGCTCTCAGACATTGGCATCCGCAGCAATGTTATCAGGAAGAGCGGGGTTCTCGGAACAGATTTCCTTACAACGGCGTGGACCGTGCAGGTCTTGCGCGGGGTGCTTCTCTGGGGGTTCACACTTCTTCTGGCAGGCATACTATATTTACCTCACGTCAGACGTGCCATCCCTGCCGAGAGTATTCTATCGCATCCTCAACTGCCGCTTTTGGTGGCCGCGATGGGTTCTATACTGGCGATCAGCGGATTCGAATCCGTCAACATTTATGTACAGGAGCGCGACATTCAATTCAAGCCGCTAGCGCTGCGCTCAATCATCAGCAAGATTATCCCCGTCCCGATCATGGTAACGTGGGGGTATCTATACCCCTCAGTCTGGTCGCTGGTTGCCGGCGCCCTTGTTGCCCAGGCGATCCTCATTGTTTCCTCCCACATCTCGATACGGGGGCCTTCCATGAGATTTACCTGGCAGCGGGATCACGCCAAAAACCTGTTGGGTGACGGCCGGTGGATTACACTTTCAACCGCCGGCACCTTCCTTGTGACTCAGGGCGACCGCCTGATCCTGGCTGCATTGCTCACGGCCACGCAGATGGGGCTCTATGCCATCGCTTGGACACTGATTGACGTGGTGCGCTCGTTCCTTCTGCGGTTTCATGCACAAATTACCCTCCCAGTATTGTCCGAACTATTCCGGACGCGCCCAGCAAGTGCCATCGAAGCTTACTACAAATACCGCGCCCCAATTGATGCTTTAACGTTTACCACAGTTGGCCTGCTTTGGATTGCGGCCCCGGAGATCGTAGTGTTTCTTTTTGACAAAAGATACGAGGAGGCAGGATGGATTCTTCAAGTTCTTGCTCTGTCGATCGCCTCCTTCCCATATCTTATGATCAATCTCGCTTTTATTGCCAACGACGAATGGCGGAGCTTTGCTATCAATTCTGCCATTATGACCTGCTCATTTTTCATTTCAGTACTCATCGGCTATTTCTTGTACGGCTGGACCGGAGTGATTTGGGGAATTGCGCTCTACAGTTGGCCTGCTGCCCTTATCCTACTTGCACGCGCGCACCGAAGAGGCTGGGTTGTGCCCATCCGCGAAATTGCCATGCTGCCTTTTGCTCTCGTAGGTATTGGCTTTGGTTTTGCGGCAAAATGGATTTTGCAATGGATCGGGACCGTGCTGTGAAGAATAAGGCTCTCAGCGTTTGCATCGTCAACTACAGGACACCGCAACTAGTGATTGATTGTCTCGAGTCGTTCTTGCCGGTACTCGAAGACGACACCGTCGTTGTGATTGCCGATAATAACTCGCAAGATGACTCGATGGTAACAATTGCTGCCTGGCTCAATGTCAATGACCCAGAAAAAAAATGCTTACTGGTCGCGCTTTCCCAGAACGGCGGATTTTCCGCGGGATACAATGCGGCCATCAAGGCTAGCCCGGCACAGTTTTATCTCCTTCTCAACAGTGATACCATAGTGCGGCCAGAGGCCATTGCCCTGCTCCTCGTTGTCGCCGGGCGATACCCCAACGCGGGCCTCTTTGGTCCACGCCTCGAATGGCTTGATGGAACGTTTCAAGAAAGCTGCTTTCGCGACCATTCGCCATGGAGCGAGCTCATTGCTGCTGCACGGACTCGTCATGTCACTGCGCTGCTACAGCGCTATGTGGTTCCTTTGGCCGTTGCAACTCCGCAGTTAAGTCCACCCTGGATTTCCTTTGCCGCCGTACTCATCCGGCATGAGGTTCTTGAGCACGCCGGCATGTTAGATGAAGGCTTCTTCCTCTATTTCGAAGACTGCGAATATTGCTATCGGGCGCGCAAGGCTGGCTGGGACATCGTGTATGTATTCGATGCACGCATCATCCATTTGCATGGCCAGAGTTCGCGGATTGAGCAAAAAATCACATCGGCAATGCGCCTTCCCCGCTATTATTACGCATCTCGCACAAGGTATTTCCGCCTGCGCTACGGCGTAGCGGGCCCTACACTTGCGAATCTCGGTTGGTGCCTTGGCCGGCTGATCTCAAAATTTCGGGAAACATTCGGTTCGAAGAAAGCGCACCTCCCGGAACTGGCTTGGAAGGATATCTGGATTAATTGGAAAACTCCCCTTGCCCCGAAGCGGCATAAGGATTGAAGGCCATTCTTACCTCAGCATTTCTTCCGCCATGGGCTTTATACCTCTCTCAATAAGTGCGTCCCTGCTTCCCGCGGGTTGCCAATCCATCGCTAAGCAGGTAGCGCTGCTGTCATAGCGCGCCACCTGTGCTCTGCAGGACCAATCCCGGAAACTGGGAATCCTACGGTTCGGATGCGTGATCAGGTGTTTAACGAGTTCCTTGCCAACATCTCCGAGATAGTGCCTGAGTATTGATTTTGAGCGGCTCCGGATTCTCATTCCAAGGATACCAGACAGGACTGCTACATAATCCCTGGCACTCATCAGCGGCTCATCGGTTAGTAAGAATGCCCTACCTTCGACGCCAGCAACTTCCATTCCCCTCACCAGAGCGCGCGCAACATCTTCGACGAGGATGAAGGGAAGCTTGTTCCGACCATTACCCCAATAGTCCACCGCCGCGTCGTTCCAGAACCGGCCAACACCCCAATGGCTGGCCGGTCCACCTTCCCCAATAACGATCCCCGGACGAAAGATCACAACAGGCAACCCCTGTTCAGTGTGAAGTTGCATGAGAACTTGCTCGGATGCAGCCTTTGAACGCGCATAGAAGTTCCGCTCATTAATGCGAGGGTCGACCGGCGTTTCGCCGATGATGGTGTCTTGAGGCTTCGCGGAATAATAGGAGTCGATGGTTCCCGCATAAATCAGGCGCTTAACGTCAGCCCTGAGGCAGCCTTCGCCGACGGTTTTCGCCACCTGGACCTCTCCCCTAAGGTAATCCTCCCATTGTGTGCCTTCAAACTTCGCCAGGTGGAAGACGGTGGATATTCCCTCTAATGCCTTGGCAAGAAATTCTGGATCGCCTATATCACCTTCTAATATCTCACAGACTTGCCCAGATAACAGCAACTGTGCGGCACCGGCATTTCGCGTGGCCAGGCGCATCGGGATATTTTTTCTGGCCAGTTCGCGAAGCAGATGGCGTCCAATGAAGCCCGTACCACCCAGGACCAAAACCGAGGGTTTTGGCTTGCCGGCAATTTTTCGGGGATGCTTAGGTAGCAATGGAACTATTCCGGCTGATCGGACAATAGCTTCGCAGGCCTCAATGGTCTGCCTGCCCAGATCCGCACTGAGGCGCCGGTCGTCACCTCCCGCAATATTAAGATAGAAAGCTCCAATGCTCTTTTCAAAGCTGTAACCGTAAGGGGATGCATAGCTGCGTTTTCCAAGAGTTCCAGCGATTGAACGGGCAATCACCTTCGTAGAGCCTAAAATTTGCTGCCAGCCCTGGCGTTGCACACTGAGAAAATCGTCAATGATAGGCGGGTGCCGGGAAGGCTCAGTTTTTCTGTATATATCCTTATCATAATCGCAATAAGCAGTCGCGGCCCCGCCACGAACAAGCACGGAGCGGTTCACAGCACCCCCGGTAACAGAAAGATTTAACTCAATTTGTGCAGGTCCGCTGCTCGCTAAAACATTCCAATGCCGGATTGCCATGCCTCCGGCCGGCAGATCAATTGGTCGACGAGCTGTGGCTCTAATATCCTCGAGGGGTCCAATGGCATCGATTGCAAATGCAATCAGATGCGGAAACAATTCGAAGACCAGATTCTCAGGCGATGCCAGAATCCAGTTGTTGAACGGGCCACTCTTCAAAAGGGCAAGTGGATAAAACCAGTTTACAATTAAGTTATCTATCGGCCCAATGGTACCAGAATGAATATCGTTTCGTAGTTTTTCCCAGGCGGGAACGAAAAGAAAATTATGATTGACCGCGAGTTCGACCCGGCGCAATCGTGCTATTTCCTCAAGTTCTCTGCAGCTCGCGCTGGCAATTCCCATAGGTTTTTCAAGAAAGACATGCTTGCCAGCTTCTAAAGCCCGGCGGGCAGCTTGCTCATGCAATTGGGGTGGCAACAGGATGTGGACAGAGCTCACAGCGGAGAGTAGTTCATCAATGTTGCCGGTCACACGGTTGATGCCATAGCGTTTTGCAGCTTGTTCGGCCTGCCGCCTGCTAAGGTCACAAACTGCTGCTATTTCAACTCCCGGAATCGCGAGGAGCGCCTTGGCATGGGCATCCAGAATGTATCCCGCCCCAAGCAAGCCAACTTTCACTGAGCTCTCCCACTTAGCGTCGTTCTATGGGCAAACAAAAAACATTCCTGTAAGCTACGTTTCACTTGTACTCCATCAGTGGTGTTTCGCGTCGACTAAGCCGAGATACAATATACTTAAACACGCCGAACACTTCTGCAAATTGCGCCAACGCCATGAATATCCCGTACTCCCAGGACACAAGAGCTCCCGCTCCGCGACGTACCGCAACGCGAGCGATTTGTAAGGGATACAGGACGAATAATCCAAGTAAAGGGGCATGCCATATACTTGCAGCGAGGACAGCAAAAGGCAAAAGAAACCCCCAGAACAGAGCACGCAGAAGCTCGCGGTGAAAAATTCTCTTTGGCGAGTTGCGATGCAGCGCAAACACGGCAGCATAAGCAAATCCCCCGCGAGATGTTCGCTTCCACCATTGGCCAAAGCGCTGGATATTGGCATCGTGCAACGTCATTGCATGCGGAACCCGATGTATCTTCCAATTCTTCTCGCGCAATCTGAGGCACAGTTCCGAATCTTCGGCGGCAATCAAACTGTCACGATATCCTTTCACCTCGATAAGCGCTGATATTCTCATCATCGCGTCGCCACCACAAGCTGCTGTTTCTCCCAGAGGAGTGTCCCATTCGATATCGCACAGCCGGTTATAGATTGTTCGATATGGATGGGATTCGCGCCGTCGTCCAAAAACCACGGCAACGTCTTGGTGTTCACTCAGAAAGGACTCCGCTACACCGAGCCAACCCTCTTCTATAGTGCAGTCGCCATCCAGGAATTGTATATAATTCAACTCCGGCCACTTTTCATTTAGGAATTTAAGACCCGCATTCCTGGCACGCGCGGCAGTAAAGGGAATAGAAATATCTAAGGCGATCACTTGGACCCCAATACTCATCGCGTGTTGAATACTTCCATCCGTCGAACCCGAGTCTACATAAACAACTGGATATTGCTTAGTAGCCAGTGAACGAAGGCAGGCAACAAGCCGTTGTCCCTCATTCCTACCAATGACTACAATCGCTATTTTCATGTCGCCTTTCGCGTTACTTGATGTCCCGGAATGGGAGGGATAAACACTATTCACGGCAATCTCGCAAGTCATGCATTGGATGCTATAGTGTATTTAAATGTTTAGAAGCACGATACTTTGGGCATTCCATAGAACCGATCAATATTCAAGACTATCTAGCATAAAGTATTTTTGGGAGCGAAAAGAGACACTAGAATGCTTTCTTATGATCAAGTTGTGACTGAATATGGCGAATGGACAGCAATGTCCATTAAGCTTCCGAATGGCAAATATACACGTAAGCAAGCCGTAGATTGGAGATTGCGTCGCCTCTTACAGGTTGCCGCGGATACGATAGGTCGGCCCCTATCAAAATGTCGCGTCTTGGATCTTGCTTGCTTAGAGGGCCATTACGCAATTGAATTTGGATTGCACGGAGCTGAAACTGTTGGAATCGAGGGACGTGAAGCAAGTCTCGCCAAATGTGAGTTTGTCCAGAAAGAACTGGGCCTTAATCGGGCAAAATTCATCTTGGGGGACGTTCGTGATCTGTCTGTTAAACGCCACGGGCAATTTGACATTATTATCTGTTCCGGAATTCTGTACCATTTGCGAGCGGAGGAAGCTTGGCGACTACTCAAGAATATGCACGATGTGTGCAAGGGTATCGTACTCGTTGATACATTCATCGCTTTAGAATCACATGTTTCTGTTAAAGCAGGTCAGCATGAGCGCGGTGGATTGTTCTACCATGAGCATGACGACGCTGCGTCGAAAGAGATTAAGGCTTCAGCCTTGTGGGCATCTCTGGACAATGAAAGTAGTTTTTGGTTCACACAGCCGTCTCTTTTGAATATGATCGCCGAAATTGGGTTCACAAGTTGCATGGAAGTGCTTTTGCCGGTCATGCCAGGCAACTTTAATGATCGCAGGACCTATCTCCTGACGAGGGGCAAGATGCAGCAGATACTCTCATCAGAAATGACTAATGCCGTCAATTTCCAGTCAGTGCCAGAGCGAGAGGAGAGGAAATTCGATCCCATACAAATCAAACGCTCCTGGCTTTACAAGAATGCCAAACGCTGTCTGCCACAGACAATCAAAAATCAGCTCAAGCCCGTGCTTCGGGCTTTGGGCGTCGTCCCTCCGGACGATACCCCAGAGTTTGCGCGGAAGAAAAAGTTAGAATAAGTTCGTCGGTAGCTGATCGAATCGGCTTAGAATTACTGATTTCAGTGTCCCTTTTCAACGAGCACTTCAATTAGGTCGATCGCAGAGGACTCTGTATTGGTAATCCTGTAAACTTGCCCAGAAGAAATGTGAAAGCTTTCATTCGTTACGTGCGTCGAAGTTTCGCCTTCAATAGTAGCACTTACTCTCCCTCGCAGGACAATCCAGTAACGCGCCGTATCTTGGCCTAGCTCGCCGCGAATAGTTTCTCCGGCACCCATCGAAATACACCTTGTATTTATCTGTCCTTCACTGGCAGCCACCTCCGGATAACGGGCGTCAGTCATGCCCTCCACAACTTCACGCACACGCCCGATTTGGTATTGGTTCGCGATGAGCAGTGCGTCGGGCGTGTCCACGATGATCAAATCCGTAAGCCCGATGCCCACCGTCAGGCGATGAGGGCTCACCACGAATGAACCCTGCGACGAGGATAAGATAACCCGACCCCTTTGCCGGTTGCCGGCTGGATCGGCGGTATAAAGCTCAGCCACTTCGGTCCACGTTCCGACATCTCGCCAAGTAGCGTCAAACGCAGTGACGGCAACGGCCTCGTGCCTTTCTAAAACTGCCTTATCGAAGGAGATGCGGGGCGCCGCGGTAAACTCCGCATGCCCTAAGCATACATCCTCCACATCAACTTGCCTTTTTGCAATGGACCGCTCCACAGCCTCCAGCACGGCGGGTTCATGCTTTCGCATGGCCTCGATTACCGCGTCAGCCCGCGCCACGACAATGCCGACATTCCACAGGGCTCCCGTTGCAAGGAGCCTCTCAGCCATTGACCGTTCAGGTTTCTCAATAAAGTGGTTAACACGGGTTACTTGAGGCAAGCCGTCAATTGCAGCGCCTGGCAGAATATAGCCTAGTGCGGAGGATGCCGCGCGGGGGCGGACGCCCATAATGGTGAGCCAGCCCTGCTCCGCCGCAGCGCGAGCACGCGCAACCGAGTCCGCAAATGCATCTCCCGCCTCAATAACATGATCGGCTGGAAGGGCGACGACAATGCCCTCAGAGTCAATGGAATGGGCTACAAGGGCCGCCGCAGCGAGGGCTGGCGCTGTATTCCGCCCCTCGGGCTCCAAGATCAGCCGGCCTTTCATTTCCAGGCGCTCAAGCGACTGGCGGACCTCGGCGCCGTAAGCCGCCGCAGTCACGCAGATTGGTTCCCCAGCACCCGCTATAGTTCCGGCGCGCTTTAGCGTATCCTCAAGCAGCGTTGAGTCACCAGTTAGTGAGATAAGTTGCTTGGGCCGGTCGGTGCGGCTCAGCGGCCACAGGCGCGTCCCCGAGCCGCCACACAGGATCACCGGAATGACGACGCTCATGGATCGGGCACCTGCTCCAATTGGCCCACCTCCGGGTGAGTTCCCAAATGCGAACGTATCGCGTTGACGACTTCCATCATCCGCCGGCGACTGACTGGGCTTTCGCACACGACAACCAGTTCCGGCTTGTTCGAAGAAGCTCTGACAAGTCCCCACGAGCCGTCGCTAAAGCTAAACCGCACGCCATTAATTGTATTCACATCAGCAACGGCCTGGCTTGAAATCTGAAAATGCCCATCCCGGGCCGCACGAAAGTAGTCGCTCACCCTCTGCACAACTTCATACTTGATATCATCGGCGCAGTGCGCGGACATGGTGGGGGTTCCCCAAGTCTGGGGCAGCGCCCTGTGGAGCTCAGACATCTTTTTTTCCCCCGCCTGCTCAAGCATCCGAAGGATTTGAATGGCGGTGATCAATCCATCGTCGTAGCCCCGGCCAAGTGGCGCCTGGAAAAAATAATGCCCAGACTTCTCGAACCCCGCCAGGGCACCCCGCTCGGCCGTGCGCCGCTTCATGTACGAGTGTCCGGTCTTCCAGTATTCACAGCGTGCGCCCAGAGATTTCAGATCCGGGTCCGTTTCAAAGAGGCTCGTCGACTTTACATCGGCAATAAAGAACGCGTCCCGGTTCAACCTAGCGAAATGGCGTGCAAGCAGCACTCCCACCTTATCTGCAAAAATAGCATTGCCCTCATCATCGATTACACCGCACCGGTCGCCATCGCCGTCAAAACAGAGGGCCAAGTCCGCTTTGTGCTCCGTCACAGCCCGCGAGGCGGCCGACAGCATCTTCAAATCCTCAGGATTGGGATTGTAATTGGGAAAGGCGTAATCGAGGTCGCAATCCAAAGGGATAACCTCGCAACCCACAGCGCTGAGAACTTGGGGTGCAAATGCGCCGGCCGTCCCATTGCCGCAGGCCACGACAACTTTGAAGCGGCGAGACAGCGGCGGCCCGCTGCAGAGATCATCCAAGTAGTGCTTCGCGACCTCGTCTGCGTCAGTGAGGCGACCCCCACCCCGCTCTATCCATTCCCCCTTGAGAACAATATCTTTGAGTTCCGACATTTCGTCGGGGCTGAAGGTGAAGGGTCGCTCCATACCCATCTTCACCCCCGTCCAGCCATTCTCGTTGTGAGACGCCGTGACCATGGCTACGGCTGGGACATCAAGAGCAAATTGGGCAAAATATGCCATGGGCGTGATCGCAAGGCCCACATCATATACCGTGCAGCCAGCCCCTAGAAGCCCCGTAATCAGAGCGTGTTTCACATCCATTGAGTAGCTACGGTAGTCGTGACCGGTTACAATATGTGGTTTTATCCCGCGCGCGTGGAGCATCGTCCCCAGTCCCAAGCCGAGGGCGCGAAAACCCAGCGCATTGATTTCACTTCCAATAAGCCACCGCGCATCATACTCCCGAAAACCGGAACGCTTTACAAGTGCAAGGCGCTCATAATCTCCAGAGTTGGCCTCAATCGCTTCGCGAGGGGGACGCATAAATTACCACATCATACCAGTGCAGGTCATTTCTTGGCTGCTGTCGAATGTTTGACAAGCTTTGGACCTCGTGCGGGATGGAGAGGGATCAGACCGAATTTATTGCGATCCCCCAGCACTTCCCCAATGATATGGACTGTTATTTTATTTGCATGCAGTGCATATCCGTATACCAAGGCGGCGTCGCAGACGGCGTTGATCACCCGGGGAATCCCACTGCTCGCCTCCGCGACCATTTCCGCCGCACCTTTTGAAAACAGGTGTTCCCTCGCTCCAACTAAAGATAGCCGGTGGTGAATGTATTGCGCCCCCTCTTCCGCCGTCAGGGGGCCCAGATGAAAATCGGACGTAATGCGCTGGGCAAATTGCACTAGCTCGGGGCGACGCAGCATGACACGGAGTTGCGGCTGGCCCACGAGAATTATCTGGAGGAGTTGAGCTCCATCCGAGTTGATATTAGAGAGCATCCGGAGTTCCTCCAGTGCGTTCAGGTCCAAGTTTTGCGCCTCGTCGATAATGACGATCGTGTGCCGGCCCCGCTCATACTCGGAGATGAGGAAATCTTGAAATTGTCGCAGCAGCGCCACATACTTCGCATGGTCGAAGGGTTGATTGAGCGAAAGCAGCACCCACTCCAGCAAAGTCCCCTGCCCCATCATCGTGTTGGAGACAAGCCCGACGCTCACGTGCTCTCCAACACTGTGA
The DNA here is from genome assembly GCA_035525875.1 of Aestuariivirga sp. GTDB lineage: Bacteria > Pseudomonadota > Alphaproteobacteria > Rhizobiales > Aestuariivirgaceae > Aestuariivirga. The sequence continues at coordinate 101,784 of DATLDM010000117.1, forward strand.
AGGAGCTGCCGCAAGAGCGTTGTTTTGCCCGAACCAATTTCTCCGGTGATTACCGTGAACGCCGCCTGATTGAGAATGCCATACTCGAGCATGCTGTAGGCGAGGCTGTGGTTGTGTCCCCAAAACAAGAAATAGGGATCGGGGAGCATCGTAAAGGGCCGCGAAGAGAGCCCGTAAAACTTCTCATACATAAAAACATCCTGTCGAACCCGACGTGTCGCTAAGATATTACTGTAATTTTAGTATAAGTCAGTTTTGCGGCTTGAAAAGGTTAACGCCCCATCTGGAAAAGACTAAAAACAACTAGGAAAAACCAAGTCTTTTACTCCTATAACGACTTTTAATCCTGTAATTCTTATTACTTGACTCCTTGAAAACAAACGACTTTAATCGATCTTTAATGAAGGGGCCTTCGTGAATTGAATAGCGGCGTGTTTTTAGGAGAACAAAAAAATGCTTAACAGGATGGCTTCAAAATACCTTCTCGGCGCGGCTTTTATGAGCTGCATGCTTTTGACCTCTGGAGTGGCGCAGGCCACTTCTGATAATTGCACCTATGCAGATCCCGGTGATTTCCAGAGTTTAGCTGTCGATACCGCCTACTGCGGCAATGATCCATTCGGAGGCCAAGGGGGATACATTAACAACACCCCATCCTTGGTAAAATGGACGCCTCCTTCTACTGAAGAGGAAGGAATTGCCGCCGGAGACTATGCTGACGACATATCGGTTACTTCATTAGGAACGAGTGGCACTTGGACTTGGACCCATGATGAGAATGAGCTTTACCCGCAGTATGTTTTATATAAAGCTGGAAGCGGCTTTTTTATATCCTTGGTTACCGACTTGACGGATGTAACTTGGTCGACTGTTACCCTTCTGGGCGGCCATGCAATTTCGCACATTTCATGGTATAATCACGGGACTCCTCCCGGTGGTGGAATTGATCCTATCCCGGTTCCAGCTGCCTTCCCTCTGCTCTTGTCGGCCCTTGGAGGTTTGACTTGGCTTTCCCGCCGGCGGAGGAAGACTCCAGCGGCTTGATCTCAATTTAGATTATCTCTAACGGGGCGGCGTACCGGTTTGTGCGCCGCCTTTTAGTCTCAAACCTGGACGGGGTAAGGATCTTTTAGGAAAAGGCGAGATCTCCTTTTTTTACCCTTTGGTTGCGACAGCGGGGCTACTAACGGGACCGCTGGACCTGCAACTATCCACTCAATTGGCAGGCCGAAGTTGGACTGGCTTGCCCTCCTGAGCTCAATTCGGGTCTACTACGCGCTGCTCCAAAACTACCGGCACCGGGAGTAGCGCCCTGCACCCCTGCCATGTCTCCCAGTTTTGGGAATTTTGAAGCTCAGCAGTCCGACCCAGACCGATCCCATCTCCTCGATCACGGAGGCGGGATTCACCCACTTCGCCTTTTGCCGGCTGCACCACGAGGCGCGCCCCCGCGTGTCTTCGTTGTCGGTCCTCGACCACTCCCTTTTCTTAGTGGGCTCTGGCTCTGGCGGTTCCGGCTCGGGTACACTCTCCACCAAGACGAGTGGGGCATCCACGCCTGGCCTGGTGATCGACGAACCTTGCCCGGAAGGAGCGGATGCAACAGAAAATGGAGCCGCATGGCCCGGATCGGTGCGCAGACCTGTAAACCCCAACAGAGCTGAAAGGACACACAGGCGCCCAAACGCACCAAGGCAGCGCCCAACGCTGTACCGGCGAAGCGGCCCGGGTTGAGTACCCCGCGGAAGTCCTGGACGCAACAGATTTTTACCCAATTCGTTTACCCTCTGTTAACCCTGAGGCTGGCGCCCAAATGTGTCAACAAAAAAGCCAAGCTGTCTCGACGCGCTCAATCTTCCTTCACGATCCGTGCCAGCCCCGACAGACTGCTCAAGGCCTAAGCGGATGAAGTGTTCGCGGCGAGCGGTGCGCATGCAGTGCAAAAATTCAAAAATCGGGCCGCACCTACGTCCGAGTGCTCCGCCCTATGACACACTGTTGCGGCGCCACATCCCGGAATGTGATACAGGAGGTGCGACCCATGTCAGGCACATTTGAAATAGCGGACGCCGCACACCGTCGAGGGGCCTACGCCACGGCCCTCGCCCTCCTCCGCCCCCTCGCCGACACGGGAGACGCCCGCGCCCAGACCAGCCTCGGCGCAATTTACGCCCACGGCCAGGGCGTGCCGCAGGATTACGAGAGTGCGGCGAAGTTCTACAGGCTTGCCGCCCTGCAGGGTCTCGCGCCCGCGCAATTCAATCTCGGGACCCTCCACTACAATGGGCAGGGTGTACCCCAAAATTTTGGCGAGGCCCTTAAGTGGTATAGACTGGCGGCCGAGCAGAACCTCGCGGTGGCGCAATTCAACCTGGGCGTCATGTACGCCAATGGGCAAGGCACAGATCAAGACTACGCGGAAGCGCTCAAGTGGTACTCTTCCGCCGCGCAACAGGGTCACGTCAACGCCCAGGCTGGGATGGGCGGGCTCTACGCGCTTGGCCTGGGCGTTTCCAAGAATTTTGGCGAAGCCGCCAAGTGGTACCGACTGGCGGCCGAGCAGGGAAATGCCCCAGCGCAGCACTGCCTCGCTGACCTCTACGCCAACGATCCCGGCGGACCGCAAGATGCGAGCGAGGCCGTAAAATGGTACCGGAAAGCCGCCAATCAGCACCTTGCCGCCGCCCAGTATATGCTGGGCTTTCTCTACGACACAGGGCGAGGTCTCTCTCCAAACCCCAAGGAGGCGGCGAAATGGTATGAGAAGGCGGCAGATCAGGGACACCCCGACGCGCAATTTAATCTGGCGGCCCTCCTCGAAGAAGGCGAAGGCGTCGCGCCGGATTTGGTAAAGGCTTTGATGTGGTACCTGCTGGCTGAGAGGTGCTACTCAAGTACCAACCCCAAAAACCGTACACTCGCTAGCCGCAGCGCCAAGAGCCTCTCCAAAACAATGTCACCCCAGCAAATCCGAGAGGCAGGCATCAGGGCGAAAAAATGGCAGTCCTCGAAAGGGCCAGCCGGGCACGCCCCTCCGCCCGACCAGATCAGCCGTTAGTGAGCTGTTCCTAGCGCTTCACGTATACGACGGTCCCGATCTCCACCTGCCTGAACAGCGCGAGGATATCCGCGTTGCGCATGCGGAAGCAGCCGTAGGATGCGTCAGTTCCAATCGTCTCTGGCCGGTTGGTGCCGTGGATCCCATAGCGTCCACTACCAAGGACGAGAACGGCGACGCCCAGGGGATTGCGGGGCCCCGGCTGCACCACTGCCGGCAAATTCGGATTGTCCCTCCGCACGGCGGCGGGAGGCGCCCAGGCGGGATCGAGAACTTTTCGGGAAATTTTCGTCTTCCCCGTCCACTTCCGCCCCTCCCGGCCGACGGCTATTTTGTAAGTCACGAAGTCATTCTTGCCCCTGACGTAGATCAGCTGTCGCATCTTGGTTTTTATGATGACACTGCCGGGTGCATAATGCCTGAGGGCGGGATCGTTGGATGGGCTGGCTTGCGCTGGGATGGTCGCAGCCCCCAGCAAGAGAAGCGCCAAGCCAAGCATTGGCAGCAACAAGCGAGGCACGATTCCCTTTGCAGGCGAAGTAAGCCGTCGCGATATTGATTGAGAGACACGTGCACCGCAAAAACCCGTTTTCGCGGAACGGCTTAATTTAAAGGCCGCAAATTTTGATCCCAGCATGGCACACTTCCCTCTCACTCCTGCTGGGAGGAGCAAGGATCATTCCACTCCACCGCAAGGGTGGCGACTGACCGTTTGGTTCGGGCATAAGGAGGCGCGCACCTACGTGCGCGCCTCGCCGACCCTTTGCAGCCAGACAGCGTTAGCCGTGGACGGATACGACCGCGCGTTTTTCCGGGCGCTTAGGCTTTTCGCCGTCTCCGCCATCGCGGGGTGGTTCCGGTTCTCTGTCTGGCTTGACGATGAGGGCAAGCTCAGTGAAAGTTTTTTCTGCCGGGCTAACTTCCAGTGAAGTCTCCGACAGGGAAAATCGCGGCGCATCCCAAAGTGGCTCACCCGCGGAAGCCTGAGCACCGCCCATCGGCATCAGGCTCGCAGCCAAGAAAGTTGACGCGGCGAAGATTATCTTGGAAGGCAACCGCCCCCGGCTTTTGAACAAAGAAACTACAGGTGTGGGATTTTTAATCATTGGATTTCTATTTGACATGGACTCTGCCTTTCATTGATCCGCGGGTTCCCATCAAATATGTTTTAAGAAATTCTCGAGGCTGCCTGGAACAAGGATGCGAAGTGCGCCTGACGCACTCAAACCTTGCTCTATCTTGCTTCCAACCAGCACAATTGGCTGAGAGGGCCTCGAAGCAAACAGACATTCCCTATGGTCAAAAGTTCGACAGGAATTCCTGAGATCATTGGACCAATTCTATGAAAATTAAACTCTAATTTACCATCGTAGTTAATGTTTATGTGGCGGCGAATTCGTAGAAGTTCGGGAGGAGTTTGATTGTATAGACGGCAGCGCAAAACTCGTAGCGAACCATCTCTTAGCCCGTCTAGTGAAGCGTCCCACTATTTTCATCCGAGAGAGGAGTTCTTTCGCAAGGCTTGGACAAGCTGGCTGACAAGGTTGGCCTCTTTCGGCCCAGTGTAGATTTGGACGCGCTAATATTTATTATTTTCATCAGCGCCTTCCAGAGGCATGCGAAAGATCTGAAAAGACCGAAATTCCTTTCATCAGAGATAGGGCTCTGATCAAACAAAAGGCCATCGTAAAAGGGAGCCCTTGGCTTCACCTCTGTCTTCTGAGGCCGGCGCAATCTCTTTGCCCGACGTGGCATGTTAAGGCGTAGGATGCAGGCTGGGTGCATCCTCTCCCTCTTCTCTCCCGTGGCTCACGTTCCAGAGGTCATTGGCTATCGGCAGAGGATCAATGTTTTTCCGCTCCCACCACCCCAGCTCCTTTCCCGTGGTATGGAGGTCGCGGTGATGCAGCGCGCAGAGCGGAACCGTAAAGGCATCTGATACCTTGCGGCCCAGTGCGCTGGGTTGGGAAAACTTCAGGTGGTGCGCCTCAGCCGGCAGCCTTCCACAGACCAGGCAGGGCTGGGTCGCGACAAACTTCAGGTGGTCCTTGTCGCGGAGGCGCTTTACTTCCGGGATGGCGAGGAGGCTCTTGTCAATGGGCCGCCTCTCTGGAGACGCGTCGCCCACTGGTGCTTCAGCGTGGGACGACACCGTCTCCGCAGGCGGCGGGAGGGATACCTGCGGGGCGTGAAAGCCCTGGCCGTTTGTTAGGGGCGTGTGCGTGGCCTGAAGGGCTCCGTTGCCCGGAACTGCGGCCGCCGAGGCGGGCGTATTTCTCCTCCCGTTTTGCTCCCCTGAGCCAGCGTAGAGCGAGAGCCCGAAGGAATTACCGAAAGTAGAGAGCGCCCGCTTGGTAGCATCGGTCTCCGCCGCCTTGGCGGCAAACTCGTGGGCTTGCCCAGGTGACGCAGCATTGGATTCTCCAGCCCCGCAGCCCTCGCGGATTATGCGTTCCTCGCCTGCCCTCACGGTAATGCGCACCCGTGTCACGTAGGCCGCCGCATAGCGCAGCCCCGTCTGCTTGGTCCACACGCAGGTGCTGGACACACTCTCCCGGTCCCATCCGTCAAAGCCGAAGATCCGATTGGCTTCGGCAACCACGTGCCAACCCTCGACATAGTGCAGGGTGTTGCCATCAGCCTCACGGGTTTTGATGTGGGCGGGCTTGAGCTTTGATTTCAGTTTCCGGACCTGTGTTGGAGCAAAGGCCATATTACTTTGTCCTCACAACGAGATTGACGCGGGAATTTGCCAGCTCGGCTCCCACGACGGCGGTCCCAGCCTTGATCGTGTCCAGGACTTTCCGCCGGTCAAGCTTTGGCGGCTGCGGAATCCAGAACCAGTCGGGGATGTCCGCCTCATTGGTGATCTGAAGACCTGGCGGCTGGACCCGCAATGAGATTGTGAATTCGGGCTCGAGGATTTTCTCGATCCCCGCCTCCTCCATGGTGGCGAGCGCCACCTCGCGCTTTTTAGCTGAAGTGGTTTCGATGCGCTCCAGGCGATCGCGCATTGCAGTGAGGCGGAGCCTGAGGCCATCGGCGAGGGCATCGTCATCAAGGGCGGAGCGGATGACTTCGCCAAGAGCCTCGTGGAGGTTTGTGGCCCCCTCCAGGGTATCCAAGAGCGTTGTTTCATCTATTTCGGGATCTGCCTCAATAAGGCGGCGACGCAGCTCGGTGAATCGGTTAAATTCGCTAGTGAGCACATGTGTTGACATCGTAATTTTCTCTCATTTTAGAGGTGAAAATACCTAAATTAGAGTTTCTTATTCTCAATTTGAGATATAATTGTGGTAAAATTGTGATTACAGGACGTCAGATAAGGGCGGCTAGAGCGGTTCTGAATTGGAGCGCCAGCGAGACAGGTAAAAAAGCGGGACTTACCCGAGAGACTATTGAACGTTTGGAGCGTTCAAATGACATCCCGGGCAGTCGCACCCAATCGCTTGTAGAACTACAAAGGATTTTTGAACAAGCAGGTATCGAGTTCACCGGAAAGCCAGGCGATGGCCCCGGGTTGAGAATGTGGAAGTAAGGAGTTCAACACTACCGTCAAACGTCCTCGGGTTTGTGTGCTGCATGCGTGATATGTATTCTCAAGCTCGTACCGCCAAAAAAATCCGTGTAGCTAGAAATCTATTGTAAGTGTTGACAAGTCTGGCGCTGGTGCTTCCCCCAACTCCCATTGCGAGTGATCCTGTCACCCCGAGGCCGACACATGCGCAACCCTTCAAAACGCTGGCCAGCGCCCCGAGTTCGGGGCCCGACGCACTCCGAACTTGGCGGCGAAGAATATTCCCGCCGAGTAGATTGGTTCCTCGAGGAATCTGCTGCCCTCCGTGGCCAAGTTGAGGCAGAGCGCCGCCTGAGTCCCGACCAGGAGGCTGAGTTACTTGCACTCGCCGAACGCCTCGGGATCGAGCCCCCGCTCGACGCGGACTACCAAATATTCCGCGAACTCTGGGCCGCCGAAAATAACGAGCAGGTTTACTTGGTACCAAGGGAGGTCCCCATCCCGCTGCGGCCCGAGGAGCTATGCTGTTTCTCTGAGCAAGCCGTCTGGCGGCAGCCCGACCCCCACCCTTCGAGCGCCGGCCTCTCCCGCTTCTCGATGGCATTTCCGCTGACGAAACTCGCCAGCTATCGCATTAGCGGCATCAGTTCGCGCCACCGGCCGCTGGACAGCACCCGAGAAATGGCGACGGGTTCGCTGCACATCACAAACCTCAAGCTCTTCTTTGACAGTGGAAGTCTCTCAACCACGATTACCTTCAATGGCCTCGCCAATATCGAATGCTACGCCAACGCAATCGAGGTCGGAAAATGCAATGGCCGGAGTGACTTCTTCCAGATGACGCGCCTCTCCTCTGAGTATGCCTACATGATCGTGCAGGAGTTAAACCGGCTGAGATAATTCGGCCCAGTCGAAGGGCACAAGTATCCCCTGCAAATTAGTATCCGCCCCCATCACTGCTATTCACAAAGATTGACACGGCACTGGAACCTCGCACCAGGATCGGCGTTTCTCTTGGCGATATCTTTATCTAAACAGCGTGCGCCACAATTTGCGCCGAGAGCCGAGACCATGATTACGAAGATCCTCAATGCAATCGACGACCAGGAACAATCGGGAAAGTCAGTTGATGCCGCCATAGACATTGCGCGCGCCACGTCCTCCACCCTCGTATTCTTTATGGCAAATCCGGCCGTATTGCCCGGCCGGGGTGCACTGTTCTACCGCTACACGATGGACTTCATTGGCGACTACTTCGATCAGGCGCGGAGACGTGCAAGCTTTGGAGGGGTCTACGATGTAAAGTGTATCACCAAAAACTGTATTGATATTACAAGATCCATACTGGCCGAGGCGGAAAAGGAACACGTAGACTATATTGTGCTTGGCTCCGACCGAAGACGGGGAAGACTGGCCAACTGGAAATACTCAATTTCTCAAGCCGTGGCGGCTAGCGCGCCCTGCCCGACGATTATTGTCCACAGCGAAGTTAGCAGGAAACCTGTACTCTCAAAACTCATAGCCGCAGAGTGAACACACAATGTTTTGTGTTCTCAAAAATGGCATTCGCTCGCGCATCAAGCTGTCGGCGTTGTAGTTAGCCCAATAGCAGTCGGCCTCCTCGCCTCTTGCCATCTATGGGCAAGTCCATGCTAGGGGCAATCGCTGACTTGCAAGCCCATTAAGCGGGAAGCCGTCCGTCGGGTGTCAACTTATCAACTGTCTCCGGCAAAACTTGCGCCAGGCGCGACAGAAGGGTCTCCCGGCTTAAGCCTGTCTGCTGTACCAGACTGTCTACGAGATCGGAACCGAGTGCCTTCTCAAGCTGCGTTTCACTCACATCGGCATTAGCGCCTGTTTCTACCCACGAATCCACTGCGGCGCCTTGGCCGCCTTGCTTGAAGCGGTCAACCAACTCTCCAACACCTTCCTTTATATTGATTGCCATGGGGCTGTCGCCCATGCCGCGTTTCACCCGCTCCACCATCCCGCCAGCGGGGCTCGATGGGTCATCCAACCCTCGAATAAAATCTCCGATTTTATCCCGGTTCTGGTAGCCTGCAACTGCAACTAGCCCCAGCAGAGCAGCAAGGGAAGGCATTCCTCTAGCCATGGTCGTCTCCTGTTTAAACACGCTGTCCGTTATTGAACTGCAGTGGTAGACTCATAACGCGAATCACTGAAATTGGTTCAGATGATCGCGGGAGGCACCATCATGGGAATTCTTTGGACGATCATCATCGGCTTTGTAGCGGGGGTTGTGGCTAAGTTTTTGATGCCGGGCCCAAATGAGCCGTCGGGCTTCATCCTCACCACCATTCTGGGCATTGTCGGTGCCGTCGTTGCGAGCTACCTCGGTCAGGCTCTCGGCTGGTACGGACCCGGCGAAGGGGCGGGCCTCGTTGGGGCCGTGGTGGGTGCCGTTGTCGTCCTGGCCGCCTGGGGCATGATTTCCAAGAACCGGACGCTCTAGATATATTTCTCCGCACTGCAATCCCTGCCGCTCCAGAGTGGCAGGGTCGAGGGCACTTGAAGATGTAGGCTCCTAAATCGCCTGTTTGGGACTGGGGATGGAAATTTCCGGCGTGGTTGGGCGGGTAGGCTGCTCGACCCCTCCCCCGTTCATCACCTCTAACAAGTCGATACCGAAGAGGAGCTTAAAGGCAAAATAGACCACGACGAGCAAGATGATGGTGGATACGCTCAAGCCCCGCCGGCCACCCCCCATCGGGAAGTTGATGCCTCTCCCACTTCGGCCGCCAGGAAAACCGAACCCGCCGCCCGGAGTGCCAAATCCCCCGCCTGGGCGGCCAAATCCACCCTGCCCACGGCGATCCTCAACATTGGTACTGGGTCGCTCATTATCTAGGCGCATCTTCTCTCTCCACCACTAAGTTATCAGGTCAAAAAATTTTCCTCAGTCCTTGTTCAAAGAATTGATGGCAATTGCATTCAACTTGTTGTTGGCCGCCTTCTCCATATCCAGGATCTCGGAGAGCAAGACGTGGGCCTCTTCATTTTTAAGGGTCTTGGCCCACTCGCGGAGAGTGCCATATCTGGCAATTTCATAGTGCTCAATGGCCTGGCAGGCCCCGGCCAGAGCCGCGTTTTTCGCGACGGAACCTTTGGCTTCCGCGATGATAATATCCGTCTCTTTGAGAAGGCCCTCGATGGCGTCACATTTTTCTCCGGACGGGGAGACGCCGATGGTCTTGAACACCTTGGCGAGGATCTTGATCTGCTCCTTTGTCTCCGCCAAATGGCTCAAAAGCGCGGATTTAAACTCATTTTGCGAGACGGCCTCAATGACTTTGGGCAAGGCTCTCGCGATTGCGTTTTCGGCATAATAAATATCCTTAAGCGTGTGCTCAAAGGCGTCGGCGAGAGTTTTCATTGGCGAATTCCTAAGTTCAAGTGTGTCAGCGGCCGTCGTGCAGCGCAGTTTCAACTCACGGACAGGGGATAGGTTCCATAACGTTAATCCCCCACTGTGGTGCAAATACAACGCCCCCACCAAATTCCGCCAAGATCTCGGGGATTCTCTGCAAGTCAGCTAAATAAGTGAGGCTCAACTCGGGACGTCGGCAAGAGCCGTTTGTATGATTTAGAGTTCTCATCTTTTTCAAAGTAACAACCGCTATGGAACGGGTAGCGGGGTGGCCCGTTACTGAAACATGTCACTGGATCGAGTTCATGAATACCGCTTCGAGGCGAGGAAGTGTTTCGAGCAGGCGGAGCGTGCACCGAGCGAAATGGTGAAAGCTCGAATGAAGGAGATTGCCGAGGCATGGTTAAGAATGGCCGCTAATGCCGAGGCCGAGTTTAGATCCCCTCCAAAGGATTGAAGGTCCAGCACGGCCCTCTAGTGCAACGTCACATTAGTCCTGGTGGTCCGAGAACTCTTCTTGCGAGAGGCTCCCAATGGGAAGCAATGCCTTCTACGAGCATTTGGGTTTTCCACATCACTATCTGCCCTTTTTTGAGGCTCTCGCGGAATGCCATTCCACCAGTCATACAGGCGGTCGACCAGCTTCGACGCCCGTTGAAGCCTATGGCCAACTCTTTCCACCTGATCACCAGGGAGAAGGCCCTCATAAAAAGGTTTTCTCGGTCTCATTATCACGATCATTGCCCTCTCTAAAACTATGTGTGTGCGTGAATGGCTTGTCCATCCGGACCCTCTTCTCTTCCATGGCTTCGGTTCCATAGGTCATTTGCAACCGATAGCGGATCGACTTTTTTCTTTTCCCACCAAGCCAACTCATGGCCCGTCGTATGAAGGTCGCGGTGATGCAGGGCGCAGAGGGGCACCGTAAATGCATCTGAGACCTTGCGACCTAAGGCGCTGGGTTGGGAAAATTTCAAGTGATGCGCCTCAGCCGGCAGGCGGCCACAGACCAGGCAGGGTTGGGTGGCGACAAACTGCAGGTGACTTTTGTCACGCAGGCGTTTCACTTCCGGAATAGCCAGCAGGCTCTTATCAATGGGTCGCCTAACTGGAAGTTCAATCCTAGCAATTTCGGTCGCCGGCAATCGTGGCTCCCCATTGAGAGGATTTAAACTGCTGTTGACCTGCAACGGTGGAGCACCCTGCGCGCCTCCAGGGCTCGGGGCTACAGCTGCTAGTTCAGCAGCTGCCTTGCGCGCACTGTGATCAATTGGCCCCGCGTGGAGCGACAGCCCGAAGGAATTGCCAAAAGTTGAAAGTGCCCGCTTGGTGGCATCGGTTTCGGCGGCCTTGGCGGCAAACTCGTGGGCCTGACCCGGAGAAGCGGCATTGGATTCCCCTGCCCCGCAGCCTTCACGCACGATACGTTCTTCCCCGGCCCTGACGGTAATGCGCACCCGCGTCACATAGGCTGCAGCAAAGCGTAGACCAGTCTGCTTGGTCCATACGCAGGTACTGGAGACGCTCTCCCGGTCCCAGCCATCAAAGCCAAAGATGCGATTGGCTTCAGCCACAACATGCCAGCCTTCGACATAGTGCAGCGTGTTGCCATCGGCCTCGCGGGTTTTGATGTGGGCTGGCTTAAGTTTTGATTTGAGCTTCCGAACTTGGGTTGGAGCAAACGCCATGGCTACTTTGTCCTTACAACGATATTGACGCGGGAGTTAGCAAGCTCCGCTCCCATGACGGCAGTCCCGGCTTTGATGGTGTCGAGGACTTTCCGTCGATCCAGTTTCGGAGGCTGCGGGATCCAAAACCACTCGGGGATATCCGCTTCATTTGTGATCTGAAGGCCGGGTGGTTGGACGCGCAACGAAATCGTGAACTCCGGCTCTAGAATCTTCTCTAGTCCCGCCTCCTCCATGGTGGCGAGCGCCACCTCTCGCTTCCTGGCTGATGTGGTCTCGATCCGCTCCAATCGGGCCCGCATCGCCTCCAGGCGTAATCTAAGGCCATCGGCCAAAGCCTCGTCATCCAGCGCCGAACGAATGACCTCGCCAAGGGCTTCATGAAGGTTTGTGGCACCCTCCAAGGTATGTAGTAGTGTGGTCTCATCAATTTCCGGGTCCGCTTCAATAAGACGGCGACGAAGCTCGGTGAATCGGTTAAATTCATTTGAGAGGTTTTGCGTAACGATCATTGTCGTGTCCTGATTAACGAAGAAAGTGTCATTATGACCCATGTCTTAGTCTTTTTGACCTCTAATTGTGGCTAAATTGTGATAACAGGAAGTCAAATTAGAGCCGCACGCAGTATGCTGAACTGGTCTGCAACCGAAACTGCAAAACGGGCGAGTGTAACGCGGAATACAATTCAAAGGCTGGAGAGTTTTGAAGATATCCCCCCTAGTCGCACTCAATCACTGCTGGAATTATTGAAGGTCTTCGAAAAAGCCGGCATCGAATTTATCGGCAGTTCTGGCGATGGACCTGGGGTAAGATTCTGGAAAAAGTGATGTACTAGGAGTGAAGCGCCACTGTCGGAAGTTGCCCTATGGGAGCTACTCAGTTTGGTTCATTAAAGAAAATAAGAAGATCTGTCTGACGCGCGAAAGGTTACGGTATTCGCAAGTTTCGCGTTTGGGCAAAACGGCTCCAAGTCTTCGACAGGATTTTCAAAAGCTGACAGGCAAGGAAAAGAAGCGGAAGCAATAATACCAGGGCAAAATCTGGTATCGTCGTCAGCAGCTCTAGCCAGCCTGGTTCAATGTGTCCTTGGTCCATGAACTTTGTTTTACGATAGCCCCGAACCACCCGCAAGCCCCGCCCGCTGCCTCCGACCGATCTAATCTTGTTTTACAGAAGCCCGACAGTTACTTAGCCTTCTTTTTGGCCTTGGCGGGTGCCGTAGCCTTCCCAACTCGCTTTAAAACCTCGTTAAAAGTCGTTTCGGTGGCTTCCCCCTGTCGTTCAGCCATTGCCATGAACTTAGCCTTTTGACTCTTTGGCGCTGCAATATCTTTCTTTGCTGTCATGGCTGCGACCTCTGCAAAACTGGAAAAAATTTGCGAAGCTACTTACGTTCGTCAACAGTGCCCGCACCGCCCATGGGTGCCAACGAACCGTCACCCATTGCTTCACGGATGCGACGGCAGAGGAACCAAGCGCTCCTGTACGTGATCTCAAGGGTACGGTGCATGTGATAGGCAGAGATACCCCTCTTGCTCGCGCACATGAGATAAACGGCCTGCAAAATCTTGTGCAGGGGTAGGTGGGCGCTCTCAAAAACAGTACCTATCTTGACTGTGAACTGGCTCCTGCAATGACCGCATTTTTTGAGGCCAAGACGAACCCGACCGATCTTGTCCTTTACCCCCTCAAGCGTATAGATGCGATCACGCGCACCGCACTTGGGACAGACCGGATTACCGTTCCATAGGATTTTTTCAAAGTGCTCAAAAGCCTTGGTTTCGCTGTAGAAGTATTCTTGGGACAACACGGACACGCAAGTAATATTCCCTTTTACGCTTTATAATTATGAATAAAAGCAATCAATGAGGTTTGTCAAGTATACGTCCCATCCATGGCAGTCGCCCAATGCATAGATGCCAGTCTTTGCCCCGACACCCACGACCATGGATGGCGGCACTTTCAGCACTAGTTTCCGTTTGGGTGCAGACGGCACCTGGCAGCTCGCTTGGTATTTTTCCAAAAGGATTCGATTTCTTGGCGAACACAGCGGGCGAGTGAAACCATAGGACAGGCTTCCGCTGGTGACCCAGAGAGGATATCTAAACTTGAGCGCTTGGCCGCCATGCTCGCGCCCAATGCAACATCGCTCGACGATTGGTCATGCATCCATTAAGGTTTCAGTGTGCCGGGGACAGGTGACCGGTCGACCCAATCGTAGCCCTTGCCTTGATAATTCCGCCACCAACAGGTCACTGTATCTTATTGAATGACACGAAGAAATCTCATCCTCATTCACCGTGGTCCTAAATACGAGCAGGACTTCGCGGAGATTTCGACCAAGATCTTCGCGCTCGACCCCGACATCACGATCTATTCGCTGGCGACGGGCACGACGGATCAGCTTCCCCAAACGGCGTGGCAGCGGCCTACACTCACCGTGGCGCTCAACGCCAAATTCAATCTGGAGGTCAAGCGGGGCCCTGTCCTGAAAAACCATCAGATTGACAAACTCGTCCAATACAGGATTTTTCGGGAAGCCGGCTTGCCAACTCCGCCCACCCTTCCCTTCAAATTTGGCATGCAGCTCGACCCTATAATGTTTGGTGAATTTGTGCTGATCAAGCCGATGTCGCTAACGCTGGGTTCGCAAGGCCGCGGCGTACAACTCTTCCGCCGGAAACGACTTGAGAGAATGACTTCCCGGGACTTTTCGCCAGATCATCTCATCCACAAGGCCGGGGAAGGTTTTCTCGTACAGAAGTTCATCGATACGGGAGAGCTTGTTTCCTATAACCGCGTGTCTACCTTTTTTTCGGAGCCTATGTATTCATATTTCTCTCGGGCGAAGTCACCTCGCGGCAGCCTGGGTTCGCCCGATGAGCTGATTGAGAAGCTGCCGATAACAAACAACGCAAGTAGTTTCAGGGAGCGCTCCCTTAGGGCGGAAGAAGATATTGTTGCATTGGCCAAGCGCGTTCATGACGCCTTTCCGGATATTCCATTGCTGGGAACTGATATCCTACGCGAACAGGGCACCGGAAAGCTGTTGGTTATTGAGTGCAATCCGGGTGGAAATACCTGGCATTTCTCTTCTCAGATGAACATGCCTCTCCGGCTGGCGCTGGGCAAGGCCAGCCTGGTCGGACCGAAGAAAGCCCATGCCGTGGCCCGCCAGATGCACATCGACCAGTTCAACGCCTTCGACAGGGCCGCGCGCGTCCTTACGGAAAAGACCCAAGCACTGGCTCGCTAGGAGGCGACGGAATTGAGCGTGAAATGCCGCTTACCGCCGGAGGTCGGCGGCAGGGAATCAGTCTGTTTGATTGCGGTTTTGAAGTTTCTTCCAAGCGCCAATGTTGTGAGGTCCATCAGGGCGGATCTAACGTGCGGGGATAGTGGAATTGCAACTCTCAATTCAGCCTGGGCCGCGCCGGTTTGCACCAGAATCCAGGCATCATGGCCGATGATCTCGGTGGTTTTGACACGATCAATGGGGGGCAGCGCCTGGCTTCCGTCGGGAAAGTGGAACATATGTTCCTTGCGGCCCATGATGCGCGAGATAGTGGGCAGGCTCCGCCCGCAGGAACACCTAAACCCCTTTTTAACGAAGTCGCCAGAGCGGTAGCGCAGCAGCGGAGTGGCGTAACTGTAAAGCGGTGTCACAACAAGCTCGCCGACTTCTCCGGCTTCGCAGGCTAAGCCGTCCGGCCTGATGATTTCGGCAAGCACCTGCTCGCTTTGAATATGGAACAGTCCGCTTTCCGGGCATTCGATGGCGATGATGCCGCCCTCGGCCGAGGCGAGAACATTGATGACGCGCCCTCCGAAAACCTCGCGCGCCGCTTCTTTCACTTCCGCGGGAAGATATTCCGCAACCGAAACGATAAATGGAATTTCTGGCTTTAAATTCGAGCGGCGGGCCTCGACGACGAGGCGGAGAAGATTCGATGGCAGAGTGTTGACGTAGACCGGCGCCTCACTGGCGAGGTACTTCAACTGCTCCGCCGCCGGAAGCGCAATATCAAGGCGCCGGCGCGGGCCAAGTTTTTCCTTGGGGAGCCAGGGCTGGCCCCAGCGGTCAAATGACGAGTCGGGCGCCTGCCGCGGCTTTCGTATGACGTAGAGGGGCTTTGACTGGTCGAGCTGCCAGGCCAGGAACATGCGGTAGCTGCAGACAAGGCGCGCCAACGATTCAAGCGACGACAGGTCGCGCCGCGCGGCGGGGCCGGTGCTGCCACCGGTTTGAACCGGCGCGATCAGACCGGGCTTGATCGAGAAGTCTCTGGCGCGCAGGTCATCGTAGCGCCCAGTCAAGTCCTTGCGGGTCATGAAGGGCTGGCTTTTCCAATATTCCGAATTGGCGTCAAACGGTCCTGTGGGCCCAGGCCTGCCCTTGTAGAACGGCACGTTTGCCAGCGCATGCCCGACGAGCGTCGTAAGCAGCTTGCCCTGGTGGGCGTCCAATTCGGCTTCGGAGGAACGCTCGGTCTGCAGCAGCGTCGCAAGAAAGTCCGTGGCCAATTTCAATTCATGGTTCAATATGGTGTCTCCAAAAAGAAAAAGGGCGAAAGTCGCCCTTTCTCAACGAAGAACAATCTGTGCTAACTAGGCAACTCGCCGCATCTGAACGCCAAGGTCTTTGTATTTCACGCGGTAGTAGCCATCGGCTCCGCGCAACACGGCCGATGGCATGACTTTCAGAACATCCTGCGCCATGACGCCTTCATAGACTTCGGGTTTCCCAATGTATCTGAAATTATACAGTGGAAGGCCGTAAACCGTTGTTCCGACTTGGGCGATGCCGGTCTTCAGGCGGGAGTCGGATACAGTTTCATCCTGCAATACGTTTTCAACGTTGCAAATCGAGATTGTGGCCAATTCCACCGCCGGTGTATCTGGAGCTTCATCCTGCCCTATCGTTTCATCCGCGCAAATCGACGTTGCTGTCATTGTCATAGCCGGTATTCCTGGGTTCTCGTCCTGCCCTATCGTTTCATCCGCGCAAATCGACGTTGCTTTCAAATCCACAGCCGGGGTGGTCTCATCCTGCCCTATCACTTCCAATGGGCGCTGCTGAATTTCATCCTGCAAAAAGTTTTCTTGAGTGGCGGGCAACGGGTCGATATTCACTTCGTCACTGCCAATGGCGAAAGATGGACCGAATTGCTCGTCGCAGCCGAGGGCAATAGCGCCCAGTTCATCACTCCCGATGGCACGAGCTGGGATGCCATCAGCCACTTCGTCAATCCCGACAGCTGGCCCCCACCAGGTTTCAGAATCATGGAGCCCGCTTTGGCGGTCGATCAACTCGATCAGGTTTGGAAATTCATTCAATTCCCGTGCAGCGGACTGGCTCATCTTGATTCAAGCTCCCTTTAGCTTTTATTAACACGCAATCTACACTAGCTTCCGTCACTATCAAGTGCAAATTCAAGAGGCTCGAATACATCTCCTAACCAATTTACATAACGTTATATTATGACTTCCGGAAGGCACATGCTCTGAGTGACCTGATGTCAGTAGTTAGCATTGCCCATTTCCATATTCAACCGACAGAAGCCATCCGATTTCTTTTGGTAATACGTTCAGAGTCGCAGTAAGAGCTGCCGGAATTGCCGGTAAATCTGCACTCGGTCTTCGCAAGTCTTTCGCCACACACGGGAGCCGAGAGCGGATTAACAGGGGAAGAACTGCAAGATTTCTTCGGGTGGAAGTCATCGCGCATGAGTGGAGGTTACACCGAATCGGCCCGGCGAAGGATCATGCGATGAACGCTGGAAAAAAAGGGCGAGCGAACATAGCAGCAACATTTTTTTCGCGCCCTGATCCAAGGTGCGGGAGAAATTACCAAAATCCAAACAAAATCAGGGCATGAATGACGTGGTGGGCGGTACAGGGCCGCCTACCATGTTTCAAAAGCCTTATTCATCAGCCTTTTGCAGTAGGTAGGGAGACGCGATGTCTCCCTTTTATGTCACACTTTGCACTAAAACCGTATGAAGGCAACATCGTATGTCCAGCCACCCACGACTATTGCCAGTGCCTCTATATGCCCCCAGGAGCCACACATTTCCGTTCCAGGCGAGGTTTCAGGGTGAGGCTATTATACAGCTCCCAACGATGCGACAGGCGCTCGAGGCTTATGGAAACTGGTCGCAAGCTTGCTAGGCGGGTTTTGGAGAGGGGGCCCCGCACTTGGCGCGACGAACATAGGGATTGGGATTTCCCGCCGAAACCACCTTGGATGAGGTGGAAGACCTACAACCGGTTTTTCGAACGTTGGGAAAGATATGAGCAGCGGGCAGATGCCGCACTTGCTCCATTCCTGCTAAAATTCTTCAAATAACTAAATTTAATAAGCCTATTCTGGAAATGCTTGGAAACCAGCGTGGTGACACAACTAGATTGTATTATGGAAACACGCCGAAAGCTCCCTGCAAGGGTTTTGGAAAGAAGACCCCCGTCCGTGGCGCCGGGAATATAGCGATTGGGAATTCCCACAAAACCCGCTTGGATGCGAAATCAAACCAATGCTAGAATGATGCGAAAGCAGTTGCGTCCCCCCGGACCATAGTTGCATTGAAAAGCCTGCTACTTTTCAGCGAGGGGCAATCAAGTGTAATAAGTTCACTTTGAATTTAAGGGACGACCTTAGCCCAACGTTAAGCTCGTCGTCACAAACCTCTAAAAGGTCTTGTAATACACTCATCGCTTGCGAAAACAGGTAAGAAACGCTAACCCAATGGCGCCATGAACACGCATCAAACTCACGAACGACTTAGTAAAATTGAAGGTGATCCTGAGCTTCCATCTGAGCGCAGCTTTGCCATAACTTTTGCGGCTGTATTTCTCTTGGTTGCACTCGTCCCATTAGTGCATGGCGGGTCGATCAGGCTTTGGAGCGTGGGGGGAGGCGCGATTTTTCTTGTACTAGCTTATTTGGCGCCGTCTATTTTAAGGCCCCTCAACGTGCTGTGGTTCAAGTTGGGTCTGCTGCTCCACAAGATTGTAAACCCTATAATATTGGGTGCCATGTTTTTTCTAGCGATCACTCCGATGGCATTTCTAATGAGGGCCTTCGGCAAGACATTTTTGAACCTTCCATTTGAAACAAACGCTTCGACCTATTGGATTGATCGTGTTCCCCCGGGGCCAAACGCAGAATCCGTGCGTCGTCAATTCTGAGGTAAACTCATGTCGTTTTTAAAGGAACTAGTTGCTTTCGTGCGGGAACGCAAGAAATTCTGGCTTCTGCCCTTGTTACTCATGATGGTGATCTTTGGTGGACTTCTCATCCTTGCAAAGGGTAGCGCAGTCGCGCCCTTTATTTACACGATATTCTAGAGAGTGTTGCAATTGCGAGTCCTGGGAATTTCCGCGTTTTATCATGACAGTGCAGCGGCGCTGGTTGTTGACGGTCGCATTGTCGCGGCAGCACAGGAAGAACGATTCACTCGCAAGAAGCACGATTCCAACTTCCCACGGCATGCCATCGATTATTGCCTATCGGCGGGATCAATCGAACTTGGAAATGTGGACTATGTAGCATTCTATGATAAACCATTTCTGAAATTTGAGCGTCTGCTTGAAACTTATTTAGCGTTTGCCCCCAAGGGGTTTAGATCCTTTCGAATGGCGATGCCAATTTGGCTCCGCGAAAAGCTCTTTCAAAAAAATCTACTCCTCAAGGAATTACGGAAAATAGACCCAAAGTTCATTGAAGAACAACTTACCTTCACAGAACATCACCTCAGTCACGCGGCTAGCGCTTTTTTTCCATCACCCTTTTCAGCGGCGGCTATTCTCACCATGGACGGCGTAGGTGAATGGGCCACAACTTCTTTTGCCGTGGGTAGAGACGAGGCACTCGAAATCCAGCGCGAAATCCACTTTCCTCATTCCCTTGGCCTGCTCTATTCCGCATTCACATACTATACGGGCTTCAAAGTAAATTCCGGTGAATACAAGATTATGGGGCTGGCCCCCTATGGCACACCACGTTTCGCCCAGACAATTCGCGACCACCTGATTGATATCAAGGCCGATGGTTCCTATCGGTTGAACATGGAATATTTCGACTATTGCACTGGTCTTACAATGACCAATGATAATTTCCATAAGCTCTTCGGTGGTCAGCCACGCAAGCCAGAGGAAATTCTTACCCAACGTGAAATGGACCTCACAGCGTCCATCCAGGCCGTCCTTGAAGAAGTGGTGGTGAAGTTAGCACGATCGATTGCTAAAGATACTGGATTGCGAAATCTCTGCATGGCGGGAGGAGTCGCACTTAATTGCGTTGCGAATGGCAAGATCCTCCGTGAGGGCGCATTCGAAAATATTTGGATACAGCCAGCATCGGGGGATGCAGGTGGAGCTCTTGGTGCAGCATTGTCGGTTAGCCATGGGATCGGAAATGTGCCTCATCTCAGATCCAGCGGATTAGACGGTATGCAGGGGGCCTATCTTGGACCATCGTATGGGCAGGATGATATCGAAAAACGTCTCAAAGTCATTGGTGCTAATTTCGAGGTTCTGCCTGGTCCCGAAATAATTGCTACAACCGTTTCCGCCCTAACTGCTGGCTGTGCAGTAGGGTGGTTCCAAGGGCGCATGGAATTCGGACCACGCGCCTTGGGAAACCGGTCAATCCTGGGAGATCCGCGGTCTCCAAAAATGCAATCCTTACTTAACCTGAAGGTCAAATATCGAGAATCCTTTAGGCCTTTCGCTCCGTCCATTCTCCGTGAAAGGGTCGCGGAATGGTTTGAGATCGAATCGGATAGCCCATACATGCTACTGGTGGCCGATGTAGTGAAAAATCGCCGCTTTAAATCGACTACAGACGAAGAAAAACTTTTCGGTATTGAAAAACTAAATGTACCTCGTTCGGAAATTCCCGCGGTCACCCATGTAGACTATTCTGCGCGAATCCAGACGGTTCACAAAGACACCAACCCACTTTATCACGCACTGCTTTCGGCCTTTGAGAAAAAAACAAATTGCCCAATTGTGGTAAATACCAGTTTTAATGTAAGAGGCGAGCCGCTGGTGTGCTCGCCAGAGGACGCATATCGTTGCTTCATGGGGACCGAAATTGAAATGCTTGTTATTGGGAACTGTGTGCTCCGGAAGGAAAAGCAGGACGCGAAGCATAAGCTCAATTATGAAACCATTTTCGAATTGGATTGAGCATCCCACATTTTTCAAAGCACCAATGGGCGAGTTTTTTAAAGGTCACTAAATTGTCTGAATTGATCGTCGCTGGCCAGAAAAAATCGAAGCCTTTTTATCTCTTTTGGCTTATGTAGGGGGCAAGCCCATGGAGGAAGACCCACCCGTAATCCCGATTTCCACAGAGAAGCGCGCGGGCGTTTACAATGCCCTAAAAAATACTGCGGTCACTATAACATCAATGCTGTTTGGCTATTTGTTGATAGGGACCGTGCTTTTAATCTACGGGCCAGGAATAATTTGGGAAGTCTTCAATTTCTTCCCGGTAGCGTCGTCGATCTGGTACCAGGGCTCAGGAGGGAATCCCAAAAAAGAGGCCTACATTGCACTTTTGGGAGACTCTTACGCTGCTGGTATAGGTGACTGGAGCTTAGAACGAAAGTCGCGTGTTGACCCATTCTATTCAGGAGATGTGATCGCCGCAAACCTTCAACGTCCAGTAATTACTTTTGGAAAACCGGGATCGAGTAGTGTGGAAGCGCTAATAACAAACCCTGGACGCGTGATGAATGCATCAATCTGCGTTTTGCTCAAGTCGCCAGTACAACCAGCGGAATTTGTCGTATATTTTTATGAAGGCAACGATCTCAATGATAATGTCAACGATCTCAGCAGGAATTCTGGCGGATCATTCTCCGTTAGAGGCCAGGTGGTGGGGAGTGAAGAGACTAACATTGCGATTAACAGATTTGTTGACATGGAAGCAGAACACGCGAAGGGCAGTGGCTGCATTTCCTATATCAATGGCATAATGTATAACTTTTTTACTAACTTCAAAAAGCTGATAGGAATGCAATCGAAACAACAGTACCCAATTGGAGGTCAGTCAGTCCGAATTAACGGAAAAAAAGTACTGATTCCATTGAAATTGCAAAGCCCCGGGTTGGAACTTGATGCGAAAAGCATGGATATTGCCTTTGAGGTTCTCGACAGAGCGCTTGGCTACCTAATAAGAGAATTTCCCGGTGTTCCAATTATGGTGGTTGACGTACCTTCAGTACTCACAAATTATCAGATTCTTGACGCTAGAGTTGACATTGAAACTTATCAAGGTGGATCTAGCAGTTTCCCCGCCGCCCTTGTAGCAACGAACTCCGACCTCATCTGCGCTAGGTTGAGGGAACTGATTCTTCGTAGAAGCTTACGTTTTTTAGATGCCAGGAAGGCCCTGCGACACGCGGCGTCAAAATCTGCGATTCATGGACCGTTGGATTGGAGCCATTTCAATAAGATCGGTCAAATTTCACTTGGTGACGCCGTAGCTTCAGCGTTGGCCAATGAGAATGCTTCTGATGAATGCATTCAGTTGAGTTCGGCGCTCTAGGAATGTATTGTTAGCACTCGCTGCACTAGACATACAGCAGGGCAGCGTGAGAGTTGTTTACGAGGCCCTAGCGTATCTGGCAGAGGCGGGAACACGGGGGATTTAAACGCTAGTGGCCATTGTCGCTCTAAAATCTTACGCGAATGCCGGCGCTTATAAAAGTTGAGCCGCTGACAACCCCATCAAACAGACCGAATACGCCGGAACGATGGTGATACCTAAGCACCAGTTCCAAGTCCTTGTTCTCAGGATCTGCAAAGGTGAGTTCAGGCCCAAGGTAATGGAGGAGCTCGGAGGCTTTTCCTTCGCTATCCCGACCTCTTTCAAATGCAGAAATGTCTGTCAGGTAACTAAGGCCGGTGTTGGCTCCTATGGTCGTGTAGACCGTGTCATTCCACGGCAACCCGTCGAAGCGCAAATATAATGCCACCCACGCTTCGCCGAGACTCTCGTCGCCAAAGCGGGCTGACGTGCCAACTTCGCCTTCAATTGTGAAATTGTCGCCGATTTGACCAAGGCCGCGATCGCCGATCAATTCGTTGACGGTGCCCAGTCGATGAGAATAGCTGATCCCTGCAACGCCTATGGGGTTAAGGTCTGAGGTCCAAGGTGTCGTTAAGATTTCTATGAATGTGGTCTCACTTACCACACCCCCAAATACCATAACCGAATCATCTGCCCCCCTGGGCCCGGCCGATGCCGGAGCCACTAGCCAAACCGCCCCCAGAAGGGCTGAAGCCTTTTTAAAAACCTGCTGCATCTAAGCTAATGAAATATGAAATCAACACCGGCTCTAATTTCATCGAGACTGTTTTTGACATCAACTTGAGTTTCCAGATCATAGGTTGTCGAACCATAGAAGTAATGGTTGTATTCTATGCGTCCAATGAAGCTATTGGAAAATGCATATTGTGCACCGACGCCAACTGTGGGACCTGAAATAACTTTTTGGTCCTTTTCAACTAAATAACCATACTCTGTGTCTGCCCACGCCCAGCCTGCATTGGCAAACAACAGGGTATTATCGATTGGCAGACCTACCCTCGCACGCACTGATGCAATATTGTCAAAGTCCTGGGTGACCAGGCCACCGCTCACAATGTCGTCGTCCAGGTCGGCCAAGGAGGCATCCCCTTCCACCCCCAATATGACGCTGTCCAAATTAAATAAGTATCCCGCATGGATCCCGGGAAATGGGTCCGAGGGATGGGCATCCACGGCGACGTCTGATTTTGACGTTCCTTCGCCATAAGCACCGTATACACCAAGGTAAAATCCAGCCCAATCATAGCTTTCATCGGAATAGTCAGTTGTTTCGGCGGAAAAGGCAGGGCTAATTCCAGCTAGAAGGGCGCTGAACGCCACAAGAAGCAGATTAAGTTTCATCATGAGACTCCAAATCAGTATGAGCATATTATTAATGCGGGCAGCGTTAAACGCAAATGAACAGACTGATAGAACTTTGCTCTAGCGTACAAAAAGCCGGGATTTTGGAACGTGTGGCTTTTAGGTCTCAGCTTGGGTACGGACCGGCGAAAGGCTCTGGTACGACCGAGCGCGGCACAGCCCGCAGGCTCAGTTGACCGGCTTTTGGCTTCTTTTCGAAGGTTGGTACATTTGACGCTTGGGTGCCGCCCTGTGAGAGCTTTCAAAAATTCGGTCTCTATGGCAATATCGAAAGTGGGTGTGGAGCGACTGAGCCACGTGGTCTGCTTGGGGAACGACGATTGGGAAAGCATATCGGATCGACGATTGCTTTGATTTTGGGGATCCTAGGATTCGCTAGTGGGCTCACGCAATTGACTGATATGATTGTTGGGGGGCCCGCACTTATTCTGGGCGCTTTGGTATACAGATCCTGCAAAAAACGAAAACTTGGTGAGGTTGATAATACAACTTTACGTCTGGTCTTGGAATTAACTGCCTTAGCATCTATCGTACTGCTGATTGGTCTCCAAAATGACTTAAGAAATCGCATCATTCAGGAACCTGTTCCAAATCTCATTATCCCATTATGCGTAATTCTGGCCTATGCAATCGTTGTTTTGAGGAAATTTCCAATAGTAGAAACTAAAGCATTTGAACCAAAACTGATTGACCATCCGGTGGGGCCAGTCATGGAGTCTTCAAAGGAAAATGCGGCAATTTGGTATATCGCCGCCAGAGGTTCTGAAGCAGGTCCATTTCCAAAGTTGGTTGTACAGAAATACTTGGCGAGTGGTGAATTGTCATTGGATGATGGTTGCTGGCGCGAGGGTTTTACAGATTGGTTACCATTAGGTCGAACATTGGAATTTGCAACTCGTTCGTCGCCTAGCCCTCAATCTAATCAACCAGCACAGGATCCATTTGAACGGGAACAAAGGGAACCTCCTATTTCACCAAAACATGCTGATCCAATATTTCAAAAATACAAACCTGATGAAACCATTCACAGCATAAAGAAAAGAAACTATTTCGCTCGCCATTGGCGCGGCGAACTTTCGCTCGCAAAGAGTTATTGGCTGAACACCTACGGTCTTACTTTAGTTATTGCCATCCTTAGTGTTGGACTGGGCAGCTCCGACATTGTTCTATATCCGAAGCTAATTTCATCTCTGCTAATCAGTCTTTGGCTATTCGCCGCAATCTCTCAAGTTTGGTTGACCGTTGGGATTTATCGGTCCGCGCGCGTGTATTCAACAACATATCCAAATAAGAAAGGCTGGGGTGGTGCGGCTATTTTGTTAACCACATTAGGGCTCATTTCGTCGGTTGTTGTATTCGCTAACCAAGGAATTCCACAAATCAGAGGATATGCAGAAATATTATCCGCGGCGTCGCAAGTGAAAAACTACTCAGTTAAACTCTTGGGCGATTTAACAAAAATTGAACTCCGCGGAAATCTGGATTTTGGTGTTAGTGCAGATGTCGAAGCGATGCTTAACGATTACCCCGCAGTGAGAGTTCTATATTTGAACAGCATCGGAGGAAGACTAGCAGAAGCCGACAAGCTCAAGGATCTTGTTCTCCAACATAACCTCGATACTTACGTGGTTTCAGAATGTCACAGTGCCTGCGTTACTGTTTTTGTAGCCGGGCGCAATCGTTTGATTTCGAGAACAGCGCTGATCGGACTCCATGAACCATATTTCCCGGGGTTAGATATAAGGGAACTTGAGGCCGCGAAAGAAGGAGTTAAAAAATTTTTTTATTCTCGTGGAATAGATGGCGCTGTTATAGAAAAAGGCTTTGCCGTCAATTACGAAAGTATTTGGAACCCAGAGCACGCAGTTCTTTTTTCATCACGAATTGCAACAGGTTACGCTAGCGATGAAGATGTTGCGTTGGGTAACGCTAGTCCTGCTCACAACATTGCCGACCTAGGGAAGGCTCTGGTAGTAAACCCGAACGACTCAGTTTTGTATAACAATCGCGGCCTCGCCTATAGCGAACAAGGCGAGTATGACCGCGCTATTGCGGACTTGAATAAGGCTTTGGAGCTCAATCCGAAATTTGAGGCAGCCTACTATAATCGCGGGCTAGCCAACTACAACAAAGGCAGTTACGAGCGCGCGATTGCTGACTTTGACATGGCAATTGAAATTAATCCGGCCAACGCAGTTGCCTATAATAACCGTGGGCTGGTTTATAACGATATGGGCGACTACGACCGCGCTATTGTGGATTTGGACAAGTCAATCGAGCTCGATCCTAACTATGCAACTTCTCGAAACAACCGTGGCCTAGCTTATGCCAACAAAGGTGAAAACGACCTTGCCATTGCGGATCTCGACAAGGCCATAGAGCTTAAT
>DATLDM010000042.1:0-58391 GCA_035525875.1 Aestuariivirga sp.
AATGACGCTCAGGACGGCGGGTTCGCGAAGGCGGATGACCTGGCGCAGGAGATCGCGGAGCATGATGGTGATCTCGTCAATATAGGCAGCCTCTTCGGCAGCTACCTGAACCATCTTGTTCATTCCATCGGTTCCTTTTGAGTGGCGCACCTCACGCAGGCAATTTGTGCAGCGCAACATTGGTCCTGTCAATGTGATAATGTGGGTTCCCCCGCCCGTGTTCTCCCGCTAGAACGCCGCTCCATGTTACAAATCAACAATCTCACCTTTCGAATCGGCGGAAGGCTCCTGCTTGAGGGGGCCTCGGCCTCGCTGCCGGACGGCCACAAGGTGGGCCTGGTAGGGCGCAACGGCACAGGCAAATCCACGCTTTTGAAGCTTATTCTCGGCGATTTGATCTCCGAGGCGGGCTCGGCCAGCGTGCCGAAAAACGCCCGCATCGGCACGGTGGCGCAGGAAGCGCCGGGAGGCCCGGAAAGCCTGCTTGATACGGTCATGGCCGGCGACAAGGAACGGGAAGCTCTTCTCGCCGAGGCCGAAACGGCCACAGATCCGCACCGCATTGCGGAAATCCAGATCCGGCTGGCGGATATCGAGGCCCATTCGGCCCCGGCCCGGGCGGCCATCATTCTGGCGGGCCTCGGCTTCAGCGAAGAGGCGCAGAATGGCCCCTGCTCGGCGCTCTCCGGGGGCTGGCGCATGCGGGTTGCCCTGGCGGCGGCCCTCTTTGGCGCGCCCGATGTTCTGCTGCTCGACGAACCTACAAACTATCTCGACCTTGAAGGCACGATCTGGCTCAAGAGCTACATCCGCGATTATCCGCACACCATTCTGCTGGTGAGCCATGACCGCGACCTGCTCAATGAAGCGGTCGATTCCATTCTGCACTTGGATCAGGGCAAGCTCACCATCTATGTGGGCAACTACGACAATTTCGAGCGCCAGCGCCGCGAGAAGCAGGCGCTGACCCTGAAAATGAAAAAGAAGCAGGAAGAGCAGCGTGACCACATGCAGGCCTTCGTCGACCGCTTCCGCTACAAGGCTTCCAAAGCGCGGCAGGCTCAGAGCCGGTTGAAGGCGCTGGCAAAACTTGAACCCATTGCCGACATGGTTGAAAACCGCGTGGCCCCTTTCCTGTTTCCAAATCCGGAGAAGGCCCTGGCGCCACCGCTGGTGCGCTGGGACAAGGCGTCCGTCGGTTATGGCGACGGTGCGCCGGTTCTCAAAAACATCACCTTGCGGCTTGATCCGGATGACCGGATTGCATTGCTTGGCTCAAATGGCAACGGCAAATCGACCTTCGCCAAGCTGCTGTGCGGCAAGCTGCAGGTATCGGCCGGGGAAATGCGCCATCCGCCGCGCATTACCATGGGCTATTTCGCCCAGCACCAATTGGATGAACTGTCGGAAGACCTTTCGCCCTACGAATATATTTCGGCGCTGATGCCCGATGCCACGGTTTCACAGCGCCGCGCCAAGATTGGCGCGGCAGGATTCGGCGCGGCATTAGCTGACTCGAAATGCTCCACTCTTTCGGGCGGCGAGAAGGCGCGCCTGCTGTTCATGCTGGCCACTTTCCATGGCCCGCATGTTCTCATTCTTGACGAGCCTACCAACCATCTTGATGTGGACAGCCGCGAAGCGCTGATCATGGCGATCAATGATTATGAGGGGGCCGTCATTCTGATCAGCCATGACCGCCATATCATTGAAACCTGCGCGGACCAGTTGTGGCTTGTCAGGGACGGAACGGTAAAGCCCTTTGATGGCGACATGGATGAATACACCGATATCGTGCTGGGCCGCGCGACTGCCGTGAAGAAAGTAGAGAAGGCCGTGGCTCCCGCCGCAAAGCCGCTGAAAAAACTGATGACTCCGGTCATCAAGAAAAAGATTCAGGAGCTTGATCTCAAGATGCTGAAGATCAAGGACAAGATCATCCTGCTTGAACAGGCGCTGGCCGACCACACGATCTACCTTCAGGAACCCAAGAAGGCGGCGGACTTTGCCCGGCTCAAAAGCCGGTTTGAATCCGAGCTGGAGCGTGAGGAAACCCATTGGCTGGAGCTGCATGAAGGCACCCTGAATGCTTGATCTCACGAATACCTGGTTCGGCTATCTTTCGCTGGCCATTTTCGTGATCGCCTACATCCTGGTCATCTTTGAAGAGACGACGCAGCTCCGCAAATCCAAACCAGTGCTGATTGCGGCGGGCTTAATCTGGGCCCTTATCGGCATGGCCTATGCGGCGGCAGGCATGGGCGAACAAGCGGAAGCCGCGGCCCAGCATGTCATCATGGAATATGGCGAGCTGTTCCTGTTCCTGCTGGTGGCCATCACCTATGTGAACACATTGGAAGAGCGGCGTGTATTCGATGTGCTGCGGGTGAAGCTCACATCACGAAACCTGTCCTACCGCAGCCTGTTCTGGCTCACCGGCGTCATTGCATTTTTTCTTTCGAGCGTTCTCGACAATCTGACCACAGCCTTGATCATGGGTGCGGTGGCCCTCGCCGTCGGGGCCAAGTCGCCGAAATTTATTGTCATTTCCTGCATCAGCGTTGTAGTGGCCGCCAATGCGGGCGGGGCCTTCTCGCCCTTCGGCGACATCACCACCCTGATGGTCTGGCAGAAGGAAAAGCTGACGTTCTTTGAGTTCTTCGACCTGTTCTTGCCGTCACTTATCAACTGGCTGGTGCCTGCCCTCTTCATGCAATTTGCCATTCCCCATGAAATACCTGCGGCCAGCACGGAAACGGTGCGCGCCAAGCCCGGCGCAAATGGCGTAATTGTTTTGTTCGCACTGACCATAGCAA
This sequence comes from Aestuariivirga sp., assembly GCA_035525875.1. Taxonomy (GTDB): domain Bacteria; phylum Pseudomonadota; class Alphaproteobacteria; order Rhizobiales; family Aestuariivirgaceae; genus Aestuariivirga. The sequence continues at coordinate 2,817 of DATLDM010000042.1, forward strand.
CCGCGGTAGCCTTCAGAAATTTTCTGCACCTGCCGCCCGCCATGGGCATGATGCTGGGCCTTGGTTACCTGCAGGTGTGGTCGTATTTCCTGCAACGCAAAGGCGCACGGCTTGGAAACGACGACATGGTGCTCAACTCCTTCAAGCAGATCGAGCGCGTGGAGTGGGACACGCTGCTGTTTTTCTTCGGCATCATTTTTGCGGTGGGTGGGCTTGGCGTGTTAGGGTATCTCGGTCTGGCCAGCCAATTTCTTTATGTCGACCTCGGGCCCACGACGGCGAATATCGCCATCGGTGTTTTGTCAGCCATTGTTGACAATATTCCCCTGATGTTCGCGGTGCTCACCATGAACCCCAGCATGAGCGATGGGCAATGGCTGCTCGTTACCCTCACGGCTGGGGTGGGCGGCAGCCTGCTTTCCATCGGTTCGGCGGCGGGTGTGGCCCTTATGGGGCAAGCGCGCGGGCACTACACGTTCTTCAGTCACCTGAAATGGAGCTGGGCCATTGCCCTGGGCTACATCGCCAGTATCCTTGCGCACATGTTCATCAATTCGGCTCTGTTCTAAGATGAAAGACCAGTCAGCCCTGATACGCTTCATCAATCATGAAGCCACGGCTGGCCTGATCCTCGTGCTTGCCGCCGCACTGGCTCTCATCGTCACCAATGTTGGTTTTGCCGATTCCTATGATCACTTTCTGGAGCTCCCCGTCGCCATTCAAATTGGCGGCATAGGGCTGAACAAGACACTGGTCCACTGGATCAACGACGGCCTCATGGCCATTTTCTTTTTCCTGGTGGGGCTGGAGATCAAGCGCGAGGTATTGCAGGGAAATCTCTCGTCGCGCGAACAGATCACCCTGCCCGCAATGGCAGCGCTCGGCGGCATGGTGGCGCCTGCCCTGATTTATGTTTTCTTCAACCGGGGAAATCCGGAAACGCTGCAGGGCTGGGCCATTCCTGCGGCCACGGACATTGCCTTTGCGCTGGGCGCTTTGGCCCTCGTGGGTTCCCGCGTGCCGTTGTCGTTGAAAGTCTTTCTGCTTACCCTGGCCACGCTTGATGATCTCGGCGCCATTGTCATCATCGCCATTTTCTATACGTCCAATCTCTCGCTGGTTGGGCTGGGCCTCGCGGGCCTTGCGTTTGCACTCTTGGTTGTTCTCAACCGCCTGCGCATCGACAGGACCGCTCCCTATATTTTTCTCGGCTTTGCCATGTGGGTGTTCGTGTTGAAGTCCGGGGTTCATGCCACGCTTGCCGGTGTGGCCCTTGCCATGACCATTCCGCTTTTGCGCAGGGACGGCTCAAACTTCATCCATGCGCTGGAAGAAGGCCTGCACCCCTATGTCAAATTTCTCATCCTGCCGCTCTTTGCCTTTGCCAATGCGGGCATACCGCTGGCCGGATTGTCGATGGATTCACTTGCAGCTCCGCTGCCGCTCGGCATCGCAATGGGCCTGGTTGCCGGAAAGCCCTTGGGCATTGCGATAGCGGTTTTTCTCTGTGTATCGCTTGGCGTTGCGCGATTGCCTGAGCGGGCCACCTGGCCTCACATGATTGGCGTTGGCTGCCTCGCCGGAATCGGCTTCACCATGAGCCTGTTTATCGGAACACTTGCCTTCAACACATCAGCGCAGATTGATGCGGTCCGGCTTGGGGTGATCGCCGGATCGGTTGTTTCGACCATTCTGGGTCTCGCGATCTTGTGGCTGGGATCGAGAAAACCCTTAGTCTCCAGTCTTTGACTTATTCTGCCAGCGGTGGTTTTCGTCCTGCTGCCAGTAGGAAATTTCATGGCCCTCGGCTTTCAGGCGCTTCCAGTCGATGCGCGCGGTTGCCACCGCGGCTTCATCGCGCCCGTCAAACAGGATGGCGGCACGGGTGAGCCCGGCCATATCGCCAACAACAGCACCTTCAATAAAAAATCTGACGGTGGCGGAATTTGGATTATCGGTTTCCGCGGTCAGCCAGATGGGCTGCCGGTCGGCCTTGCCATCGGCTGTGCAGCCATGGGTCAGAAATACATCCGCCTCGTTCTTCCACAGGATTTCTGAAACCTCTTCGACGCGTTCTTCACGCCCAATCTGAACTACGCAGCGCCAGCCGCGTTCCAGGGCGGTTGCAAGCTGCCTGGGCAACACCTGCTCCCAGGGCTTGTGCTCGAGATGATAGAACATGATTTCGGCCATGGCCCGTTTCAGCCCAGCCGGCCCCTGATATCAAGCGCGAAAGTTTGCTTGTCCGGCTTTTCGCGCTAGTGTTCACGGGCGATTCTGTGGGGGATGAGCAATGCGGATATTTTTGGGGCTGGCCAGCTTGGGCCTAATATTGACATCAGCACCGGTGAACGCCGCGGGCCTGTGCAATTGCTGCGCAACCGGCATTGCGGAGAGTTGCAGTTCGGTGTGCGCGCCCGTCAAACCCGCAACTGGGCAATGCGTTGCCAAGGTGGACTACGCTGGAGAGGCTGTGATCGCCGACGGGGATAACCCGCTCTATGGCATTTCGCTTCTCACCCTTGATCTCAAGGATGCGGTGCGGCCCGAACTTGAAGGGGTTCGGCGGTTGCTCGAAGACTCGCGGCGCGGGGTTGAGAAGGACCGTAAAATTTCGGCGCTGGATTTCCGGAAGGGCAAAATTGATGACGCCGCGCTTGCAGTGAACACCAAGCGCTATGAGGATGCGATCGTAAATTATTATCTCGGCCTGCGGGTCTACCGGGACCGCCTTGCAGCGGTCCCGAGACCTTTGCTCAGGTCGGTATCTAAGCCAAAGCAGGGTAGTCGACGTAGCCCTTGGCGCCGCCACCGAACAGGGTTGCGACATCGGGAGCATTGAGTTCGGCGCCTTTGCGGAACCGTTCGATAAAGTCCGGATTGGCCAAGGCCCATTTTCCAATGGGCACAACATCCGCCAGGCCCACTTCAACGTCTTCACCCAAGGCTTCGCGGCTGCGCTTGGTGCGCAGGAGGAGAAGTGAGTTGGACCAGGTTTTCCGGATATCCTTCGCCAGTGCTTCGTCGCCATCATGGATGAAGTGCAGATAGGCGAGGTCAAGCTTGTCGAGTTCAGCCACAAGGTAGCGATAGAGTGCCGGGCCTTCTTCACCATCAACAAGGCCGCCAATTGGCATTCCGGGCGAAATCCGGAAGCCCGTCCGCTCCGGGCCGATCTCGTCGGCAATGGCGGTTGCCACTTCAATGGCAAAGCGGGCCCGGTTGGCGATTGAACCGCCGTACTCGTCGGTGCGCAGGTTGGCGTTGGGCGCGAAGAACTGGTTTATCAAATAGCCATTCGCGCCATGGACCTCGACGCCGTCGGCGCCGGCTTCAATGGCGCGCCTGGCCGCATGGCGGAAATCCTCCACCGTTGCCTTGATCTCTTCGGTCGTCAGGGCCCGCGGGGTTGGCGCGTCCTGCATGCCGCTGGGCGTGAACATCTGCTGGCCAGGTGCGACGGCTGAGGGGGCTACCGGCTGCCGGTGGTGGGGGGTGTTGTCCGGGTGCGCCATCCGGCCGGCATGCATGATCTGGAAGAATATCCTGCCGCCGGCCTTGTGGACCGCATAAGTCACCTTTTTCCAGCCCGCAACATGGGCATCGGTGTAGATTCCGGGGGTTGTCGTATAGCCCTGGCCGTCATCGGATGGCTGGGTGCCCTCGGTTATGATCAGGCCAAGCGAGGCCCTTTGCGCATAATATTCCGCGGCCAGATCGCCCGGCGTGCCATCCGGTTTGGCGCGGCTTCTGGTCATCGGAGCCATGGCAAACCTATGTGGCAGCGTGATATTTCCAAGTTTTACGGGGTCCCAAAGACTGTTCATGATGGTTTCCTTTGTGTGGGTTGAAATCCCAGAGTCCAGTTGCTATTTGTTCTCTGGTATCGTAATGTTACCAACACTAAGTAGGAAACTCTAATCTGTAACACAAGGAGGCACATTTATGGAACCGGGTATCACGAGTGATAGTGGCAACTGCCGGGCGGTAGCGGATGTGCTGGCCCGCATCGGGGACAAGTGGACGGTTTATATCGTCGGGCTTTTGTCCAACGGCCCGATGCGCTTCAATGAAATCCGCCGGGCGGTGAGCGCCATCTCGCAGCGCATGCTGTCTTTGACCCTGCGCGGGCTGGAACGCGATGGGCTGGTCACGCGCACGGTGTTTCCCACCATTCCGCCGCGCGTTGACTATGAATTGACGGAAATCGGCCGCACGCTGATTGGTCCGCTCAAGCAAGTGGGCTCCTGGGCGATTGCCAACCGGGATTATGTGGAAAGCGCACGGGCGAAATTTGACGTGGCCAATGCCGGCAGCAAGACGGCCGAGGCCCTGGGCAGGCGGCGCACAAATGCGCTTCCGAAAAATCCAGAGTTTACCGCAAGCAGTTCACCGCCCTTGGCGGAGTAGTGTAGACAAGCCTAATAACTCTCATCATGACCGCGCTTGACGCGGTCATAATGAGAAAAAAGGAGAGCTACTTCTCGTAGTGCTCCGCCACCAGCCGGTTGAGCAGCCGCACGCCCCAGCCTGAGGCCCAGCTCTGGTTGATCGGCGACTTGATGGAGTCCATGGCGGTTCCGGCCACGTCGAGATGGGCCCAGGGAACCTTGTTCACAAAGCGCTGGAGAAATTGCGCGGCGGTAATCGAACCCGCATTGCGGCCGCCGATGTTTTTCATGTCGGCCACATCATGGTCGATCAGCTTGTCATATTCAGCCGTCAACGGCATGCGCCAGACTTTTTCGCCGGTGGCATTGCCGGCCTCCGACAGGCGCGTGGACAAGTCATCATTGTTGGAGAAAAGCCCGGCATGTTCCTTGCCAAGGGCCACAAGAATGGCGCCGGTCAAGGTGGCCAGGTTCACCATGAATTTCGGCTTGAAGCGGTCCTGGATGTACCAGAGCACATCGGCAAGAACGAGCCTGCCTTCCGCGTCGGTGTTGAGCACGGCTATGGTTTGGCCGGACATGGATTTCACCACGTCGCCGGGGCGCTGGGCCTTGCCGTCAATGGCGTTTTCCACAATGCCGATGGCGCCAATGGCGTTGACCTTGGCCTTGCGTTTGGCCAGCGCCAGCATCAAGCCCGTGACGCAGGCTGCACCACCCATGTCGCCTTTCATGTCTTCCATGCCGGCCGCCGGCTTGATGGAAACGCCGCCGGTATCAAAGGTTACACCCTTGCCGATAAAGGCCACGGGTTTGTCACCCTTCTTGCCGCCATTCCACTTCATCACCACCAGGCGGGCCTCGTGGGGCGAGCCCTGCGCCACGCCGAGCAGAGCGTTCATGCCCAGCTTTTTCATTTGGGCCGCATTGAGGATTTCAACTTGCACGCCGCTCTTGCTCAGCGCCTTGGCACGGGCGGCAAATTCAATGGGGAAGAGAATGTTGGCTGGTTCGTTGACGAGATCCCGCGCCAGGTGAACGCCTTCACGAATGGCGCTCAGGGGTTCAAAGGCTTTCTTCGCTTTTTCGGCCACTGAAGACAGGATCGTCAAACCGTCAATAGCGCCGTTCTTTTCCGGCTTTTTGGTCTTGTAGGAATCAAAACTGTAAACGCGAAGGCTGGCGCCGGAGGCGACAAGGGCGGCGGCGTCTTCCAGTTTCACTTTCGTTTTGGCGGGAAGGTCCACGGCGATGCTGGCCACCTTCGCCTTTGCGCCTTGCAAGGCTCCGGCAATGACGCCTCCGAGCAATTCAATCTCCTTCTCTCCGAAGGAATCACCCGCCCCGGTGCCGACAATCAAAATGCGCTCAAAGCCGCCGCCGGGCGCCAGGCAATCCAGGACAGAATCACGCTTTCCCTCGAACTTTGAAGCCTTGATGGCTTTCGCCAGTTGGCCATTGCAGCGTTTATCGGCAAGGGCTCCCAAGGGGAGCAGTTTTCCACCTTCATCGGCAAGGACGACAAGGACTCCAGACTTCGGCAGGGCGGCACCGGTAAAATTGATTTTCATGATTTATTCCATTGATTTGCTTGTGCAATTGCTTAGCCGCTTCGGACGCACTGTTCAACTGCAAGACTTTCCCTGTCCTGCCATAATCACGCCTTTTCGGGAACATGTTGATCCCGCAGATTGCTGAAATTCTTTGCTTCCCGGCACCCGTGAAACCAGTTAAGAAAGTGTAACGTGTTGTGAGTGATTTGGCTGGGAACGTGGTGATCGCGGCAATTCCAAGAAAAGCGGTATTGGGCATGGGGACTTTGTTTTCCCGTAGCGCGTTGCTGATCTGCGCCAGCCTTGCCGCTATGCTTGTGGCGGCCCCCCTCTCCCAGGCCATTGTCAAAAAAGAATTCGTCAACCCGGTGCTGAAAAAACCCGTTGCCGGAACGCGCGTCGACGTCGTGGCGGACCGCATTACATTTGACGGCAAGAGCAAGCTTGCCACCGCCACGGGTACGGTGAGAATCACCTATGGACCCTATATCCTGGTGGCCACCAAGGTTGTCTATGATCAGGATGGCGACAGCTTCAAGGCCAATGGTTCGGTGGTGTTGCGCGAGCCCAACGGCAATATCCTGCAAGCCGAAACCGCCGATTTGCACAACAAGTTCAAGGAAGGCTTCGCCAGGCACCTGCGTTTGCTTCTCACCAATGATGTGACGATCACGGCGGAATACGCCAGGCGGCAGGAAGGCGGCATCACGATTTATGAGCACGCAAGCTACACGGCGTGCAAGGATTGCTCCACTGACGGAGGGGCGCCGCTTTGGGAAATCACGACGACACAAACGGTTCACGATGAAAAGGCAAAAAACCTTTACCACACCAACCCAACCCTCAAAATTGGCGGCGTACCGGTAGCCTGGCTGCCTTACGCGTCAATGCCAGACCCGACAGTTAAGCGGCGCACGGGGTTTCTGCTGCCAAGCTTTGGTTGGGGCAATACCTACGGCTTCGGCGTGACCACGCCCTACTTCCTGGAACTCGGTCCCAGCGCCGATCTGACCTTCCGTCCCATGTGGACCACAAAGCAAGGCCCGGTGGCCGACGTAGAATTTCGTCAGCGGCTGGAATCAGGAAGTTATAAGGTTCGCGGTTACGGAGTTTATCAGTTAACCGAAACTGACTATCCAGACAGCAGATGGCGAGGGGCCGTGACAACTGATGGTCAATTCCAACTGAACGACACCTGGGACTGGGGTTGGGACGGGACACTTACCAGCGACAAAACCTTCCTCGACAAATATGATTTTGATGACCGGGAGTTGGCCACCAGCGAGCTCTATCTCACCGGGATGGCCGACCGCAGTTATTTTTCGGCGCAAGCCCTTCATTTCAGAACCCTGTCGCTGGAGCAAGATCAGGATGATTTTCCCCTCGTACTGCCCTACATCAATTCAGAGTACACATTGGACCAGGCGGTGTTTGGCGGCGAATTGAGCTTTGACGTCAGCGCCTATTCGCTTTCGCGCGATGACGCGGGAACGCCCTATGATGCAATCCATCACGGCACCGACCAGACGCGCGCCGTCACCAATGTCAATTGGCAAAAGCAAATGACGACAGGGGCCGGGCAAGTCATTACGCCTTTTGCCAAGATGCGCAGCGATCTCTACATCACCAATAATGTGCCCGACAGCGGCGGCGTGTCTCAGGATGAAGAAGTTACCGGCCGGGTGCTGCCCTCCGCGGGAATTGATGTGCGCTGGCCTTTTATCTCGTCCTCTGATTATGGCCAGAGCATATTGACACCGGTGTTCCAGGCCATTGCGGCGACCAATGAAACGGACGAAGACAAAATTGGCAATGAAGATGCCATCAGTGTGAACTTTGACAACAGCAGTCTGTTTCTCCACGACCGCTTTACGGGCCAGGACCGTTATGAGGGCGGCACCCGCGCCAATATCGGCCTGCTCTATTCCTTCCTGGCGGATAATGGCGGCTTTGCGCGGATGAGCCTTGGTGAATCCTTTCATATTGCCGGCGAGAACAGTTTCGAATTGGGTTCCGGGCTCGACGGCAGCAAGTCTGACCTGGTAGGCGCCGTCGTATTCCAGCCTTGGGACAATCTGGGCCTTTCGTATCAGGCGCGGGTGGAAGAGGACCTCTCAAGCATCAATGTCCAGGAGGCATTTGCCACTTTTACCATGGACAGGTTTTCAGGTTCGCTGGGCTATATCTACCTCAACAGCGAGCCAAGTGCGGGCCGTGAGGAGACCATCGAGCAGGTCGAGAGCGATGCCAGCTTCAGATTCACCGAAGCGTGGAGCCTGTTTGGCGGATTCCGGTATGATTTGGCGGACGAGGTGTTTCGAAGCAAATCCATTGGCGTTGCCTTTGACTGCGACTGCATGAGCGCAAAATTGACATATTCGGAAACCAACAAAGTGGATGACAGCGACGGAATTGACCGCGCGCTGAAACTTTCTGTGGAGTTGCGGACCATTGGCCAGACTAGCTTTTCCGCTGGCCTCTGAGTGAGAAATTAATGATCAAGACTATCTATTGTTTGGCGGCCCTGTTGTGTGCGTTGTATTTGCTGGACGGCAGCCAGAATTCCGCCCGTGCGGCCGATCAGGGCATTGTGGCCACGGTCAACGATATTCCAATTACCAGTTTTGATATTGACCAGCGGCTGCGGCTGCTGGAAATCCTGGGCCAGAAGCAGGAAACAAGCGATGCCCGCAAGAAGGCCCTGCACATGATGATCGACGAGGTCATCAAGATCGCCGAGGCCACAAAATACAAAGTCAACGCCACCGACAAGGAAATTGAAGCCCAGATGGGGCGCCTTGCCAAGGGCTTGCAGACGGACGCGGCCGGACTTCGCGCCAAACTCCAATCGCAGGGAATCGCCATAGCTTCGCTGAAGCAATATGTGGCCGCGCAAATTTCCTTTGCGAGAGTCCTGAGCGGAAAATACCAGGTCAAGATCAAGGTGGAGCCTGCGGAGGTCGACAAGAAATCTGCCCAAATAAAGCAGGACCTGGAACAAAAAGTCAGCACCATCATGAAAGACCCGCGGATGAAGTCGGTGCAAGTCTACAATATTCTTGAAATCGATTTGCCGGTTGAGGTCGAGGATTCCATGCTTCTGCAGGCGCGTGCCGTTGAAGCCGTCCAACTCATCAGGAATTTCAAGGGGTGCAGCACCGCGCGCGCGGCAGCTTCGGGAATTTTCAATGTCAAAATCGGAAAGCCGATTGACGCGGTTGCGACAAAAATCCCCAAGCCGATGAAGCAGGCCCTGGACAAGATTGGGCCGGGAAAAGCCATGGGACCAGCCCGCGGCCCGAAAGGCATTCAAGTCATCGGCTTTTGCAGCAAGCGCACCATCCAGCCGCCGAAACCGAAATATGAACTGCCGACGCGCCAGCAGGTTCAAACGGCCGTCTCAAACGAGAAGTACGACGCCGCCGAAGAAAAATACATGAAAATACTGCGCAAAGCGGCCTTAATCGAATACAAAGACCCGGCCTACGCACCCTCTTGAACCATGGGGCCGCACTCGCAAGACCTCATTCCCATTGCCCTCACCAGCGGGGAGCCCGCAGGCATAGCGTCTGAAATCACTGCCAAAGCCTGGCTCACATTACGCGACACAAGCGCTGCCACATTTTTTCTGATCGGCGATGATGACTATGTCAGCAGCCGCGCCGCCCTCGCCGGCATTGCAATTACCACGGCAAGAATTTCCGCGCCCCATGAGGCGCGCGAAATTTTCCCCACGGCCTTGCCGGTTCTGCACCGGCCGCTGGCGGCTCATCCCAAACCCGGCGTTATTGATCCGGCGACGGCAAAGGGCGTCATCGCCGCCATCGACGAGGGCGTTGCGCTTCTCGTGGCCGGCAAAGCTGCGGCCCTTGTCACCAATCCCATCCAGAAGGAAGCGCTTTATTCCGCCGGCTTCAGGCACCAGGGCCATACGGACTATCTGGCATCACTCGCCAGCAAGACTGGCCACAGGACCCACGAGGTCATGATGCTTGTGGCGCGGGATCTGCGCACCGTTCCGCTGACCGTTCATATTCCTCTCAAAGACGTTCTGGCGGCTCTCAACGCGGGGATGATTGTTTCCCAGGCCCATGTTGTGGCCAATGACCTGCAAAAGTATTTTGGCATCATGCGACCGCGCATTGCGTTCACCGGGCTTAACCCTCACGCGGGTGAAAACGGCACCATGGGCCGGGAAGAATTGACGATCATCATCCCGGCGATAAACCAGTTGCGCGCCGAAGGGCTGACGGTTGCAGGGCCGCTTCCGGCTGACACGGCATTCCATGAAGAAGCCCGGGCAAACTATGATGCCATTCTCTGCATGTATCATGATCAGGCGCTGATCCCGGTCAAGACGCTGGATTTTCATGGCGGGGTTAACGTGACCCTGGGCCTGCCTTTCATCCGAACTTCGCCGGACCATGGCACGGCGCTTGGCATTGCCGGCACCGGAAAGGCCAATCCGCAAAGCCTTATTGCGGCCCTCAAGTTGGCAGGTGAAATGGCGGCCCATGTCCGCCGCTGAAGACGGGCTGCCGCCGCTTCGCGATGTGATCGCGCGGTATGATCTGGGCGCAAAAAAGAGCCTGGGACAGAACTTCCTGTTTGACTTGAACCTCACCCGCAGGATTGCGCGCAGCGCAGCACCTTTGGAGGGCTTCATCATAGTTGAGGTAGGTCCCGGCCCCGGCGGGCTGACGCGGGCGCTCCTTATGGAAGGGGCAACACGGGTTCTTGCCATCGAACGGGATGCCAGAACCCTGCCCGCCCTTGCGGAAATTTCCGCGGCCTATCCCGACAGGCTTTCGGCTATTGCCGATGATGCCCTTGCGACGGATTGGCCAGCGATTGTTACTGGCCCGGCCAAGATTGTCGCCAACCTGCCCTACAATGTTGCCACCGCCCTGCTCACCGGCTGGCTGACGCAAGGCACCTGGCCGCCATGGTTTTCATCCCTCACGCTGATGTTCCAGAAGGAAGTTGCCGAACGCATTGTGGCCAAACCGGGCGGCAAGGATTACGGCAGGCTGTCCGTGCTGTGCCAATGGCGCTGCGACGCGAAGAAGCTGTTTGATGTCAACCGCAGCGCCTTCACACCGGCGCCCAAAGTCACCTCCAGCATTGTTCAGCTTGTTCCACGGCAGTCCTTCGAGGTTTCCTGCGACGTGAAAGACCTTGAGAAAGTGACGGCGGCGGCGTTCGGACAGAGGCGAAAGATGCTGCGTTCAAGCCTACGCGGGGCGTTTGAATCTCCGGAAACCATTCTTGCTGAACTGGGCATCAATCCCGAGCTGCGGGCCGAGCAACTTGCGGTGAATGATTTTGCGCGATTGGCCAAGGTGTTCGGAGAGCGCTGACTCACAGCCCTTTGGTCAAGCCACGTACGAATTCTGTCAGCCCTATACGGCGCCTGCGGCGCAGCCTTTCGGCGGTCAGGATGGCGGTGACTTGTGCGTGGGAGTCCTCAAGCTCGTCATTCACGATCACATAGTCATATTCTGCCCAATGGCTTATTTCGTTTGAGGCTTCCGCCATGCGCTTGGCAACGACGGTGGAGGAATCCTGGGCGCGATTGATGAGGCGGTTTTGCAGCTCATCTGACGAAGGCGGCAGGATAAATATCCGCACCAGGTCTTCCTTCATCACCTGGGCGATCTGCTGGGTGCCCTGCCAGTCAATATCGAACAGCACATCGCGGCCTTTGGCCAACCCCTCGTCCACGGGCTTGCGCGGCGTGCCATAATAATTGCCGAAGACTTCGGCCCATTCCAGCAGTTCCTTGCGGTCGCGCATCTGGGCGAAGCGCTCCTTGCTGATGAAGTGATAGTCCTTGCCGTCGGTTTCGCCGGGGCGCGGGGCCCGCGTTGTCACCGACACGGACATGGTGATGTTCTTGTCCGCGGCCAGAAGCTTGCGCGACAGGGTTGTCTTACCGGCGCCTGATGGCGATGACATGACGAGCAGCAGGCCCCTGCGGGCAATCTCGGTTTTCTTCACCATCTTATTCAATGTTTTGCACCTGTTCGCGCATCTGATCGATGACTGTTTTCAGCTCAAGGCCAATGGCGGTCAAGGTCCTGTCGAGGGCCTTGGAACAGAGTGTGTTGGCTTCCCGGTTGAATTCCTGGGCCAGAAAATCAAACTTCCGGCCTGCCGGTTCGGGCGAGGCGATCAGGGCGCGGGCCGCTTCGATGTGGGCAAACAGGCGGTCCAGCTCCTCCTGAATGTCAGCACGGGTGGCAATCAGGATCGCCTCCTGATGCAGCCGGTCCTTGTCGAAGCCAGCGCCCACATCCAGCAGTTTTGCGATTTGTTCCTGCAGGCGCAGCCTTATGGCCTCCACCGATCTTGCCGGGCAATCACGGGCGGCGATGACGAGGCCTTCAATCTTTGCAAGCTGGGCTGAAATCACGGTAGAAAGCCTGGCCCCTTCGGCGCGCCTTGCGGCATCAAGGGCAACCGCCGCCTTTTCCAGCGAGTTGGAAACATCGGCCAGACGGGCCGCAATCTCGGCCTCGGTTTGCGTGGGCTGCACCACGTCCAACACACCGCGCAGGCCCATGAGGTCCACGGCGCTGAGCGGCACGCCGCCAATGCGATCGCGTAATTTTTCGGCAATGGCGAGGACCTGCTCCAAAACGGCTTCATTCACGACAATGGCTTCCCGCGAAACGCTGCCGCTGGTGGTCAGTGTTACCTGCAAATTTCCGCGTTTGATGTGCTGCGCCAGGGTACTGCGGGCAGTTGCCTCAAGGGCCTCGAAGCCTGATGGCAGGCGGCAGCGGATGTCCAGCGCCTTGCCGTTCACGCTCTTGATTTCCCATTGCCAATGCAGGCCATCCGTTTCGCCCGAGCTTTGTGCAAACCCCGTCATGCTCGAAAGCGCCATATGGTCCCCGTTGCCAGAATCAATCTGTGGAAAGTCTAACAGGTGGCTGGCCCCTACTCCACTTTAGTCCTCGCCAGCGCCCTGTTAGCCCCTGTATTATGCGCCATTTCACCCTTCAGCAAAGGAATTTCCATGAGCAAGCGCATTGTTTTTACGGGCGGTTCGGGCAAGGCGGGACGGCATGTTGTGCCGTGGCTCAAGGCCAAGGGCCATGACGTCCTCAACCTTGACCTCAAGCCGCTGGATTGCCCAGGGGTAAACACGCTGATTACCGACGTCACCGACAGCGGCCAGGTTTTCAACGCGCTGTCCATGCATTTTGACTTTGGTGGATATGAGACCGGCAAAGGCCCCGCCAAGATTGATGCGGTGGTCCATTTTGCGGCAATTCCGCGAGTCCTGATTCAGCCCGACAATGTCACCTATTCAGACAACGTGATCAGCACCTACAATGTCATTGAGGCGGCCATGAAGCTTGGCATTCGCAAGGTGATCATCGCCTCGAGCGAGACGACCTATGGCGTGTGTTTTGCCGAAGGCGACAAGGACTATCACCATTTCCCCCTGGAGGAGGATTACGACAGTGATCCCATGGACAGCTACGGGTTGTCCAAGGTGATCAATGAAAAAACGGCCCGCGCCTTTGCCATGCGTTTTGGCGCCGATATCTATGCGCTTCGTATCGGCAATGTCATCGAGCCCCACGAGTATGAGCGCTTTCCGGGGTTCATGGCCAATCCAATGACGCGCAAGCGCAATGCCTGGAGCTATATCGATGCGCGCGACCTTGGCCAGATCGTCCATCTCTGCCTGGAAAAGGATGGAATGGGTTATCAGGTTTTCAATGCGGTGAACGATACGATCACAGCGCGGGAAGACACGGAAGGATTTCTCAAGCGCTGGTGCCCCAAGACACCACACGGCCGGGCCCTCAAGGGCCAGGAAGCGCCACTGTCAAACCGCAAGATCCGCGAGGTGCTGGGCTTCAAGGAAGACCACAACTGGCGGAAGTATGTGAAGTAGTTTTCCTTCTCCCCGGCGGGGAGAAGGCGGGGCCCAAGCGCAGCTTGGGAGGATGAGGGGGAACAGGTGATGCATTGAATCGCTGGCGCCCCCTCACCTTCCCAACACTAAAGTGTTGGGCCCCTTCCTCTCCCCCATGGGGCGAGGAAAAAAATCACTGCCTGGGCTTTTGCTTTGGAATGGGCACAAGCTGATTGGCAACCATCAGCCAGGTTCCGGGCTGCAACGACGACGCGGCCAATTTGTCTGGCTTTGGAACCGGGATTATGACGGCAGAAGGTGGCGCAGTCCCGACAACGGCAGAAGGGTCTGCTGCCGCAACTTCAACAGGCTTGGGAGGTTCCACAGGGGCTGGTGTTTCCACCACTACCGGCGTTGGTGGTGGCGTTGGCGGAACCGGCAAGCCATCCTGCACCGGCGCGGTTGAAGCCACTGTCGTTGGGAGTGTTGCTTGTAAACTTTCGATATCCCGCCACTTGGCCACATTGGCGTTGTGCTCTTCCAAGGTCTTGGCAAAGGCATGGCCACCGGAGCCATCGGCGACGAAATAGAGATACCCCGTATCGGGTGGATTTAGGACCGCTTCGAGCGAGGCCCTGCCGGGGTTTGCAATGGGGCCAGGTGGCAAGCCATCAATCCTGTAGGTATTATAGGCTGTGTCGGAAGCCAGATCATCCTTGGTCAGGCCCCGGTCAAGCTTGCCCTTGCCGCCAACCAAGCCATAAATAATCGTCGGGTCCGATTGCAGGCGCATGCCCTGCTTCAGGCGATTGTGAAATACCGAGGCGATCAGCGGGCGCTCCTCGGGAATTGCCGTTTCCTTCTCCACGATGGAGGCAAGGGTTACGGCTTCTTCCTTGGTCTTCACCGTGTCGCTGACGGCGCGCGCCTTCCAAAGTTCATCAAGCATTTTGGCCTGGGCGGCTTTCATGTCATCAAGCATTTTCTGGCGCGTCAGGCCACGACGGAAAACATAGGTTTCCGGCATGATCGCGCCCTCAACCGGCATTGCGGTCACATTACCAGCCAGCGCTTCGGTTTCGGTGACCCGGGCCACGGCCATTTGCGTCGTCCAGCCCTCGGGTATGGTGACTTTATAAGTCTTGACGTTTCCACTGATGATCATGGACAATACCTGCTCAATGCTGGCATTGGCCGGAAACTCATACTCGCCAGCCTTAAGCCGGTTGCCAAAAGCGCCCTTCACATGGGCCGCTGCGGTGAAAATACCCGCACTGCGCACAATGCCCGCATCCTGCAATTGCGCGCCAATTTCGGAGCGCTTCACGCCCTGGTTCACCTGAAAGACCGTGTTGGCCACCAAGGGGCCATTCCTGGTGAACTGCATGTAAGCAAAAGCAATTGCCGCACCGGCAATCACAACCGTCACCACAGCGATTGTCAGCAGCGACCGCACCACGCGCTTAAACGCCGATCTCCGGGACCGGCTCAGGATCGGATCAGGGACCCGCAGTGGTTGCTCGCGTTGAGGCAAATCCTACACTCCCCCATGGTCAGCCCGCAAAGCGGCGCATGACGATTGATGCATTCGTACCACCAAAACCAAAAGAATTGGACAGAACTATGTTGATCTCCTTCTTTCGCGGGCGATTGGGAACGAGATCGATTTTCGTCGCAACCGAAGGATTGTCCAAATTCAGGGTCGGCGGGCAGACATTGTCACGAATTGCGAGAATTGAAAATATGGCTTCCACTGCCCCGGCAGCACCAAGCAAATGTCCGGTCGAGGATTTGGTTGAGGACATGGACAGGCGCTCAACCTTGCCATCCATAATGCGTTCGACGGCGCGCAACTCAATCTCGTCGCCTACCGGCGTGGAGGTGCCATGGGCATTGATGTAGTCAATCTCGGTTGGCGCAATGCCGGCCCGCTTCAATGCCGCCTTCATGCAACGGAAGGCGCCATCGCCATCTTCCGGCGGCGACGTGATGTGGTAGGCATCGCCGGACAGGCCATAGCCCACGATCTCGGCATAGATTTTTGCGCCACGGGCCTTGGCATGGTCCAGTTCTTCAAGGATGAGCATGCCGGCGCCCTCGCCCATCACAAAGCCGTCGCGGTCCTTGTCGTAGGGGCGCGAAGCCTTGGCCGGCGTCTCATTGAAATTGGTGGACAGGGCCTTGCAGGCCGCGAAGCCCGCGATGCCCAAACGGTTGATGCAGGACTCCGTGCCGCCGGCAAACATCACATCGGCATCATCAAGGGCAATCAGGCGGGCGGCATCGCCGATGGCATGAGTGCCCGATGAACAGGCGGTGACGACCGCGTGGTTCGGCCCCTTCAGGCCATGCGCAATGGAAATCTGGCCCGATGCCAGATTGATCAGGGCGCCGGGAATGAAAAAAGGACTGATGCGGCGCGGACCTTTTTCCTTCAGGAGGATGGCGGTTTCCTCGATGCTGGGAAGGCCGCCGATGCCGGAGCCCACCAGTACCCCGGTGCGGTATTGCTGGTCCGGTGTCTTGATCTCGTAGCCTGAATCGGTGAATGCCTGCTGGGCCGCGACCATGGCATACTGAATGAAATCATCGTTGCGGCGGCGCTCCTTGCCGTCCAGCCACTGGTCCAGGTTGAGCGTGCCGTTACTGCCATCGCCGCGCTTGACTTCAAAGGCGATGCGGCAAGGCAGGTCGCTGGCATCAAACTTCGTAATGGGCCCGGCGCCCGAGGCGCCGGCCAGCATGCGGGACCAGGTTTCGTCTATTCCGGTGGCAAGGGGGCTTACGATCCCCAATCCAGTGACTACAACACGACGCATGCGTTCTCCCTCAAAAGAAAACGCGGGAGCCAGGGCATTTTACATCCCTGCTCCCGCGTGGCGATTGATTACGGCCCCATCCTTGAGGCAAAACCTTAAGCAGCAGCCTTCTCAATAAACTTCACTGCATCGCCAACCGTCTGAATTGTTTCGGCAGCATCGTCGGGAATTTCAATGGCGAATTCCTCTTCGAATGCCATGACGAGTTCAACCGTGTCGAGGCTGTCGGCGCCGAGGTCGTCAATAAAGCTTGCCTCGGTCTTCACTTTCTCGCCGTCCACACCGAGGTGCTCGACAACGATCTTTTTTACCCGCTCAGCAACGTCACTCATGTTTAATCGTCCTTGTTTGATCAGAATTATACTTAGGTTGGACACCCGGTTTTGTGGTGGTTCCCCCTTGTGCCTACCCGCTAACTACCACAGAATCCAATTCCGGCAAAAGAGGATTATTTTTGGCCTTGCGGCTTGCCTGGCGGATACATACATCCGTCAATCCGTACCCCTCAATCCAGGAGATCTCAGCCATGCAACAACGTAATCTGGCTGCATTAAGCGTTTCAGCCGTGGGTTTGGGCTGCATGGGCATGTCGGAGTTCTATGCGGGCCGCGACGATGCGGAGTCAATTGCCACCATCCATAGGGCCCTTGAGCTTGGCGTCAATTTTCTCGATACGGCCGATATGTATGGGGTGGGTGCCAATGAGGAACTCGTCGGCAAGGCCATCAAGGGCAAACGCGACAAGGTTGTTATCGCTACCAAATTTGGCAATATGCGGGGCCCCAACGGAGAGTTTCTGGGGGTCAATGGAAAGCCGGATTATGTGCGCAAGTGTTGTGACGAAAGCCTGAAGCGGCTTGGCGTAGACGTCATCGACCTCTATTACCAGCATCGCGTCGATCCCAACACGCCCATCGAAGAAACGGTGGGTGCCATGGCAGAACTCGTAAGCCAAGGCAAGGTGCGCCATCTCGGCCTTTCGGAAGCTTCGGCCAAAACCATTCAGCGGGCCCACAATGTCCACCCCATCACGGCCTTGCAGACCGAGTATTCCCTGTGGAGCCGCGATGTCGAAGAGGAAATCCTGCCCGCCATCCGCAAGCTGGGCATTGGGCTGGTTCCCTACAGTCCCCTTGGCCGCGGCTTCCTGACGGGCCGCTTCAAATCAACCGATGATCTCGACGAAAAGGACTACCGGCGCAAGACACCGCGCTTCCAACAGGAAAATCTTGAAAGCAATCTTGGCCTGCTCAGCGCCGTTGAAACGCTGGCGGCGGAAAAAGGCGTGAAGCCCGGACAGGTGGCGCTGGCCTGGGTTCTGGCGCAGGGCAATGACATCGTTCCGATCCCTGGCACGAAACGCCGGACTTATCTGGAGGAAAATGTCGCCGCCGTTGAGGTGACGCTGAGCAATGCGGAGATCGAAAAACTCTCCAATGCTATTCCAAGGGGCGCCGCTTCGGGCGACCGCTACGTGGCTGCATCAATGAAGGCGTTAAACGGGTAATTCTTTCCTCCCTCACCCTGAGGTGCCAAGCGTAGCTTGGCCTCGAAGGGCTGGTGGACGCGGACACAGATGCTTCGAGGCTCGCTTCGCTCGCACCTCAGCATGAGGAGTTTCATTAACTCAAATCATCGCCATGCCGCCATTTACATGGAGCGTTTGGCCGGTCACATAGGCGGCCTCCTCCGAGGCGAGGTAAAGGGTGGCAGCGGCGATGTCATCGGGGGAGCCCAATCGTCCGGCCGGGACTTTGGCGAGGATGGCTTCCTTCTGCTTGTCGTTCAATACATCGGTCATGGGCGTTGCGATAAAACCGGGGGCCACGCAATTCACCGTCACATTGCGCGAGGCCAATTCCTGCGCCAGGGATTTTGAAAGGCCGATGATGCCGGCCTTGGACGCCACGTAGTTGGCTTGGCCTGCGTTGCCGGTCACCCCAACCACTGAAGTGATATTCACGATGCGGCCCCAACGCTTTTTCATCATGGGGCGCATGGCGGCGCGGCACAGGCGGAAACTGGCGGTCAAATTCACATCGAGGACGGCGGCCCAATCCTCATCCTTCATGCGCATGGCAAGGCCATCCTTGGTAATCCCGGCATTGTTCACGAGGATATCGATGCCGCCCATGGCCGCCTCGGCGGCGGGTACGAGCTTTTCAACGTCGGCGGCGTCGGACAGGTTGCAGGGAAGAACATGAACCCGCCCGCCCAATGCCGCTTTCAATTCCTCCAACACGGCGGCGCGGGTTCCGGAAATGGCAATGGTGGCCCCTGCCCCATGCAACGCCCTGGCAATGCCGGCGCCGATGCCGCCGGTGGCTCCAGTGACTAATGCGGTTTTTCCCGTGAGATCAAACATCGGTTTATCCTTGCTTCAAAATTGCGGCTGCAGCGGCAATATCATCGGGAGTGCCGAGAGCCAATCCGTGCGCCTCTGGCGCATTCTTTTTCAGGAGCCCGGTCAATACCTTGCCGGTGCCCACTTCACAAAACAGATTAACCCCCTCACCCGCCATGAAGCCCACACATTCGCGCCAGCGCACGGTGCCGGTGACCTGCTCCACCAGGCGTTTGCGAATTTCTTGCGTGTCAGAAATCGGCGCTGCCACAACGTTTGCAACCAGGGGAACGGACGGCGCATTCATGGTTACGTTCAGCAGGGCCTCGGCCATTGCATCGGCGGCGGGCTGCATCAGGGCGCAATGGAACGGGGCGCTCACCGGAAGCAGGATGGCGCGCTTTGCGCCCTTGGCTTTCGCCAGCTCGCAGGCGCGGTCGACGGCGGCCTTATGGCCGGAGATTACCACCTGGCCGCTGCTGTTGTCATTGGCTGCCTGGCACACGTCCCCTTGGACTGATTCTTTTGCGACAGCGGCGACCTCGGCAAAATCCAATCCGAGAATGGCGGCCATGGCGCCCACACCCACCGGCGTTGCCGCCTGCATGGCCTTGCCACGAATGCGCAGAAGCCTGGCCGTGTCGCTGAGTGAGAATGTGCCCGCCGCGGCCAGCGCCGAATATTCGCCCAGTGAATGTCCGCCGACAAATTTTGCGGCGTTGGCAACGGTGATCCGGTGTTCGGCCTTCAAGACGGCAACAACTGCCATGCTCACGGCCATCAGGGCGGGCTGGGCATTGGCGGTGAGCGTCAGGTCGGCCTCCGGTCCTTCCCACATGAGGGTGGACAGCTTTTGCGAAAGCGCCGCATCCACTTCGGCGAACACCGCGCGGGCGGATGGAAACGCCTCCGCCAGCGCCTTGCCCATGCCAACCGCCTGGCTTCCCTGGCCGGGGAAGGTAAATGCAATGCTCAATCGCGACTCCTCAAATCACTTCTGGCGTCACGAAACATGGTCAGGTTGCGGAGTCAAGCACGGGCATTTCAGGGTTTTGGGTGGACTTGATAAAAACCGAAAACATTAACTGCCCATAAATTCGGCAGTAAGGGCATTGAAATATGACGGTTGGAACCTTCAATACACATTGCGCCCCACATCATCTATGTTGTAGCTTCAATCGTGAAGACCGCCCCTGGCGCGACCCGGAAACGGTCCCGTTTTATGTATTGCCAAAATCCAAACCATGTTTTTTGCATTAGAGTAGGAATTGAGCTGTGAACCGTTTCTCCAGATATTTGATTGCCGCCCTCACACTGCCGTTGATGCTGGCTTCTGGCGCATCCGCTGCGGAACAAATAGGAAAGGCCCTTGCGATCACGGTGACCGTCTCGGGTGACAGCGGCATACTGAGGGCTTCCTCGCCCATCCACCGCGACGAGCGCATCCGCGCCTCCAATTCCGGAGTGGGACAGTTTGAATTTCGCGACGGGTCAAAACTTGCAGTTGGCCCCAACTCATCGTTGGTCCTCGACCGCTCCATTTTCGCTGGCGACAGTTCGTTCCAGAGCTTGACCCTCAAGGCAACGCGCGGAACTTTCCGCTGGGTCAGCGGCTCGTCTAAATCTTCGGCCTACAAGATCAATACACCGTTTGGCACCCTGGGCGTCCGGGGAACCGTCGTTGATGTCTATCTCGGTTCCAGCACGGCGGCCGTCGTCATTCTCGAAGGTCAAGCGACCTTTTGTGGAAATGACGGCACCTGCAAGCGTCTCGAACGCGGCTGTGACATTGTCCGCGCCAATCGCAAAGGCCTGCTGGATGCGAGCACCGAAAAATCCGAGACCGCGGTTCGCGGCGTAAGGAATGAAGTGTCATTTCCTTTCCTGATGGGAACCCGGAAATTGAGCAAGCCATTCCAGGTGGGCGGCGGCAAGTGCGGCTTCTCCGCATCGGTAAGAAATCCCAACAAGGCAAAAGGCGGGGATGGCGGCGGCCCCGAACCTGGCAATCTCGGACCATCGGTTGATGAAGGGCAGCAGGATTTTTAGGGAGTGGGCTGTTATGCCGTCTAAGTCGCTTAAATCGAGCATTTATGCGGGGCTGATGCTTCTCGCATTCTCGGGTCAAGCGCAGTCCGCTACTTTGACTGGTGATTCTGTTGCAGTAAATTACAACGATTCCAGCCTTGCAAAATACAATGGCAGTGGCAGCGTTGGCGTTGGAACCGACGTCACTATCGGGGGTGGAATCTATGACTTCAATGCTGGAGCGGGCAACCAATTCATTTTTAGTGTCAATAATAGATACTGCGGTGTGGCGCATTGCGGGGGCGCAATTAAGCTATCACTTCTAAATCTCAATTTTTCCGGCGGCGAACGGCTGGTGGGATTTACCCTGCTTTCTACAGCACTTAGAGGACTGACTTTTACCTTTACGAGCACATCACTTATTTTCCTCGCCACCGAACGTAACATTGGGCGGAGTACTGGGCGGAGTACAGTTATCTCCGGCATTTTTCTGACAGCACCGCCGCCAGTAAATATCCCCGCAACTGTACCTATCCCCGCAGCTCTACCGCTTCTCGCGGCAGGCATCAGTGCAATGGGATTCATGGGTTGGCGACGGAAGCGTAAGTCGGCAGCTGTGATCCAAAACCGATAGTACACCGAACGATCAATTGCCCTTCCACCTTGATTCTGGAGGGATCTTTGCTCGCGGGCCCAACGAAGCCCCTTCTGCAATTGAAGACATCTGACGTTTCGTCAATTCAATTGAAAAATCATTTTGGCCGTGCTTCGTGCAAACCGGCATCTGGCTGTATGAGCTTCCCGGCCCGCAAGAGCTTCACGGCATTCACCAGCGCCTGGGCTGCTGTCTTCACATCGGCCTGCACGTCCTTGTCCTTGTCCAGGTCCTTATGGCTTTCGGCGTAGGTGCCGAGATAGCCAATGTAAGCGCCGATGTGGGACTTGTGGCCTGACTGGATCAGGCCGATGTCTTGGAGCCAATCGGTGAGAATGCGGCGCAGGGTTTCAACGCCTGCCGCGTCGCCGTGCACGACAATCGAGAAAGTCCTTCCCGCGAGATGGCGCGGATAATCCCAGCCCTTCAATTCAATTTCCTTCGCCTTCGCCGGATCCTTTCCATCCGTGGTGGTGGGGTCGGGATTGCCGCCATCGGCGCAGACCAGGCGGTCAATCATGGCCTTCAAGCCTGAGGGCGCCTGATACCAGTTCACCGGTGTCACGATCATCACGCCATGAGCCGCGGCCCACATCGGATAGATGTCGGCCATCCAGTCGCTCGTCTGGCCCATGGCGAAATTGGGGTAGCAGGAACAGGGCCAATGGCACAGCGGCATGGCGGTTGAAACGCAAGCCTTGCAGGGGTGGATGACGCGGCCATATTGCGAGGTGAGCAGCGAGAGGTCGAGAACTTCGGCTTCAAATCCCGTCGCGGCGTTGACGACTTCTTCGGCAAGTTTCAGCAGCCGCCAGGTTTTTGACATTTCGCCGGGGCAGCTCTGGTCCGAGCGCATGGAACCGTTGACGAGAAGAATGCGGCTCGGTGACTTTGGATTTTTCTGGCGTGCCTCGGCGGCCTCGATTGCCGCTTTGGTGGCCAGCCATTCCACCGGAAGCTCCGCGTCGGGCTTCGCATAGCCCGCGCCCGCCACCCGCTTTACGGGGTTCTTGCGGTATTCATCGTAACCATCCCAGGCCGTGTCGATGATGGCCTTGATTGCATCCTCGTTCTTGGCAAAGGCAGGATCGAAGAAGCGGTTGCGAAAACGGCGCTCGAATTCTTTGCGTGTGAGTTGCACATCGGGCATGCCTTTGCGGACTTCAATGCGGCTCATGGCGGTCCTCCCTGTTGCTGGGAATACTTTGCGCTGGGTGCTGAGGGTTGGCAAATCACACGACAACACGAGGGGGTGAGAGAGTGGAGAGGAAAATAATTCTATTTTTGTTCTTGACATGTATATTCCTATTGTGTAGCTATGTTCCTGTTCATTCCGGAAGGGGTCTCGGTCGCGACGGTGATCATAGATGGGGTGGATGTGGCGCCTGCGGCTTTGGTGAAACGTTCATCAGGCACCCGGGAGCTGACGGTTCGGCTCCTTGGATACTACGGTCCAAGCGCCTTGAATGGCTAAACAACCCTAGCGGAAAACCTCAGACACCGTGCGATCTAGGGCTCTGCAAGCGCCAGCCGGACAGCAAAAACCGCCGCAAAAGCGTGGACGCGGATTTCGCGTCACAGCCGGACTACCACGACCGGCATTCTTGCGAGAGCTTGCGTCCACGCAACCCTTCGCTTCTTACCTACCCTCCGGAAACGGCATTACCGTTTTCACCCCCGGCGGAGCCGTGGGCGAAGCTGTGCCCAATGCTGATTGAAACATGAATCTGAAATCAAGACGCGCGAGCCGCCTTCACGCGCGCCGGAATTGTCATCGCGGCCACACCTGCGATGACACAAAGCAGCCCGGCCAGCATGGTGGACGTCAGCGTTTCGCCCAGGAACAGGATAGCGATTGCAACGCCGATAGGCACCCGGAGATAGGCTTGGGCGGTGGTTCCAACGGAACCAAGGGTTGCGAGAAGGCGGAAATAGATTACGAAGGCGAGAGCCGTCGAAAATACCGAGAGGCCAATCAGGGCCCAAACCGATGGTCCAGACGGCATCAGTGTCCATGGCTGGTCAACGACCAGAGATAGTGGGAGCAGAATTGCGGCGCCGCAGATGAGTGAACCGGCGGCGGGCATCATGGGATCAAGACCTTTGAACCCGCGTCCGTAGATGGCGGCGAAGGCATAACTCGCGGTTGCCGCGACAATGGCAAGCTGAGCCCATAGGTCGCGGCCAAGTCCGTTAAGTGCCTCCACGCCGACGATAAGCAGAATGCCGATGATTCCGGCAACGACGCCAAACAGTTTGCGGG
Source organism: Aestuariivirga sp. (assembly GCA_035525875.1). GTDB lineage: Bacteria > Pseudomonadota > Alphaproteobacteria > Rhizobiales > Aestuariivirgaceae > Aestuariivirga. Next base: position 26,746 of record DATLDM010000042.1, read on the forward strand.
CTGTCGCTGGTTCGTGCTGGGTGAGAAAGACCGTCAGCAGGAAGGTGAATATGGGAGAGGTTGAATTCAGGATGGTTGCCAGTCCCGCATCCACAGTCTGCTCGGCCCAGGCGATCATCGTGAAGGGAATGACGCTGTTGAGGCAGGCCTGGAACAGGAAGCGTTTCCAGGTGTCCCAATCGCTTGGCAGCTTCAGGCCGCGCAGGCGCAAAATGACAAAAAGAATTCCGCCGGCGATGAGAGTTCGCGCTGCGATAAAGGTAATCGGCGGAATGGTCGCAACGCCGATCTTGATCAGGGTGTAGGACGCACCCCATAGCGTTGCCAGGGCCAAGAGCAGGGCCAGATCAAGCACAATCGATTTTTTGGCCATGACTGTTGTTTAGGTCTATCTGCTTACACCATGCTTCGGTTAAGGCCGAAATGATGCTATTTCTTGAGCCCGTTTATCTTCTGGAAAACGTCGATCATGCGCGGGATGAAGCGGTCGCCGAAGCCCATGTTTTCGGCCATGACGAAGAGTTGGTGCACGTTTTCGCCGAGGAACGAGGCCACTGGCAATTGCTCCGTCATGTTGGTGTAATAGCGCATGTCCTTCCGGGCGTTCTTGATGGCGAATTTGGCGGCGCTGTCATCATCGGCGAGCGGCACCTTGATCAGCCGTTCGAACATCACCGACATGGCGCCGCCGGACAGCACGATGTCGCGCAGCGCTTCCATCTTCACGCCCGCCTTGCCAGCCACGGTGATCGCCTCGGCAGCGATCGCCGCATGGCTGATCGAGAGGAAGTTGTTGAGGAGCTTCAACTGATGGGCGGCGCCCACATCGCCAGAGTTCACGATAGTATCGGCAAAGCAATCCAGCACGGGCCGGATTTTGGCAAGCACATCTGCCGGCCCCGCCACCATGAGGCCGAGCTTGCCCGCTTCGGCTTCCTTGGGGGTGCGGGTCATGGGCGTGTCCACAAAGAACGTGCCTTTGGCCTTGAGATCGGCAGCGATCTTTATAGTGGAGGCCGGTTCCGCCGTGGAACAATCGGCGATGACAAGGCCATCGCGCAAGACTGTAGCCAAACCTTTGGCGCCATAAATCGCTTCTTCGACTTGCGGCGTTCCGGTGACGCAGAGAATAACCATGTCTGAGGCCTTGCCGATTTCGGCGGGCGAGGCATATTCCTTGGCGCCCAGCGAAATCAGGCTTTCAACGGGCGCGCGATTCTTGTGCGCCATCACATTGAGGGCAAAGCCCTTGGCCAGAATATTCTTGCCGATGCCGTGGCCCATAAGGCCAACGCCGATGAGGCCAACGTTCTTCATTGTCATGGGGTATCCCTTTCCGCGATGAAATAATTCAGGCCATCCTGTTCCAGGATGAAGAGCCTGTCTTCGAGTTTTTTCTTGAAGCCCAGGCGCTCATAAAACCGCGCCCCGCCGGCATTGGTCAAGTCCACTTCGAGCTTGACAAATTTGGCGCCGCGCACCTTGCCGCGCCGGGCGGTTTCGCGGAGCAGCGCCTCGCCGATATTGCGGTTGCGCGCCGTTGCATCGACAAAAAGATCAACGACGTAAACGCCCTTGCTGCCGCGAAAAGTGGAAAAGGTCATGAGCGACAGACAGGCCCCCAAGAGCTTTCCCGCTTCCGCCGCCACCACGACATTCACCAGGTCGAGGCTTTCCAGAAGAATCTGGCTGGTCAAGGCTGGGGTCACATTCAGGCTCAAATCGCGCGCCAGGCCCTGCACCATGCCGGCCACGATCGACGCTTCGTTGTCCTGCATGTTTCGAATTTCGAACGTCATGCCCCGAGGCCCTTCAGCAACGAGGCGAGATTGAGACCAAGGCTTGGGCTCGGGTAGCCGCCTTCCTGCACAACCAGTGTGGGCAATCCAATCTGCGATATCATTTTCCCGATAGTGGCAAATTCGGGCGTGGCGATGGCAAAGCCCTTGAAGGGATCGTCCACAGCTATATCGAGGCCCGCCGCCAGCACCAGCACATCCGGCTTGAAGTCACTCAGGCGCTGCAAGGCGGTTTCCAGGCTCGTGCAGTAATCCTTGATCACGGTTCCCCGCTCCATGGGAATGTTCAAGTTGAATCCCTCGCCGGCGCCCCGTCCTGTCTCGTTTTCATAGCCCCAGAAGAAGGGATAAAACCGTTTGGGGTGGGCATGGATGGACACGGTCAGGATATCGGCGCGGTCGTAGAATATGGCTTCAGTGCCGTTGCCGTGGTGGACATCGATATCGAGAATGGCGGTGCGCTTTCCGGCCCGTGTGAAAATCTCGGCGGCCAGCGCTGAATTGTTGAAATAGCAGAAACCGGCGGCCACGTCGGAGGCCGCATGGTGGCCCGGCGGGCGGCACAGGGCGTAAACCAGCTTTTCACCGCCCAGCACAAGGCTTGCGCCATGGGCGGCGCTGGCGGCACTCGCCAGGGCCGCTTGCAGCGTTGTGGGGGTTACCGGGCAGGCCCCGTCGCCCAGGTGATAGCCCGCCTGCCCCACCACGGATTCGGGGTAGCTAACAGGGGCCAGGGTTGCCCTTCCCATGGCATAGATATTGGGGAGCGGGATTTCACTGGCATCGGGAATGTGGCTCCAGCGTTCTAGCAAGGTTTCGAGGAAGGTGAGGTAGCGCTGCTCATGGACCAGGGCCACGGTTTCCATGGTGATTGCCGGCGGTGCCACCAGTTTTGAGCCAATCTGGTTCACCCCCTGCAACAGCATGTCGATGCGTTCCGGCTTTTCGGGAATGGGCTGGGGTTTGCCCGACACGATGAATGTGCTGGGTGCATGGAGGCGTTGCGTTTCGTCGAAAACAGTGAGCATGGTTTGCGGCTTCTTCCTTGTTTCTGCTAGTACCGCATGAAGCCGCCCAATTTTGCAAGATGGAATTCAGACATGTCAGCCCTGCCCGCCAACATTCATGCAACCAATGCTTTGCCCAAGGTCGTTTGGGCCAAGGGCAGCTATCTCCATGATGTCGATGGCAAGCAGTATATTGATGGTTCGGGGGGGCCGGCGGTCTATTGCATTGGGCATTCGAACACGGAAGTGAATGAGGCCATCAATTTGCAGTTGGACCGCATTGCCCATGGCTACCGTTATAATTTCACCACCGATGCGCTGGAGGAATTGACCGAGATTATCCGTGGGCTTTGCGGCGGCACTTTGAAGCATTTGGTTTATGTGACCGGCGGTTCGGAAGCGGTTGAAAGCTGCCTGAAGCTGGCGCTGCAATATCATGCGGCGCGGGGCGAAATGAGCCGCCGCCGCTTTATCGCGCGCGAGCGTAGCTGGCATGGCAATACGCTGGGGGCCCTGTCGGTGTCCGGCTTCCTTGAGCGGAAGGCGGCTTTTGAAGGTTCGCTTCTGGATGTTTCGCGGCTGTCTCCGGCCAATGCCTACCGTCCCATTGCCGCCAATGTGGGCGAAGCCTGCGCCGAGGAACTCGAGGATGAAATTCTGCGGATGGGGCCTGACAAGATCGCGGCGTTTATTTTTGAACCCGTTGTAGGTGCGGCGGGCGGCTGCGTTCCAGCCCCTGCGGGCTATGCCAAGCGGGTGCGCGAGATTTGCGACAAGTATGGTGTGCTGATGATTGCCGACGAAGTGATGTGCGGCGCGGGCCGCTGCGGCACGTGGCGGGCCTTGGAAACCGACGGCGTGGAGCCGGATATCATGTCGGTAGCCAAGGGACTTGCGGCGGGTTACCTGCCGCTCGGCGCTGCGATTTACACGGACCGGGTGGCGGAACCGATCATGCGGGTGCACGGCGCGCCGATGACGGGCCACACATTCACCGGGCACACGGCCTGTTGTGCTGCCGCCGTTGCGGTTCAGAAAATCGTGGCGCGGAACGGACTCATTGCCAAGGTTCGCGCCAATGAACCGAAGCTCAAGAAGATGATCACTGAGGCGCTGTCCGGTGTGGAAGCGATTGGCGACATCAGGGGACGTGGCCATTTCATCGCCACGGAACTGGTGGCCGACCGGAAGACCAAGAAGCCTTTCGACGGCTCCCTGAAACTTTTCATGCATGTCCGCCAGCAAGCCTTGGCCAATGGCCTGATCTGCTATCCGGTGGGCGGCAATGTCGATGGCATCAACGGCGACGTGATCATTTTGGCCCCACCCTATAATTCAACCGACGCCGAGTTGACCGAGATGGTGGACAAGATGGCGAAGAGCATCAAGCAAGTTTTGACAGCGAAGGGATTAGGATAAATAATACTCCCCTCTTCTCATCATGGCCGTGCTTGACACGGCCATCTCCGCATCAGCCAAAAGAAGATGACCGGATCAAGTCCGGTCATGATGAGAATTTGAATAGTACTTGCTAGCTCACCGGCGTCCACAGCACCTGATCAATGCGTGTTGCTCCGGTTGCCAGCAGGATCAGGCGGTCCAGTCCGAGGGCGACGCCGGAGGCTGGCGGCATGAGGTGAAGGGCCTGAAGCAATTCCTCATCTATCGGGTAGCGCTCGCTATAAAGCTGTTCCTTTAAATTCATTTCGGCTTCGAAACGGCGGCGCTGTTCAACTGGATCAATGAGTTCGCCGAAGCCATTGGCGAGCTCGACGCCGCAAGCATAAAGCTCGAAACGTTCTGAGATCCGGGGGTCATGGGCGCAGACGCGGGCCAAGGCCGCTTCGACGGCCGGGTATTCATAAAGCACTGTAACCGCGCCATTGCCGAGATTGGGCTCCACCTTCTCAACCAGAATGCGGCTGAAAATATCGGACCAGGAATCCTTGTCGGTGAAATGCACAGGGCACTGCTTGGCAAGGGCATTGCGATCTGATTCATTTCCATTGAGGGTCGACAAAACGTCAACACTTGCATATTTTTTAAAGGCCCAAGCAACACTGAGCCATTGGGCCTCAGCAAAGGGATCAGCCTTTCGGCGACGCCAGTTAAACTGTTTCGTCTCCGAAATGACTGCGGCTAGCCTCACAAGGGCAAGACAATCCTCTATAATGGCGGCATAGGGCTCATTGGCGCGGTACCATTCCAACATGGTAAATTCGGGGGAATGGGTGAGCGTGCGCTCGCGGTTCCGGTAGACGTGGCCCAAGTTGAAAATCCGGGTTTCCCCGGCGCCCAGCAGTTTCTTGCAGGCAAACTCCGGCGAGGTGTGGAGATAGCGGCGCTCATGGCTGCCATCGGGCTGTATCAGGTCAGTAGCAAAGGCGTGGAGATGAGTTTCATTGCCGGGCGAGACTTGCAGGGCGGCGCAATCCACCTCCAGAAACCCCCGTTCGTCGAACCATTGGCGGATGCCGGCCACAATGCGGTTCCGCGCCAGCAGGAAGGGCCTTCTGTCCTTGTGCCTTTCGGGCGAAAACCACGGCATTTACATGCTATCCTTGCAGGGGTTGGCTTAATCTCCGCGTGCTGCTAATACCCCCGCCAACTCAAATCAGCAATTCATGAAAGTTTCACACAGTGGTCAAGGTTATCGCAAGCGGCGTCCGCAAGGGCAATGTCATCGAGCATGAGGACGGCAAGCTTTACGTCGTCCTCAAATCCGAAAGCATGCATCCCGGCAAGGGCACGCCCACGACCACCATCGACATGCGGCGCATTTCGGACGGAGTCAAAACCGTGGTGCGCTACAAGACCACGGACGCGATGGAACGCGCCTTCGTGGAAACCGTGACTCACAGCTATCTCTACAAGGATGGCGATATGTATGTGTTCATGAATCCGGAAAGTTTCGAGCAAATCAGCTTGCATGCCGATATGGTGGGCGATGCCGCGCCGTTTTTGCAGGAAGGCATGGAATGCCAGATAGCACTTTTCAACGGCGCGCCGATTTCCATCGAACTGCCGCAGCGGGTGACTTTGGAAATCATGGAAACGGAACCGGCAATCAAGAACCAGACGGCCTCTTCTTCGTTCAAGCCAGCCCTGCTCTCCAATGGCGTGCGCACGCTGGTTCCGCCGCATATTGTTTCCGGCACCCGCATCGTAGTTGAAACCGCCGATGGCTCCTATGTGGAACGCGCCAAGGACTAACGGCTGAAGGTTCCCACGATCTCGACGTGGGAGGTCCATTTGAACTGATCGACGGCGGTGAGGGCCTTCAGCTTGTAGCCGCCGCCCACCAGGATTTCCGCATCCCGGGCAAAACTCGCGGGGTCGCAGGAGACTGCGACAATGGTTTTCACATTTGATTTTGCCAATTGCCTGGCCTGCGCCTCGGCTCCGGCGCGGGGCGGGTCAAAGACCACGGCATCAAATTCTTTCAATTCATTAGCCACCAGGGGTTCGCGCATGAGATCGCGCACTTCGGCGCTTAGCGGCTTGAGGCCGGTAGTGAGACGCGCGGCCTGAGTCAGGCTGGAAATGGCGGGCTTGTCGCTATCGATGGCCGTGACCTTGGCCCGTTCAGCAATGCGCAGGGCGAAGGGGCCGACACCGCAAAAGAGATCAGCGACGGATTTTGATTTTCCCAATGAAGCGAGAACCAGATTTGCCAAGGCTTCTTCGCCGGCTTTTGTGGCTTGCAAAAATGATCCCAGCGGAACTTGCACAAGAGCTTTACCGATTGAGACAACCGGCACAGCGCGGGTTGCGACCATGTTTCCATTGATGTTCAGGCGTGCGAGGTTCAACTCTCCAACGAGGGTTGCCAACTTCGGCATTTGTTCATCGGCGATTTTGCGTTCTGCCTTAATTGAAACATCAAGGCCGTTGTCTGCCGCCGTGATTGAGACATCGCAATCACCGAGCTTGCCGCCCAGCTTGCGGGCAATATCGGTTGCATTCAGAAGTGCTGGAACAAGGATGGGGCACTGATCGATGTCGATGAGATCGTGACTGCGGGCGGCCATGAAGCCCGCCAGCACAACGCCGCCCTCGCGCCTGACATGCAAGCTCACACGCCGGCGCCCTGCCCCATGAGCATCGATGATGTCGCCAACGGGAAAGTTGATCCCACGTTTTTCAAGAGCGGTTGCGATGAGACCGCGTTTCCAGGCCCGGTAAGGAACCTGTTGCCAATGCTGCAACTGGCAGCCGCCGCATTTTACATAGTATTTGCAGAATGGTTCGATGCGCTCCGGGGAAGATTGAAGAACCTGACCTGTTGCCGTGTCCACAGTTTCGCCGGCGAGGACATTGCGGAAAGTCTGGCCGTCGCCTAGGCCTTCGCCCCGCCAATTCAGATGTTCGATTGTAACTTGCATGTCAGTCGGTGTTCGTTGGATAGGCGATGGCGATGGCAACGCCCGAAGCAAAGGACAGTTTCACGGGACCGAGGGCGACATTCGACATGGTGAAGCTTGTGCCAAGGGTGAGCGCCTTGTCCTTCAGCGGCCATTTCACGCCGGTGAGATTGAGCCCTGTGATGTCGCTCCACGGCACGATGCTGAGGCGGCTTTGCGGGCCAAAATCAAATTCATAAGTTCCGGCGATGAGCGGATAGGCCTCTTCGTTGCCACTGGAAATGATGCATTTGTAACCGGATCTCGCCAAGTGCAGTGCCAGCCCCAGATTGGCGGTAGCATGATCACTTTCGCCTCCGAGGCCGCCGATTAAAATGATCTCGCTCGCGCCCAACCGAATTGCTTCCCGCACGGCGATTTCGCCATCGGTCGCGTCCTTTTCGGCGGGATGGGTCTGGCGCGGCACGAGGGCATAGTCCCGCATGAGCTCCGCGTTTGAGGAGTCAAAATCCCCCACCCAAAGCTCCGGCACAAGCCCCAGGGCACGGGCATGTTTCATACCGCTATCGGCGGCAATAACGCGGGCCCCGGCGATTTGCCGGTGCAGGCGTGGCGTGACCGCAAGGCCGCCGCTGAGGAGGATGGCAAATCGGGACATGCCAGCCATGTAGCAAAAACAGCTTGAAAGATCACGCCCTTAAGTTTACGTCTGTTTTTGCTCTCAACGGGGTGCCGCGCGCGGCTGAGAGGAACTTCGGTTCCAACCCGCTGAACCTGATCCGGATTATGCCGGCGGAGGGATTGCGAGCGGAACCTGGAATCCCCCTCGTTCCCTGCCTCCATCCGAAACTGATTGGAGGTATTATGCTAAAGATTATCAGCACAGTTATCGCTTCCGTCATTTTCGCTTCCTTGGCCCAGGCCAAAGAAACGTTGACGATCTACACCTATGAAAGCTTCATCACCGAGTGGGGCCCGGGCGGCAAAGTTAAAGAGGCTTTCGAAAAGACCTGCGATTGCAGCATTGAATGGGTGGGGCTGGGTGACGGGGTTGCCGTGCTTAACCGGCTGAAACTGGAAGGCGCCAATACCAAGGCCGATCTCGTTTTGGGTCTTGATACCAGCTTGACAGCGGAAGCTGTTGGGACCGGATTGTTCGGCAAGCATGGCGTGGACAAGGCGCTGGCCAAGACGCCCGAGGCTTGGACCGATGATTATTTCATGCCCTATGACTACGCGCATTTCGCGGTGATTTATGACACGGAGAAAATGACGTCTCCGCCAAAGAGTCTTGACGAATTGGTCAACGGAGATTCCAGCCAGAAAATCGTTCTGGAGGATCCGCGTTCATCCACGCCGGGGTTGGGATTTCTTCTGTGGATGAAAGCTGTCTATGGCGACAAGGCGGCGGAGCAATGGAAAAAACTGCAGCCGCGCATCCTGACGATTACGCCGGGCTGGAGCGAGGCTTATGGCCTGTTCACCAAGGGTGAGGCGCCGATGGTTTTGTCCTATACGACATCGCCCGCCTATCACATGGTGGCGGAAAATACCGCGCGCTATCAAGCGGCTTCCTTCAGCGAAGGCCATTACCTTCAGATTGAAGTGGCTGGCCTGATTGAAGCCTCCCCGGAAAAGACACTGGCGCAGAAATTCCTGGGCTTCATGATGACGCCGGCGTTCCAGGATATCATCCCCACCACCAACTGGATGCTGCCTGCGGGGGCCACGGACACAGCGTTGCCGGAGGCCTTTGGCAAACTTGTTGTACCTGCAAAGACGCTGCTGTTTTCACCGGACGAGGTTTTCAAGAACCGCCGCGCCTGGATGGATGAGTGGCTGAATGCCCTGAGCAAATAATGTTCGGGAAACTCACATTGGCAATTGCGCTCGTATTCATTCTGAGTGCGGTTGCCCTTGGGTTCCTGCCCCTGCTCTGGCTTGGCTTCGGGCAAGCATTCCATTTCGATGACTATTTGCCGCGTGTCGTGGCATTCACACTGAAGCAGGCGTTTCTTTCAACGCTGCTGTCGGTTGTGATCGCCCTGCCCGTGGCGCTTGCCTTGGCGCGGCGGCAGTTCTTCGGACGTGAGGCTCTGCTCAAAATCTTTTCCGTGCCGCTTGCCCTGCCCGCCATTGTTGCCATTCTCGGGATTGTCGGCGTCTATGGCAACAGCGGCCCCTTTGGCGGCCTTTTCTCCATCTATGGCCTGACGGGGATTCTGCTGGCCCATGTGTTCTTCAACATGCCGCTTGCGGTGCGTCTCATGCTCACGCGGCTTGAAGCCATTCCGGCGGAAAACTTTCGCCTTGCGGCACAGTTGAATTTCACCACCGGGCAGGTATTCCGTTTCATCGAATGGCCGCAGCTTGCTTCGGCTCTTACGGGCATTGCCAGTCTTATCTTTCTTCTCTGCACCGCGATCTTTGCTGTCGTCCTTATCCTTGGCGGGGGCCCGCAAGCGACTACGCTTGAGGTGGCCATCTATCAATCGCTGCGGCTGGATTTTGATCCGGCGCGGGCTTCCATCCTCGCCCTAGCACAGCTCGTGACCTGTGGCCTGTTGGTTCTTGTCGCGGGCCAGTTTGCACGGGAGATTCAAGTGGTTCCACCGACACTTGCAAGAACACGGCGCTGGGACGGAAAATCGGGACTCTCAAAGATCATGGACAGCATGGTAATCACCTTTGCCATATTGATTGTTGTGCCACCCATACTCAGTGTCATCCTGTCGGGCATTGGAAGCATTCGTCTGGGTGGATCATTGCTATGGGCAACCGCCACAAGCCTACTGGTTGGCCTCACATCGGCGAGTCTCAGCATTGCGTTGGGATGGGTGCTTGCGGGAACGGCTGCGCGGCAGCCGCACACATTGCTGAAGTCCGCTATCACGCTCGCCTGCCTTGCGTCCCTCATCATGCCGCCTGCCGTTCTGGCCACGGGCTGGTTCGTGACCCTCAGCCCTCTTGGCGACATGAGCCGCTATGCGATTTTCCTGGTTGTTATCCTCAATGCCCTCATGGCGCTGCCCTTTGTTTGGTCGCCGCTTTACCCGGCGATCACCGACTCGGTTCAACGGCATGACAGGCTTTGTTCAAGTCTTGGATTAGGAGGCTTGGCGCGGCTTAGGCTCGTTGATTTGCCTGTCCTGCGCAAACCGCTCGGCCTCGCGTTCCTGATGGCGGTGATTGTTTCCCTCGGTGATCTTTCGGCGATCACGCTATTTGGCAGCGACAGGCTCGTCACCCTGCCCGCGCTGATCTTCCGGCAGATGGGCAACTACCGGATGAATGATGCGGCGGGAACGGCCCTGGTGCTGGGGGTTTTCTGTTTTGCCCTGATAACCCTCGCCCAGAGATGGAGCCAAAGCCATGATCAAGCTTGAGAACGCCGGCTTTCGCTATGAAGACATGGTGATGAATTTTGACCTGGAGGTTGCGAAGGGCGAGCTTGTGGGGATTATCGGGCCGAGCGGGGCCGGCAAATCCACCCTGCTCGCGCTCATTGCCGGATTTGACCTTCCCGTCTCGGGGCGGATTTCGATTGCCGGGGTTGATATGGCGGGTGTCGCGCCGGACCAGCGCCCGGTGAGCATGATCTTTCAGGATCACAACAGTTTTGCCCATCTCGATGTGCGGACCAATGTGGCGCTGGGGATTTCACCGGACCTGAAACTTGATCCGCAACAGCGCGAGCGCGTTGACGAGGCGTTGGCGCGGGTTGGGCTTTCGGATTTCAAAGCACGCAAACCAACGGAATTATCCGGTGGTGAAAGGCAGCGCATCGCCATTGCCCGCGCCCTGGTGCGGGACAAGCCGGTGTTGCTGCTGGACGAGCCCTTTACGGCGCTGGGACCGGCTCTGCGGCGCGACATGCTCGATCTCATTCGGGAGATTCAAAAGGAGCGGAAGCTGACGGTTCTCATGGTCACGCATCAACCGGAAGATGCCAAATATACGGCTTCGCGGATCGCCTTCGTGCAAAATGGCCGGATTGCCCATGTTTTGCCGACAAAACAGTTCTTTGCCCCCTCAGCCCCGGCGGAGATCAGTGCTTACTTGAGAGGCTAGCGACAATCAGCTAACCACGCCTCTGCCATGGCCCGACTCCTCCTCAACCTGCAAGATATCCACCTCACCTTCGGCGGCAAGCCGGTGCTGGAGGGGGCGGAGCTCATGCTGGCCGATGATGAGCGCATGTGTCTGGTGGGGCGCAATGGCTCGGGCAAATCAACGCTTTTGAAGATCGCGGCGGGGCTGGTTGAGCCCGATGGCGGCGAGCGCTGGCTGCAGCCGGGAACCACCGTGAGATACCTGCCGCAGGAACCGGATTTCGGAAATTTTTCAACGGTGCTGGATTATGTCGAGGCAGGCCTTGGGCCTACGGACAATCCTTACCGCTGCAAGCATTATCTCAACGAGTTAGGCCTGACGGGAAATGAAAAACCCGCAACGCTTTCGGGCGGTGAAATGCGTCGTGCAGCTCTGGCGCGGACGCTTGCGCCTGATCCGGATATTTTACTCCTTGACGAACCGACGAACCATCTGGACCTGCCGGTCATCGAGTGGCTGGAAAATGAACTCAAGTCGTCGCGCTCCGCCTTTATCCTGATCAGCCATGACCGGCGTTTCCTCGAAGCCCTTTCGAACCGCACGATATGGCTGGATCGCGGCGCATCGAAAAGAATGGATCGCGGCTTTTCGGAGTTCGAGGCCTGGCGCGACCAGGTTCTGGAGCAGGAAGATATCGAGCAGCAGAAGCTGGCACAGCGCATTGCGACTGAAGAACACTGGATGCGCTATGGGGTAACGGCGCGACGCAAGCGCAATATGCGCCGGGTGGGCCTGCTTTCAACGCTGCGCAAGGAGCGGCGCGAGCATGTGGGCAATCTCGGCAATGTGCGGCTAACGGCATCGAGCGGAGACGCTTCGGGCCGGCTGGTTGTCGAAGCCAAGAAAATTTCAAAATCCTTTGGCGAGCGGGCGATCGTTTCGAATCTCGATTTGTTGATGCTTCGGGGTGACAGGCTTGGAATCGTGGGACCTAATGGAGCCGGCAAAACCACGCTGATCAATATGCTCACCGGGGAAATGGAGCCCGATGGCGGGTCGGTGCGGCTTGGCACCAACCTGCAAGTGGTGACGCTCGACCAAAGCCGCCAAAGCCTTGATCCCAACACGCTGCTGGCCGATGTGATCACGGCGGGCCGTGGCCAATCGGTGACCATCAATGGCGAGACGCGCCATGTGGCGAGTTACATGAAGGATTTTCTGTTTCGGCCGGAACAGGCGCGGACGCCGGTTTCGGTGCTGTCCGGCGGGGAACGGGCGCGGCTCATCCTGGCGCGGGAACTGGCCAAGCCCTCGAATTTCCTGGTGCTGGACGAGCCCACCAATGATCTCGATCTTGAAACGCTCGATCTGCTGCAGGAGATGCTTGGCGACTATCAGGGAACGATTTTGCTGGTGAGCCATGACCGCGATTTTCTCGATCGCGTGGCCACCTCCATCCTGATGTTCGAGGGTGACGGGAAATGGACGGAATATGCAGGCGGCTATTCGGACATGGTGGCCCAGCGTGGTGCTGGCGTGAATGAGCGCGCACTGAAAGTTACGGTGAGCGAACGCTCCGTTTCAACTGTGCAACCGGCAAAGCCGCAGGCCCGGCGCAAACTCACATTCAAGGACAAGCATGCGCTTGAAACGCTGCCGGCCAAGATGGCTTCCCTGCACGACGAGATCGCCAGGCTTGAAACGAAACTTGCCGACGCGGGGCTTTTTGCACGGGATCCCAAGGGCTTTGAAAAAGCCATGACGCGCCACCAGAAAGCCAAGGCGGAAATAACCCAGGCGGAGGAACAGTGGCTGGAACTTGAAATGCTGAAGGAAGAACTGGAAGCAAACTAGGTCTACCAACCACCGCCACCACCTCCGCCCCCACCGCCGCCTGATGAACCGCCGCCGCCGGAAAAGCCGCCGCCGGAACTTGAGCTTGATCCCGGAGCCTGTGCGGCGGAGGCAGCGCTTGTCGCTAGGCCGGACCCAAGGCTTTCGGTGAAACCGCCCATGTTGCCGGAATTCCAGTTGCTACCGGAATACCATATTGGGGCCGTGGCTCCCGCCAAGGCAGCGGCGGCCAGCACCGCCGTGAACTTGGCGTTCCACTCATTTTCGCAATCGAGCGCCAAGGCATAGGGCAGGTAGCGTTCAAACAGCTCAGGCGTCTTTTCCGGCGGGTTCAATATCTTCAGGCGCTCCTCTTCGGCGGTTTTCATATACATGCGAAAACCTTCGAGCTGATCGAGAACCCGCCGGCCGGAAATAGTTGGCGCGCTCAATAGATTGTAAAATACGATATTCATGATACCGAGGCCGATTGCGGTGCCGACAAGCATCACGATGCCCGGTGACAGCGACTCCGAGAAAATCACAAAGATGGGAACTGCCACGCCTGCGATGCCAAAGGGAATCAGAAACAACAGGGAGGCGGCCGAGCCGATTTTCGCAAGCACGCCATGGCTGCTGATGACGCCTCTGATGGAGCTCCAAGCAATGGTAAGTATCACGCCCCACCAGATGCCCGACCAGCCCGCCGCAAAAAGCCCCACAAAACCATCGCTCTCAGGGAGCAACAGGGCGGAAATCACCAGGCCAGCAATTGACAGCACGGCGCCGGCCCAGAACCAGCCGATGTTGCGGACAAAAACCGAGCCTTCGAATTCCCGCGTCAAGGCATTTTCCAGAGATCTCTTCATCATGCCGATTGCGGCGTGATTGGAATTTTCCAGTTCGGTGGTGCCGGACGGCGTTGAATCGAATAGTGCGCTTTCCGCCGATGTCAGGGCAGTTCCCGGTCCCGCCAGCTTGGTGATTTTGAAATCACCGTCATCGTCGGCGATTTTCAAGCGCCCCTTGACCGCCAGCCCCACCAGTGCTGCGGCAAAAGCCTTTTGATCATAACGCTGCTTCCAGATGAAACGGGAACCGGCGGGACCAAGGGCCTGTGGCGGCCTGAATAGCGGAACGATAACGCCCGATGGCGGATCGCGCCCCACTTTCGCCCAGGCAAAATAGAAAAACAGCGCAGCGCCGAGAAGCGTTGCCGCAAGGCCCATGAGGCCGGCGTTGTCACGCACGAACCAGGAATACTTCTGGGCCTGGCTGGGGGCCGCAACGATGCCTTTTTGCCAAGCCACGGCCACGGTCATCCCTTCGCCCGGGGCAAAATTACGGGTGGCTACGGCGCGATACTCATTCCCGCTGGCGTTGAACACCTTGAAGTCGCGGCCATTTTCACCCTGATATCCCGTATAGGCTGCATTCTGCAGGATTCTGGCACCCGGAGGAAGCCGCACGACCGCGGTAGTCGCCAGAATGGGGAAAGTCCAACCGTTACCGGTGACATTCCAGTAGAGCTCATCATAGTCGGCAAAAAATCCAAGCTGGCGCGTGGTCCGGTACTGGATTTCGTAGACATGAATGCCGGGATCGAGAAAAACGTCGGCACTTCCGATGCGAATGCGCTTGCCATTGGAGAGGCCTTCGATAGCATAGGGTTCCGGCTGCCGGTCGCGCTTCACCGAGATCACCTCGAAGCCGACAACCACGCGCAAGCCATGCCGGTCCGTATAGGTCGTTGGGAAATCGCGAAAAATGCCGCGCCGGATCTGGCGGGATTCCGCGTTGACCGAAATGGTCTCCGTCACGTCAACGGAGCCATCGACATTCACCCGGGCGTCACTGGTGAATTGTTCAATACGCTCTTCCGCCTGAACCGCGGAATTAAGAATGACGAGCGCTACGAGCGCAAAGAGGAAGGCGCGCATGGCCCTTGCCTATTTCTTGAAATCGACTTTTGGCACTTCGCGCGCCGCCGCATCACCTATTTCGAAAAATTCGGCGGGCGTGAACTTGAAGAAATTGGCGACGAAGTTGCTGGGGAAGGACTGGATCATGGTGTTGAGATTGCGCACGGCGCCATTGTAGTAGCGGCGCGAAAGCTGGATTTCATCTTCGGTGGCGGCAAGCTTGTCCTGCAAATCGCGGAAGTTTGCGTCCGCCTTCAATTCCGGGTAGGCCTCGGCCACGGCGAATAGTTTGCCAAGGGCGGCCGTCATGGCCTGCCCGACGGCCGATTGCTCACCCACCGAACCGCCGGCAATGCTCTTGGCCCGTAAATCGGCGATATCGCGAAACAGCTTGTCCTCATGGGCGGCGTAGCCCTTCACGGTTTCAATGAGATTCGGAATGAGATCGGCGCGGCGGCGCAGTTGCACGTCAATGCCGCTCCAGCCTTCGGCCACGAGGTTCTTGTTACTGACGAGGGCATTATAGGCGTAAACCAGATAGCCTGCTATTGCGACGATGAGAGCTAAAAGACCATAGCCGAATGTCATTGTTGTTTCCCCTGAGTGGCCAAAACGGCAGTTATCGCAGTATTCGGGCCGGTTTGCCAGACGGGTTTTTTCTGCCATAAGGCTGCTCCACCTGAACGAGAGAACGCCGATGACAGTCCACTTGCGGGTTCTGCGCCCTGCCCCGAATATTTATGCCTTCTACGATGGCCGGATTGAAGGCTACCGATTTGCGGAAGGCGAGAACTGGGTGGATGACGGGGCGCTCTCTCTGGGAATCGCCAGCTATGCCGTTGTCGATCGCGAAGACGCACTGGTCTATGACACGCATATCTCGGTTGAACATGCCGCTTTCATACGCAAAACACTCGCCGAGGCGGGCGTGAAGAATTTCACGGTGGTGCTGAGCCACTGGCATCTCGACCATGTGGCGGGAACCGCGGCTTTTGCCGATTGCAGGATCATTTCGAACAAGCGCACCCTGGATCATCTCACACAGCGCAAAGCCGCAATCGAAAGCGGCGAGTCTTCCGGGCCGCCGGTCATCAAGCCGCTCATCCTGCCATCCCAGACCTTTGAAGGGCGCATGCACTTGCAGGTAGGCAAGCTCACCATAGAATTGATTGAAGCAAATATTCACAGCGACGACGCCACGGTTCTCTGGCTGGCTTCCGAACGCATATTATTGGCTGGCGATACGCTGGAAGATACGGTGACTTATGTGGGCGAGCCGGAAAATTTTGACATTCACCTTGCCGACCTGGACCGGCTTTGGGCGCTGAATCCGGAGCGGATTTTGCCAAATCATGGCGATCCGGAGATCATCGCCCTTGGCGGCTATGAAAAAACCTTCATTCGCGCCAACCAGCAATATATCCGCATGCTGAAGCGCTGTGTGGCCGAGCCGGAATTGCGCGGCAAGCTTCTGCGCGACATCATCACCGGCCCGCTTGAGGCGGGATGGGTCAATCTCTTCGAGCCCTATGAGGCCATTCACCGGCAGAACATTGACGTGGTTCTGGCCGCCAGACTCAGTTAGGTCTGGTGCTTGATCTGCTTGCGCAATGATGGCCAATGCTTAAGGTAACCGGCTGATACGGAGCCCCCGAATGAATGCGAAGACGCCACCCCACAAGCCGCCTTTTCCTGGGCCCGAAGGCCAGGAGGACATGCCCTACCTGCTCACCCCCGGCCCGCTGACGACGTCTCGCACGGTAAAGCTGGCCATGCTGGCCGATTGGGGCTCGCGCGATGTGGAGTTCCGGAAAATCGTCGGCGATATCCGCAAGCGCATTCTGCAACTGGCCAATTGCGACGGGCGCTATGAATGCGTCATCATGCAGGGGTCCGGCACCTTTGCGATTGAGGCGGCGCTTGGCAGCCTGTGCCCGGACAAGCGGCGCAAGACCCTGGTGGTTGCCAATGGCGCCTATGGCGACCGGGCGGCGCAGATCCTGGAGCGCATCGGGAGGCCCTATCTGAAAATCGACAAGGGCGACAGCACGGTTCCAACGGTTGAAGAAGTTGTCACCATGCTGGATGCGGACAAGAGCATCAGCCACGTCTGGATGGCGCATTGTGAAACCACATCGGGCATCGTGAACCCAATCGAAGAGATTGGGCAAGCGGTCAAGCTGCATGACAAGGTCTTCATGGTGGATGCCATGTCCTCGTTCGGGGCGTTGCCGCTCCACATGGTGGGGCAAAACATTGATGTGATGGTTTCCTCCTCGAACAAATGCCTGGAAGGGGTTCCCGGTTTTTCCTACGTGGTGGTGAAGCGCGACCTGCTGGAAGCCTCGGCGGGGGCGTGCCATTCCATCGTGCTTGACCTGTTCGAGCAGTGGCACGGCCTTGAGACCAATGGGCAATTCCGCTTCACCCCGCCGACCCATGCGCTGGTTGCCTTCGATCAGGCCTTGCGGGAGCATGAACAGCAAGGCGGCGTCGAGGGGCGCGGGGCGCGTTACGCCCGCAATGCCAAGGCGCTTGTCGCCGGCATGACCGAGATGGGATTTTCAACACTGCTGCAGGAGGGTTTGGCCGGGCCGATCATTCAGACCTTTCTCACCCCGCGCGACCCCAATTTTCATTTTGAGCAGTTCTACGAGGCCTTGCGGGTGCGTGGTTTCACCATCTATCCGGGAAAGCTGACCAAGCGCCCAAGTTTCCGCATCGGCACTATTGGCCAGATTGATGAGCGCGTCATTGCCGGTGCCCTTGAGGCCATCCGGGATGTGGTGGGCGAGATGGGGGTGAAGGATTTCGCCCCGCTAACGCGATGAAATCGGGTAGTAAATCCCTTGCGGTAAACGGCCGTGACTACCGCTGGCCCCAGGCTCCGCTGGTGGTCATCTGCTGCGACGGCAGCGAGCCGGATTATATGGAAATGGCCATGGCCGAAGGGCTGATGCCAAACCTGAAGAAGATGATGGCCAAGGGTGAAAACACCCGCGGGCTTTGCGTGATCCCAAGCTTTACCAATCCCAATAATCTTTCGATCGTCACCGGCGCGCCGCCGGCGGTTCACGGCATCTGCGGAAACTATCTCATTGATCCCGTCACCGGGCTTGAGACAATGATGAATGATCCCAAATGGCTGCGGGCGCCCACCATTTTCGAAAAATTCCAGAAGGCGGGCGCCAAGATCGCCGTGGTCACGGCCAAGGACAAGCTGCGCCTGCTGCTCGGCAAGGGCCTGGTTTTTGATGGAACCGCCGTCGCGTTTTCTTCGGAACATGCCGACAGGGCAACCTTGAATGACAATGGCATTGACGGCGTTTGCGAGATGGTGGGGATGGCCGTGCCGGAAGTTTATTCGGCGGAGCTTTCCGAATTTGTATTCGCGGCGGGGGTCAAGCTGCTGGCGTCGATGAAGCCCGATCTCATGTATCTCTCCACCACCGACTATGTGCAGCACAAATATGCGCCGGGCGCAAAGGGGGCCAACAGCTTCTACAAGATGATGGATGGCTATCTCGGGCGGCTTGATGCGCAAGGGGCCATCGTGGTGATCGTGGCCGATCACGGCATGAAGGCCAAGCATTTGCCCAGCGGCGAGCCCGATGTGATTTACCTGCAGGACGCCTTGGACAAGAGCTTTGGCGCAGGCACGACAAAAGTTATTTTACCGATCACTGATCCTTATGTGCAGCACCACGGCGCGCTGGGTTCTTTTGCAACGGTCTATGTCAAAGGGATTTCGGTTGAGCAAGCGTCGGCATTCATTGCAAAACAACCCGGCATTGATGTGGTCCTTGACCGGCAACAGGGCTGCGCGAGGTTTGAACTGCCGGAAGACCGTATGGGCGACATCATCGTAGTATCGGGCGGGAGCACGGGATCGAAAGTGATCGGCACCAGCCGTGCGCGGCATGACCTTTCCGGGTTGAATGAGCCGCTGCGTTCGCATGGCGGCCTTACCGAGCAAGCCATTCCGGTTATCGTGAACCGCAAAACCCAAAACCTGCCGAAACCCTTGCGCAATTTCGATGCCTTCTTCATCGGCTGCAACTGCATTATCGAGGCCTGACATGACCCGCACCGTCATCACCGAAAGCATGCGCATTGGCGGCAAGAAGGTTTCGGCAGATGGCGTTGTGCCGGTGCATTATCCTTTCACCAATGAAATCATCGGGACGGTTCCGGCGGGCCGGGCCGAACATGCGGCGCGGGCTTTTGAAATCGCGGCGGGCTTCAAACCGAAGCTCACGCGCTATGAGCGCCAGCAGATTTTGTTCAAGACGGCGGAGCTCATACGCCAGCGCCGGGATGCCCTTGCAAATGTCCTCACGCTTGAGCTCGGAATTTCCATGAAGGATTCGGTTTACGAATGCGGGCGCGCCTATGACGTGTTCTCGCTGGCGGCCCAGCTCTGCATTTTCGATGACGGGCAGATTTTTTCCTGCGATCTCACACCGCAAGGCAAGTCGCGCAAGATATTCACCAAGCGCGATCCGGTGGGGGTGATCTCGGCGATCACGCCGTTCAACCATCCGCTCAACATGGTGTCGCACAAGATCGCACCTGCCATTGCCACGAATAACTGCGTCGTGTGCAAGCCCACGGAGCTCACACCGCTTACGGCGCTGGCGCTGGCCGATATTCTTTATGACGCGGGCCTGCCGCCGGAGATGTTCCAGGTGGTCACCGGCTGGCCCGATGACATCGGCGATGAGATGGTGACCAATCCCCATATTGCGGTCATTACCTTTACCGGCGGGGTGCGGGTGGGAAAGCTCATTGCGGCCAAGGCAGGTTACAAGCGGGCGGCCCTGGAGCTTGGCGGCAATGATCCGCTGATCATACTGAACGACCTCAGCGACAGCGATCTCGACAAGGCGGCGGAACTGGCGGTGGCCGGGTCCACCAAAAATTCCGGCCAGCGCTGCACGGCGGTAAAGCGCATTCTGGTGCAGAACCGGATTGCCGACAGGTTCGTGGCGCTGGTTCTGGAGAAGGCCAAGAAGATCAAGTTTGGCGATCCCATGGACCCCACCACGGATTTGGGCTGCGTGGTGCATGAAGAGGCCGCCAAGGTCTTTGAAGCCCGGGTTCACAAGGCCGCCGAGCAAGGGGCCAAAATCCTCTACAATCCGGGCCGCAAGGGGGCGGTGCTGCCGCCCATCACGGTGGATTTCGTGCCGCATACCTCCGAGCTGGTTTTCGAGGAAACCTTCGGGCCCATCATCCCCATCGTCCGGGTTCCGGACGATGACGCCGAGGTGATCCGCATTTCCAATTCCACGCCATTTGGGCTTTCCTCGGGCGTCTGCACCAATGACCTCAGCCGGATTACCCGCTTCATCGAGGGCCTCAATGTGGGTACGGTTAACATCTGGGAAGTGCCGGGTTACCGTATTGAAATGTCGCCCTTTGGCGGGATCAAAGACTCGGGTAATGGTGTGAAGGAAGGGGTTATGGAAGCCATGAAGTTCTTCACCAATGTGAAGACGTGGTCTTTGCCATGGCCAAGTTGACGTAAATTGAATCCAGGCACGCTCGTTATCATCAATCTGCTCGGCGGTGTCGCCCTCCTTCTCTGGGGGGTGCGCATGGTGCGCACGGGAGTACTGCGGGCCTGGGGCGACCGCCTGAAGCATTTCATTGAGGTTCGCCTCGGAAACCGCGCCTCGGCGTTTCTTTCGGGAGCCATGGCAACGGCCATATTGGGCAGCGGCACGGCAACAACGCTGATTGTGGCAGGCATTGCCGCGAGCGGGGCCATTGGCACGTCGCTGGGGCTGGCCGTGCTCCTTGGGGCTGACGTGGGTTCCGCCATCGTTTCGGCTCTTTTTGCTTCGGGAAGTTCCTTCGCTATTTGGGCCTCACCCATCCTGATTTTTGCCGGCTATGTCACCTTCAGCGTGTCGCGCGAGTTCCGGCCGCACAATATCGGGCGCATCATGATCGGCCTTGGGCTGATGCTGATGTCGCTCCACCTCATCTCGGTGGCAACGGCGCCGTTGCGCGAGGCGAGCCTCTTCCACGCTTTGCTGACGGCCATCGGCCAGGAACCCCTGCTCGCTTTTATAACCGGGGCAATCCTCGCCTGGGCATTTCACTCAACCCTTGCCGTGATCCTGCTGATCGCCTCCTTTGTGGCCAATGGCAGCCTCGAACTGGGCGGGGCACTCGCCTTCATCCTGGGCCTCAATCTCGGCGGCGGGCTCCCCGCCATATCGTCCACACTTACCTTGCCACCTGCTGGGCGGCGGCTTCCCGTTGCCAACCTGATGTGCCGGAGCATTGCGGCCCTTATCGGCCTGGCTTTCATTCAGCGCATTGCCGGATGGGCCGCGCTCCTCCCCTTTGATGCCGTCGCCGTGGCACTGGCCTTTCACGCCGCGCTCAACCTGGCGATTGGCCTGTTCTTCCTGCCCCTCACCAAACTGGTTGAAAAGCAGGTCATCAAGCTTGTGCCCGATGTGAAGCTTGATGCGGACCAGCTTGCCGCACCGCGTTATCTCGACGTCAAATCCCTGGACTCGCCTTCCATTGCGCTCTCCAATGCGCTGCTCGAAACAGTGCGCATGAGCGAGGTGCTCAACCGGATGTTTGAAACGGCCCTATCGGCGCTGCGTATGAAAAGCACGGAAACCCTCAAGCTGCTCAAGCCACTGGATGAGCGGCTCAACACTTTCCAAAGCGCCATCCAGTCCTATCTCGTCGATCTCACGCAAACCCAGCTTTCCTCGGAAGAGGCAAGACGGGCTTTGGAAATCACCCTCTACGTCAGCAATCTCGAACATTCGGGCGATATAATCCAGCTCAATCTGGCGGACCGTATCAAGGCAAAGGCCAAGGAAAACATAGAATTCAGCATCGAGGAACAGGCGGCTCTGGATGATCTCTGCCTGATCATCCATGACAATATCCGCCTCGCCACGGGTGTGCTGAGCTCGGCTGATCTTGAAGGTGCCAAACGGCTGATCGCGCAGAAAGATGCCTTCCGCAAGCTTGAGAACACGGTGTTGGACCAGCATTTCAAGAGTGACAAACAGACCAAGCGCGGGGCGCTGCGGCGCAGCGCGCTTTACGTCGACATGATCCGCGACCTGCACCGGATCAATTCACACATCGTTTCGGCGGGCTACCCCATCGTCGATGCGGCCGGATTGCTGCGCGGCTCGCGCTTGAGAAATGAAGCAAAGAAGACCTGATGAAATTCATCCATATCACCGACCTTCACCTTGTACCCCCCGGCCATAAGCTCTGGGGCTTTGATCCCTTTCCACGCTTCGACCAGTGCCTTGCTGATATCATGAAGTATCATGCTGATGCGGAGTTTTGCGCCATATCAGGCGATCTCACGGAGCGGGGAGAGGCCGAAAGCTACCGCGCGCTGCAGGAGCGCCTGAAGAAATTTCCCCTTCCGGTTCATCTGATGCTTGGCAACCATGATGATCGCGCCACCTTCCTGAAGGTCTTTAATGGTCCCTTTGAAAACGGATTTGTGCAACACAGCCTCATCCGAAACGGGCAACACTTCCTGTTCCTGGATACCTTGAAAGGCGGCCCCTCTTCCGCGGGTCTTTATGACGAGCCACGGCGCACTTGGCTAAGGGCGGCACTAGCGAAAGCAAATGGCGCGCCGGTTTTCATTTTCATGCACCATCCGCCGTTCAAGATTCATCATCCCTTGATGGATTTGATTCCGCTTGAGGACGGCGATGGATTTGGCGACCTGCTTAAGGGCCACAATGTGCGCCATATCTTCTTCGGCCATGCCCACCGGACCATCAGCGGGCAATGGCGTGGCATATCCTATTCGGCGCTGCCCGGCCTTAACCACCAGCTGCCCCTGGTCGACGGTTCGGTTTCCACGATCTACAGCGATGAGCCGGCGATGTATTCGGTGGTTTATCTCAATGGCTCCCAGATCACGGTTCATTCCGATGCTTTCATGAACCGCGCGCCGGCGGAAATGGCGCCAGATGCAGAACGGGGCAATTGGAGCTAAAGTTCCGACTTCTGGTACTTGGCCTTGTCAAGCCATTGCGGATTGATCTCCACGCCCCAGCCGGGGCCTTCCGGAATTTGCACTTTGCCGTCACGGGCGACGAGGGCCGGCCTGTAAAAATCCTCCTGCCAGGGATAGTAGTCGTTGCCCTCGATGGAGAATTCGACATAGGGCCCGGCGTTGGAAATGGCCCCCATCATGTGCAGGGTGAACACCGTCACCATCGACATGTTGGCGGCATGGGGTGTTACGGGCAGGCCGGCCTTCTTGGCCATTTCAACGACCTTCAGGGTGCGGGAGAGCCCGCCGAGATAGCAGATGTCGGGCTGGGCCACGTCAACACAGCGCATCTCCATGGCAAAATTCCACAGGGCCAGGTCGCAATCCTGTTCGCCGCCCGTCACATCCAGTGACAGCGCGTCGGTCACCTGCTTGGTCCAGCCATATTCCCAATAGGGGCATGGCTCCTCGAAGTGCACAACGCCGTGCTGTTCCAGGAACTTGCCGATTTCGATGGCCTTTTTGGGCGTGTAGCTGCTGTTGGCATCTACCAGCAAAGTGGCCTTGTCTCCCAAGGCCTTGCGGATCATGGGAACAATGGCATCGGTGCGCCCCGGCCATTCGTCTTCGTCATGGCCGCATTCCTTGCCGACGCGGAATTTGAAGGCGGTGTAGCCGTGCTCATCGCGCAGGCGCGACAGGCGCTCGGCTTCCGCTTCGGGCGTGATTTCCCCGCGCTTCATGCTTGAGGCATAGACCGGAAAGGACCGTGGCTTGCCGCCCAGCAGTTCGCACACGCTTTTCTTTTCCAGCTTGCCGCGCAGGTCCCACAGGGCCGTATCAAGCCCGGTGATGGCCCGCATGAGATAGGAGCCGGGGAATTTATGCTCGCGCTCGGGGATCAGCGTGACGAGGGCATCGATATCGAGCGCGTCGGCACCGAGACTCCATTTGGCCACTTGGCGATGGAAAATGTCACAGGTGATGTCGGCGTTATAGGTGGAAACCTGACCCCAGCCCTGGCTTCCGTCATCAGTGGTGACCCGCACAAACCCGATATACTGGTTGCAGAAGGTCTCAAGACTTTTTATTTTCACGCCAATACCGTTTTTGCACCAATGATCTCGCCGCGCTCGGCCAGGCGGGCCCGCTCCTGCATCCGCTGGGCGGCGGCCTCTTCCCGGCGCTTGGCGACCTCATAAAGAATGGCCCCGATTAGTGACAGTCCGATGATGACCACGGCCAGAGCCGATAGGGCCGGCGTCGTGCCCTGGCGCACTTCACCGGCCAGAACCGTGACAAGGGTCTTGTCCGCAAGGATCGCAAAGGTTGTGGTGTTGTAGTTTTCGAACGACGACAGGAAGGCAATTACCGAGGCTGAAACAAGTGCGGGTTTCAGGAACGGCACGAGGATATGCCAGAAGACCTGCGGGAAGCTCGCGCCCAAATCCAAAGCCGCCTCTTCCTGCGAGCGGTCAAAGCGCTGCAGGCGCGCCATGATGATGAGCAGGCAATAGGCGGCAACGAAGCTGGCCTGGCCGAAAATCGCCAGGATGATGCCCTTGTAGAAATAGGCCTTGGTGAAATCCGTGAGGCCCATCATATCCTTCCAGAAGATCACCGTGGAAATGCCGATGATCACGCCGGGCGTCAGCACCGGTGAAACTGTTACCAGATAAAACACGCTGCGGGCGCGGTGGTAGATCTGCCCCATCATGATTGCCGCTGCGAGGCCCACGGGAACCGAAATGGCAACTACGCCCAAGCCGATGATGATGGAATTCTTGATGCCGTCCATCATGGCGCGGTGATTCCACAGCTTCACAAACCACTCAAGCGTGAAAGTTTCAAAGGGATAGGCCTGGGGATAGCTTGGCGAGTTGAATGCCGTAATGCTCATCACGATCAAGGGGCCGAAGAGATAGGCAAAGAAAAGAAACACGTAGAATCCGATCATTCCCCTCATGACAAGTTTGGAGCTCATCGGATGGCCTCCCCGAGACCCACCTTGAACAGCTTGAGCATGGCCATCACGAAGATGATGCAGGCGGTCAGCAGGATGAAGGCGTAAGCAGCGCCCCGTGGCCAGTTAAAGGCCTGGAAGAAGAAGTCATAGACGATGGAGGTGAACCAAAGGGTGTTTGGCCCGCCGAGGAACTGGGGTGCAGCCAGCGAGCCGGCAGACAGCATGAACACCATGGTGCAGCCGGAAGCGATGCCCGGCTTGGCATAGGGGATGACAACATCCCGGTGGATTTTCCACCAGGGGGCGCCAAGGTCACGGGCCGCCTCGATCTGGTTTTTGTCGAGGCTTTCGATTGCGTTGTAGAGCGGGAAAACCATGACCAGCAGGTAGGCATAGGACAGGCCGATATAGAGGCCCGAATTGGTGCCGAGAAAGTCAATCGGCGTATCGATGATGCCGATCCCCATCAGGGTCTGATTGATCAGGCCCTTGGAGGCCAGCAGCAGCCGCAAGGAGAAGGCGCGCAGGATTTCATTGACCCAATAGGGCACGATGAGGCCCAGCATCAGCAAACGCACTTTCTGGATGGAGCCTGCCTGGGCCATGTAGTAGGCCAGCGGGTAGCAGATGGCGAAATTGATAACGGTCACAAAAACCGATGTCAGAATGGAGAAAATGAACGCCAGCATGTGGTTGGTGTTCCAGGCTCCGCCCGTCGGCTCCACGAAGAACGACTTATACTGTTGGATCGTCAGAAAATCTTCCGGCCCGCCGCGCTTCATCGGCGGCAGGCGCGGATGGAAGCTCTCCTGCACCATGTAAAGGTAGGGCAGCACCACGAGAAACAGCATCCAGAATGTCACGAGGCTTATGAATACAATGCCAAGAACCGTGCCGTTGCGTTCGAAAAAGCTCTTATGGGTGGGATCATGGGCCAGTTTTGCTTCCTGGCGCGAGAGCAGCCAGAAGCCGGCGATGACCGCCAGCGGAACCAGAAAGATGAAGTACCTACTCACGGGCCATCTTCCCTTCCGGCAGAACCACGGCGTAACCGGGGTCGTAGCTCACGGCAGCCTTGGCACCTTTGGCGGGAATCTCCGCACCGCCATGACGGCCAACAGTCACCGACAGGTCCTTTTTGCCAGCACCCTTCATGAAGATATGGCTGGCATTGCCTTCGAAGGCGACGTTCAAGACCTGCGAGGTAATGGTGGCATCGGCGGCACCCTTGCCGAGTGAAATGGATTCGGGACGGACAAAAAGAATGGCATTGTCGCCCACCTTCAACCCTTGCGGATTTCCGCCCCGCAATTCGCCGAAGGCCGTCTTTAGCACGGCGCCAGTCTTGCCAACTTTGGTGACACGGCCGGGCAAGGGATTATTCTCGCCAACGAAGGACGCCACGAAGGATGTGGCCGGCGAATCATAGATGGTTTTGCCATCGGCAATTTGCAGGATCTCACCGTCACTCATGACGGCCACCCGATCCGACATGGTCAGCGCCTCGCCCTGGTCATGGGTGATGTAGATGAAGGTGATGCCAACCCGCTTCTGGATTTCGCGCAATTCGTTGCGCATGTGCTGGCGCAGTTTCAGATCAAGCGCCGAGAGCGGCTCATCGAGCAGCAAGACCTTGGGCTCCACCGCAAGGGCGCGGGCAATGGCCACACGCTGTTTCTGGCCGCCGGACAATTCACTGACCAATTTCTTGCCCTGATCCGGCAGGGCGATGAGATCGAGAAGTTCATCGGCCCGCTTCATCCGCGCGCCCTTGTCGACGCCGCGCACGCGCAGGCCATAGGTAATGTTCTCCGACACGGTCATGAGCGGGAAAAGCGCCAGGTTTTGAAAGATCAGCGCGGTGGGGCGCTTGTTCGGGCCGATGCCCGCCATGTCTTCGCCGCCAATGCGCACCACGCCGGAGGACGGATCAAGAAAGCCCGAAACCGTCCGCAGGATGGTGGTCTTGCCGCAACCCGAAGGTCCAAGAAAAGAGAAGAACTCCCCGCCCTTGATATCCAGCGTTGCATCCTTCACTGCGGTGAAGTTGCCAAATTTTACCGTAATATGGTCAAGCTCAACACCTGAACTCATCGCGCCAATATCCCCTGTGCCTCACGCGAGCTCTTGTGTCCCGCTTTTTCCGTACTGTCTACCGAACTGCCCCTGAGTTCAAGTGGACATAAAACGAATCCCGAAAAAATCAGCCCCGGATTTCTCCGGGGCTGATTATGTTGTTGAAAGTGATAAAATTAGGCAGCCTTGAACTTGTCGGCGTACTGGCTGCGGATTTCGGCATACCATGCCGGTTCCACGGGCCAAGGCCACAGGTTCTTGAGTGCATCGCCAGGGAAGGCTTCCTGGAAGTTCTTCTTGGCAACGTCGGAAAGCAAGGCGTCCGCGCCGGTGACGACGGGGTTGTAACCCGAGCCTTCGGCAATGGCAGCTGACACTTCCGGCGTATGCAGGTAGTTCAGGAAGGCATAGACCTGGTCTACATTCTTGGCGGACTTCATCAGCGACACGCCGTCAACCCAGGCAATGGCGCCTTCCTTCGGCGCGGTGTAGTTGACTGGCTTGCCGTCCTTCTTGAGCGACAGCGGCGGGCCATCCCAGGTCAGGCCGATCCACACGTCGTTCTCCATCAGGCCCGACTTCGTGTTATCGGCAGAATCCCAGAACTGCTTGACCCAAGCCTTATGCTCGATGGCGAAGGCAAGGATTGGATCCCAGATCTTCTTGAAGCTGTCCTCGTCCTTGTAGCCGTCATGCATGCGGTTCGACGGCATCTTGCCAGTGCCATCCCACCACAGGCCGATGCTGAGCAGATACGAGTGCGGACGGCCTTGCACGTGGCCCTTCACTTCCTCGTCCCAGAGCGAGCCGTAGCTCAGTTGAGCCGGATCGCCCTTGTAAAGGTCGGTGCGATAGGAGATCGCCTCGGAACCCCAGCAGTGCGGCAAATAATATAGACCGTCTTCCCATTTCCAGAGCGCGTTGGAACCATCCATCATGGATGGCAGGATGTTGCTTACATTGGTCAGTTTATTGGTATCAAACGGGGCCAGGACGTTGAGATCCTTATACTGCGGGGCCCGGTTGATTGTCGGCGAACAGATGTCAAAGCCTTCGCCGCCTGTGGCCTGCAGCTTGTTGATCTGCTCTTCGTTCTGGGAGAATGGCGTCTGATTGACCTTGATGCCCGAGGCCTTCTCAAAATTCGGGATCACGGGGTCAGGATATTCGTCCGACCACATGAGCAGATTGAGCTCGCCGGAAGATGAAAAAGCGTTTTTCACGTACAGCGGGCTGGCAAAACCTACCGCGCCCAAGGCGGCGCTGGCCTTGATCAGCGAGCGGCGCGAGAGCATCGCAGCGCGTAATGTTTCCTGGGTAGAAGTTAATTTTTTCATGCTGACTGTCCTCTGACTGCCGGGCGGAATGCCCCGCATTGTTTCCTCAAAATGCCACGTCCGGTTTTCCGGCCTCTGTTGTCATTTCAGGATAGTATGACAATGACGTAACATTCTGGCAATGGGCATATGGCGCTGGACTTATGGCCGGAAAGTGGCTGGCCCCATGAAATAGGGTCGGAATCCTGTCGCAATCGCGCCCGAGGTGTTAAGGGGTTAACCCATGCGCGTAAGCCTCGACCAAATCGTAAATTCGGCCACCCGGATCATCCCCGAACCTGCGATGGCGGCCCGGAATTGCGCCTGGCTGGAGGCTTGTGGTTATCCCGGGCTCAAGCTGCTTCTGGAGGCGCGGGGCGATGAGCGGCGCCCGGTTAACCTAATTCCCGATGCGATGGGACTGGACCTGGAGAATGTCTCCTGCGTTTTCCTCGGGCCGGCAATTGCTGCCCATGTTGCCAAGCATGGCCGGGTGTTTCTGCGCAATGTGCGGCATGGCTTGTATCTGGTGCCGCTGGCGGTTGAGGCCAACATCGGTATCGGCTGTCCGGTCGACCCGGCTTTTGCGCTGGGTGGCGAGCGCCACAAGAATCCCTATAATGAAAAACTGGAAATTGCGGCGCGCGATGGCGTGGCCGTGGATGATGAGTTGTGGCGTGCAGTGGAGCAGATGTAGATGGCCGGACCCCTTTCCAACATTCGCGTGCTGGACCTCACCCGGGTTCTGGCGGGGCCTTGGGCCACCCAGATGCTGGCGGATTTCGGCGCCGAAGTGATCAAGATCGAAAAGCCCGGCGAAGGCGACGACACGCGGGGCTGGGGACCGCCCTTCCTGAAAAACTCAGATGGCTCGCGCGGCGATGCCGCCTATTTCCTCTCCGCCAACCGCGGCAAAACTTCCGTGTGCATCGACATGGCAAGTGTCGAGGGCCAGAAGCTTATCCGGACGCTGGCGGCAAAGTGCGATGTGGTGATCGAAAATTTCAAGGTGGGCGGCCTGAAGAAATACGGGCTGGATTATGACAGCCTCAAAACGGTCAACCCGAAGCTCATATACTGCTCGATCACGGGTTTCGGCCAGGACGGGCCCTATGCCCAGAGGGCGGGCTATGATTTCATGATCCAGGGCATGGCGGGCAGCATGTCGATCACCGGCGAGCCGGATGGCCCGCCGATGAAAAGCGGCGTGGCCTATGCCGATATCTTTACCGGCCTTCATGCGGTCATCGGCATCACCGCCGCCCTCTTCCACCGGGAACGTACGGGCGAAGGACAGTATCTCGATCTGGCGCTGCTTGATTCGCAGGTCGCGGTGCTGGCCAACCAGGCGTCGAACTATCTGGTGGGGGGCAAGGTGCCGGGCAGACTCGGAAACGCGCATCCCAATATCGTGCCCTACCAGACCTTTGAAACGGCGGATGGCTATATCATCATCGCGGTGGGCACCGACCGGCAGTTCAAGGAATACTGCGCCATCATCGGCGTGGCCGAACTCGCTAGTGACGAACGCTTCAACAGCAATCGCAAGCGGGTTGAGAACCGGAATGACCTCGCCCCCCTGCTCGCGGTTCCCATGAAAATCCGCACAACAGCCGCCTGGGTCGCGGCCCTGGAAGCGGCAGCGGTGCCTTGCGGCCCGATCAACACCATTGCCCAGATGTTCGCCGATCCCCAGGTTCTGGCGCGCGGACTGCAGATCGGCCTTACGCGCGAAGACGGAGTTCAGGTGCCGGGCGTTGCCAACCCGATCCTGTTTTCACAGACCCCGGTTGAATACGAAAAAGCCCCACCAAAACTGGGGGATGGGACGAATTCTATTCTGGGCCAGGTGCTGGGATTAACCGTTACTGAAATCACCAGGCTCAAAGATTCGGGTGTTATTGGCTAGGCGTCGTTTTTGGGCTATTCGCCGCTTTTGAACCGGGGCATAAGGCATTCCACCATGGCCAATCTCATCATCACCTACTGGCGCGATATTCCTTCCCAAGTGGCGGTCAAGCTTGGCCGCAAGGAAGAAAAACGCATGCTCGACAACCGTTTCATGGAAGCCATCGACATGGCCGCCATGCGGGGCGGCGCCACCGATACGGATGCCTACCTCGCCGATTGGCGGCGGGCCGAGCCCATTCCGGTGGGCGACGATCTCGTTTCCGAAGTGGAAAAGGCCAAATCTGATATAGAAGCCACCTACGACAAGGACCGGCTCAAAACCCTCATTGCCAATGGAGGCAAACTCTCGTCATGACCCACACCCTCGTTGCTTCCGCCACGCGCCAGCACATCATCGGCTTTGACCGGCCCTTCACGGTGATCGGCGAGCGCATCAATCCCACCGGCCGCAAGAAGCTGGCGGCCGAGATGCAGGCCGGCAATTTTGAAACGGTGATCCGGGACGCCCTGGCCCAGGTGGCGGCGGGTGCGCACATCCTCGACATCAACGCTGGTGTCACCGCGGTGAACCCCAACGAGACCGAACCCCCGCTGATGAAGCAGACGCTGGAGATCGTGCAGTCGCTGGTCGACTTGCCGCTCTGCATCGACTCATCGGTGACCTCGGCGCTGAAGGTTGGTCTGGAAACCGCCAAGGGCCGGCCGCTGGTGAACTCGGTTACTGGCGAAGAAGAAAAGCTTGAAGCCATTCTGCCGCTCATTGCGAAATACAATGTGCCGGTGGTTGCCATTTCCAATGATGAGACGGGCATTTCGGAAGATCCGGATGTGCGTTTTGCGGTGGCCAAGAAGATTGTGGAACGGGCCGCCGACTTCGGCATCAAGCCGCATGACATTGTGGTTGATCCCCTCGTCATGCCGATTGGCGCCATGGGCACGGCGGGCCAGCAGGTGTTCCGCCTGGTCCGGCGCCTGCGCGAAGAGTTGAAGGTCAACACCACCTGCGGGGCCTCCAACGTCTCCTTCGGCATGCCGAACCGCCGCGCGCTCACCGGCTATTTCCTGGCCATGGCGGCAAGCCACGGCATGACCTCGGCCATCATGAACCCGCTGCACGACGAGGACATGCACGCCATCTACGGCGCCAATGTCTTGAACGGCACCGACCGCCACTGCAAATTCTGGACAAACAAGTTCCGCGAAATGACGGCCGCCCCCTCGGCGGCAGCGCAAGCGGCGGGAGAAATCTCCTCCAACGCCGAAATCGAAGCGCGCCGCGCCGCCCGCGAGGCCAGACGGCGGAGGTGAACGCTACTCCTGCGACGACACACCCCTTTCCCGTCATCCCGGCGAAAGCCGGGACCCAGGCTTCAGCAATTAATTACTCAACG
>DATLDM010000103.1:0-154465 GCA_035525875.1 Aestuariivirga sp.
GAAGCTTTCGCCCGCCGGAGCTTCGAAGCGGTAAACGCTCTGATCACCTGACACGTCGGGCTGCGGCTCCTGTGTCGCGCCCGCTAGAAGACCCGGGTTGCCGCCAGCCTGCTGTACGGTTTGCGTGAGCCACCACAGGCAGTGTTCGATGGCGAAACAGTCGGCAACCGTGTAGGCGGGGTTGCCGGGATCCCTCTTGGGATTGAGGCGCACAACCTGTTGGGTAGAATTCGTAATGGACTGTCCTATCGCCGTGCCTGGTAGGGCAAGGATCGCCCAAAAGAGGGCCATGGCCGGCAACGCTGCAAATTGCTTCAACATACCGTATTCAAACTTTCCATTTCCGCTGCGTGCTCTTTGCCCATGTGCGGGTGGTCTCACGTGCCGCTGAGCGTCGGCACTCCGCCGAGCCGCTTGTCCAACACGAAGAACGTGCGCAATGGGGGTGCAATCGGACGGGTATTTCCGCCAATGAGAATGCCGACAAGGCTTGCCTCATATATGGTGAGCTTGAAGCCATGTTGGGTAATCGTATCGATGATTAGTGGCTGTGAAACGACATACTGGATGCGGTCTGCCACCACACAGTTGACCGCTCCTTCATTGATTTTGGCGACAGCCCCTAGAAGTGACATGCTTGAACCAAAGTGCTTTAGAACGTCCCGTGCCTGGGCTTCTGTATTGCAAAACAGGCCATGCAATGCCCGGGTCGGCTCAGCCTGCGCCCCGCCGGCCAGCAGCAGTGTGGCGATCGCGAGTGCCGAAAAATGTTTCATTGTTTCCTCCTGAAGTGTCTTTGTGCCGGTGGTTTGCCTCTTCACCAGTGCGGACCATGCTGGCAGGCGCGCACCCGAAAAGTCCCGAACATGAGCCGAATTGCCGCGAAAAAAACCCGAAAATCCCGGCGAATCCCGCTGGATCAGGCCGCTTGCTGACGCCGTTGCGGTGACGTAGTCTTGCGTGACTCAGGCTTGGAGTTTGAAGATGACGGCGGTTGGCTCCACCACCATCCATGTCAATGGCCGTGTGGCTGATCTGACGCGGGGAACGGTGTCTAATGGCACGACTGGCGCAGTCGCGCTCCGTCCGCAGTCGCTGGCGATCCTGCGGCTGCTGGCGGCAAAACCGGGCGTTCTTGTCTCTAGGGACGAAATCATGTCCGCCGTGTGGCCCAACATTGCGGTGACTGATGACAGCCTGGTGCAGTGCGTAACCGAAATCCGCAAGGCCCTGGGTGATGACAGGCACGCAATCATCAAGACGGTGCCCAAGCGTGGTTATGTTTTCGAGCCTGGCGCGCAGGAGGAGACCAGTCGTGCCGCGAAGTCGTGGACGGCGTTTGCGGTTGCAACCGCAGTTGCATTGGCAATTGGCGCAGGCTTGCTGTGGTTCAACCGCCCGCCACCGGCGTCGGTTCAGCGCCAGTCGATCGCGGTCCTTCCCTTTGAAAATCTCAGTGATGATCCACAACAGGCGTTCTTCGCTGACGGCATTGCAGAAGATCTGTTGACAGATATCTCGCGCCTGTCCGGCGTCTTCGTGATTGCGCGGAATTCCTCATTTGCCTACAGGGGCAAGGCGGCCGATGCGCGTGTGGTGGCGCGTGAACTGGGTGTCCGCTATGTGCTCGAAGGCAGTGTCCGGCGGGCCGACGGGCAGGTGCGGATCAATGTGCAACTGATCGACGGCACAACCGGTTCCCAGCAATGGGCCGAACGCTACGATGGCGTGTATGCGGATATTTTCGCACTGCAAGACCGGGTGACCAAAGCCGTGGTCAGCGCGTTGGCCGTGCAACTGACGGGCGTCGAACAGACTGGGCTGGGCCAGCGCGACACGACAGTTCCAGCAGCCTACGAGGCATTTCTGCGTGGATGGGAACACTATCAGAAAACAACGCCGGAGGATTACAAGAAGGCGATTCCCCATTTCGAGAGGGCAACAGAATTGGATCCGGACTACGGACGCGCCCACGCTGCTCTCGCCATGGTGTATTTCCGCAGCTACGACCAGAAATGGACCGGGAGTCTGGGGATCTCAACGGACCGTGCCTTCAGAACCGCGCAGCGCTATCTCAAACTCGCCATGGTCCGCCCGACATCGACTTCGCATCAGGTGGCAGGCAATATCTCGCGTGAGCGAGGCTGGTATGACGACGCACTCAAGGAGTTTGCCGCTGCAATAGAACTCGAACCCAGCGATTCCTGGAACTATGCTGACCAAGCCTATGCTTTGATCTGGGCTGGCCGTCCCACGGAAGCAGAAAAGCAGATTGCCAAAGCCATGCAGTTCGATCCACACTACCCGGCTGTCTTCGTGTTCTACAAGGGGTTGGCCCTGTTTGCACAAGACCGGCTGCCAGAGGCCATCAAGA
This sequence comes from Aestuariivirga sp., assembly GCA_035525875.1. Lineage (GTDB taxonomy): Bacteria > Pseudomonadota > Alphaproteobacteria > Rhizobiales > Aestuariivirgaceae > Aestuariivirga. The sequence goes on from DATLDM010000103.1 coordinate 2,375, forward strand.
CGTTCGAAGAAGTGTTGCAGTTGAACGGGGACCTGCCATTGCTGCGGCTCTATCTGGCGTCCGCCAAAGCCCGGAGCGGCAAGCTAGCAGAGGCCAATGCGCTGGTGGCAGCCTTCAGTGCGGCGCGCATCAAGGCGGGAGGACTTCCCTTCGTGATGGCGCTGTTTCGGGGAGATGACCAAGAGATATTATTCAAAGCTCCCGAGCGGCCCCGGCTGCTCCAAGGCCTTGGCAAGATCAAGATACCATATGATTTCAAAGACAAGTCGTTTGATGGGCAACGGCTGACAGGTGCTGAGATTGATGCCCTCGTCTTCGGCCATCGTGTGCATGGCTGGAGCGAGCACGGCCCCTCGGAACACGGGGCTTTCATTTCGGCGGATGGCAGTTCGGCCATGGCCTATGGCGACTGGTCGGTCGGCAGCGGCAGCGCTCACGTGAAAGATAACCAACTCTGCCTGGTATGGTCATCAACGTTTTTCTGCAGTGACGTTCTGCGCAATCCGGGCGGGACGAAAGCCAAAGAAAACGAATATATTATGCTTCTCGACGGTTGGAATTATCCATTCTCGCGGGTTGATTGAAGCCGCGCTGATGTCCGCTTTGGGTCAAAAGCTGACAAATTGCCAAGACGGAGGTCAGTCGGTTTTGGGTCGATAGCTGACTTGATGAGGGGCTGTGCGGCGCAATTTAAACCGTATAGAAAACCCGTCGAAAACGCAGGAACAAGAATGCCTTAAATTGGATAGGTTTGGTCGCGTCATTCGCCGTGTACAATAAACACTACTTTTTTGTACATTTAAGAACTACATTCCACATACGCCCAAACGTCTCCTGTTTGCCCACTTGACAGTTCAATCGTTAAGGACCCGCGAAACTTTCGTCATCTCACCAAGAAGTCCGCGTGGGCGAATGACTAGGATAGCAGCAAGACCGATCCCGATAAAAACAATCTGCAGAGCAGCAGCGCGGGCCTGGTGTTCCGCGGGTACGATCGCGCCGAGTGCGGCCCCCGTTATGCTCCACAGTGCCCAAACTAAGATTGCTCCCAGTAGTGCACCGCGATTATTTCCGGATCCGCCAATGATGAGCATGGCCCAGACTTGAAAGGTAATGGCTGAAAGATAATTCTCAGGAGCGATGAAGCCAATGAAGTGAGCCTGAATGGCACCGGCAAACCCCATGAAAGCACTTCCGAGGACAAAAGCCTGCAACCGAAAGACATTGGCATTCTTGCCGAGGGTTGTGGCCGCCCCCTCATCCTCTCGAATCGCCCGCAGCACACGTCCCCACGGACTATGGATCAATCTTTCGAGCGCAAAGTAGACACCTGCAGTAACACCGGAAACCAGCGAAAGATTGGCAAGATTGAAAAGCAACGACTGCTCCTGGAGGCCACCAAAAGGCCTGGGAATAAACCCTATGCCGAACGGGCCGCCGGTGATGGTCGTTGCATTGAGAACCACAAGATGAATGGTTATGGCAACGCCGAACGTTGTGATTGCGAGATAATCGGCGCGAAGTCTAAGCGTGATGGCACCAATTATTGCCGCTGCCAGGCCTGAAACGAAAGCGGCCGACATCCAACCCATCCAGATCGGCAGGCCAAATCCGCCAAACCGTTCCCCTACGTCAGGAGTCGTAAGAAGGGCTGACGTATAGGCACCGATTGCGACAAACCCAGCCACGCCCACATTGAAAAGACCCGTTTGCCCCCATTGCAGATTGAGCCCAAGGCAAATGATGCCGTAGCTCAGAGCGGTGACCAGGAAGAACGCTCCATAGGTGATGAGATCAAGTATCATTCGCGAACTCCAAAGAGTCCTGAAGGCTTTACAAGCAGAACTGCAATCAAAATCAGAAATGCCACTGCCGCACGATAATCTGCACCAATAACTTGTACGGCTGCCGCTTCGGCAACACCAACGATCAGTCCGCCAAGCACAGCTCCCGGCATGCTCCCTATGCTCCCAAGAATCGCTGCTGCAAACAGCGGCAGGAGAAGGTCAAAACCCATAAAGGGCCGGATTTGAACGATCACGCCAAGCATCATGCCTGAAACGGTTGCCAGAATGCCTGCAATGATCCATGTCGCACGAATGACGCGTTCGACATCAACACCGGCAACACGCGCCAGAGTGGGATTTTCAGACACGGCACGCATGCCCCGGCCAGTGGAGGTCGAGGCGAGAAAGCGGTCCACGCCAATGACAATTATCATAGTGAGAAAAATCAAAAAAAACTGATCTGGCGTGAGCCTGATACCAAGCCCCACGGGAATGGCCATCTGTATGTCGCGGGTAAAATAAGCCGGCCTCGATGTAAAAACAAACTCCAATAAACTTCGAAGTGCCATTGAAGCGCCAAAACTTGCCATCACCATCACGATGGCATTGCCCTTGCTTCGCAATTTTGAAAAGAGCACATAATCCAAAGCTATGGCCAAACCACCTGTAAGGGCCGCGGCAGCCGTGCCCGCAGCAAGCAACGGCCAACCGAAAGACAAGGGACCTATGGTTCCTGTATGGCCGCCAAATAGCGTGCCTATTGCAGCGGCCAGGATCAGCGTCATGTAGGTGCCCCAGGCAATAAACTCGCCGTGGGCGAAGTTGGCGAAGCGCAGGATTGAATAGCTCAGCGTAACACCAACCGCACCAAGCCCAATAAGTGAGCCCATGACTATGCCATCAGCCAAAAATTGCAGATTCACGCGGTACCCTCCAGCCGTCTGGCACCGAGATAAAGCCTACCAATTGAAGGATCGGACGCAATTGCTTCAGCTGGCCCTTCATGAGCGACCATGCCTTCCACAAGAATTAGGGCCCGGTCGGCCAGAGACAGAGCCGCTTTCGCATTCTGCTCCACCAACAGGATTGTAATGCCCTTCGCTCTGATCTCAGCCAATTTTGCGAATACCTGGCCCACGAGTCTCGGAGACAGGCCTGCCGACGCCTCGTCGAGCATGAGGATGCGCGGTTTGGCAAGAAGGGCCCTTGCCACGGCCAGCATCTGACGCTGGCCGCCAGACAGGCGGCCCGCTGCCAGTTTTCGCTGCCGCGCCAAATCCGGAAACAATTCAAACATGGCATCAATCTGCCCGGACCTGCTAGCTTTGGGCAGAACGTCGGCAGCTAAGCGCAAATTGTCGGCAATCGACATGAGCGTGAATACATTTTCAGTTTGCGGAACGAACCCCAACCCCCGGCGCGCCAGCTCATGCACCTTTGCTGTCGTGATGTCTGTACCGTCGAGCGTCACGCTGCCAGAAAACTTTGCAACTAAACCGGCGATTGCCTTGATGAGTGTCGACTTCCCAGCCCCGTTGGGACCTAGTACGGCAACAATCTCGCCGGCCATCACCTTCAAACTGATGCCCCGGACAATTGAAGCGCCCGGTTCATATCCGGCCTCGAGTGCCTCAACATCAAGCAACGCGCGGGTCATTGTGTGCCGGCGCCAAGATAGGTTTCGATGACTGCCGGTTCGTTGATGACTTCATCGGGCGTGCCATTGAAAATCATCCGGCCCGCCGACATTACGTACACATGCCGACACAGGCGAGCGACCAAATCCATATTGTGCTCAATGATAAAAAACGTAACTCCTCGGCGATTGATTTCGCTGATACGCTCTATAATTGCATCAAGGAGAGTGGGGTTAACACCAGCTCCTGGTTCGTCCAGCAAAATGACGCTGGGGTCTGCCATCAACACTCGCCCCAATTCTAAAAGCTTGCGCTGACCGCCCGAGAGAACGCGTGCTGGTTCCTTCGCCAAACGGGCTAGCCCGAGAAATTCGAGCCAAGCCATTGCCCTTTCTATGTTGATACGTTCCTCACGAGCAACGCGGCCAGGCATGAACCAGGCAGCAAACATGCGTTCGCCCGACTGTGCTTGCGCTGCAGTCAGCATGTTATCCAGAATTGTCATTTCGCTGAAAGGGCGTGGTATTTGAAATGTCCGGCCGAGCCCAAGCTTGATGCGGCAGTGCGAACGTTCTGCGTGTATTTCAGTCCCATTGAGAAATATCTTCCCGCTGGTCGGGGCAATACTGCCGGTAATCAGGTTAAAGAGTGTGGTTTTGCCTGCCCCATTTGGTCCGATGAGCCCAACGATGCCCCCGGCTGCAACGCTCAATGACGCGTTGTCCACTACGGTGGCCCCACCAAAGCGCTTCAGCATAGACCGGACTTCAAGCATACCCCTTCCCCTTCAAGTTACACTGCTGTTATCATCAGCCATGGTTTATCGCCAGTCTTTCTAGCAACGGAGATTTTCATTATGACAACCCGCCCGGACGACAGTTTTGAACTCTACGATCTCAAGGTCGAGGTTGTGGCGCCCGAAGGCGCCAGGCTCTATTGTGGCGCCAAGATTGGTGACTATTTTGAGCTACACGGTGAAATGCTTTATCTGCCACAGGGGCAAGGAATTTCAATTTATTCATTGTCTTCGGTACTGCCTTTGCTTGCCGCCAAGCAACGCGTAACACATCCACATGATTGGATGTCAACGGATGCCGAAGTTGCCTGTCCAGACCCCAATTGCCCGAGTCGGTTGCGTATTACGAGGCTCGGCAAACGGCGTTTCAGGCATTCGGAGACCACAGCTGTCGCCCCCAGAATGGATGCATAATCTTGACATCTGCGGAAATTTTTGAGCTTCGTCCCGGCTACACGATATCGCGCGTGATCCGCGGAGGCTGGCAACTTGCAGGTGGCCATGGCACGGTAGACAGCAAAATTGCGGTGGCTGATCTCACGGCATTTTGTGAAGCTGGCATTTTTACATTTGACTGCGCCGACATTTACACAGGCGTCGAGGATCTTATCGGTGAATTCCGCACGGCATTCGCTCGCAATCGGGGCGCTGATGCTCTAAAAAATGTTAAGGTGCATACAAAATTTGTGCCCAATCTCCAGACCCTTCCTGTCATCACCAAGGCCCATGTGCGCAATGCAATTGACCAGTCACTTCGACGATTGCGAACGGAGCGTCTCGATCTCGTGCAATTTCATTGGTGGGACTACAATATTCGGGGAAGTATTCAGGCAGCGCTTTGGCTGAAGGAACTTCAGGACGAAGGCAAGATCAATCTGCTGGGCGCAACCAATTTTGACACGCCGCACACCGCTGAACTGCTCGATGCAGGAATACCCCTTGCTTCCATGCAAGTGCAATACTCGTTGCTTGATGACAGACCACGGCATGGATTAATAGATCGTTGCCAAAATAATAACATGTATCTTCTTTGCTATGGTTCGGTGGCGGGCGGCTTTCTGAGTGACCAGTGGCTCGGCCGAGACGAACCGGTTCCCCCCTTCGAAAACCGTTCACTTACGAAATACAAGCTCATCATCGATGATTTCGGGGGTTGGGCGCTTTTCCAGCAATTATTACGCACGCTGCGGAAAATCGCCGATCGGCACGGAACTGACGTGGCAACTGTTGCAAGCCGCGCCATTTTGGATCGTCCGCGCGTGGGCGCGGTCATTGTTGGCGCCCGAAACCGCAACCACCTTGCCGCAAATCTGAAGATTATGAAGTTGCAGCTAACGGCGGTTGATCTCAGAGATATAAATTCCGTCGTTGCACAACGCCATGGCCCCGACGGTGACACGTTCACGTTGGAGCGGGACCGCAACGGACGCCATGGCTCCATCATGAAGTATAACCTGAACGAGCCGGCAATATGACACGGATAGGCGCTGCCGCGGCACGTGAGATTGAAGAGCTGCATGCGGTATTTGTGGAGCTGTTTTGCGGCCGGTCCCATGATCTTAGCAGGTGTGCTGCAGCCTTTTCGGCACATTTTGAGATGGTGACACCTGATGGCAAAAACCATGACCGCGCCGACGTTCTCCTGGCAATTGAAAGAGCCAAAGCGTCATCTGATTTCAGTATCGCGATCTCAAATATCCGATCGTTATGGGAGCATAAAAATTCTGTCTTGATTCAGTATGTTGAACAACAGTATCGTGATGGGAAGACGTCCCGACGACTATCGACAGCCCTTTTCGAGGCTGAGGCGAAAGCGCCTTGTGGCGTCGTCTGGCGGCACTTGCACGAAACCTGGATGCAGAATGCCGAATAAAGAACAGGGTAATCGTTCCCCCGCATGGGGGAGTTGAGGGAGTTGATCATGAAACGTTTCGCATTGACGGTGTCGGCCTTAGCGGCCTTGGTAGCTGCCTCTGGCATCAGCCGGGCAGCTGACTGTGATATCACGATTGGCTTGGTTATGGAGTTGACGGGTCCGGCAGGGGAATATGGTCAAGCCGGTGCCAAATCCGTGGAAATGGCGTTCCGCGATATCAATGATGCGGGCGGTGTAGGAGATGGTTGCAAGCTGTTGACTGATACACGTGACTCACAGAGCCAGGGCAACGTTGCGGTTGATATGGCAACGCAGCTTGTGCAGATAAAAAAGGTTCCAGTAATTATCGGTGGCATTATTTCCTCCGTATCAATCCCAATTCTGACATCGGTGACAGGGCCGGCCAAAGTCGTGCAGGTATCTCCGGCCTCCTCTTCACCAACTCTCACAGCCCTTGGCCGTGACGGCAAAACGAACGGTGTGTTTTTTCGCACCATCACCTCGGATGCGCTGCAAGGTGTTGCAGCTGCAAAATATGCGCTCGACCAGGGATTTAAGAAGCTCGCGGTCATTCACGTCAACAATGATTTCGGCGTGAACATGGTGAAGGAATTTTCGCAAGCTTACAAGGCCCTGGGTGGAGAAATCATCTCGGTCACACCTTACAATGAAAAGCAACCCAGCTACCAGGCTGAAGTGACTGCTGCCATGGCCGGAACTCCCGATGGTCTCTATCTCATCAGCTACCCCGTTGATGGCGCAACTATCGCCCGCCAGTGGATTTCACAAGGTGGCACGCCAAAGTTTCTGCTCAACGACGGTATGAATAGCCCCGACTTTATTACCAGTGTTGGCGCGAAATATCTCGAAGATGCCTATGGCACCTCCTCCGGCACCAGCCCTACAGCTTCCACGGAATATTTCATGAAGAACTACAAGGCGTTTTCAGGCATTGAACCGTCCAATCCGGCGGCTGATCGTTCTTACGATGCTGGTGCCATCGTTGGTCTCGCCATTGCGCAAGCCGGTAAAACCGATTCCACGGCAATCAAGGAGGCGATTAACAAGGTTCTCGACCCAAAGGGTGAAGTTATTCACGCGGGCAAGGATGAGTTTGCGAAGGCTTTGAAGCTGATCAAAGATGGCAAGCCGATCAAATATGAAGGGGTGATCGGACCTGTGTCTTTCGATCAGTATGGTGACATTACCGGGCCTTTCCGCCTATGGCGGATTCAAAAGGGCGAAGTAACCACAGTGGGCGAAATGACCACCGCCGACGTAGATGCAATCAAAGCAAAAATCGGCAACTGATTGCCAAAGCAATCGATAGTGGGACACGCTGCCTCGCGGTGGCGTCTCTCTTTTTTCGCATAGGACAGCATCATGAGTCAGAAACCCGACCGCATATTGCTCGCGCCAAACTTGGAAATCAGCCGCCTGGTGACAGGACTTTGGCAAATTGCAGATATGGAGAAAGACGGACGTAATCTGGATCTTGACTCGCTTGCACGCGACATGGTTGCCTATGCACAGGAGGGCTTTGATACCTTCGATATGGCTGATCACTATGGCAGCGCAGAAGATATTGCTGGTCGCTTTAAAGCACTTCTTTCAGCTCATAAAAGTCAACCAGTGCGCACAGCCGTTTTCACCAAATGGTGCCCAGCTCCTGGTCCAATGACAAGGGACGTTGTGCGTGTCGCCGTGACGCGAGCGCTGAAGCGTTTGCAAACATCCAAGATTGATCTGATGCAGTTGCACTGGTGGACCTTTCAGCATCCAGGCTGGATTGATGCCATGAAGGAGCTTGCTGTTCTGCAGCAGGAAGGAGCTATCGGTCACCTCGGCACCACCAATTTCGATACGGACCACCTGCGTCTGCTGCATCACCATGGCATCGCCGTAGTTACTAACCAGGTTTGTTTCTCTCTCCTCGACCGCCGCGCTGCCGGTGAAATGAGTTCATTTTGTAATGAGTCCGGAGTTCGCTTGCTCGCTTACGGGACATTGGCTGGTGGCTTACTGACAGAGAAATGGTTCAACAAACTTAAACCGGCGGAAAATGAAGTTACTGATTGGAGCACGATGAAGTATCTGCGCTTTGTCGATCAGATTGGAGGCTGGGACGTTTTTCAGAACATTTTAGCCGCATTGGCAAAAATCGCAGACAAGCATGATGTCTCTATGGGTAACGTTGCCACTAGCTGGGTGCTGGAGCAAAACGCGGTGGCGGGCGTCATCATTGGTGCAAGGTTGGGCGAACGTGAGCACCGGGAAGACAATCTCAAGGTTTTCAGTTTTGCGCTTGATGCAGAAGATCACGCCATGATTGATGCGGCGACAACCCACGCGGCCGCAATCCCCGGGGATTGTGGCGATGAATATCGCCGGCCACCGTATCTAACGGCCTCAGGCGACCTCAGCCATCATCTCGCCAGTTTCCCCAAAGTTTATACGGCCTTGCCCATACCAGGAAAAACTGGTCGCTTGCGCCTTGATTCTAGCAGCATGTGGGAACCGCTTGCCGGATACAGCCGCGCGGTTCGCGTGGGTGACCGCATCTTGGTAAGTGGAACGACTGCCACGCATGGTGCAGGTGAACTCATTGCCGCTGGCAAGGCCGGCAGTCAGACTGTTTATATTCTGGACAAGATTCGTGCCAGCATTGAGGCACTTGGCGGAACGATGGAAGACGTGGTTCGCACCCGAGTTTACCTGCGTGATCAAAACCGATGGGAGGAAGTGTCGCGCGTTCACGGCCGTGTTTTGGGGCACATACGGCCCGCCAACACTCTTCTCGAAGTCTCGGCACTGATTGGAAATTATGAGGTCGAAATTGAAGCCGAGGCTGTCGTGGCATAGCTTTACGCGATGCACTAAACTACCAATTCCAGTTGGGGATACCCCTAATTCGTTAACACCCATTCTGCGAAAAAATGCCTCATCGAGTCGTTTGCGATGTCTGCTTTAGAATCGACACCGGTCGCAATTTTCGGCGAACGATACGTCCACCAAAGGCCAACACTGGTTAAGTTTTTTCCAAATGTATCACAAGTTTGCATGTTTGCGAGTCCGTCGAGAGTACTGGCTTCCAGATGTTGACCGCAACCGGTGGACAGTAGCAATGGCCTCAATAGACAGGCGTTGCAAGCCCAAGTGATCGCGCTTTGATCTGTAACGCGAGGAACTGTGAGTAGTGCCGCGAGAGATGCAGGTTGCCGCCATGAAACCACAGCGCCTCCTGCTTCAGTGGCTTCCACATGTTTCGCAACTCGCCCTGCCAAGGTCCCGGATCGCCGCGTGTGCCTGACCCATAACCCCAGTTCGGACCGATCCGATCGGCAACTTCGCGAGAGATGACTGTGGCCAGCCACTCATTCATGGGCAGATAGCCAGTGGCATAGACAATTATGTCGGCTGGAAGCTCGGAGCCATCGGTGAGCAACACCGACTTCTCCTTGATCTCATCAATTTCAACCCTGCTCCTGACCTTGACGTCACCTCGCGCAATGAGCTCGGAGCAGCCGACATCGATGTAGTAGCCACTGCCGGTACGCAGCGCCTTCATCAATAGGCCCGATCCATCTTCACCAAAGTCGGTCATGAAGCCGGCGGCGTTCAAGCGCTTGAGCAGTCTCGCGTCGCGCTTTGCCATGGTCTGGTAGAGCTTGCGCTGCAAGTCAGGCTGCAGGCGAAACGGCACGGAGGCGAAAATGAGATCCGCCTTGTCAACATTAATGCCCTTTGCGAAAGCTTCCTCGGAGTAAAGGTCCTTAAAAGCGACATCCATCAGTGTTTCCGATCGTACAACAGTCGTGGGTGTGCGTTGGATCATGGTGACTTCAGCGCCCATCTCCCAGAAATCGGCGCAGATATCATGTGCCGAGCTGTTTGCGCCCAGAACGATACAACGTTTGCCCTTGTGGGGTCGTGCAGTCGTGTGTTTGCCCGAATGATACTGGAGGCCCTGGAACCTTTCTTTGCCTTTGATGTGTGGTTCGCGCGGAGGCCCATAGGACCCCGTGGCGAAGATAAGTTGCTTGGGACGAAGCTCCACCCGTTTACCGTCCCGCTCAACCTGGATTGCCCACGTATTGCTCGCAGGATCGAATGCCGCTTTCCTGCACTCGGTTGCTCCCCAGTAGTTCAACTCCATGACCTTGGTATACATTTCCAACCAGTCACCGAGCTTGTCCTTTGGGCAGAACACGGGCCAGTGGCTGGGGAATGGAATGTAAGGCAGGTGGTCGTACCAAACTGGATCGTGCAGAACGAGTGAGCGGTAGCGATTGCGCCATGAATCGCCCGCTCTTGCGTTTCTATCGACGATGATAGTTTCGACCCCGAGACGCTTCAACCGTGCGCCAAGGGCTATACCCCCTTGACCGCCTCCAACGATCACACAGTATGGCTGGCGCGAGTTGCCAAGCTCTAAGTTTTCCCGGGCACGTTCCTCATGCCAGACCTTGCGATCGGGATGGGCACCGTGGAATATGCCCTCTTCGCGTGTGATGCCACGTTTTTCCTCATGGCCCTTAAGTTCCTGCATCGTTGTAAGGACTGTATAGCCTGATCCGTTCTTGAGGCGTAGGTGCCCGCGCCCGCGCGCAACCGAAGTCTCGAACGTAAACCAGGCTTCAATCGTTTTGCCGTTCCGCTTTGCGTCCCCGTCCATCTTGATTTTTGACAACCCGCTATGAGGCAAAGTATATGAAAGCATTTGCTCTATGCCATCGCGGCCCTCGACGGTGCGGATGTTCCAAGTCAAAGCGATAAGGTCTCGCCAGTAGCATTCCCTACCGAACATGGAGGCTATCGTCTTGGCGTCGTTTCGTTCCGCAGCACGCCCCAACTTCGCAAGCCAACGTTTCACAGTTGCTGTATCCGCAGAAATCGTCATGGCATGCTCCTTCGCTTACCGAATGGCGTTTGCCGCTCTACGGCGCGCTCCAGCCTCGATACGAAATCAAGAGCCGGGGGTCGCCCCTTTCTTGATATTTTCCGTCTCTCAGGTTTTGCGAGTCTGATGTTCACACTGGGGATGGCTCTCGGATCGTGAAATAAAATTACTAAGAATGCTGCTTTTTGGCAATTTATTTGACACGACGCAACTCCGACCTACCCAGCGTTTTTGTCTCTGAAAGTCCTCTGAACCCCGGTGTTTCAGTTGATGTGTGCGGCAACTAAGATCATTCAAGCAATTTGCTGTTGCTATCTCTGAATACTTGTCACATGATTTCTGCTAGACTTGCCACGGTGGTGTCCTGCGAGTGCGCCATCGAGGCGGTGAACTGTTGCTCCAGATCCTTTCAGGTGAGGCTGCGCCGTCATGAATGCCATTTCAAGAAACGTAACCGGTTCAAAGGCCGGGAATGTTAAAATGGCAATCACCGAAGCCACCAAGTACTATGAGACTCGCACCGGTCGAGTTCACGCTCTCGACAATGTTTGCCTTGATGTGAGGGAAAGTGAATTCCTGTGCATTCTAGGCCCTTCGGGCTGCGGAAAGACGACCTTGCTCTGGTCTATGGCTGGTCTTCATTCCCTCTCTAGCGGCAACGTCACATTGGGCAATGAGGCGATTATCAAACCGCATCCGGCGATCGCAATGATCTTTCAGGATGCCAATCTCCTTCCCTGGCGAAACCTGCAAAAGAACATCGAGCTGCCGTTCGAGATCAAGAAGATTTCTCCGGACCGTGACCGGATCAATAAATTGCTCAATCGTGTGGGGCTCGCGGGCTTCGAGTCGAAAATGCCACGCGAATTGTCAGGCGGCATGCAGCAGCGCGCATCGATCGTGAGAAGTCTGTCCGTCGATCCGTCGGTTCTCCTGATGGATGAACCCTTCGGCGCACTTGACGCATTCACGCGCGATGAGATGAATCTGCTAATTCAGGAGATTTGGTTAGAGACCAAAAAAACCATCGCTTTCGTCACGCATTCCATTTCGGAGGCAATCTTCCTTGCCGACCGCGTGGCCGTGATGTCGGCGAGGCCCGGGCGTATCGCGGAAATCTATGACGTGGATATTCCACGGCCGCGATCGGTCGAAATCCAGACCAAGCCTGACTTTATTGAGCGCGTGCTGCACGTGAAGTCGCGAATAGAACATGACCGCGGCGGCGCTGCGGGTCTTGCTATTACTTGAGGAGTGAAATCCGTGGATAAGGCGCTGGAGGACAGGATACCAGAATTTAACAGGAAAGCGGCAGATGTCGGTAACGTAGGGCTTTCGGGCGCCAGCTTCAGCCTTGGGGATCACCGTACCAAACTGGAGACTATTGTCATCTTGCTCATCGCCATATTCATCATTGGAGGTACGGAGATCCTCCTCGGAATACTCAATGTGCCGCACTATGTTATGCCAAAGCCAAGTCAGATCGCGCTGGCGCTTGTAACCGAGTTTCCCAATTACTGGCCGCATCTTTTGGTGACGCTCAAGGAACTGTTTATCGGCTTCGCGATCGGAGGCTCAGTTGGTTTCATCCTGGCCGCAGTGATCACGCAGTTCCCTTTTGTTGAAAAAGTAGTAACACCCTATATTCTGCTTCTGGTCACGACTCCAATGCTGGCACTCGTGCCGCTACTGATCCTGCGCTTCGGCTTTGGCAGCGAGCCGCGCATCATTGCGGTGGCGCTGGCGTCGGGGCCAATGGTGATGATCAATTCGGCGACTGGTTTCAGGCGGGTTGATCTCGCCAAGATCGCGCTTGCCCGCTCTTTTGGCGCGAGTACATTTCAGATTTTTACCAAAATCCGCATTCCGATGGCCATGCCCATGATCATCGTGGGCCTCATGGTCGGTTCAATCTTTGGTCTGCTGACCACTATTGGCGCGGAGATGGTTGGTGGAGCAGAGGGGCTCGGAAACCGTCTCACCTATTATTCAGCCTTGATCCGCATGCCGCAGTTCTTCGCGATCATTCTCATCCTCGCGATTCTGGGTATATCAATCTACATTTTCTTCTTCTGGCTCGGCAAGAAATGGGCCAGTTGGGAAACCTAACGGAAACAAGACGGAGAAACCGCTGTTCCGAATAAATGTATCGTATTTAACAACAGAGGAGGAACGACAATGAATGGCAATATCATGATAGGCCGCCGCAGGCTGCTGACAATCTCCGCGACTGGCGTTTCCGCCCTGGCGCTGGGAACCATAATTGGCTCGCGGGAAGCCTATGCTGCCGAGACGGTACGCTGGGTTTCTCCGCGCGGTACGGTTGAGGTACTTGACGATTATCCCTATTGGATCGCCAAGAAATTCGGCTACTTCGGAGATATTGAAACAACTCTTGAACCTGGGCCGTCGGATGCAACTGCAACAGTAAAACTCGTTGACCAAAATCAGGCTGACGTTGGCTATCCTTCTCCAGGCGTGTTTTCATTGGGCTTAGCCCAAGGTATTCCGTTAGTGTCGGTCTTCCATATGGGTGGCAGCGATGTGTTCTGCTTCGCATTCCGCAAGGGACAGAAGCCGCAAAACCTCAAGGAGCTCGAAGGTAAGACCGTTGTTCTAGGATCGGCAGGCTGGCAGTCGATCTGCGATCCCATGTTAAAGGCAGCTGGGGTGGATGTTACGAAAATCAAATATGTCGATGCCGGTTGGCCAACTTGGGGCACGGCGTTGATGTCAGGTCAGGGCGATGCAGCTCTCTCATGGGAAGGGCTGCGAGCCCAATGGAAAGGACAGGGCCTTGACTTCGATTACTGGCTCGGTCGCGATTTCTCTAAATTGCCTGCCAACAGCTTCGTTATCCGGAAGGCAGATTTCGATGATGCGGCCAAGAAGGACCTGTACGAACGCTATTTCCGCGGCTGGGCCATGGGGCTGGAGTTCGGCAGGATGAATCCGCGTGCAGCAACGCAAATTGTCATGGAGCAATTTCCGGGCCTGAGTTCGCAGATGACGCCAGACGTCGCAGTCGAATCTCAGATGCAGCTGGCCAATGTTTTTGCCGGCCGCTGGGAGGAGCGCAAGAAGTGGGGCTATCACTTGCCCGAGAGCTGGCAGCTGTTCTTCGACGTGGGCCGCGAAATCGGCCAGATCACCGGCGACTTCAAGCTCGAGGACGTGGTCAAGAATGACTATGTCGATGCAGCCAATGCGTTTGACCCCGCCAAAGTCAAGGCGGACGCCGACGGCTTTGGGCTCTCAGAGGCCTACAAGGCGGTCAAGGTCGACGAGATCGCAAAGCGTATTTGAACGATAAGGGTGGCGATCGAAATCGCCACCCTATCATCTTAGCTCGGAGCGCCATCCATGTTTGCCTTTGATCATGTAGGCATTACAACGATAGTGAAGCAGCCCAATGAAAATTGGGTCGAGCAAAGCCATGTCTGGGTGACAAACCCACACAACCATCCTGAAAATATTGAATTCCTTCGTTACGAAGCTGATAGCTCGGTGCCCGAGGTTATCAAGGAGAACCCACACATCGCTTTCCGGGTGGACTCGCTGAAACCACATCTGGCTGCGCCGGGCGTCGAAATCATTATCCCGCCGTTTGTCGTTGGTGATTTTGTCGAGGTGGTTTTTGTTCGAAAGTACGGTACGATCTTTGAGTACATGCACTATCTCAAAGAAGACTGGTTTTCAACATCTTGAAGACGCGCGAACTCACCATTCAGGAAATCTAGGAGAAGCGGAATGGACAAGCTTCGCATCGGTGTCATTGGACTGGGCTGGTTCGGAGAGATTCATTGCGAAACCATCGTTGGCATTCCCAACCTTGAATTGGCGGCGCTTTGTACGCGCCGCCCGGACCGCTTGGCTGAACTAGCAAAGAAATTCGGCGTGAAGAAAATCTTCACGGACTATCGTGAAATGTTGGCCGACAAAAACATTGATGCCGTTTCGATTGTCACCATGTGGGACCAGCATACCGAGCCCGCCGCGGAGGCGCTGGCCGCCGGAAAGCATGTTTTCCTCGAAAAGCCAATGGCTTCAACTGTTGCTGATTGCAAGAAAATCATCACCATGTCGAAAAAGTCCAAAGGTATCCTCCAGATCGGTCACATCTGTCGCTTCAATCCGCGTTATCGCATGGCCAAGCAGGCCATCGACGAGGGTCGCATTGGCAAAATCGTGGCGTTGCAATCACGCCGTAACATTCCTGCTGCATGGACGCCGACTATTCTCGAGAAGATCGGCCCCATTGTCGGTGATGCCATTCATGACACGGACCTCATGCTTTGGTTCACCGGCGACCGAGTGGCCAGCGTCTATGGGCAAACGGTGAGTGTTCGCGGCCTGAAGCACCCGGATATCGGCCAAATAATGTATCGCTTCAAAGGTGGCGCATCGGCAACACTCGAAACCGTCTGGTGCATGCCGGAGAAAACGCCTTTCGATATCGATGAGCGTATGTCGATTATCGGCACCGAGGGCATCATTCACGTACAGGACACCTTTCCCAACCTTGGCATCGTCGACAAATCCAGGCTGCACAGCCCCGACACGACCTATTGGCCGATGTTCGATGGCGTACGTGGCGGGGCTTTGCGCGCCGAGTTCGAATACTTTGCTGATTGTGCGTTGAAAGGAAAGACGCCCGAAATCGGAAGGCCAGAGGATGCGGCTGCGGCCCTGGAGGCCACGACCGCCGCAGAAGAGTCAGCCCGTACAGGCAAAGTAATACACATCGGATAGGAGAGGCACATGACAAAGAAGCTCAGAGTATTGGTCGTTGGACTTGGCAACATGGGCATGAGCCACGCGCTCGCTTATACGCGCATAGCCGATTTCGAGGTCGTTGGCGTTTGTGAACGGCGGATTGCTGAGCGTAAATTGCCCGACGCGCTGAAAGGCGTAAAGAAGTTCGACAACTTCGAAAAAGCGTTGGCAGAATTGAAGCCGGATGTCACCTCCATCAATACGCTACCCGACACGCACGCCCAATTCGCCATGAAAGCCATGGAGGCGGGTGCACATATTTTTGTAGAAAAGCCGCTCGCAGACACTATCGAGAACGCCGAGAAAGCAGTTGCAACCGCTCACAAGACCGGAAAGAAACTGGTCATCGGCTATATTCTCCGCCAGCATCCCTCGTGGATCAAATTCATCGAGATCGCCCGGCAGCTCGGAACGCCTCTCGTCTTTCGCATGAACCTCAACCAGCAATCCAACGGTGAAACCTGGGAATGGCATAAGCGCCTACTCAATTCGTTTCCTCCTATTGTTGACTGTGGCGTGCACTATGTCGATGTTATGTGCCAGATGACATCCGCCAAACCGATCAAAGTCCACGCCATCGGCGCGCAGCTGTCGAATGAAGTGAAGCAGCAGAACTACGGTATGCTGCAGGTGATGTTCGATGACGGCTCCGTCGGCTGGTATGAGGCCGGGTGGGGCCCAATGATGAGTGAAACTGCGTTCTTCGTGAAGGATGTTGTTGGCCCCAAAGGCTCTGTCTCGATCGTCATGGCCGAAACAGCTGGTAATGTGAAATCTGATGACATCAACGCGCACACCAAGACCAATCAGATTCTATGGCACCATGCCGACATGAAAACCCCGGACCAGCGCATTAACATGCAGGACGAGCCAAACCATGACGATCTCTGCGAACGCGAACAGCGTTATCTGCTAAAGGCGATCCGAGAGAACCTCGATCTCACTGATCACATGGATGATGCGGTGAAGAGCCTCAAGATTGTTATGGCCGCTGACCGTTCGATCCATGAGGGTCAGGTGATCAATCTGATATAAGTTCGAGAGCTGGGACGGGAGAAACATTTTGACTTTGAAATCTGCGTGGATTGCGTTGAAGGCGTTCTGCGCGGGCAGCCGGGGCAACGCGTTTCGACCTCTGTGCCAGCCTGCTTGAAGACACTCCCCAAGTCGCCGCATGATACGTCAGGGCCGCGAGGGCATCAACGGCATGCCCTTATCCGCCCCGCGCGGCGAGATTTTCTGTTCAACGACGCCGAATTCTTTGCCATGATCTAAGCGCTCTCTCCACAATTGACCTGGCCATGTCTGGAAGGGGTCAATAACGTCGATTGGCAACTTTGGCTCTATGTCCGCTTATTGGGCCATTGCCGAGATGGCGCTTACCCGCAGTTGAATAGTGGCAAGGATTTTTTGGAGATTCACGGCATTACATAGTCCCTGCCACAACTCGTTCGCAGATGTTCCGTTTAAAGAACCTAAGCCGCGGCGCAGTTTGTGGAAAACTAGACAAATCTCAAACAGTAAATAATTTTCTTACATTAAGGCTAAGTTGCTGAATAAAAAGATATATTTAAATTTTATTGATCTTATTTTCGATGAGTCAACCCGTCTTTTGCACAGCCCTGTGAATAACGCGTATAATTTGATTCAGAATCAATTCAACCCAAAAAGCTGCTACCCTTAGCCATGGCCACTCAAGCAAACCTCCGTCGCCACGAACACGTTTGCAGTTATCTTGGGATTTCGCATCTCAATTATGGCTTGGAGGATACCATCTAGTTTTGCCCCGCACCCCTGCACGCTTCTCACAGTCAGAAATTGCTCGAACCATTCGTGCGATAAAGCAGTCCGGCGGAAACATGATGGTGGAAATCTTGGTAGAAGGAACAATTCGCATTGTCCCAGTTGCTCCTTTAGATATGGATCAAACATCACCATTTGACGAAACGCTTGGAATAACGCTTTGATGGATATTATGCCAAAGCCTAGATTTCCAAACTTATACCGCGAGAAAACCCGCCACGGCAAAATGGTGTGGTACGTGCGGATTGGCCATGGCCCTAGAATTCGATTGACTCAAGAATACGCCTCACCACAATTTATGACACAATATCGAGAGGCGTTGGAGGGTGAAACGCCCAAACTTGGGCAGCGAGGCATAAAATTTCCTAAAAGCTCGCTCGCCTGGCTTATTGATCGATACAAAGAAAGTTCTGCATGGGCATCACTAGCATCATCAACTCGACGGCAGCGTGAACTCATCTTTTTGACAGTGATCGAAAACTCAAAAAATGCTCCCTTTTCAAAGATCACATCAAAAGACATTCGAAAAGCGCGTGAAGCCAGGCGTTCCACACCCTTTGCGGCAAACAACTTTCTTAAGGCAATGAGGAAACTTTTCAATTGGGCAAAAGAAGCAGAATATGTTTCAATTAACCCCGCCATTGACGTTAATTTTTTGGCTGCAAAGACTGAGGGCCACGCGCCGTGGACCATAACCGATGTCAAGAAATATGAGGAGCATTGGATCGTGGGCACTCGCGAGCGAGTGTGGATGCATGTGTTGCTATACACAGGTTTTCGTCTGGGAGACGCCTGTGCAGTTGGGAAACAACACGTCAAGGACGGATCGATTGTGATGCGAGTAGAAAAGACGGGGAATATCATAGAAATTCCCTTGTTCGTTCCCCTTCAGCAAACCTTACAAGCGGGACCCACCGGAGACCTAGCGTGGATCTGTAATCAATCTGGCCGTCCTTTCGTAAAAGAGTCTTTCGGTAATGCGTTTCGAGACGCAGTAAGAGCCGCCGGAATCACCGGTAAATCTGCACACGGCCTTCGCAAGACTCTTGCCACACATGGCGCTGAGAGCGGATTAACAGAGGAAGAACTGCAGGCCTTCTTCGGGTGGAAGTCATCACGTATGAGTGGAGTCTACACCAAATCGGCGCGGCGAAAAATCATGGCTATGAACGCTGGAAAAAAGATGGCTAGCGAACAGGACGGCAACATATTTTCCCGCACCTCAGTCCAAGGTGCGGGAGCATCTTCTAAAATCCCAACAAAATCAGGAGCATGAAAATGAAATGGTGGGCGGTACAGGGATCGAACCTGTGGCCCCTACCATGTCAAGGTAGTGCTCTACCGCTGAGCTAACCGCCCACTGCGAGCGCGGATATAATCGGAAGCGTGGCCTCTGGCAAGCGATTACGCCGCCATCATCCGGTCAACCTCGGCTACCAGGTCGCGCAGATGGAATGGCTTGGACAGCACCTTGGCGTCTTTCGGCGCCTTGGAATCCGGATGCAGCGCCACCGCCGCAAAGCCCGTGATGAACATGATCTTCAAATGGGGGTCGAGATCCGCCGCACGCCGCGCCAGCTCGATGCCGTCCATTTCAGGCATCACGATGTCAGTGAGCAGCAGATCAAAGGTCGCCTGCTTGATTTCCTCAAAGGCGCTGGCCCCTTCGCCAAAGGCCGTCACATGGTGGCCGGCCTTTTCCAGCGCTTTCACCAGGAAGCGCCGCATGTCGTCATCGTCTTCTGCCAGAATGATCTTTGCCATGGTGCTGGTTTGCATCTTTATCTCAGTCTGCCTGTTTGTGAACCATCATTCTCGGTGAGCCACGGGCTTAACAGGGGTTGGGTAAACAGAAGATGAAGTGTGGACAGTTTGTCTTCTCTAGTCAATAATGGTTAGAATTATGGCAGATAGCGGATCCGTTTCATATTTTGAGATCCTGGCGCCCGGCGCGTGGACGGCCCCTGCCGTTTTCAATTCACCCCATAGCGGCAAGCAGTATCCCGCCGAGCTGCTGCGCATGACCCGGCTTTCGCCGGCAGCGCTCCGCAAGTCCGAAGACTGCTACATCGACGAATTATTCATGAGCTGCGTGGACCATGGCGCACCGCTGCTGCGTGCCCTGGTGCCGCGCGCCTATATCGACCTGAACCGCGAAGCCTATGAGTTTGATCCCCGCATGTTTGCCTGCGAACTGCCGGGCTACATGAACACCGGTTCGCCCCGCGTGGCGGGCGGCCTTGGCACCATCCCCCGGCTTGTGGCGGAAGGCGAGGAAATCTACCGCGAACGCCTGAGCCTCAGCGATGCCCTGGGCCGGGTCGAATCCATCTACCGCCCCTATCACCGGACGTTGAATGCCCTTCTCGATGAGGTGCTGCAAAACATTGGCACCGTGCTGTTGCTCGATTGCCATTCCATGCCGTCCAACGCCACAAGCTTTATCTCGCCCCCGCACCAGACGTCGGTGGATGTGGTGATCGGCGATCGTTACGAGGCTTCGTGCCCGGCAGAAATCACCGGCTTCGTGGAAGACCTGCTGCGCGCCCAGGGCCTGCGCGTGGTGCGCAACAAGCCCTATGCCGGCGGCTTCATCACCCAGAACTACGGCTCGCCCACCCTTGGCCGCAACGCCCTGCAGATTGAAATCAACCGCGGGCTTTACATGGATGAGCTGCGCTTCGAAAAGACCGCGGATTTCCTCCCCTTGCAGACAGCCCTCGCGAGCACCATTAAAACCTTGCTGGAAACCCTGGTGGAATTCGCCAACCCGCAAAAACAGGCGGCGGAATAAAAAAAGGGCCGATACACTAAAGTGACCGGCCCAAGTCTAGGGAGGAAACGCCCAAGAAGGGCTGCAAGAGAAGGCAAATGCCTTGGTCTTGCCTCTCCGATATGGCACCGCAACATTTTCAATTCAAGACCACCACCTAAATAACTTTCCATGTGATCAAATTTGCAACACTCTCACGTCGCGCACGAAATATCTAACTAGCTGAAATATATAGATTTTATTTAACATACAATGACTTAGCCTGCTTTTGTCGGGCGGGCCATGCATCATTTGCATGACAAATTGAGAAATTGTGCAGTGCAATAATGTCGTGTTTTGAGCCCACCTTGAGCCAAACACGGCTCTCCTATAGGACAGGGTCAAAAGGAATGGGGTTAATGGACTGGACTGAGCTGACAAATTTTGCCGTAAGCCTTGCGCGGGCTTCCGAAGCCGAAATTCTCCCCTATTTCCGGCGCAACACGGCCATCGACGTCAAACCCCATCACTCCTGGGACCCGGTTACCGAAGGTGACCGGGCCGGCGAACGGATCATCCGCAAACTGATCGAGGAGCGTTTTCCCGACCATGGCATCAATGGCGAGGAATATGGCATCAAGGAAGGCAAATCCGGCTTCACTTGGGTGCTCGACCCCATCGATGGCACCCGGTCATTCGTCTGCGGCATGCCCAGCTGGGCCACCCTCATTGCCCTCTATGCCGACGGAAAGCCGGTCGTGGGCGTCATGAACCAGCCCTTCGTGGGCGAGATTTTCTACGGCAATCCCCACGGCGCCTGGAACAACTACCGCGGCACCATTGAATCCATCCGTACCCGAACCGGTGTTGGCCTCGCCCACGCCGCGGTTGGCACCACAACCCCTGAACTTTACCGCACCCCGGAAGACCAGCGGGCCCTCCACAACCTGCAGAAGGCTGTAAGACTCCTGCGCTATGGCGGTGACGCCTATTTCTTTTCCCTGCTGGCCGCCGGCCACATGGATATAGCCCTGGATGCGGGCATGCAGGCCTATGATATCGGCGCCCTCATTCCCATCATCGAAGGCGCTGGCGGGGTCGTGGGTAGCTGGAGCGGCAGCAATCCCCCCGAAGGCGGCAACGTCATTTGCGCTGGCTCCCAGGCCCTGCTTGACGCTGCCATCGCAGTGATGCAGTCATGAAGCCCTGGCCCGATGTTGCGCTAACCCTGATCAATGTGGCCGCCGGCCGCGCGCCCGCTGACACGGTAATCACTAACGGCCGCTGGGTGAATGTCCATTCCGGCGAGATCATCCCCGGCACCGATGTGGCCATTGCAAGCCAGCGCTTCGCCTATGTAGGCCCCAATGCCAAGCCGATGATCGGCAAATCAACCAAAGTCATCGATGCCGCCGGACGTTTTCTCGTGCCCGGGCTTTGCGACGGCCACATGCATGTGGAAAGCGGCATGGTGACCGTCACCGAATTTGCCCGCGCCGTCATTCCGCACGGCACCACCTCCATGTTCATTGACCCTCACGAGATCGCCAATGTGCTGGGCGTGGCCGGCGTGCGGCTGATGCATGACGAAGCCGCAGGCCTTCCCCTCAACGTCTTCGTGCAGATGCCAGGCTGCGTGCCCAGCGCGCCCGGTCTCGAAAATGCCGGCGCCACCATCACGCCGGAAGATGTGGCGGACGCCATGACCTGGCCCAACATCATAGGGCTCGGCGAGATGATGAACTTCCCCGGCGTCATCAATGGCGACCCCAAAATGCTGGCCGAAATTGCCGCAACCCAAAGGGCCGGAAAAACCGTGGGCGGCCACTATGCCTCGCCCGATCTTGGCCATCCTTTCCATGCCTATGCGGCCGGTGGCCCCGCCGATGACCATGAAGGCACCAATATCGATGACTGCATCGCCCGCGTGCGCCAGGGCATGCGCGCCATGCTGCGCCTGGGCTCGGCCTGGTATGACGTGGCAGCCCAGATCAAGGCCGTGACCGAGCGGGGAATTGACTCCCGCAATATCATTCTGTGTACGGATGACAGCCATTCCGGAACGCTGGTCTACGAGGGCCACATGAACCGCGTGGTACGCCACGCCATTGCCCAGGGCCTGAATCCCGTCACCGCCATCCAGATGGCAACACTCAATACTGCCCAGCATTTCGGTCTCGAGCGCGAATTGGGCTCGATCACCCCGGGCCGCCGCGCCGATCTCATCCTGTCGTCTGATCTCACTACCCTGCCGGTTGAGCTTGTCATCGCCCACGGCCAGGTGATGGCAGAGAATGGCAAGCTCGTGGTGAAACTGCCAAAATTTGATTATCCCCAAACCGCCAAGAACACCGTGCATGTCGGCCGAAAGCTGGGCTCAAGGGATTTTGAAATTGCCGCTCCCAAAGGCGCCAACAAGGTTGAGGCTCGCGTCATCGGCGTGATTGAAAATCAGGCCCCGACCAAGGCCCTGCAGCGCCCGCTCAATGTGAAGTCCGGCCTCGTTGAAATGGATCGCGGCAGCGACGTCTGCCAGATCGCGGTTGTGGAGCGCCATCGCGGGCTGGGGACCGTGGTCAACGCTTTTGTCTCCGGCTTTGGCTACAACCTCGATTGCGCCGTAGCCTCAACCGTGGCCCATGACAGCCATCACATCATCGTTGTCGGCACCAATCACAAGGACATGGCCCAGGCAGCTAATACGCTCAGCGAAATCGGGGGCGGGGTTGTAGTCGTGAGCAACGGCAAGGAACTGGCGCGCGTCGAACTCGTGATTGCCGGCCTGATGTCCGACGAGCCCGCCGAAATCGTAGCCGCAAAAGCTGAGAAAATGGTGGCCGCCATGAAGGCCTGCGGCTGCAATCTTAACAACGCCTTCATGCAGCATTCCCTGCTGGCGCTTGTCGTCATCCCGGAACTGCGTATTTCCGACATGGGCCTGATCGACGTCAGGACCTTTGAAAAGGTCGACCTGTTTCTTCAGTCGTCGCGGTAAACCCGTTCACGCCGTTCGTGGCGCTCCTGGGCCTCGATTGAGAGGGTCGCTATGGGGCGCGCATCCAGTCGCTTCAGGCTGATGGGATCGCCCGTCTCTTCGCAATAGCCGTAGGTGCCATTGTCGATGCGCAGCAGGGCCGCTTCAATCTTGGAAATGAGCTTCCGCTGCCGGTCACGCGCCCGAAGTTCCAGGGAGCGGTCGGTTTCAGAGGAGGCCCGGTCCGCCAAATCCGGCAGGACATGGTTCTCGTCTTGCAGGTGGGTGATGGTTTCCCGGCTTTCGCGCAGGATGTCTTCTTTCCAGATATTCAGCTTTTGCCGGAAATACGCCGCCTGCCGTTCATTCATGAAAGGCTCGTCGTCACTGGGCTTATAGTCGATATCGACAAGTACATTCATCAAGCGTCTCTCCGGGTGTCCGTGGCGCGGGCTTATAGCGGCCTTGGCCTGCTTCGACAATAGCCGTGAATTCAGGCTCAAAACCCTGCAAAAACAATGCCGTTTTACCGGGCGCGCGCCTCGTCGATTCGATCACGGAGCTGCATCCACCAGTAGGACGCCTGCACCCCTGCCCGGCCCAGCTGGCCCCCCGCCCAAAGCGGCGCAAAAGCCGCAAATCGCCGGTATTCATCGTCTCCATCGGCAATGGCGCGCCCCAGCAATTGGCCTGTCATGGCCGTGGTGTTCATCCCGTGGCCGCCAAACGCCGTGGCAAACCATTGCCCCTCGTCGTCCCGCCCGATGAGCGGCATCTTGTGCAGGGCATAGCCCATTAGACCGGCCCAGGAGTAATCGATGCGCGGATTTCCCAGTTGCGGATAGGTCGCAAGCATGTCGCCTTTCATCTCCTCGGCAAGGCGCGCGGGCTCCGAAACCCGCGTGGTGATGCGCCCGCCCCAGAGCAATCTTCCTTCGTCAATGAGCCGGTAGTAATTGCCCGCCCGGCGCGAATCTGAAATGGCGGCTGAAGTGCGAACCACTTCTTGCGTCAAGGGCTCCGTAACCGCAATGTAGGTGGCTACCGGCAAAACAGCACGTCCACTTGCCTTATGGATTGTGCGGTCCAGCGACGAAACGCAATGAACAACGTGTTGGGCCAAAACCTCTCCACCAGAAGTTTTGACGCGCCATGCAGCATCCTGCTTTTGAACCGAAAGGGCGGGGCTGCTTTCGCATATCCTGGCACCGTTCTTTTCCGCCTTGCGGGCCATCATCAGCGAATATCGCAGGGGATGAAAATGAAAGGCGCTCGGATCAAGCTTGCTTTCAAAATATCGCGCCGAATTCAGTCTTTCCCGGGTCTGCTCGGCGGAGAGAAATTGCAGATCCTCGCCATAGTCCCGCGCCATCATGTCCCGATAGGATTTGAGATCGCCCTTGTCCCGGTGGCGTAAGGCAACAACCCAGCCTTCACCCATTTTGATCGCCGGGTCCCCGGCTTCAATTTCCCGGCGCACATATTCAGTTCCATGCCTGGAAAGCGAATAAAGTGCCCTCGCCGCCTCAAGCCCCACCCGCTTCTGGACATTTTCAATGCCTTCCGCAAAGCCATTGGACACGAACCCGCCATTGCGGCCCGAGGCGCCCCAGGCCAATTGCTTTGCTTCAAGCAAAACGACTTTTTTCTTGCGCCGTGAAAGCTCAAGCGCCGTGGTGAGCCCCGCAAGCCCGCCGCCGATCACGCAAACATCAGCCTTCACCTCTCCGCGCAACGGCATCCGCATCTCGCCACGTGTCGTCGTGGCCTCATACCAGGTTGGGAAAGTGTTAACGCCCTGTTTCATTTTGAACTCTCAAGAATCGCTCATGCTTAACCTAAAATTAGCGGAACCCGTGCAATTTTAACGATGAATAATTTGGGTTGTGGGAAATATCATGCGTAGTGGCTCAGTATCAGCTTTGGTTTTAGCGGCGTTTGCCCTCGCGGCCTGCGAAGGAACGCCCACTACGGGATCATCGGCAAGCAATGCAACTTTGGATTTGTGCGGCTTAAACTGTCCCGACCCTGTAATTGCCGGCAATCCCACGCCCCCTGCGCCACCGGTAGACCCAACCGCCCCGCCTAACACCAATACTGGCAATCAGACCAAGCTCACCACGGGTGACACCACCATTGTTTTGGAATCGGCGGTGCTAAAGTCACCCGCAAATGGAAGTTTATCAAAGCTCACTCAAACGGCCGGAACTCCCAACACGGCTAAAATTGAAATTGACACAAAGACATCCAACAATAAAAACTGGCCCAAGCCAAAAATCCTGAACGAGTATGTTTTTGGCAGCGGATCGGGCCTTGGTAGCACCGACTACATGGAATATCGGAAACTTGATACCGATGAAAACGGAGTAACTTTAGACGAAACACTCCAAGTCTGGAACTGGACCAACAGCTATGGAACCCAATACCGGGAAGTGGCCGGCGGTGGGGACGCGCGCCGCCAGGCCTGGTCGTTTGGTGGCAATAGAACAACCGTCATGCCAGGGGGAGGCACTGCCAATTACACAGGCAGGTTTGGCGCAACCGCCAATACCTGGAATTGGATAGAAAATTCAAACGTCGGAAAAACAGTTAACGCCAACAACGTCTGGCGCGTTGAAGGCACCAGTAACATTACCGCTGATTTCGACACTCGCCAATTGGATGGCACCTTGACCCCGAGTACGTGGACCGCAAGGCAATCAACCGGTCCCAACACAGGCGCATTCCTGGCGGTCGATGCCACCAACCCGCTCGGTGCAAATTTCGTAGGCTTTATGGATGACGACGTTGTATTGCAAGGTACAATTACGGGAAATACGGTAAGCGGAAAAGCTTCGCTTGACCCCGCGAACGGTTGGATAAACGGCACAAACCCAATGTATGCTGGATTTTTTGGACCCACTGGGCCTGGCTTACATGAAGTTACGGGGGTTTACAATTTCGTGGCTGCCAGCCCGGAACCCATTGGAGGCGAGCCGCCTATTAACGACGAAGGTCGCGGATTCGTGCACCAAAGCGGCGTGTTCCACGGCCTGGATTAGAATGCAGGCCAAAGGGCAGAACAGAATTACAAGAACGCGTACCCTGTGGTACGCGTTTTCAATGCTGGCCTTTGTTTCCTTGACGTTGCCATTAACATCAATTTTGGCACACTCCGCCAAAACCGCCGATCCAACACCTCAGCAGATTTCCGAATACGAAGCTTCACCCGAATCAACGCGGGTAAAACTTCTCATCAATCTGGCGAAATCCGGCCAGCACGATTTGGCGGAAAGTCTCCTCAAACGCTACCCGCTGGCAGGCGAGTTTGGCCCCAACAGGCAGCTTTTCGTCGAAGGCCTTATCCTCAAGGCGCGGGGCAATCTGACCGGAGCGGCCAAGAAATATCGCACCGCCCTTGCCGATGATCCGAGCCTGACACTGGTGCGTTCCGAACTCGCGCAAACGCTCTTTACTTTGCAGGAAGACGACAGCGCCAAACACCATCTGAATCTTCTCATGGCCGAAGCGCCAAGCGAGTACGAGGCCCAGGGCATCCGCGCTTTCATTGATACCATCGATGCGCGCCGCCCCTTCACCTTCGGCGCCTATGTCTCGGTTGCTCCCAGCACGAATGTGAACAACGGCAGTTCGATTGATAAGGTGTATTATTCGAATGGCGACTACCTTGAAGTTGGGGAACAGCAGAAAAGCGGCGTTGGATTCAACGCCGGGCTGAACGCCGGCTACTCCCATCGCCTGGGAAATGATTTTTCCGTAGTTTTGGCCGGCGGGCTCAACGCCAGCATCTACTCTGACAGCGACTATAATGTTTTTGGCGCCAGCCAATCGGCGGAACTGCGCTACCTCCTGACTGGTGGACTCCTGGGCGCGGGCCTTGTTGCCAGCGAAAATATGAAGAACGACGAGCTTGGCATGAGCTACTACAGTTATGGCCCTCGCGTCAGCCTGCAGAAGGCGCTTTCACCGCAAGACCGCATCAACCTTAGCTCGGTATATGAATGGCGAAATTATCCCGACGATTCGGAGAGTGACGGTACGGCTCTTATTGTTGACGGCTCGTGGAGCCACGCGTTTGATTCAAGCTTGATTGCCGGTTTTAACGCGGGTTATGACCGCGTAGAATCAGGAGTCGACTTTAATTCCTACGAAGCCTATTCAGCCGGAATCAGCATGTACAAGGAATTGCCTCACGGGATCACTGCCGATCTCCACGGAGAGGTGCGTTTCGCCGATTTTGACAGCATATTTCCTCTCTACAACAAGGTGCGCGAGGATACGCGGTGGTCTGGAACTGTGAGCCTCACCAAACGCGACTTCAATTTTTGGGGTTATGCGCCCGCCATTGAATACACCTACATTTTCAACGACAGCAATATTGCAAATTACCACTACGATTCCCATTCCTTGGATTTCCGCCTCTCAAAAGACTTCTAATTCAACGTGGGTTGCCCATCACCCCCGGCTTCGGCTAATCAACCCAAATGCGCTTTAAATCCGCCCAGGAATTCAGGATACAGCCCGCCCACGCCATAACCATCATGGGCATGTCGGGCGTTGGCAAAACCACGCTTGCCGTGATGCTGCAGAAAAGCGGCTGGTTCCAGTATTCCGTCGATTACCGCATTGGCACCCGTTACATGGACGAGCCAATCGTTGATAATTTCAAGCGCGAGGCCATGAAGGTTCCCTTCCTGGCTGAACTGCTGAAATCCGATTCAATCTACATCCGCTCGAACATCACCTTTGACAATTTGAGCCCTCTTTCCACCTATCTGGGAAAGCCGGGAAACCCGGCGCTCGGCGGCATCTCCTTTGCCGAATACAAGCGCCGCCAGGGCCAGCACCGGGGTGCGGAAATCCGCTCCCTCCTTGATGTTCCCGGCTTTATTGAGCGCGCCCGCGACATCTACCAATACAAGAATTTCATCTGCGATTCCGGTGGCAGCCTGTGCGAAGTCGTCAATCCAGATGACCCCAACGATGCCGTGCTGAAATCCTTGAGTGAAAGCACCCTGCTGCTTTACATTGAAGGCAACCCGCAGCACACCAAAACGCTGGTAGAGCGCTTCCGCAAGTATCCGAAGCCCATGTATTACCAGCCGGCGTTTCTGGAAAAGATATGGGCTGAATACAAGGACCTCAAAAAAATCCGCAAGGATGATGACGTGGTGCCGGATGATTTCGCCGTCTGGGGTTTCGAGCAGCTGCTGCACCACCGCATTCCCATCTATCAAAAGATAGCAAAGAACTTTGGCTATCAAATTCCCATGGAAGACGTGCCGAAAATAAAATCGGAAACTGACTTTCTGAACTTGCTCGGCGCCGTGATCGACGGACGTTGATGCCATGCCCATAAAAATCCCCAATGACCTTCCGGCCCGCCTCACCCTTGAAAAAGAGGGTGTCATGCTGATGACCGAGGATACTGCCCACCGCCAGGATATTCGCGCCCTGCGAATCGGGCTTCTCAACCTGATGCCCAACAAGATCAAGACTGAAACGCAGTTTGCCCGCCTCATCGGCGCAACCCCGCTGCAGGTCGAACTGAGCCTGATCAAGATCACCAATCACAAATCAAAAAACACCCCCAATGATCACATGATCACGTTTTACCGCGACTGGGAAAAGGTGCGGAAGGAAAAATTCGATGGCCTGATCATTACGGGCGCGCCCATCGAGCTGCTCGAGTTTGAGGACGTGACCTATTGGGATGAGTTGCAGAAGATTTATGACTGGACGCAAACCCATGTCCAATCGACCTTCAACATCTGCTGGGGCGCCCAGGCGGCCCTCTATCATTTCCATCACGTTCCAAAGCACACGCTGGCCCAGAAGGCCTTCGGGATTTACCGCCACAAGAACCTGAGCCCGGCCTCGCCCTATCTCCGCGGATTCTCCGACGATTTCTCCATGCCCGTGTCGCGCTGGACGGAAAACCTGAAATCCGAATTGCCTGCGGGCAAGGGCCTTGAGATTCTCATGGAGTCGGAGGAAGCAGGCCTGTGCTTCGTGGCCGATAATCCCCATCGCCAGCTCTACATGTTCAATCATATTGAATACGACACGAATTCCCTGGGTGACGAATATCGCCGGGATGTGGAAGCCGGCAAAACCATCAACCTGCCCGCCAATTATTTCCCTAGTGGAAACCCCTCCACCACGCCTGAAAACCGCTGGCGCAGCCACGCCCACCTGCTCTTCGGCAACTGGATTAACGAGGTTTACCAGTCCACGCCCTTCAGGCTGGAAGACATTGGTAAACCATAAGTTTTTCTTGTTTTTCGCCATCTCCCGCACCAATTATGGTTGTCCCGGAGGGCGGTAAAGAGTGAGATTCCAGAACGTTATAGATGCAGGCCGGATTGCCGCCGGTGAGCTCAAGGACCTGGCCACTGGGCTGGTAAATCCAACCCTGCGCCTCGGCGTCACGGGTCTTTCAAGATCAGGCAAAACCGTATTCATCACCGCGCTGGTTCATGCCCTGACCAAGGGATCCCGCCTGCCCGTCTTCGAAGCCTATGCCCAGGGCCGCATCACCCGGGCCTATCTCGAACCGCAACCCGACGATGACCTGCCGCGCTTTGCCTATGAAGACCACCTCGCGCGCCTCACCGCCGATGACCGGGCCTGGCCGGAAGGCACACGCCGCATAAGCCAACTTCGCCTCACCCTGGAGTACGAGCCGCATGGCCTCATCGCCAGGAATTTCGGCAGTGGAAAACTCCACATCGACATCGTGGATTATCCCGGTGAATGGCTGCTCGACCTGCCGCTGATGAACCTGTCCTATCACCAGTGGTCGGAGGCCACCATTGCCGCCAGCCGCGTTGAGCCCCGCGCCACTTTGGCCAAGGCCTGGCACGCCCATCTCGCAACACTTGACGCGGAAGCCGCTGCTATTGAGCTCAACGCCGTAAAGGCGGCTGAACATTTCACCGCCTACCTTGCCAAATGCCGTGAAGATGATGTTGCCCTGTCCAGCCTTCTGCCCGGGCGGTTTCTCATGCCTGGCGACTTTGCCGGATCTCCCCTTCTCACCTTCGCGCCCCTTACGGCCAAGACGTATGATGAATTCCCCAAGGGCTCCCTGGGCGATCTCATGGAGCGGCGTTATGACTCCTATGTATCCAAAATTGTGCGGCCGTTTTTCTTCAGCCACTTCGCCAGGCTGGATCGCCAGATTGTTTTGGTGGACACCCTCTCAGCCCTCAACGCAGGCCCGGCCGCCGTGCAGGATTTGAAAAACGCCCTGACGCAAGTGCTGGCCTGTTTCCGCCTTGGGGCCAATTCAATTTTCTCCACTCTGCTGGGCCGCCGCATCGACCGCATTCTTTTCGCCGCAACCAAGGCCGATCTCCTGCACCAGACAAGCCATGACCGCCTTGAAAATATTCTGCGGCTGATCATCGAGGACGCCAGCGCCAAGGCCGAATTTTCCGGCGCTACGATTGACGTGGCCGCTCTCGCCGCCATTCGCGCCACGCGTGAGGCAAAGGTGAAGCAGAAAAACGAAGAGCTTCCCTGCATCGCCGGCGTCCCGCAAAAGGGCGAGAAGATTGGCGGCACCACTTTTGATGGCGAAAGCGAAGTCGCAATCTTCCCCGGCGATTTGCCGGCCAATTCACTTGACGCGCTTGATGGCACCTTGCAGGGCAAGCTGAAATTCGTGCGCTTCCGGCCACCGCCCTTGAAGGACGGGGCCTTCCCTCACATTCGCCTGGACCGCAGCCTCGAATTTCTTTTGGGGGATTGTTTCGCATGACCGGAAACCATCGCAAGCCCGCAGTCTTCGTCCTCGATGACGAAGAAAACCCGAAGTCCCGCCACAAAATCGAATTCGACACGCAAGAACCTGTGGGTGAACTCGTGGTGCTGCCCGTCGTCGCGCTGCGAAGAACCCGAAGATTTCGCTGGGGCTTCATTCTTGTTTCAGCCCTCGCCGCTCTTTTGAGCTTGTGGGCCGGTCTTACCATAGTCACGCTCATTGAAAATTTCTTTGCCCGTTCGGCAACGCTTGGCTGGTTCGCCCTTGGCATTGCGGGCCTGGCAGGCCTGGCCGCCATTGCCATCATAATCCGGGAAATCTGGGGGCTGGCGCGCCTCAGGCGCATCGAACATATCCAGGAACTGTCAGCCCGCGCCATTAACCTTGATGAAGCCGCCGCTGCCACCGAAACCATCAGCTCGCTTGAAGGCATCTATGGCAGCCGGCCGGATACCGCCTGGGGAATGATAAAGTTCCGTGACAATAAAAACGATATCATGGACCCTCGCGATCGCATCAGGCTCCTCGACCGCCTCGTCATCGGCCCGCTTGACGAAGAATCCCACCGCATCATTGCCCGCCGCGCCAGGCGCGTGACATTGCTCACCACGGTGACACCGGCGGCAGCCCTGGACATCGTCTTTGTCGCTGCCCAGAACCTGCGCATGCTGCGCGAATTGGCCGAACTCTATGGCGGCAGGCCGTCCACACTTTCTACGCTTAAGCTCGCGCGCATGGTCGTGGCCCATCTTGCGGTGACCGGCGGACTGGCGCTGTCGGATAATCTCATTCAACATGTCGTTGGCAAGGGCTTGCTAGGAAGGCTTTCCGCCCGCTTTGGCGAAGGCGCCGTTAACGGTATTCTCACCTCCCGCATCGGCCTTGCCGCACGCGATGTCTGCCGCCCCGTTCCTCAGGCAGAATCGACCAAGGAAACCCTGGGCAGCCTTCTCCGCGAACTGGTCACGCTCAACGAGTCCAAGACGCCCTAACATTAACAATATTTTATCCGATCCTGCGACGGAATGGCCGGCTACGGCCGTCTTTCTTGCAAGCAAATGGAAATTTGAAGGAGAAACCTGTGCAGAAATCCACAAAGATTGTTCTTGTTGCCGTTGCCGGCCTCGTTGTGATCGGCGGCGCGGCCTTCGCCCAGAAGGGCTGGAGGCATGGCTTCGGAGGCCACGGAGGCATGGGCTTCGAGCAGATGTCCGAACGGTACGACACCAACAAGGACGGCAAGATTTCCCAGGAGGAAATTGACGCCAACCGCGCCAGCTGGCTCGGCGAATTCGACGGTGACAAGTCCGGCGCCCTGGCGCTCACCGAATTCCAGAACCTCTGGCTGAAGGCCCGCAACCAGCAAATGGTTCGCGAATTCCAGCAGTTTGACCGGGATGGCAACGGCCAGGTTACCCTCGACGAATACAAGCTCCCGCTCGCCAAATTCGTGGCCGAAATGGACCGCGACAATGACAAGGCGGTTTCCGGCGAAGAACTTTCACCCCGCCGCCACTGGGGCAAGAAAAACCATGAGAGAATGGACGGCGGCGACGACAAAGATGAGCAACCCGCTCAGTAACCGTCAACCCCGGCCGCCTGCACTGGCGGCCGGTACACTCCTGGCCAAACAAATTCAAAAACTACGACCACCTAAAGCCGGCCATACTTTTTCATAAGCGCCATTACCTGACCGAGCGGCAGGGCGTGGGAAGTATTTCCATCCCGGCCCACCATGGTCTGGTTGCATACCATGGAATCGATTACCGCCTCCTCCGTTGCTTCAACAACCGCATTGAAAATTGAATCAATGGCATCATTGCGCAGGAAAGCAGCGCTGCGGAGTTTTGCCCCGCCGCATTCGTAAGCCCCTTCATTCGCGGTTGAGAAAGCCAGGAAAATGTCGCCGGAACTGTTGGTGCCAAAAGTGCCCGTCCGCGCCAACCCCATGGGAACCCGGCGTGCGAGGCGCTTCAATTGATGGGGCTGCAAGGGCGCATCGGTCGCCACAATTGCAATCACCGAGCCCTGATCTTTGCCACGCAATTTGGCAACCGTGATGTGTGGCCCAACTGGAACACCCAGAACCATCATCTGCTCACGCGCCCCGAAATTGGCCTGAACAAAAACACCAACTGTATAAACCTGTCCGTCAATCCTGATTTCACGCGACGCCGAACCATTCCCCGCCTTGAAATCATAGCAAATCATGCCGGTGCCACCACCAACACTGCCCATCTCGACAACGCCGCCCCGCGCCGCATCCAGCGCTGCCATGGTATGTTCGGCGGTCACGTGGAATCCATTGATGTCATTCAGTTCGCCGTCATAGGTCTCAGCCGCCACCGGTAAATCCCAATCCTGCCCAATGCCGATTTTGTTGGCCACCATCCAGCGGATCGTCGCATCTCGCGTCACGCCGCAGGAATGCGTATTGGTAATCGTAATGGGTGTCTGCAACTCGCCGGATTCTTCAATCCACACAACCCCCGTCATCTCGCCATTGCCATTGAACGAATAATGCCCTGCGGCACAGGGAATATGTGCCTTGGCGCGTCCGCGCGGAAGAATCGCCGTAACGCCCGTGCGAATTGGCCCCTTGCCCAGATCCAGCGGCCCATCACCGCTGATCAGCGTCGTTGTGCCAACTTCAATCCCAGCCACATCGGTGATCGCGTTGAACGGTCCCGGCTTTCCCGCAAAGGGCAGTCCCCAGTCCCGTCCCCGCTTCACGACTGCCATAAATTTTCTCCCATCCGATTGGTAACTTTTTACTTTGCAAATCCTGTTACATGCAACACTATGTCGAAAACGGTGCATGAGGTCCATGGAAACAGAAGGTGTAGGACACTATCGGGAATTCTTGATCATTCTTGGCGCCGCCGGATTGGTCATCCCCCTGTTCGTGCGCCTTGGCATCAATTCCATCTTGGGTTTCCTGCTGGTCGGATTTCTCCTCAGCCCCGATGTTCTGGGCTCGCTCGTCACGCCATTTCCATTTCTTGAAGCCTTCGTCCTGACGGATCAGGAAGCGATTTCCTCTCTCGGTGAATTGGGCGTTGTGTTCCTCCTGTTCCTGATCGGATTGGAGCTCTCCTTTGAACGCCTGGTCACCATGAAGCGCCTGGTTTTCGGCCTCGGCAGCCTGCAGGTGATAAGTACCACGGCGCTCATCTCGCTTGCAGCTTATATGTTGGCCTTCACCCCCGCCCAATCACTCGTCATTGGCACGGCTCTGTCGCTTTCATCCACCGCCATTGTCATTCAGCTCTATTCGGATGAAAAGCGCCTGGGCTCCCAATCCGGCCGCACCAGTTTTGCCATCCTGCTGTTTCAGGATCTGGCTGTAATCCCCATCCTGTTGATGGTGGGTGTCTTGGGCCGGGAAAGCTCCGGGCCCGTTTTGCAAGGCATCGCAATCGCACTTGCCCAAGCCGTACTGGCAGTTGGGCTCATCATCGGTGTAGGCCGTTTCGCCCTGCGGCCGTTGCTGCGGCTGGTTGCGGGCATCAACAGCTCGGACCTGTTCATGGCGGCCGTTCTCCTCATTGCCGTTGGTACCGGTGTGCTCGCAAATTATGCCGGCCTCTCCATGGCGCTGGGCGCATTCATCGCCGGCCTGACGCTGGCGGAAACCGAATATCGCCGCGCCATTGAAGCCGTTATCGAGCCGTTCAAGGGCCTGCTGCTGGGCGCCTTCTTCCTGCTCGTAGGCCTCGGCATTGACCTCCATGGATTCATTGAATCGCCGGTCCAGATTCTTTCTATCGCAATCGCCATCGTCGTGGCGAAAACGGCCCTGACCTATCTGTTTGCCCGCCTCATGAAGGTCAATCATGCAGCAGCCCTGGAAAGCTCATTGCTCCTCGGGCCCTGTGGTGAATTCGCCTTTGTGATCTTGAGTTCTGCCGCCGCTCTGAGCATTTTCGACCGACCCATGTTCAGCCGGCTCTTGCTGATTGTGTCGCTCACGATGGCAGCCATTCCGTTTCTTTCTATTCTCGGCAAGCAGCTCATCAGAAGATCAAAGAAGCTGCAGGGAAATTCGCCTGAAACGCTGGAAGCACCGCCTGAGGATGATCAGCCCCGCATAATCGTCGCAGGCTTCGGGCGCGTCGGTCATCTCATTGGCTCCATGCTGGATGAACATAAAATTCCCTATATTGCCGTGGACGCGGACGCGGCCCTTGTCACCCGCGAGCGCCGGGCTGGATTTCCGGTTTACTATGGCGATGCCGCCAACGTCGAGTTCCTGAAAAAATGCGGGCTGGCCGACGCCAAGGCTATTGCCATCACCATGGACAACCCGGCCCGCGTCGATGATGTGGCCAGAACCGCACGAGCCGAAAGCGCCGACCTCAAGATCATTGCCCGCGCCAGGGATGAGCGCCATGCCATGCGGCTTTACACGGCCGGCGTAACCGAAGCCGTTCCCGAAACCATCGAATCAAGCTTGCAACTCGGTGAATCCCTTCTCGTTGAAGCGGGCATTCCCATGGGATTGGTTATCGCGTCCGTTCACGAACGCCGCGACACCTTCCGCAAACTTCTCGGCCGTCCCAACCGCAAGAAGGAATTGGATTTGGAACGCAAACGACTGCGCCGCGAAAAGGTTCTGCCTTAAATCGCCAACCTATGCGACGCCGAGCTTCTTCTGCAAACTCGTGCTCGATGTCGTGTATTGGAACAGCAGCCTTTGGCCGGGATTGATGTAACGGAAAGCCTGTTGTGCCAGCAGCGCTGCCTCGTGAAAACCTGAGAGAATGAGTTTCAATTTGCCGGGATAGTGGTTGATGTCGCCGATGGCGAAAATGCCGGGCGTTGAAGACTCGAATTTTTCCGTATCCACCGGGATGAGGTTTTCATCAAGATTGAGGCCCCAATTGGCAACCGGTCCGAGCTTCATGGTGAGGCCAAAGAACGGCAGCAGCGTATTCGCCTGAATGTCAAAAGCCGCGCCATCGTTTCCCTTCACCTGAACCGAGGACAAAACGCCATCAGCCCCCGTCAAGCCAGTCGCCTGGCCAAGCTTCAACTGCATTTTGCCAGCGGCCACGAGTTCGCGCATTTTGTTCACGCTGTCTGGTGCCGCGCGGAATTCATCACGCCGATGCAGCAGAGTCATGCTGTTGGCAATCCGCGCCAGATTATTGGTCCAGTCCAAAGCTGAATCGCCGCCGCCGACAATCAGTATGTCCTTGCCGCGGAAGGTTTCCATTTTCTTGACGGAATAAAACACAGAGGTGCCCTCATAGGCATCAATGCCGGGAATGGGCGGCTTCTTCGGCTGAAATGAACCGCCGCCCGCGGCGATCACCACAATCTTGCTGCGGAAGATAATGCCGCCATCGGTTCTCAGTTCAAAATCAGTGTCGCCATGCTTGATCAGTTCGGTGACCATCTGGTTGAAATGAAACTGCGGATGGAAGGGCTTTGCCTGGTCCAGCAGGCGCTGGGTGAGCTCCGCGCCCGTGACAATCGGCAGGGCCGGAATGTCATAGATCGGTTTTTCCGGATAAAGCTCGGCGCATTGCCCGCCCGCCCGGTCCAGAATATCGACAACATGGCACTTGATATCCAGCAGGCCCAGTTCAAAAATTGCAAACAACCCGCAAGGGCCCGCGCCAATGATCACGGCATCGGTGGAAATTACTTCGGACATCTCAAACTCCAGTAAGGTCAGAATTGCTTTTCGGGAACCTGGACGCGCAAGCCATTGAGCGCATCGCTGATCTTGATTTGGCAGGAAAGCCGGCTGGAATCCTTCACGTCGAAGGCAAAATCCAGCATGTCTTCTTCCATGGCGGCCCGCTTGCCGACCTTGTCCAGCCATTCGGCTTCCACATAGACATGGCAGGTGGCGCAGGCACAGGCCCCGCCGCAATCCGCGTCAATGCCGGGCACCATGTTTTTGATTGCGGCCTCCATCACAGTCATGCCCGGAATGCCCTCAACGGTCTGTTCCGTGCCATTGTGCTGGATAAAGATAATCTTCGCCATGTCGCGTCCGTAAACTCGTGTTCGTTTTACCGAACGCTACATAGGATATAAAGAATTGAAAGGCAAGTCAGCTGGGGTAGAGTTGCCGGGCCATTTCATCAAATTCATTCACGGCGCGAACCAGTCCTGACAGGAGTTTCTTGCGCTTCGCCTCCTGCTCCGGGCCGTTGACCGGCTCCAGCTTTTTGGCCAGATCACCAATTTTGCAGGCGCCAATGGCAAGCGCCGATCCCTTCAGCGTATGGGTTGCAATGCGCCAGTCGGCACGCGAATCGAAATTCTGGAGGCGGTCCAGGATTGCCGGCAGTTGGGCAACAAACAGGCCGACGATCTCGCGCTCAAGCTCCGGGCTGTCCATGGTGTATTGCGCCAGGTGAGTCCGGTCAAAAATAACGGGGGCTGTTTTTATCCGCACCAATTTTCTTGCTGCCACTTGCGCCACTACGCCGTCCCTGCTTCATTTTGGAGCACCAAGCTCTGGGGGAGTTATAGGGTGCGAGCGTAAATGGGCAGTTTTCTGAATCGTTTCAATTCGATCCATAATTTTAACCAAACCTTTAATTATACTTGCGGACAGCGGCAGAACGGGTTCTATCATGGTTACCAATAGGTTAAGGTAAGAGTCTTGGCGGGAGGGAATGGAAGGGGCCGGTCTGCATCGGAAACGCAGATTCTTTCATGAAATCAATCGTCTGCCGGCAGCCCGCAAGGCTGTTGGGCGTTTAAGTTAAGAATGTGGGTAAATCGTAATGGCAAGTAACACGGTGGAAACGCGTCGCAGGGATAAGCGTTTGGCTGAACGGCAAGCAGAACTAAGACGCAGTCCATCCGCGGAAACCGCCTCTTTGCGCGGCCGCCCTGCCAACGAAAATGACCCCGGCTCCAGCTTGATGCTGGCAAGGCTTAACCGCCAGCCTTCTTATATGGCCTATTACGTGGCTTTCGTGCTGTCCCTGGCCTGGATATTCGGCTGGTCCATGCTGTACTCGGCCACCCTCTTCAACCAGCCAACCGATGAAACAGTCCGCTCTTTCGCCCTCCTGATTTTGCCCATCGGCATCATGTGGGTCATGGCCTATTTCCTCTGGCGCGCCCAGCAGTTGCGCCAGGTTTCGGAAGTTCTGATGCAATCGGCCATGCGCCTGATTCGGCCCCAGGATATTGCAACCGAAGGCCTCACTTCCATAGCTCAGGCGGTACGTTCGGAAGTTGATCTTCTCGTGGGCGGTGTTGAGCACGCCGTCCAGCGCGCCACGGTTCTGGAAGAAATTGTCCACAAGGAAATTTCCGCCATCGAACGCGCCTTCGGCGGCAATGAAGATCGTATCCGCACCTTGGTGACCGGCCTGGAAAACCAGCGCTCCGCCTTGCACCAGGCATCGCTCGTGGTTGGCAACGAATCGGCTCCCTTACTGGCGCGCCTCGAAATCAACACGCAGAATCTTGATAGCGTCGTCAACAGCGCCCAGTCCACCCTCGTCAGGTTTGAACAGGGCCTCAAGAATTCCACCACCGAACTCGCCCGCACCATTGATGAGGTCTCCGCCCGCGCCACAGTTGCCGGCAATGAAATCGGCGGACAGACCACGCAGATGGAACGCATGTCCGGCATGCTGGTGGGCGAGTTGCGCACCTTCTCGCAACACCTGCAGGAACAGATACAAACGCTTTCGTCCGCTGCGGGACATCTCAATGCCGAAACCACGAACTTCGGCCGGAATGTGCAGGGCATGGAAAGCAATGTCACGCATCTGCTGGTACAAAGCATGGACCAGATCAAGGCGCTCACCGCCGAAATGTCCGATGTGGTTCAAAGCTCCAGCGGAAACATCACCTATCACCTGAAGGCAACCTCAAGCGAAGTAGCCTCGCTCATCGAGCGCTCCGGCATTGATGCGGCCCAGCAGATTGAACTGAGCCGCGGCCGCGTAGATCAGGGGCTGCAGAATGTCGCCAAGGATTACATGGACAAGGTGGCCCGCACCCATGGCGACCTCAAAGGCTACCTCGATCAGGCCGCGACGCAAATTGTCGTGGGCGTGGAAGATGCAACCCACAAATTGTCGGATCGCTTGTCGTCAACCAATACTCAATTCCTGACTGGCTTGGACCAGACGGCGAACCAGCTCTTCACCCAGTTGAATGCCGCGGGCTCGGGCCTCGCCGGTAAGGTGGAGGAAACCACCAACCGCCTCTTCAGTGAAATCGGCCAGAAAGCCACCCAGATCAATTTGAAACTGGACGAAACTTCAACCGGTGTGTTCGACCGCCTCGACCTTCAGGCAAACTACGTCAACAGCCACATCGAGGAAACCGCATCGAAGCTTTATGGCAATCTCGACAGCCGTGCCAATGCCCTTGGAACGACCATTGAGAACAATGCCCTGCGCGTCTTTGATGCCATCGATGCGCAAAGCGAACACGTTACTAGCAAGCTCGGGGAAACCGCCGCTACCGTTGCGGCCAAAATTGATGACGCGACCAACTTTGTTCACACTCGCTTCGAGCAGGCAGACTCCAAGCTTGAGGAAACCGCAGCTTCCTTCGCAAGCCGCATCGATCAAGCCACAAACTTTGTTCACACGCGCGTCGATCAGGCAAGCTCCAGCGTTGTCGGCCAACTGCAGGCAACCGGTTCAAACATCAATGACCTGCTGGTGACAACCAGCGGCACCATTTCATCCCATCTCAAGGAAACCTCCGACATCGTTTCCCGCCAGATGCAGGATTCAGGCATTGCCCTGGCCCAGAACATCGAGATTTCCAGCGGCCTGGTGACCGACAAGATGATTGGCGTATCCGGCGAATTCATCCAGAAAATGGGTGGCGCCCGGGACGACATGTTCAACTTCCTGTCGGAAACCTCCGGCCAGATCACCTCGAAAATGGATGAAACCGCCGGACAGCTCTTCGCCCGTCTTGACGATACGTCCCTGTCGATCACCGGCAAGGTCACCACTGTTACCGAAAATCTCACCAGGAAACTCGATACCTCTTCGACCCAGCTCAACACGCTTCTGGAAACCACCGAAGAGCGGATCGGCTCTCAGCTTGACCAGGCTTCAACCGAGTTGACCGCCCTGTTCACCGCCAATACCAAGATGATGAGCGACCAGCTGGATCAGACCTCGACCGAGGTAACCAACACCTTCGCCGACACGGCTGTCCGCGTCGCCCGTCAGGTGCAGGACGCAAACGTTGTCATGACCCAGCGCTTGGAAAAAACTTCCACCGAGGTTGCCGAGCAATTGGCCAGCGCCGGCAATTCCATGTTCACGCGCATCGACTCCACCGCCCGCGAACTCGGCACGCGCTTCGACATCGCCACTGAAATCCTCGAAAAAGTCACCAGCGATGTTTCGGGCCGCATTTCCGGCACCGGCGCCAAGTTCGCGGAAATCCTCGATACGGCCAGCAGCCAGATGATCTCCGATCTCGGCAAGGCCAGCGACGCTTTCTCCGAGGGTTTGGGCCAAACCACGCTGCAGATCAGCGGACGCTTCGAGCAGGAAACTGGTCTGCTTGTTGGCCGCATCGACAAGGCGGTCAAGGAATTTGATAGCGCCACCTCGGCAACCAACAGCCAGCTTTCGGAAGCCCACCGCAAGTTCTCCAAGCATGTCGAAACGGCCAACACCTATCTGGCCGACCAGCTTTCGACCGCTGCATCATCCATCGATGACCGCCTCGAAAGCATTTCGATGCAGCTCACCGGCAAGCTGGAAATGACCGGCAGCCGCATTTCGGACCGCCTGGAGGATGTTTCGGTTCTCGTTGAAAAATCCATCGACAAGTTCAACGGTGAAATGGAAAATGTCCTTCTCAGCCGCAAGGTCGCGCTTGACAGCCTGATTGACGACGCATCCAAGCGCGCCCAGGAAATCGACGCGGTGATGACCAGCTACATGACCCTCATCGAGGATTCATTGGTGACAGCCGAAGCCCGCGCCAAGGACATCAGCCGCATCATCGCCGACCAGACCAATGTTGCCGTTGGAAATCTCGAGCAGGAAATTCGCAAGATGGAGGCAAGTTCGGGCGGGCAGATCACTCAGGCCTCGCGCGTGCTGCGTGAGCAGCATGAGCGCGCCATGGCCTCCATGAATGAAATGCTCTCGTCCACAGCCAGCGACTTCCAGCAAACGGCCCAGGACATGCGCATGACGGCCCAGCAGGTAGTCAAGGATATCGACAGCGCGCGCAGCGATCTCAAGCGGGCAATCGTTGACCTGCCGGAAGAAACCCGGACCAACGCCGATGCCATGCGCAAGGTCGTGGCCGACCAGATTGCCGCCTTGAATACGCTGGCCGATGTCGTCAAGCGCCAGACGGGCATGACCGATTTGTCCGGACCCGGCACTGGCTACGCACCGCAGCGAAGTACGAGGGATCCCAGCCCGGGAAAATCTGAGGGCGCTACGTTCCTTGCTCCGCAATCGGGAACGTCAGGCGCCCTGAAAAAAGCCATGGAGCGGCTGGAAAACAAGGGTGCTTCGACCTCGTGGCGGGATGCGGCAATAGAGAGCCCGGGCAAGCCTCAGGCCAAGAAAGCGGCGGAAGGCAACGGCGTTCCGCGCGAAGTCGAAAGCCTGACCCACGAGCTGAACCGGGTGGCGCGCGATATTGTTGACGTGCTTGAGGATGGCCTGCCCGCCGAGCTTGAGAAGCGCTATAACAAGAATGAGCGGCATGTTTATACCCAGCGCCTCTATGAGGGCCGTGGCAAGCGCCTGCAAAAGAACATCGCAACACGCTATGAAAATGACCGGCCCACGCGCAACCAGGTGGATAGTTACGTCAAGCTCTTCGAGCGCCTGCTTGATACCGTGGCCGAAGCGCCGCAGGGCAATCAGATGGTTGAAGCCTGCCTCATGTCGGAGTCCGGCAAGATCTATGTGATGCTGGCGGAAGCCTGCGGCCGCATTTCGCCAAGCTGACACGGCACATGCCTGTTCTTTCAATCGCCCAAGAGAGCTGGCCCATTGCCGGAAGCTTCACCATCTCGCGCGGCAGCAAGACAGCGGCAGACGTGGTTGTCGTCACCTTGGAAGAAGAGGGCCATCGGGGCCGCGGGGAGTGCGTGCCCTACCCCCGCTATAACGAAACCCTCGAACGAGTCGTGGCAAGCCTTGAAGCCGGACGCGCCGGAATTGAAGCCGGTTTCTCCCACACCGACGTGCCGCGTCTGGTAAAATCGCGGGCCGCGCAAAATGCCCTGGATTGCGCCCTCTGGGACCTGGAGGCCAAACGCGCCGGAAAGCCCGTTTGGCAACTGGCGCTGTTGCAACAGCCGAGGCCAATGACCACGGCCTACACCTTGAGCCTCGATACGCCGGAAGCCATGGCCAAGGCCGCAGCTGAAGCAAGCCACCGCCCGCTGTTAAAACTCAAGCTGGGCCGCGAAGGCGATGTTGAGCGTCTGCGCCTGATCCGCGCGGCAGCGCCCACCAGCCGCCTCATCGTCGATGCCAATGAGGGTTGGACTCCAGAAGAGCTCCCCCATCTTCTAAAAGCCTGCGCCGCCGTGGGTGTCGAACTCGTTGAGCAGCCGCTGCCCGCAGGCGATGACGAAGCGCTGCTTCGCATCACCCATGATGTCCCGGTATGCGCCGATGAATCGGCCCATGATCGCCGCAATCTGCACAAGCTCGTCGGCAAATATGATGCCATCAACATCAAGCTCGACAAGACCGGGGGATTGACCGAGGCGCTTGCTCTCGCCCAAGCGGCAAAGGAATCGAATTTCAAGATCATGGTGGGCTGCATGCTGGCAACCTCCCTTGCCATGGCGCCGGCTATGCTTGTGGCTCAATTGGCCCACGTCATTGATCTCGACGGCGCCCTGCTCCTTGCCCGCGACCGAAACCCCGGCATTACCTTTGATGGCAGCCTTATGTACCCGCCGGAACCAGATCTTTGGGGCTGACCCGCCGCAAGGCAAAGGCAAAGCTCAGGGCCACCAAAGACACTGCCGCCATCACCAGATAGGTTCCGCCCAAAAGCTGACCATACAGCATCCCCGATACGGCCATCATGCACGACATGGCGACACCGCCCGAAAACGCTGCGTACAGCCCCTGCGCCGAATTGCGCAAACCCTGCGGCACCGTAAGCCGGATGTAATGCATGGTGCCCAGATGAACCATCGTAAAGGAAACGCCGTGCAGGCTTTGTAGAACAATGCTCACGCCAAGCCCGAAATCATGCGACATGAAAACCCAGCGCAGGAAGCCGCCGAAAATTCCGATCAGTATCAGGTTTATCGCGCCGAAGCGCCTGACGAACGCATTGGAGAAGGCAGACACGCTCACTTCGGCAACAATGGAAATGGCCCAGAAGCTGCCAATCGTGAATTTATCATAGCCCAGCCTGTCCCACTCCACCGGCCCGAAGGAATAGAGCATTCCATGGGTTGCCTGGCCTAGGCTCACGGCAACAGTGAAAATGACAAAGCTGCCCGTCATCAAAATCCCGAAGGCGTTGAAAATATTGGCGGGGCGTTCAGCGGACTGCAGCGGCCTGTCCAAATCGGGGTCAGGAGGGAGCAGAAACGCAATGAAAAACGAAACGCCCTGGGCCAGTGCAATGAGATAGATAAGGTTGTCGATGGGGATATAGAGCAGTAGCGCCCCAGCCCCGAGATTTCCCAGCAGAAAGCTTATGGAGCCCCAAAGCCGCAGGCGCCCATAATCCAGCCCGTGGTGGGCGCTCCCATCAACACTGAAGCTCTCGGCCAGGGTAAAAATTGGCGCAATGCAAACGGACGCGAGAATTGCGCTGGCGAGAATGGGGAAAAATCCAGA
Source organism: Aestuariivirga sp. (assembly GCA_035525875.1). GTDB lineage: Bacteria > Pseudomonadota > Alphaproteobacteria > Rhizobiales > Aestuariivirgaceae > Aestuariivirga. The sequence continues at coordinate 46,247 of DATLDM010000103.1, forward strand.
GGACAGCCCCAACAACAAATAGCCAAAAGCCGAAGCAAGGCTGAACAGGATGATAAGCCCGCGCCGATTGCGGTATAGGTCGGCAAAATAGGCGGCAACGGGAATGGCCACGAACCTGGCCGCCGTCATCCCGGCAATCACCAGCCCGATCTCGGCTACCGTCAGCCCCTTGGCATGCAGCCAAAGCGGCAAAAATGGCAACTGCATGCCGAGGCCAATCGTGAGAAAAGCATAAAAAACTGAAAATCGAAGGCCGAAGATCCGTGCTGACATGATTCCCTGCAAGGCAAAATAAACCAAAACTTCACCACTTTCCACGATACTTGGCGCTGGTATGACCTGCGCGTATTGCGGGGCCGACGGAAAGTTTGTGGAGTTCGGGTATGTCAGCGCAAAATGAGGGTTATCGGAACGAAAGTTTCGAAAGTCTGGAAGCGGCCGTCCTGGAAACCCAACGGGGACGCTGGTTTCTTGAGGAATATGCCCGGCGTCAGCGTTCGGCCGAAACCCTGGCCATCCTCGAAATCCTTAAAAAACTCGAAAATTCCATTACAAATTCCAGTTTCCTGCCGCCCTCCAAAAGCCTTGAGCCAGCCCCGGCCCTGAAAACCGAGCAGCTCAAGTTTTTCAAGCAGGACGAAGAAATATTTGTTGAACCCACCATCGCAGCACCTGCCCTTTCCGTTGTAAGCAGCCCGCCCAAAGTGGACATTACCCCGCCGCCCGAACCCAAGGGCGCAAAGCTTAAGATTCAACGCATGCCATCTTCGGCAATTCCGGAATTCATAGCCGCAGAGCCAGAAAAGCCTGCGCCGACTGTCCCGGTGGAAGAGCCTAAAGCCAGCTTTGCGCCACAGCCTGCAGCGGAACCAAAGCAGCGGGTTGTCATCATTCGCCGGCCCGCCAGCGAGGCCGCTGAAATTCCACTGATGGAAGAAAAGTCGTCGGAAGCAGCCGCCTAGGCCTCCGTCAGGATATCGGCGAACAGGGCTGGGTCAACATTGCCGCCGGACAGGATGATGCCGATGTTCCTGCCCCTGGTCGGAACCTTTCCGCTCAGCACCGCCGCAAGCCCGGCCGCGCCCCCCGGTTCAACCACCAGCTTGAGTGATTCGAAGGCAAAGCGCACGGCGCGGCGAACCTCCGCCTCCGAAACAGCATAACCTTCCGCCAAACGTCCCTCGTTCATGGCAAAAGTCATTTCGCCAGGTTGCGGCGTAAGCAGCGCATCACAAATTGATCCGGAAGAACGCGGATTCTTCTCGCGTACGCCGGAGCGCAGTGACCGCGCATAATCATCAAAGCCCTCAGGCTCCACCGAATGCACTTTCGTCTTCGGTGATTTCTCTGAAAATGCCAAAGCAATGCCCGCCGTCAATCCACCGCCACTGCAATTGACCAGCATGTCATCAAGCACCACTCCACGGGCCTGAAGCGCGACGATAATCTCCAGGCCGCTGGTGCCCTGCCCCGCAATAATATCGGCATGTTCAAACGGCGGCACCAAAACCGCCCCGCGCTTTGCCACATAGCTGTTTGCGATCTCTTCGCGGCTTTCTGTGGCGCGGTCATAGGTCACGACCTCCGCGCCATAGGATTTGGTATTGGCCTTTTTAATCTCCGGCGTGTCTTCCGGCATGACGATGAGTGCCGAAATGCCGCGAAGCTGCGCCGCCGCGGCAACCCCTTGTGCGTGGTTTCCCGATGAATAGGCCACAACGCCGCCCTTGTTCACGGCCGGATCGAGTTTCGAAATGCAGTTCCAGGCGCCCCGGAATTTGAATGATCCCGTGCGCTGCAGGCATTCCGCCTTGATGAATACGCGCCCGCCTGCGAGGGCGTTCAGTTTTACATTTTCAACAAGGGGCGTGAGAACGGCCTCGCCCTTAATTCTTGTGGCGGCCAATTCAATGTCTGAAAACACTGGTAGGTCCTGAATTGCCAAAATAACTCCTGCCTTTTCTGTCGCAAAATCGGGTGAACCTGCCGCCTGTATTGGTTCTTATGCCCAAAGGCTGTTAGAAATCAAAGGCCTGTTGAAAGGGAACCCAATGGCCCGAGACCCCCGCTACGATATTCTCTTTGAACCCGTGAAAATTGGCCCCGTTACGGCGCGCAACCGCTTTTACCAGGTTCCCCACTGCAACGGCATGGGCTGGCGTGATCCCTCGGCTCTTGCCGCCATGCGCGGCATGAAGGCCGAAGGTGGCTGGGCCGTGGTTTGCACCGAAATGACCGAGATTCATCAGACGGCTGACGTCGCCCCATACGTGGAACTGCGCCTGTGGAGCGATCAGGACATTCCCCTGCACTCCCGCATCGCGGAAAAAATCCATGAGCACGGTTCGTTGGCCGGCATTGAATTGTGCCACTCCGGCTACACCTCATCAAATCTCTGGTCGCGCGAAATTCCCATGGCGCCCACCGCCATGCCAACTTCCAGTTCCTTCAATAGCCCGATCCAGGCCCGCACCATGGACAAGGAAGATATCAGGAATCTGCGCCGCGCCCACCGCGCCGCCGCGCTGCGCTCGCGCACCGCCGGCTATGATCTCGTCTATGTCTATGCCGGACATGGCCTGGGCATTTTCCAGCAGTTCCTGTCGCGCGCCACCAATATGCGGAGCGACGAATACGGCGGTTCCCTTGAAAACCGCGCCCGCCTGCTCCGCGAAGTGATCGAAGACACCAAGGAGGCGGTGGGCGACCGCTGTGCCGTTCCCGTCCGCATCGCCATGAATGAATTTCTCGGCCCCAATGGCCTTGAGCCTGCGGAGGTGGAAGATGCCATTGGCCTGATGGCGGAACTGCCGGACCTTTGGGACCTGTCGCTCTCAAGCTGGGAAAAGGATTCGCAAACCTCGCGTTTCTCCGAGGAAGGCTTTCAGGAACCCTACATCAAGGGCGTGAGAAAGCTGACCACCAAGCCGGTCGTCGGCGTTGGCCGCTATACCTCGCCCGACACCATGGTGCGGGTGATCAGGCAAGGCATCATGGACATGATCGGCGCGGCAAGGCCCTCCATCGCAGATCCTTTCCTGCCCAAAAAGATTGAGGAAGGCCGCCTCGACGACATCCGGGAATGCATTGGCTGCAATATCTGTGTGACCGGTGATTTCACCATGTCGCCCATCCGCTGCACCCAGAACCCGACCATGGGGGAGGAATGGCGGCGCGGCTGGCATCCCGAACGCATCCGCCCTGCCGGAAGCGTAAAGAATATCCTCATTGTCGGCGCAGGCCCGGCGGGCCTTGAAGCGGCCCGCGCCCTTGGAACGCGCGGCCACAAGGTAACTCTTGCCGATGCCCGAAGCGAGGCAGGCGGCCGCGTTGCGCTGGAGTGCCGGCTTCCCGGTCTTGCCGCCTGGGGCCGGGTGCGCGACTGGCGCCTTCTGCAAATAGCCAAGCTGCCCAATGTGGAACTTTATCTCGAAAGTGAAATGACCCCCGAAACCCTGGCGGAATTCGGCGCCGGTCACATCGTCATGGCGACCGGCTCAAGCTGGCGCAGGGATGGCGTGGCCCGCCACCATACAAGGCCCATTTCGATTGACGGGTCCGCCGATGTCTTGACGCCCGATGATATCCTGGCTGGCAAACGGCCCAAGGGCAAAAACCTCGTCATCTATGACGATGACCATTACTACATGGGCGGCGTCATCGCCGAACTGCTGCGCAAGGAAGACTATGCAGTGACGTTGGTTACGCCCTCCAGCCTTGTGTCCGCGTTTACCTACGCGTCTCTGGAACAACATGCGATCCAAGCCGGTTTGCTGGAACTCGATGTTAAAATCGAAGCAAACGCGAGCCTGCAGGCCATTGCAGCCGATCACGTCACGCTGGGCTGTGTTTTCACCGGTCGTACCCGCGAACTCGAAGCAGGTTCCGTCGTTCTGGTCACCGCCAGAAATGTCACGGACCAACTGTTTCAATCTTCTGTGGAAAAAATAAATAATGTGGCCCGCATTGGCGATTGTTTTAGCCCCGGAACCATAGCCGCCGCCGTTCATTCCGGCCGCAAATTTGCTGAGGAATTCGGCTCTCCCCCTCTGGACTTCCTCGACCTGCCTTATCGCAGGGAAGTGATCGAACTATCTTAATCAGGCCACAACTTTTTAATAGCGTCTTTACCCAGATCAGTGATTCTCTGTGCGTAGCTTCTCAGGTCTTGGGGTTTTGGGGTGTTTTCTCAGCTTTTTACGCGTCGTGCCTTCCTCGGTGCTGTCTCTCTGGCGGCTGCCGCCTCCGTGGCGCATGCCCAATCGGCTGAAATCACCGGCTCGATTACCTCTATCGCCCCCAAACTGGCCGTAGCCGGAAAGCTTGCAACGAGGACCGAGTTTCTGGCTGATCGCCAGGAAGCGGCCATGGTGAGCGCCGGATCAATTCGCGCCCTGGAAGGCGCCATTCAGTTGTACGAGGAATTCGTGGCTGGCGGCGGCTGGCCCAAGGTTGGCAAGGGCAAGCTCGAAAAAGACGTAAAGAGCGAGTTGGTCGTGACGCTGCGCCAGCGTCTCGTGGCCGAAGGCTATTTGCCTTTCGAGGATATGTTCGTGGAAGCTGCCGACGTCTTTGACGTCAATATCATCGAGGCGGTCAAATTCTTCCAAACCAGCCATGGCGTTGCCCCATCCGGCACTGTTGATGACCGCACCCGCGCCGAGCTTAACATCACGGCCCGCGCCAGGCTTCAAACCCTGCGTGAAAACTATCCCCGCGTCGGCGAATACGCCCTGGATTTGCACGAGCGCAACATTCTGGTGAACATCCCCTCCGCCCAGCTTGAAACCGTTGAATTCGGCAGGGTCCGTTCGCGCCACAACGTGGTTGTCGGAAAACGCGACAGGCCATCGCCGGCGCTCAAAAGCGTCGTCAGCGATATCAATTTCAATCCTTACTGGAACGCCCCGGCCTCCATCGTGCAAAAGGACCTGGTGCCCAAGTTCCTCAAGGATCCCACAATTTTTGAGCAGATGAACATCCGGATTTTTGATGGCGTCGGCGGCCCTGAGATTGATCCCTATACGGTTGACTGGGTCAACACCGATCCCGAGCGCTACCACTTCCGCCAGGAACCCGGCGAGGGCAACGCCCTGGCTACCATGAAAATCAACTTCGCCAATAGATACATGGTCTATATGCACGATACGCCGCACCGCGAACTGTTTGAAGTCAATGCGCGCTTCGAAAGCTCCGGCTGTGTCCGCGTTGACAAGGTCAGCGACGTCGTGAACTGGATCCTGGGCGGCCAGGACGGGATTGACGCCACCGAAATCGAAATGATCACTGCCAGCCAGGAACGCTACGATGTGAAGGTGGCAAACCCGCCGGACGTGCGCTTCATGTATCTCACCGCTTGGGTTACCGAAGATGGCCGGATCAATTTCCGCCCCGATATCTATGGCCTCGATGGCAAGGGGTTTGTGCTGGGCCAACCCCGCGCCACCCGCGGTATATAGCTTGTAACTGAGTTCTAAGAATGATTGCTTGTACCCCTTCTATGGGGTGAGTATCTGGCAATCATGCCCCAGGATCTTTCATTTATTCATCGTTTTGAACCCGGCACCTCAACCGCCGCACCCCTTCTCCTGCTCCATGGAACAGGCGGCGACGAAAATGACCTTCTGCCCTTGGGCAAAGCCCTGGCGCCGGATCGTGCGTTGCTATCGCCTCGCGGCAAGGTGCTCGAAAACGGCATGCCCCGCTTTTTCCGGCGCCTCGCCGAAGGCGTTTTCGACGAGCAGGACGTGATCAAGCGCGCCCATGAACTGGCCGATTTCATTGCCGAAGCCGGCAAGGCCTACAAGCTGGAAAAGCCTATTGCCGTTGGTTTTTCCAATGGGGCCAACATTGCCGCTGCCATTCTTCTGCTGCGGCCGGAGGCCCTGAGCGGAGCCATTCTGCTGCGTGCCATGGTGCCGCTTGCAAAGCCTCCGCAGGCCGAACTTGCGCAAACCCCGGTACTCATTGTCTCCGGCGCCAGTGATCCCATCATTCCCGCCAGCAATGCAAACCTGTTGGCCACCATGTTGAAGAACGCCCACGCCGATGTGCAGCATGTAACGCTGCCAACCGGACATAACCTTACCCAGAATGACGCAACCCTCGCCACCAAATGGCTGAACCGATAGGACACAAAATGCAACTCAATGGCCTGCACCACCTCACCGCCGTTACCGCCGATGCCCCCAGCAACCACAATTTCTATACGAAAACCCTGGGCCTCCGCATGGTGAAGAAAACCGTGAACCAGGATGATACCTCGGCCTATCACCTGTTCTATGCCGACGGTCTGGGTTCGCCTGGCACCGATATTACCTTTTTCGATTGGCCCGTAGGCCGTGAACGCCGCGGCACCCATTCCATTGTTCGCACCGGCCTTCGCATCAAGGGCGAAGCCGCCTTCAAGTGGTGGGCCGATCATTTCAAGGCTCGCGGCGTTACAGCCGAAAAGGTTGTCGAAAGAGATGGCCGCCTTACCCTCGACTTCGAGGACTTCGAGGGCCAGCGCCTGAGCCTTGTCGATGATAATGGCACAGCCGAGAGCCACCCTTGGAACGAAAGCTCCATTGCCGCTGAAAACCAGATTCGCGGCCTTGGTCCCATCACCCTCAGCGTGCCGGATTTGCGGCCAACCGAAGTGATCCTGACCACTGTCATGAACATGACGAAGGCCCGTGAGTATGGAAACACCAGCGTGTTCAAGATGAACGGCTCCGGCCCCGTCTCCGAACTGCATGTCCGCGTTGACAAGGGCTTGCCGCCCGCCCAGCAGGGCGCCGGTTCGGTCCATCACGTGGCCTTCAACATTCCCTCGGTTGATTACGATGCTTGGGCTAGCCGCCTGAAGGAACTCCGCATTCCCAACAGCGGCCCGGTGGACCGCTTCTGGTTCAAAAGCCTCTATTTCCGCGAACCCAACGGCGTCCTCTTCGAACTCGCTACTGATGGTCCAGGCTTCGCCACCGACGAATCCCTGGAAAATCTCGGCAAGACCCTGTCCCTGCCGCCCTTCCTCGAAAACCGCCGGACCCAGATCGAAGCCGCATTGAAGCCGCTGTAGTTCCCTTCACCCCTCCCTCTTGAGGGAGGGGCTGGGGGTGGGTGCAGGCCGCAACCGAGATCGGGAAGCTTCTTGCGCCTCCCTCCACAATTTACGTCGCAGGTATTTTCGTGGCACCACGTGACTCCGTGCAAAACTCAGGTCCGGAGCCTCAACAATATCTTCCAAGCACCCTTCCAGCGCCGCAAGGATGGAGTCGCACACAGCTTCGCGTGCCTGCAGCACCGTGACCGAGGGCACACGTAGAATGGAATAACCCTCATTCAGCATGTGTGCATCGCGACGCATGTCATATCCGCTCTCCACATGCTGGCTGCCATTGACTTCGACGAGAAGCATGCGCTCCCGGCAAGCAAAGTCCGCAAAATATGGACCAACTGGAAACTGCCGCGTGAACTTGTAGCCACCGAGTTGGCGCGCTTTCAATACGTTCCATAGGCATTGCTCAGCCGGATTGGCAGTTTGCCGCATTGCCCGGGAGCGAAGTGTCGTCGGATTAGTGTTGGCGCGCATGCTGTCCTCCCTGTTTCAACAAGGACGGGTATAAGGGTGGAATCCGTCTATGGTTTTGGGGACAATTTCAGCCCCACCCCTGCCCCTCCCCAAGGGGAGGGGTGAAAACGTAGAACACCCTTACCCAAGGGAAGGGATTACAGATCTTATTACTTCACCCCTCCCTTGAGGGAGGGGCGGGGGTGGGCGAGGGCCTAAGGCAGATTATCCCGCATGAAGATGTCGATGCGGATGCGTTCCTGCGATTCAATCAGCGGCATCTTGTCGGCGTTGGCCATGAGCACACGCACCGCGCTGCGCACCTCATGGCCCGCATCCTGATTGATAATCGCGTCGATCGAGCCGCGGATCAGCGCCCGGCGCGACAGGTCTGTAACCTCATGGGCAATGAACACGATGTCCTTGGCGCGGCCCGCCGCCTCAAGGCCAGAAACAATGCCGCGCGTGCCGCCACCAACATTGTAGATGCCGATGAGATCGGGATGCTCGGTCAAAAGTTGCCGCGTCATCTCCTCAATGCGGGCCCAGTCATCGCGCGATTCCCGCACCGGCAAAACGGCGAGATGGGAGTATTCATGCGCCATCACCTGCTCGAAGCCAAACTGCCGCTCGATATGATCGCGCAGCGCCAGCGAACCCGCAAACACGCCAACCGTTCCCGTCATGCCGCGGAGAAATCGTCCCATGAGATTGGCCGCGGTACGCCCAGCAGAAGAGTTGTCGATACCGGCATAATGCTGGCGCTTCGACCCCGGCACATCGGACACCAGCGTCACTACCGTAATCCCGCGCGACACCAGCGCGTTGATGGCTTCGCGCACCGCCGGATGATCCAGCGCCACGACTGCAACCCCGTCCATAGCCTTGTCGATGGAATCAAGCGTTTGGGCCAGCAGTTCGCCGTCAAACACATCAACGCGCTTGACGATGATCGAAACCCGCTCGGCCTCCATGCGCTCCGTGGCAAGCCGCACCTCGTCGGCAATACGCATGAAAAACTCGCCGGTGCTCACCGGCAAGACAAAACAGAAGCGGTATTCCCGTGACCGCGCCAGCCGCGCCGCAATGCGGTCGGGCTGGTAATTCAACTCGCGGATGGCGGCTTCGACCTTCGCGATGGTAGGGGCACGCACCCCCTGCCTGCGATTGAGCACCCGGTCGATGGTTGCAACACTCACCCCCGCAAGCCGCGCCACATCCTGAATCGTAAATTTCGCCATGGGGCTATCAAGCGCAGGGTCGGCAACTTGTCAAATTTCCGGTCCACCCCGGCTAGGCATTTGAACATTGTGCTTGACTAGAGGCAGTCACAAGGCTTCGATAAGAAAAAACAATTTCATTGAGATGGGGAGCCCATGAAATCACGTGCCGCCATTGCCTTTGAAGCAGGCAAACCCCTTGAAATTGTTGAAGTTGATTTGGCCGGCCCCCAGGAGGGCGAGGTTCTGGTTGAAATCAAGGCCACCGGCATTTGCCACACCGATGAATTCACCATTTCCGGCGCCGATCCCGAAGGCCTGTTTCCGGCCATCATGGGCCATGAGGGCGCGGGCGTCGTGGTGGAGGTCGGCAAGGGTGTGACCTCGCTTGCCAAGGGCGACCATGTCATTCCACTTTACACGCCGGAATGCCGCGAATGTGAATATTGCCTGAATCCCAAAACCAACCTGTGCCAGAAAATCCGCACCACCCAGGGCAAGGGCTTGATGCCCGATGGCACCTCGCGCTTTTCCTACAAGGGCAAGATGGTGCATCACTACATGGGTTGCTCCACCTTCTCGAATTACACGGTGCTTCCCGAAATCGCGTTGGCAAAGGTGCGCAAGGACGCGCCGTTCGACAAAATCTGCTACATAGGCTGCGGCGTCACCACCGGCGTAGGGGCTGTCATCAACACCGCCAAGGTCGAGATCGGCTCAACCGCAATCGTCTTCGGCCTCGGTGGCATTGGCCTCAATGTGATTCAAGGCCTGCGCCTTGCGGGCGCCAGCCAGATCGTCGGCGTTGATCTCAATGAGGAGCGTGCCACCTGGGGCAAGCGCTTCGGCATGACCCATTTTGTCAATCCGTCAAAGGTTGATGGCGATCTCGTGGCCCATCTCGTGGGCCTCACCAATGGCGGCGCCGATTACACCTTCGAATGCATCGGCAACGTGAAGGTGATGCGCATCGCCCTTGAAGCCGCCCACAAGGGCTGGGGTCAATCCATCATCATCGGCGTGGCCGGCGCCGGCCAGGAAATTTCTACCCGGCCCTTCCAGCTGGTCACCGGCAGGTCCTGGCGCGGCACTGCTTTTGGCGGCGCCCGTGGCCGCACTGATGTTCCTAAAATCGTTGACTGGTACATGAACGGCAAGATCGAGATTGATCCCATGATCACCCACATCTTGCCGCTGGAGAAAATAAATTCCGCTTTCGATCTCATGCATGAAGGCAAGTCGATCCGTAGCGTTGTCGTGTTCTAGAATTAGAAACTGAGGGAGGACCACCATGGCCAAGAAAGCCAAAACCAAAGCTGCCGCAAAGAAATCTAAGGCAATTTCCCTTCACCCCGCCATTGACAAGGGCGTGAAGGGCAAGGCCAAGGCGAAGTTTGCCGGCGGAACATTGACCTGCAAATGCGCAACCGATCCCGTAACCGTGAGCATTGGGGCGCAATCCGCCCATAATCACGCCTGCGGCTGCACCAAATGCTGGAAACCAGCCGGAGCCATATTCGCGGTTGTGGCCGTTGTTGGCCGCGACCATGTGAAGGTCACGGCAAACGGCGAGAAGCTGAAGATCATTGATGCCAATGCGACCATCCAGCGCCATGCCTGCACCGGCTGCGGCGTTCACATGTATGGCCGCGTCGAGCGCACCTCGCACGGCTTCTATGGCCTCGATTTCATCCACACGGAGTTGTCCAAGGAAAAAGGCTGGTCGCCGCCGGAATTCGCGGCCTTCGTCTCGTCCGTCATCGAAAGCGGCACAAAGCCCGAAGCCATGCCGGCCATCCGCAAGCGCCTGAAACAGGTTGGCCTGCCGCCTTACGATTGCCTGTCGCCAGGGCTTATGGACTATCTCGCAACCCATGCGGCCAAGGCCTCCGGCGTCCTGAAATAACGGCCGGGCCGCGCAAGGCTTCTTATTTTAGACATAAATTCCCGTTGAGGTTTATGTTGGAATGAAGGAGCTTTGCGTGGCCAGGTTATTCTTCTGTTTTTTAGTGGCCCTATGGTCCGCCTGCTCCGCTTCCAGCGCGGCAGAAAACCCGGCATTGTCCCCGCGCGGGGTCGCAAGGCTCATCACCGCCGCCGAAAAGAACGTCACGGATCCCCGGGGCTGGGCCGCTGATCTGCTCGATGTGCTGAAGCTCCACGATCTGCCCGCCAGCAAGGAAAACATCTGCGCTTCCATCGCCATCATTGACCAGGAATCAAGTTTCGTTGCCAATCCAGCCGTTGCCGGCCTCGGCGAGATTTCGGAAAAGGCCTTGCGCGCCAAGATGGACAAGGTGCCCGTTCTCGGGCGCCTTGCCCTTCGTTTTCTGGAAATTAAGCCAAGCCCCGCCGACAACTATCTGGCGCGCATCCGCGCCGCCCGCACCGAGCGCGATCTTGACCTTGTCTACCGCGCCATGGTGACGGACGCCGCCAAGCAATCCGGCCTTGGCCGGGTAATCAACAGTGGCCTGCTCAACCGGCAGATCGACGGGCGCAACGAAATCGACACCATCGGCTCCATGCAGGTATCGGTCGATTTTGCCCTGGAGGTTGCCAAACAGCGGCGCTGGCTGCCCATGTCGCTGGACGATGTTTACGCCCTGCGCGATGAACTCTACACCCGCCATGGCGGCATGTATTACGGCGTCCTCCTGCTGCTGGGTTACGAAACGGGTTACGACCGCAAGCTCTATCGCTTTGCCGATTTCAACGCCGGCCGCTATTCAAGCCGCAATGCGGCAATCCAAAGCCAGATCGCCGAATTGAGCGGCAATGCCCTGGCCACCGATGGCGACCTGCTGCTCTATGATAAATCGGGAAAGGTGGGCGGTGGCGTCAGCAACACGGAAAAGGCTTTGCGAGCTGTCCTCAAAAGCTCCAATTTCGAATTGACTGACGAGGATATCCGCAAGGACCTGCTGCGCGAGAAGGACAATGACTTCGTGCAGACGCTGACCTACAGCGCGCTCCGGGCAACTTACGAACAGGTGACCAAGAAGGAGCCGGCGTTTGCCATGGTCCCCAAAATTGCCCTGTCGAGTCCCAAGATCAGGAGCAAGATGACAACCCGCATTTTCGCTGAAAGCGTGGATCGGCGCTACCAGTCCTGCATGGCGCGGAAATGACAGGCTTTAGCCTTTCTTCACCGCCACCACGTGTTTCCCGAACGCATCAGTTGCCATAAGTTTTTTGCAGCGCTCGAAGCGGTTGATCGAATAGGCCCAGAAATCATCCACCGGATTCTTGTTGGCATGCTGGATGAGGCCCCATAGCGTCCATAGCAAATCGCACATGGCCTTGTAGATCACAAAACGCCCCCGCTCCGCTGGCGTCGGCGTGCCATCAAAATAGGCGGCGATCATCTCTTCTTCCTGCGCCGTGTTGAATTGCCCCTCAACCGCCAAATCGCCCAGATCCCACAGCGGATCATTCATTCCCGAATATTCCCAGTCCACAATCCACATGCGCTTGCCCGTATCGAGAAAATTCTCGCACAGCGGGTCACAATGGCAGGCCACCAGCGGCAGCTTGTGCGCCGAGAGCGCGCGCCGGACTGATTCCGCGTCTTTCACCACCTCTGCATAGCCATCCGGCAGGGAAATATCCTTTGTCGCCAGGATTTTCAGGTAGTCGTCAATCATCGCAAAAAGCTCAAAGCGGAAATTGAACTTGGCGCCTGAAGAATGGAGCTTCTTGAACGCCTCGCCCGCCCGCTTTGGCGAACCTTCGCGGGCTTTGAAATTCTCCGGCGACATGGTGACGCCATGGTCCACAAAGCGGGTGACCATCACACCCGTTTTCTCATCGAAATGAACCACGTCAGGGCTTACCTTGGCCTTCGCCGCCTCCCGCGCTGCATGGGCCTCGTTCTTGCGGTTGATGTATTCCTCCGTGCCCTTGCCCGGAATGCGCAGCACATATTGCTCGCCGTTGAGACTCACGAAGAACACCAGGTTGGTCAGCCCGCCCAAGCGCCTCACCTCGACGTCCGTGTCATCAAGGCACCAGAAGAGCTGAATCTGTTTCAACGCCTCCCGCGCCAGGCCTATGCCCTGATCATCCATAGCCCGTTTTGCCTTTCGATAAATCCCATAAATAACAGATGCTTATATAGGTCTTCTGAATCACATTATGAAGATCAAAAAAGTGGCCTATCGGCTCACGCTTTCAGCCTTTCCATCTTCGCATCATAAAGGCAGCGTGGCCCGCGCGCGGCGTTGTGGGCTTTACCAAAGGCTTCGATGACGAATTCCTTCTGATCGGCAATCTCCATCGGAAGATAGCCAAATGCGATGGTCTTACCGAGTGTATGCCCATAGCCAACACTCGTGGTCGAACCCACAACTTTGCCACCGTGGAAAATGGCTTCACCACCATGCAGCGGCGCAAAGCCATCAATTGTGAAGGAGCAGAGCTTTCGCCTCAGGCCCGCGGCCTTGATTTTCACCAGCGCCTCACGTCCGATAAAATCGCCCTTCTCCAGCGCCACGCAAAACCCCAATCCTGCTTCATACGGATTGTAGTCCGGTGAAATGTCGCCGGACCAGTAGAGATAACCCTTCTCCATGCGGCAACTGTCAATCGCCCGGTAGCCCGCATTGGCCATGCCATGGGCCGCGCCCGCGGCCCACAACGTATCATAAACATGGGCGCTAAACTCCTGGGGAATGTAAAGCTCGTAACCAAGTTCGCCCACATAGCCCACGCGCACCGCCAGCACCGTTGCTTGACCCATCTCAATCCGTCGCACCCCGAAAAACGGAAGTGCTGCATTGGAAATATCCGAATCCGTCACCGATTGCAGGATGTCCCGCGAACGCGGCCCGCAGATATTGATCACCGCCATAGCGTTCGTGACCTCGCGGATCTGCACCGAGGACGGCAGATGCTTCGTCACCCAGCCGCTGTCGCGCACCCCGAAGCCAGAACCCGTGATCAGATAGAAATGCTCAGGGCCTACATGAACCAGCGTCACATCCGCCTCGATACCGCCCTTCTCGTTGCAAAGCTGCGAGTAAACCGCTTTCCCCGGCGGGCCTGAAAGATCATTGGCCGCAATCCGCTGCAACGCCGCCTCGGTTCCAGCCCCCGAAATCTCAAATTTCGCAAACGACGTCTGGTCAATCAGCACGGCGCGTTCGCGGATGGCGCGGCATTCTTCAGCCACGTGAGAAAACCAGTTCGGCTTGTCTTCAAAGGACGGAACATCAACCGGTTTAACACCCGCCGGGGCAAACCAGTTCGGCCGCTCCCAGCCCGCCCGCGAGCCAAACACCGCGCCGGCCCGTTTCAAGGTCTCATGCAGCGGCGAAAGCCTTAAGTTGCGCCCCGCCTGAGTTTCCTCAAGCGGCCAATGCACCTTGTAATAGGCCGCATAGGCTTCAATCGCCCGTGCCTCCAGATAACGCGGCTGCGCATGAACCCCACTGAACCGCCTCACATCGAAAGGCCAGAGGTCCATGCCCGCGTCGCCATGCAAAATCATGTTGGCCATCGCAAGGCCCGCCCCGCCCGATGCCGCAATGCCCGCCGTGAAGCCGCAGGCCACATAGAAATTATCAAGCTCCGGCGCCAGCCCCATGATCGGCTCGCCATCGGCCGAAACCGGAATGGGACCATTGATCACCGTCTGAATGCCCGTCTCGTTAAGCACCGGCAGGCGCTCTGATGCGGGCAATGCAAAAAGCTCTAACCGCTCCATGTTGGGCGCAAATAGCTCCCGGCCAAAATCAAGTGGTGGAAGCCCACGATGGAAGCCGCGCGAGCCTTCTTCCCAGCCGCCAATGGCAAAGGAACCCGTATCAGGCTTCAGGTAGAAATTCTTGTCCGGATCGCGCAGCGTCGTAAGCCCCGCATCAAGCGACAGGGTTTTCTCCGTAAGAAAGTATTGGTGCTCCACGATGCCCGCCGCAAGCGCTACACCTGCCATGTTACCCACCCGCTTGGCCCAGAGCCCGGCACAGTTCACCAGGATGTCACAGGCGATATTGCCCTTGTTGGTGACAACCCCAAGCGCCCGCCTCCCCTCAAGCACGATCTCCTCGACGCAAACCCGTTCCTCGATCCTCACCCCATAGGCCCGCGCCCCCTTGGCATAGGCCATGGTCAGCGAATAGGGATCGATATAACCGTCTCCCGGAATATAGGCGGCCCCCTCTATGCCATCGGTAGTGATATAGGGAAAAAGCTTCTTGGCCTCAGCCGCCGACAGCGATTGGCACTCAACCCCAAAGCTCTTGGCTTGCCCCATGGACCGTTGAATTTCGCTCCACCGCGCCGCACTTGAAGCAAGGCGCAGCGATCCCACTTTCTTCCATGAAATGTGTTGTCCCGTTTCCGCTTCCAGCCGGTCGAACACCGCTACGGAATTCTGCATCAATCGCGTCAGGTTTTTCTTGCCGCGCAGCTGGCCCACAAGCCCCGCCGCATGCCAGGTGCAGCCCTCGGTGAGCTGGGCCTTTTCAACCAGCAAAACCTCCTTCGCCCCGTCTCGCCCCAAGTGATAGGCCAATGATGTGCCGATGGCCCCGCCGCCAATAATCAGTATACGGACGTGTTTATCCCAGTTCATGATTTCACGCGTTGATTCAAACTGTCATATATTGGCTGCAAGTGTATGTTTGCCCTCACGATTTCCTTGGCCACCACAAGCTCGTAACGGCCAGCTTCGAGATAGGCCTCGTCAACCCCATCAGCATTTCGCACATAACCAAAGCCCACCGGTTTTCCAATCGTGTAGCCATAGCCGCCGCTGGTGAGATAGCCCGCAAACGCGCCGTTGCGCAGGATTGTTTCCCGCCCCGAAAGCACGATGTCCTCGCGCTCCGTAGTGAAGCCCGCCAGCATTTTTGTGAGCGGCGCTTGCGCAATTTTTTCAATCGCCTCGCGGCCCAAAAACCCTTGGTTGCTTTTCATCTTTACTGCCCAGCCCAGCCCCGCATGCAGCGGTGTGTCGTTGGGCGTAATGTCGGAGCTCCAGGCCCGGTAGCCCTTCTCAAGCCGCAGTGATTCCAGCGCCCGGTAGCCCACAGGCGCAATGCCATGCTGCTTGCCCGCCGCCATCAAGGCATCGAACACCTCGCCCGTGACGGCAATGGGCATGTGCAGCTCCCAGCCCAGCTCGCCCACATAGGTCACGCGCAGCGCCCGCACCCCTTGGCCCGCGATCTCAATTTCGTGCGCCTCGCCGAATTTGAACGCCGCATTCGACATATCAGCTTTTGTTACAGCTTGAATCACTGCCCGCGACTTCGGCCCCATGACCGAAAGCGTCCCATACTGTTCGGTGATGTCGGTCAGCTTCGCCTCAAGCCCCGGCTTGAAGTGATCCTCGATCCAGGCAAAGTCATGGGTCCGGAAGCCAGTGCCGGTCACGATGTAGAAATGATCCTCCGCCAGCCGCGCTACCGTCAGGTCGCACTCGATGCCGCCGCGCGAATTCAGCATCTGCGTATAGGTGAGCTTGCCCACTGGCCGCGCCACGTTATTGGCGCAAATCCAGCCCAGCGCCTCCTCCGCGTCTTTCCCCCGCAACTCATACTTGGCAAAGGACGACTGGTCGAACACGCCCACCCGCTCACGCACGCAGCGGTGCTCCTCGCCCACCGCCGCAAACCAGTTCTGCCGGCCCATGGTGTAAATGTCGCGCGCCTCTTCGCCTGCGGGCGCAAACCAGTTGGGCCGTTCCCAGCCCAGCTTCGACCCAAAGCAGGCGTTGAGTTTTTTCAAGCGGTCATAAAGTGGCGACACAATGCGCGGCCTCCCCGATTGATATTCCTCGTGGGGAAAACCGATGGTGTAATGCTTGCCATAGGCTTCAAGCGTGCGTTCTGAAGTCCAGGTGCGGTCCTTGTGCAAATCCGAGAAGCGGCGGATATCAACCACCCATAAATCCATGGGCGCTTCATCCCGCGCAACCCAGTCAGCCAATACCCAGCCTGCCCCGCCGCCAGAGGCAATGCCAAAAGCATTGAAGCCTGCGCCTACATAAAAGTTTTTTAGCTCCGGTGCCGCGCCCAAAATAAAGTTGCCATCCGGCGTAAAACTTTCCGGCCCGTGGATCATTTTCTTGATGCCGGTATTTTCAAGCGCCGGCACGCGCACCAGCGCTTCGGTCATGTGCTGCTCGAAATGATCCCAGTCATCTTCAAATAATTGGAATTCGAAATTGTCGGGCACATCCTCTTGCGTCCAGGCAATGGGGTTCGGCTCATAGCCGCCGAACACCAGCCCGCCCACCTCCTCCTTGAAATAGGTGCGCCGGTCCGGATCGCGGATGGTCGCCGCATCAGCCGCAAGCCCCGCCACCTTTTCGGTAATCACATATTGATGTTTCACCGGCTGCAGCGGAACGCTCACCCCAGCCATGGCCCCAATCTGCCTCGCCCATTGCCCGCCGCAATTCACCACCTTCTCGCAAACAATCTTGCCTTGAGTGGTGTTCACGGCAATCACGCGGCCATCCTTGATATCAAACGAGGTCACCCGCGCCCCTTCAATAAGCTTCGCGCCATGCATGCGGGCACCCTTGGCAAGCGATTGCGCAATGTCGGAAGGTGAAGCCTGCCCGTCTGTCGGCAGGAATGAGGCGCCGACCAGATCGTCAATGTTGAGCAGCGGCCACATCTTCTTCACCTCGGCAGGCGAAAGCAGATGCATCTCCATGCCGAAACTCTGCGCCGTGGTGGCCAGCCTTTTGTATTCAATCCAGCGGTATTCATTGTTGGCCAGCCGCAGGCAGCCCGTCATTTTCCAGCCCGTGGCAAGCCCCGTCTCCGCATCGAGCTTCTTGTAAAGCTCCACCGAATATTTCAGCACCTGTGTAATTGACGCAGAAGAACGCAACTGCCCGACGAGTCCTGCTGCATGCCAGGTGGAACCGGACGTGAGTTTGTTCTGCTCAAGCAGAACCGCATTCAATTTGTGGTCCTTCGCCAGATGATACGCCGTCGAGCAGCCGATAATGCCGCCGCCGATAACCACGACATCCGCCTGGGTGGGAAAATTCTGTGTCATGTCTTTCCAAACTTTGCATTGAAATCTGCCAGCATGTTCTCATAACGCCCGAGATATTCGCGGGCGTAAGCCACATAATCCACACCCGGCGCATTGAGATGAATTTCCGAAACCATGCCCCACACGGCTTCGCGCAAAGCACTGGCGGTTTTCATCGCGTAAAACGAACGCAATAACGCCTGGTCAGGCGCGCGCTCGAAATAACGCGTCAGCAAATCCTTCTCCGCCTGTTCGGTAAATTGATTGTTGGAAGCGATATTGGCGAGATCGAACATCGCCGTGCCGAAGCCGCCATATTCCCAGTCAATCAGCCACAGCCGTTTTCCATCATCCATGAAATTTGTCGGCAGCAGGTCGTGATGGCCGAAAATAATCGGCAGCGGCACCTGCGCTTTTTCCAATCGCTCCACTTGCGCCATCCAGCGCGGAATGTCGGGCACATGACGGTGCTTCCCGGCGGTGATGGTGTGGGCGTAATCGCGCAGCACATGGAACACCCAGAAAATATTGGCGCGGCCCGAAATGCGCTTGCCCATTTCCTTGTGGCAGCGCTTCACAATATCGACGCAAGGCCCGGCGTTCTCCCGCACATTAGCCTCCCCATAGGTGCGCGCCTCAATAAAGCGCACCACCATGATGCCGGGTTCCGTATAGACAACCTCCGGCGACAGCCCCGCCTCAAACGCAGCTTGGCTCGCGATGACTTCCGCCTCGCGGAACACATGGTGGAAGGGATAATCCTCGCCGACCCGGGCCACAAATTTGCCGGTTCGGTCCTCAACCGTGAAACTGGCGTTGCTCACGCCCCCCTTGAGCGGAACTAACTCAATAGGCCCTGTCCAGCACGGCAGTCCCCGAACCCTGTCTTCTGCAGGCATGTGGCCTTCTCCCTTCCCCGAAATGAAGCCTTTTGAAGCTCGGAGGTCAACTGCGATGTTGCTTTATGTGGCAATTCTGAATCATTTGTGTGGTTTAATGACCGAAATATCAACATAATTGCCAAAAACCACAAAGTGTGGTCAAAACCGTCCATGGCCACCGGACTCAGCAAGCGCCAAACCCAGATTCTCAGCCTCGTCCGCGAGCAGGGAACCTGCTCCGTCGCCGATTTGGCCAAGGCCTTGGACGTTTCCTTTGAAACCGTCCGCCGCGATATCAAGCCCCTGGTCGACTCCCGCGAGGTCTCGCGCCGTCATGGCTCCATCGCTCTGCCCCATGAATTGGGCGAAGCCCCGTTCGAGCGCCGCCTCCGCGAGCATTTCGCCGCCAAGCGCGCCATCGCGCGCCGCGCCGCACGGCTGATCGAGGATGGCGACAGCCTGATGCTCGACACCGGCACCACCACCAGCATTTTCGCCCGCGAACTCCTCAAAAAACGCAATCTCACCGTTGTCACGAACTCCTCCGATATCGCCCGCACTCTGGCCACCGTGAACGGCAACCGGGTTTATATGGCAGGCGGCGAATTGAACGGCTCCAATGGCGCGGCCTTTGGCCCATCCGCCATCGCCTTTGCCGCAAGCTTCCATGTCCGCCACGCCATCATCTCGATTGGCGCGCTGGATGCGGACTTTGGCCCCTCCGACAGCTATCTCGCCGAAGCCGAATTTGCCCGCATGGTGCTGTCGCGCGGCGAAACGCGCGTGATGCTGTCCGATGCTTCGAAATTCGGCCGCACCGCGCTGATCAAGGTCTGCGACTTCAAGGACCTCAATCGCCTCATTACCGATGCCATTCCCGATGCTAAGCTTGCCGCCGTGCTGCAGGAGGCTGGCGTCAGCGTGAATGTTGTGGCGCGTTGATAAATGCCGCAGGGCAGCCATGAATTATGTATAGAAAGAAATAAGCCGGTTGACCAAAACGCATGGAACAGGCCAAACTGGCGCGGGAACTCAAAAACAGGTGAATAATGCGATACGAAGCACCGGAAACACTTAAATCGGCCGTCACGATGCTGGCCAAGGAAAAGGGCCTGGCCTTTGTCCTCGCGGGAGGAACGGACCTGCTGGTCAAAATGAAAGGCGGCTTCCTGGAGCCTGACCTAGTCGTTGATATCAAGCGCATCAAGGGTGTCTTTGACATCACCAAATCCGCCACCGGATTCAAGATCGGCGCCGCCGTTCCGGGAGTTGCTCTCGGTGAACATGCAGCCCTGGTGAAAGCCTGGCCCGGCATCGTTGAAGGGGCAAATCTCATCGGCTCCAAGCAGGTGCAGGGCCGCTGCACCATGGTCGGCAATCTGTGCAACGGTTCGCCCGCTGCTGATGGCGTGCCGGCCCTCATTGCCGCCAATGCCAAGGTTGTGATTTCCGGCCCCAAGGGCAAGCGCACCATTCCGGTCGAACAGGTTCCGGTGTCGCCGGGTCGCATTTCGCTCAAGAAGGGCGAGATCATCGAAGCCATTCTGCTGCCCAAGCGCCCGGCAAATTCCAGCGATGCCTATCTGCGTTTCATTCCACGCACCGAAATGGATATCGCCGTGGTCAGCGCCGCCGTCAATCTTACGCTTGATGGCAAGGGCACGATCAAGGATGCCCGCGTTGTTTTGGGCGCGGTCGCTCCAACGATCATCGTGGTCCCCGCCGCCGCAAAAGCCCTGATCGGCTCGAAGCTTGATGCCGCGGCGCTGGCGAAACTCGCCGCCGCCTGCTCCGCCGCCTGCAAGCCCATTGATGACAAGCGCGGCACCATCGAATTCAGAACCAAGGTTGCCGGCGTCCTTGCGCGCCGCGCCGCAGAAATCGCGTACAAGCGCGCAGGAGGAAAATAATGTCTGGCGTTCACGTAACCACTACCATTAACGGGGATGCCGTTGAGTTCGTCTGCAATGCCGATGAGCCGCTGCTCGACGTGCTGCGCAACCGTTTGGGCATGACCGGCGCCAAGGAAGGCTGCGGCACTGGGGATTGCGGCGCCTGCAGCGTCACCATCAATGGCCGCCTCGTCTGCTCCTGCCTCGTGCTCGGCGCTGAAATCCAGGGCGCCAAGGTTGGAACCATCGAAGGCATGGCCAAGGGCGACAAGCTTCATCCCCTGCAGCAAAACTTCATCTCCCATGCCGCCCTTCAATGTGGCATTTGCACCCCGGGCTTTTTGATCGCGGCCAAGGCGCTGCTCGACAAGAACCCGGATCCTTCCGAAGAGGAAATCCGCTTTGGCCTGGCCGGCAATCTCTGCCGCTGCACCGGCTACGATAAAATTGTTCGCGCCGTTCAGGCCACCGCAAAAGAAATGAGAGGAGCTTAACATGCCACTCGACACAAACTTCACCAACCAGAAATTCAAACAGGTCGGAACACGGCCCCTGCGCCCCGATGGCGTGGACAAGGTCACCGGCCGCGCCAAATATGGTGCTGACTACAACGCACCGGGCCAGCTCATCGCCCTCGTCTTGCGTTCGCCCCATGCGCACGCCAGGATCAAGAAGATCGACACCTCGAAGGCTGAAAAACTTGCCGGCGTAAAAGCCATCATCACCAGCGCTGATCTTCCCGATCTCACCGCCGGTGACCGCGGCATGCGTGACATGCTGGAAAACTGCATGGCCCGCAAAAAGGTTCTCTATGACGGCCACGCCGTTGCCGCCGTTGCCGCCATTGATCAAACCACGGCCCGCAAGGCGCTGAAACTCATTCAGGTCGACTATGAGATTCTGCCCCATGTCACTGATCTTGATGAAGCCCTGAAGCCCTCGGCTCCGGTCATTCACAACGACATCTTCACCGAAGGCGTTGAGCCAAAGCCCACCAAGCCTTCCAATAACAACAAGCGCGCCAGCTTCGGCCACGGCGACATTGAGCAGGGCTTCAAGGATGCCGACGTCATCGTCGAACACACCTACAAGACCGAGCAGACGCACCAGGGCTATATCGAGCCCCACGCCTGCGTGGCTAACGTCAGCCCCGATGGCCAGGGCGAACTGTGGGTCTGCACCCAGGGCCACTTCGTCTACCGCAACCAGTGCGCCGCCCTTCTTGGCATGGATATTTCCAAGCTGCGCGTCACCGCCTCCGAAATCGGCGGCGGCTTCGGCGGCAAAACCCACATCTGGACCGAGCCTTTGGCCCTTGCCCTTTCGCGCAAGGCCAACCGTCCGGTGAAGCTCACCATGAGCCGCGAGGAAGTGTTCCGCTGCTCGGGTCCGACAAGCTCAACTTCCATCGACATGAAAATCGGTGCGAAGCGCGACGGCACCATCACCGCTGCCCATGGCGTGCTCCGCTATCACGGCGGCGCTTTCCCCGCCACCTGGGCCGAGTTCGGCGCCATGACGGCCTTTGCCTGCTACGATCTGAAGAACGTCAAGAGCGAAAGCATCGAGGTCATTGTCAACCGCCCGAAGACAGCCGCCTACCGCGCGCCGTCGGCTCCCATGGCCGCCTTCGCCGTGGAAAGCGCCATTGATGAGCTGGCCAAGAAGATCGGCATGGATGCGGTTGAACTCCGCATCAGGAATGCCGCCAAGCAGGGCACCAAAAGCTCCTATGGCCCGGTTTATGGCCCCATCGGCATTGGCGCTACGCTTGAAGCGGCAAAGAACCATGCGCACATGAAAGCACCGCTCGGCAAGAACCAGGGACGCGGCATGGCCTGCGGCTTCTGGTTCAACTTCGGCGGCCAGACCTGCTGCGACATCAACGTCACCCCCGATGGCACGGTCACCGTGGCCGTGGGTACCATCGACGTCGGC
This sequence comes from Aestuariivirga sp., assembly GCA_035525875.1. Taxonomy (GTDB): domain Bacteria; phylum Pseudomonadota; class Alphaproteobacteria; order Rhizobiales; family Aestuariivirgaceae; genus Aestuariivirga. The sequence continues at coordinate 68,733 of DATLDM010000103.1, forward strand.
GGCTCGCGCGCCTCCATCGGCCTGATGGCGGCGGAAGAGCTGGGTCTTCCCTATGAAAACGTCCGCGTGGTGATTGCCGATACCTCCTCGCTCGGCCACAACGACATGACCGACGGCAGCCGCGGCACCTTCTCCACCGGCCTTGCCACCATCGCCGCCGCCCGCAACTGCATCAAGGTACTGTGCGCCCGCGCCGCGAAGATGTGGGACATTCCGGAAGACGCCGTCGTCTGGGAAGATGGCCACGCCAAGCCTGCCGGCACCAACGCAGGCAATTTCCCGCCGCTCTCCATCAAGGAAATCGCAGCGGCCGCCGGCAACACCGGCGGGCCGATCGCCGGCCACAATGAACTGGTGGCCGATGGCGCCGGCGTTTCCTTCGCCACGCACATCTGCGATATCGAGGTCGACCCGGAAACGGGCCGCTCCACCGTCAAGCGCTACACGGTTATCCAGGATGCGGGCAAAGCCATTCATCCCAGCTATGTCGAAGGCCAGTACCAGGGCGGCGCCGCCCAGGGCATTGGCTGGGCCCTGAACGAGGAATATATCTACGGCAAGGATGGCCGCCTGCAGAACGCGGGCTTCCTCGATTACCGCATCCCGGTCTGCTCGGACCTGCCCTTCATTGATACGATGATCCTGGAAATTCCCAACCCCAACCACCCCTATGGCGTGCGCGGCGTCGGCGAAACCTCCATCGTGCCGCCGCTTGCAGCGGTGGCCAACGCCATGTCGAACGCCGTCGGCATCCGCATGACGCATATCCCCATGTCGCCGCCCCGCGTGCTCAAGGCGATCAGCGCCCGCAAGCACTAGTCCCGTGGCGGAAGTCCACCTCTGGGGAGCGCTCCGGCCAATCGTTGGCGGAGCGCTTTCCGTTTCGGTGGAAGCAAAAAACATCCGCGAGCTTTTCAAGATGCTGGCCGAGCAATATCCCGCCATCGAGCCCCACCTGCAACGCGGCATCGCCGTCTCCATCAACGGCAAAATCTACCGCGACACCTGGGACCAGGCATTGCCGCCGGATGCCGAAATCTACCTCCTGCCCCGCATTCCGGGTGGATGAATTCACATCGAGGTTTCGGCCGTGTTTTTCCTGGAACCGAACCTCTGGGCATAGAGCCACGTAAATTCGGCGCCCAACAAAAAAATCTGGGCCGAGTAGTAAACCCACAGCACCATGGCGATCACGGTTCCTGCCGCTCCAAATCCCGAGACCACCCCGGTCTTGCCAATGTAGAAGCCAATCAGAAACTTTCCCAAATTAAAAAGCAATGCGGTGAATACGGCTCCGATGATCACGTCGCCCCAAGCCACCGAAACGCGGGGAAGTAGTTTAAACAACATCGCGAATAGGCCCGTGATTATGATGAAGCTGACAGCGAAGTTGATCGCCTGCCAGGCTATTTCCAGCTCATCGGATCGCGTAATCCATAAGGATTGCAGCGCCGATATAAAGGCGCTGATAGTGAGGGAGACTAAAAGGAGAAATGCCACCGCCAAAAGCATGCCAAATGTAAGAATGCGGCGGCGCAGCAAATACCAGATGCCCGCTTGATACTCTTTCACCGGCGTTTGCCAAATGCGGTCCATCGCCCCCTGCAATTCGGCGAACACTCCCGTTGCTCCGAAAATCATGAAAAACAGGCCGACAAATGTTGCGAGGAAGCCTTCAGCCGGCCGGCGGGCACTTTGGACAAGACCCTGCAAGGCAGTCGCCCCTTCTGCCCCCAGCAAACTGCGCGCTTGGGAATAAACTTGCCCCTGTGCGGCATCCGCCCCAAAGAAAAAACCTGCTATTGCCATCGTGATTATGAGCAGCGGAGCAATGGAAAAAATTGTGTAGAAAGCGATAGCGGCACCCATGCTTGCTGCACTGTCCGTGTTCCACGCTATTCCTGCGTCTTTTAGCAAGCGCAGCATTTCTTTCAGACCAAGCCGCGCAACTTTCGTCTCCCGGGAGGCTGGATTGTGAACTTTTGCGTGAGGTTTTAGCACCATCGGATTTCCCGCGTTAAGTGGACGACCCCTATTCCAACTCACATACCACAGCGCGGGTTCCAATCTCCATCCAGCCGTGGAGGTGACGGCCTTCAAATTCTGTCACCCCGACGCAAGTCGGGGCCCAGACTTTCAATCAACACGCATGCGTCACGTCTGGGTCCCGGCTTTCGCCGGGATGACAGAAGTGCGTAGTTGTCAAATTAGTCCGTATACAGATGTTTTTTCTTCAGCTTGTGTCGAGTTTCTCGGCCTCCCAGGCGAGCCAGTGGCAGTTGGCGAGGATTTCATCGACCTTGTGAGTGGGCTTCCTGCGGTGGCCGGGCGGCTGGCCGGGACGGAGCGGCGATTTGAACGTCGGAGTTTTGGAGTTCTTCCGCCTGACCCGCCAGCGGGTCATGCGTTTGGCCTGGCGCGGCAGATCATCGAGCGCCAGCTTGAGAGCCTGGAGCCTGCGGGCAAGGCGCTGGGCATTGACCAAGCCATCGGGCGGCGGCGGGGGAACGGCGACAGGCTGTGGGGCCGACACCAGGGTATCATACGGGAAGACATGGATGCGCGGAGGATTCTTCATGTACTTTACCCGGCGCTGGCGCAGTTCCGGGAAATCTTTCCGTGTATCGAAAAGCTTGAAGGAGGGAACCGTATTCCCGCCACCCTTTCCGATCTTGAGTCCCTTGGGCATGGGACGGGAAGGCACAACCTTCACCACAAGGCCCCGCGCCGCGATGACAATAAGGCGGCGCACGGCGGATTCGGCAGGCCTGAGCACCCGCAGCACGGCCCGGTGCAGGGGCGGTGGAATCCGTCCCACCGTGGCGTCACCATCAAGTCCCAGCATAGCGAACAGGGCCGCAATTATACCCTGGAGCGCTTCGCTGTTGCGTTTGATAACCAAGTCCCAGTTCATGTGCTTTCCCGCCAGAATAAAACAGGAACATAAATGGCATATTAGGAATATAGTGTCAAGGGTATTTATTCACATTTTTACCTGTCACTTGAATGGCCCAAATCCAGAGCCGGGGCGATATTTCCCCTCAATAGCACTGCAATCCAACCCGTCAGGGTGGCCACCAAAACGGGATAGGCAAAGAATGGAAGCGGTTGCGACAATGGCGGGATCTGGGCGCCGGCGAAAATGAGGCATGCCGTCCATGCGAACAGGATTGCCGCTGCAGCTCCGAGAAGCCGCACAATAATTGGAAACACGCGCGGCGCGCTGATCAGTACAAGTCCGGCGGCCCAAAGTCCCACTCCGGCGCCGAATGACGGCGTGCTGGCCGCCAACTCCATTGCCGAACCGGAAACCACAAGGCTTTCTCCGATTGCAAAAACCAGAAAACCGGCTGCCACGAATTCATGTCCCATTCTGGAGAACCAGAGTGTCAGCAGCGAACACGCAATGATCAGCGCGATGCCATCGATGCCCCACACCAAACCGCGCAGGGAGTCCGATGGCGCGAACGTCCCCGCAAGGCCCAGCACCCCGCCAACGCCAAGCCCGATCGAAGCCAGAACCTTAATCTGTTTATCGTTCATTTTTTGACCCTAAATCAAAACTCGCTTTTCCCAACAATAGAGCCTCAAGCAGCCGGCGCGTAACGCAACAACGTCACGCCCTGGGGAAGGCTTTCCGTGCCGAGCGGCGTCAACGCCAGCGACAGGCCGGACTCGAAGTATGGCTTGCCGCCGCCCAGCACGACCGGGTGCATGTAGAGCCGGTACTCGTCGATGAGATTTACCCGTGCAAGATGCGCCGCAAGTTCGGCGCCGGCCACGCTGATATAGCCTTCCGTTTTCAGCTTGAGAGAACTGACCACGTTCTCAACATCGCCGTTCATCAGCTTGGCATTGGGGCCTACCTCGCGAAGCGTCGTCGAAAACACGATCTTCGGGGTCTTTTGCCAGGCGCGGGCAAAATCCCGCTCGACCTCCGAAGCGCTGGTCTCCCGCTCCGGGCTGTCCCAGAAGCGCATCGCCTCATACATCCGGCGGCCGCAGAGCTCCATCGAGGTCTGCTTCATCATCTCGTTGAAATGCCGGTGCAGGTCTGCATCGGGCACCGGCAAGCCAATGTCTCCGTCCGGCCCGGCGATGTAGCCGTCCAGCGACACCATCATGGAATAGACGATCCGGGCCATCTAGCTTCCCTTCGCCATCATCGCCTCGATCTCGGCCCGCATCGGCATCGAGGGCGCGGTTCCTGCCTTGGTCACCGAGAGCGCCGCGCAGGCGCAGGCAAAGCGCATGGCGTCGACCGGTGCGCGCCCCTCGCCGATGGCCACCGCAAAGGCCCCGTTGAAGGCATCGCCCGCCCCCGTGGTTTCAACTACCTTCACCTTGTAACTGGGCACATGCACCGATTGCGTGGCGTTGTGCAGCAGCGCGCCGTTGGAGCCCAATGTGATGAGCGCGTTCCTGGCGCCAAGCTTCAGCAAGCCGTCGCCCGCCTTGCGCGCATCGTCAACCGTGTTGACGGGAACCCCGGTGATCTCCGCCGCCTCGGTTTCATTGGGCGTCACATAATCGCAGAGCCCATAGATCGCCGTATCGATTTTTGCCGCGGGCGCCGGATTGAAGATCGTGGTCACGCCGTGTTTGCGCGCCAGTTCCAGCCCGCGCCGGCTGGCAGCCACCGCCGTTTCAAGCTGCGTGACCAAAACCTTTGCCCCTGAGATCGCTTTCTCCGCCAGGTTCACGTCATCTGCGGTGAGCGTGCCCGCCGCCCCCGCCTCGACGATGATGGCGTTGTCGCCCGTCTCGCTCGATACGAAAATGAAGGCGGCCCCCGTCGGCACCGAATCCGAAATCATCACCTGCGAGGTGTCGATGCCGTCGGCGGCCCAGGTCTTGAGCGCGATATCGCCAAACGAGTCGCGGCCAAGCTTGGCGATGAAGCTCACATCGCCTCCCGCCCTTGCCGCCGCCACCGATTGGTTTGATCCCTTGCCGCCCGGCCCCATGGCAAAGCCCTGGCCCAGCAGCGTTTCGCCCATCACCGGCAGGCGCTTGGCCCGGAACGCGAGATCCGCCACGAAGATTCCGAGAATGGCAATGCGCGGTTTGCTCATGGCGCGTCCGGAGGGATGACGCCTTTCTTGAATACGAAGCAGCCATAAAAGCGCCGCTCCCCCGTCTGGATCACGCAATAGGCCTTCTTGGCTTTCTCATAGAATGCAAAGCGTTCGATGGAGCCCATGGGCCAGGATTTTCCCTCGGCCTTGTCGATCTCCACCTGCACTTCCGCCTGCACCGGCGGAACCTCATTGGGCTTGCCGACAATTTCCATGCGCTCTGCCGGCTTGTCGACAAAGCTGTCGAGCGGCATGACGGAAAGTACGGCACGCGCCACGCGGGCAGCGCTCGCGTCGATGCGCAGCAATTGGCCAAGCACCGTTTCGTGTGCCACCGAATCCGCCGGAAAATTGGTATCGCAAATGATGAGCTCATCGCCATGTCCCATGGATCGCAGCGCATAGAGAACATCGGCATTGAGAAGCGGATCAATTGATTTCAGCAAGATGTTCTCCCATGTTTGTTTTAGAGCATTTGAACCATAAATTTACGGCAGGTCCAATCTTATTTCATCGATCAAAACTTCCTCGAGATTGGCGCCCGGCCCTCTCCGGTCCACAACCAGAAAGCGGCTATCGGCATCAAGTACCAGAAGCGGATGATGCCAGGCATTGCGGGCATAATTGATGCCCTGGCGGCCCGTGGCCGAAAAGGCGCGGAAGCTGGCGCGGTCCGTGGGATCCCCGCACACCAGAACCAGCCACGGCCGGTCCTGCAGCGGATAAAAAATCTGGCTGCCCAGCGGGTGCCGTTCCATCAGCGTGATCGCAATGGGCCGCGGCCGCGGGTTGGCAACGACGATGCTGATGTTGACCGCCTCGGCATCGACCGAGGCCAGATCATTGAAGCGCTCGGCGAACCCCTGATTGATCGGAAAATGCTGCGCACCATCAATTTCAATGACCTCGCCGAACGGCGCGAAGCCCGCCTTGGTCAGCGCCTGGATTTTCATTTGCCGCCGAGCTTCATGTGGCGGTTCACGTCCTTGTAGAGCAGGTAGCGGAACGGCCCCGGCCCGCCCGCGTAGCAGGCCTGCGGGCAGAAAGCGCGCAGCCACATGTAGTCGCCCGCCTCCACCTCGACCCAGTCCTGGTTGAGCCGGTAAACCGCCTTGCCCTCCAGAATATAAAGCCCATGCTCCATCACATGGGTTTCGGCGAACGGGATGACGCCCCCCGGCTGGAAAGTGACGATGGTCACATGCATGTCATGGCGCAGGTCGTCGAGGCTGACAAACCGCGTCGTCGCCCACACGCCATTGGTGTCCGGCATCGCAATGGGCGCGATATCCTTTTCATTCGCCACGAAGGCCTCGGGAACATCGAGCCCGTCCACAAAGTCATAAGCCTTGCGGATCCAATGGAACTTGACTGATTTCCCGCTCTTGTTCCGCACGCTCCACTTCGCCCCCGGTGGAATATACGCATAACCGCCGGGCTGCATCACATGGACCTTGCCGGAAAGCGTCAGGCTCAACTCCCCTTCCACTACAAACAGCACACATTCCGCCTTTGCATCGGGCTCCGGTTTATCACTGCCGCCGTCCGGCTTCACGTCCATGATGTATTGCGAAAATGTTTCGGCAAATCCCGACAGGGGCCGCGACAGCACCCAGGCCCGCGTCTTCTCCCAAAAAGGAAAGTAGCTCACCGTGATATCGCGCAGCACGCCTTTGGGGATCACCGCATAGGCTTCCGTGAACACGGCGCGATCCGTGAGCAATGCGGCTTGCGGCGGCAATCCGCCCTGGGGTGCGTAATAGGTGCGGTTGGTCATGTCTTGTCCTATCCTATGTACACGGCGCGGAAATCATTGACGTTGGTCAGCGTCGGCCCGGTGATGATCTGGTCGCCCAGCTTCTCAAAAAATCCATGCCCGTCATTATTGGCAAGCGAGGCCCAGGGATCAATCCCCAAAGCGCGGGCCCGCGAAAGCGTATCTGGCGTAATAAAAGCCCCCGCCACTTCGCGCGCCCCATCAACCCCGTCCGTATCAGCCGCAAGCGCCATGATCTTCTCGGCCCCGTCAAGCTTGAGCGCCAGCGCCAGGAGAAATTCCACATTGCGCCCGCCAGCCCCGCTGCCCCGCACCGTCACCGTTGTCTCACCCCCCGAGATCAAAACGCAAGGTGCCGGCAAGGGTTGCCCGAAACGCCGCGATTGCAAGGCAATGCCCGCCATCACAAAGCCCACCTCGCGCGCCTCGCCTTCAATGGAATCGCCCAGAATAAGCGGTGTGATGCCAGCCTTGCGCGCGATGGCGGCCGCCGCCTCAAGCGATTTCTGCGGCGAGGCAATGAGTTTTGTTTCGACGCCTGCAAGCCGCGGATCACCGGGTTTCGGCGTTTCATCAACGGCCTGCTTGAGATGGCGGATGACAGCGGGCGGCGCATCGATATGATACTTTGCAATAATGGCGCGGGCCTGCGCGAATGTCGTGGGATCAGCCACCGTGGGGCCGGAGCCAACCGCGGCGAGATCATCACCCGGCACATCGGAAATCACCAGGCTCACCACCCGCGCCGGATGCGCTGCCGCCGCAAGCCTGCCGCCCTTGATGGCCGAGAGATGCTTGCGCACGCAATTCATTTCCGAAATCGGCGCGCCACTCTTAAGCAGCGCCCGGTTGACGGCGCGCTTTTCCTCCACCGAAATCCCTTCCGCCGGAAGGCTGAGCAGTGCCGAACCGCCGCCGGAAATAAGTGCAATGACGAGATCATCCTTGGTGAGCCCCTTCACCATGGCCAGCATCCGCCGCGCCCCGTTGGTGCCCGCATCATCGGGAACCGGATGGGCCGCTTCAACAATTTCAATCTGTTTGCAGGGAACGGCATGGCCATAGCGCGTGACGATCAGGCCCGAGAGCGGGCCGTTCCAGGATTTTTCAAGCACCTGCGCCATGGCCGCCGAAGCCTTGCCCGTGCCGACAACAATCGTTCGGCCCTTCGGTTTTGCCGGCAGGTTCTGCGGCACGCATTGATCCGGCATCGCCGCCGCCACTGCGGCGTCAAACATGGTCCGCAGCAATTTGCGCGTGGCATCTGGTGCCATGGCATCAACGCTCTTGGTCACGAATTCATCAACTTCATCCAGCCCAGGCCTTCAACTGTCGTGCCCTTCGGCTTGTACTCGCAGCCAACCCAGCCGCCATAACCCAGTGAATCAATCAGCTTGAAGATATAGGGATAGTTGATCTCGCCCGTGCCTGGTTCATGCCGCCCCGGATTGTCGGCAATCTGGATATGGCCGATGCGCGGCATGAGTTTTTTCAGCGTTGCCCCAAGCTCACCCTCCATGCGCTGCATGTGATAAACATCATACTGGAATTTGAGATTGTCGGAGCCCACGTCATCCATGATTTCAACCGCCTCTTTCGAACGGTTTAGGAAAAATCCCGGAATGTCATGGAAGTTGATGGCCTCGGCGATGAGCAGGATGTTTTCTTTTTTGAAGGCCTTGGCCGCGAAGGCAAGGTTGGAAACCAGTGTGGTGTAGCCGGTGCGCCGCGACACATCGCTGGGCAGAATGCCCGCCAGGCAATTCACCGTGGGGCAGCCCAGCGCCTTGGCATAATCAATGGCCGTGCCGACACTGTCCTGAAACTCGCCCACCCTGTCCGGCAGGCAGCCAAGGCCGCGCTCGCCCGGCTCCCAGTTTCCCGCCGGAAGGTTGAACAGAACCTGCTTCAAATTGTTCTTCTGCAGAAGCTCAGCCACCTGCTCCTTGGGATAGGCATAGGGCCCCACATACTCCACTGCGGCAAAGCCCGCCTTTGCCGCCGCCGGAAAGCGCTCGAGGAAATCATGCTCGGGAAACAGCATGGAAAGATTGGCGCTGAATTTTGGCATCAGGAAATCTCCGAAGTCGAATGGTGCAGGTGCGCCCGAAAAAGCCCTGACATCATCGATATAGCTTCCAAGGCAACACCTGTCGATTCCCCCTAAACCGGGAAGGTCCTATGCCAATGCCGGGCGATATCAACGCGCCGGGCGATCCAGACCTTGTCATGGGATTGCACATAATAGTGCCACCAGCTTCAGATACCTTAGTTCCAGCCGACAGTCGGCCTTCATACCCTCATGCGCAACGACGCAACAGCACTGGCCCGCCGCTTCGTCGAGTTCCCAAGGCGTTAAGATTCTTGACTGAATCGCGTAGGCACCCCTTTCTCTGCCAAAATCGCCAAATCGGGCATTGCAAATACTGTAGCCTATGAGCTACAATAGCTCACACAGCAAGTGGATTTAATTGTGATCAAACTCAATCCTCAGAAAATCGAAGGAAGATGGAAATCCGGCATTGCTTTGGACTTTCATACGACCAGCAGTACACCAATTGGCTACAATGAATTCGGGCACATGCAATTTGATACTGTAAGGCCCGAAATTGCTGAACTACTTTATCAGCTCAAATCTCGGCAGAATCTAGCAGTGGCGCCACAAATCATTGAGGCGGCTGCAGCATTCCTCAGTACACCGATCAAAGTTTGACCTAATAGTACCGGTACCGCCCTCGGCTGCGCGCGCAATTCAACCCGTTCTTGTCTTAGCAAATGGCATTGGCGCAGCGATCAGCGTGCCTGTCGTCAATTGTGTCACCACCACGCGAGCAACCGCACAGCTAAAGAACATAACCGAACCTGAAAAAAGAAAAGAACTAGTTGAGGGGCTCTACGTAATTGATGCCAGTAAAACCGTTGGCAAAAGGATTCTGCTATTCGATGACCTATTTAGGTCGGGCACAACTATGAACGAGATTACAGACGTGTTACTGGCTCAAGGTCAAACGACCAGCGTAAGCGCTCTCACAATAACAAAGACAAGGAGCAACAAATGAACACCGTTTTTATAGGCGGTTCACGAAATATTTCGCGATTAACCGCTCAGGTCAGGGAACGTTTGAATACTGTTATTGAGAAAGGTCATCAAGTCATCGTCGGAGACGCTAACGGTGCCGACAAGGCAGTACAAAAACTTTTGATGGAAGCCGCCTACGACAAAGTGACTGTTTTCTGCTCTGGGAACCATCCTAGAAACAATATTGGTCACTGGAATACTCGAAATGTTACGCCACCAAAAGGTGTTCGAGGGTTTGAGTTTTATGCAGCCAAAGACCGCGAGATGGCAAGAGAGGCCGATTTTGGACTAATGATTTGGGATAGCAAAAGTGCAGGTACAGTTTTAAATGTTTTGCGTTTGGTACGTAGGGGCAAGATTGCCGTCCTCATAAATGTACCCGATAAGTCAACTACTACAGTCAAGACGGAAACAAACTGGCAAGATTTTTTGGCAAAATGTAGTCCATCGCTGAGAGCCGATATTAAGGAGCGAGCAACGAAGGACGAATGGAAATTTTTGACTGCCGACATGCAAGCAAACTTGTTTGAAACTCATGATCTATCAATCTTGGGTACAAATAAAGACCCGTCAACTAGCTCACCAGAAGAAGAATTAGCAGTCGAAATAAATGCAGCACTGGATTCAGGGGACTCTGGCTCATTTGTCGATGCGCTTGGCAACATAGCACGCGCACGTGGCATGACCCAAGTCGCAAAGGAAACCGGTTTAGCGCGTGAAAGTTTGTACCGCTCATTAGGTAGCGGGGGCAATCCAGAATTCGCTACAGTGCTTAAGATCCTGGCTGCCTTGGGGCTACGACTAGAAGCGCGAAAGACGCGCGAAAGTCGATCCGCAAAACTCTGAAATGAATCCAAAATTGCGGAATCTCGGCTTTAAGCAAGCTTCCGCTAGCCGGGAAAATTCTCGTACCAATGCCGGGCGATATCAATGCGCCGGGCGATCCAGACCTTGTCATGGGATTGCACATAATCGAGGAATTTCGCCAGCCCCTGTGCGCGGCCGGGGCGGCCGGCAAGGCGGCAATGCAGCCCTATCGACATCATTTTTGGCGAGCCGCGCTTTCCTTCCTCATACAGGCAATCGAAGGAGTCCTTCAGATACTGGTAGAAATGCTCGCCCGTATTGAAGCCCTGCGGCATGGCAAAGCGCATGTCATTGGCATCCAACGTATAGGGAATGACCAGATGCTTCTCCACCCAATAGGGCAGCTCATCCGCATAGGAATCCGATGAATAAAGAAAGCCGCCCTCATGCCTGATAAGGCGCTGGGTGTTCATCGAGCAGCGCCCCGTGTACCAGCCCAGCGGGCGCTCGCCGGTCACCTCCTTATGGATGCGGATGGCATCCTGGATGTGCCGCCACTCTTCGTCTTCCGGCATATCCTTGTAGTCAATCCACTTGAGGCCATGGCTGGCAACTTCCCAGCCCGCCTCGATCATGGCGCGCGTCTGCTCCGGCGAGCGCTGCAGGGCGGTGGCCACGCCATAAATCGTCAGCGGAATCTTGCGCCCCGTGAACAGGCGCCACAGCCGCCAGAAACCAGCCCGCGCCCCATATTCATAAACCGATTCCATGTTCCAGTTGCGCTGCCCCGGCCAGGCAACCGCCCCGACGGTTTCAGAGAGAAAAGCTTCCGAGGCCGCATCGCCATGGAGAATGTTGTTCTCGCCGCCCTCTTCGTAGTTCAGCACGAACTGCACGGCTATGCGCGCTCCGTCCGGCCATTTCGGGTCCGGAATGGCTAAGGCGTAGCCCTTCAGGTCACGCGGATAATCGGTCATGAACTTTTTCTCCCGCCACATAGGTAGCACGAATGGCCCTGTCATCGCCCAGTATCATCAGGGCGAACAGCATGTCCTCCAGCGATTGCGACAGCTCCTGCCGCGCCGCCAGAACCGGCGTCGCCCGCTGGTCCAGCACCACGATATCCGCGTATTTGCCCGTCTCCAGCGCCCCGATTTCATGATCAAGCCGCAGGCGCTCCGCATTGCCACGCGTGGCCATCCGGAAGAGTTCCAGCGCCGCTGGCTTGTAGCCCGTGAGCATCTGAACCTTGTAGGCCTCGCCAAGGGTTGCCAGCATGGAATACGTGGTGCCGCCGCCCACATCGGTTGCCAGCGCAACGGGAACGGGCCGTTCCTTCTTGCCCAAATGCTTCATCGCCATCAACCCGGAACCCAGAAAATTATTCGACGTGGGGCAATGGGCGATGGTCGCCCCCGCCTCATGCAGCCGCTGGCATTCGTTCTCCGACAAATGAACTCCATGGGCAAATATGCCGTGATCATTCACCAGTCCGAAGCGCTCGTACACCGCTGTGTAATCCCGGTCATTAGGAAACAGCGACTTGATCCAGGCAATTTCGCCCGGGCTTTCCGAAAGATGCGTCTGCATCAGGGCATCGGGATAGGATTTGAGAAGCTCGCCAGAAACCTTTAACTGCGCCTCGGTTGAGGTAATCGCAAAGCGCGGCGAAATGGCATAGCGCAAACGCCCGTTGCCATGCCACGTTTGATAAAGCGCCTCGGAATCCTTGGCCCCGGTTGTCGCATCATCATGCACTGCCGGCAACGCATTGCGGTCCATCATCGTCTTGCCGGTCACCAGCGCCATCCCGCGCAACTGCGCTTCGCCAAACAACGCATCGGCACAGGTCTTGTGGACCGAGCAGAAGGCCATGGCTGCCGTCGTGCCATTTGCAAACAGGCTTTGCAAGAAAGTCTTGGCATTCACCCTGGCGTAGTCGGCATCGGCATAGCGCGCCTCTTCCGGAAAGGTAAAGCGGGTCAGCCAGTCCAACAAATCCTTGCCTGGGGCCGCGAGCATGCGAAGCTGGGGGAAATGAATATGCGCGTCAATGAAACCCGCCATGACGATATTGTCGCCATAATCATCCGTTGCAAGGCCCTGGAAATTTCGCGGCAGCAGCGTGAGCGGCCCGCTCCACAAAATTGTTCCGTCATCGCCAATGACAACTCCGCCTTTGCTTTCATGGGTGACCTCATGATGCGTCTTGCCGAAATTCAGGGTTTGCCCGCGAACAAGTTTTGTCATGGGGCGACGCGGTCCTCGATGCGGAAGCGGAAGATGCGGCACACCTGGTCCAGCGCCATGGCGAACTCGTCCTCCTTGGAATGATTCACCCGCTCGGCGAAACTCGAGAGGATTTGCTGCTTGGTGGCCCCCTTCACCGCAAAGATAAAGGGAAAATCAAACTTGGATTTATAAAGCTCGTTGAGATGGGTGAAGCGCGCAAACTCTTCGGCAGTCAGCGCGCCCAAACCCGCTTGCGCCTGCTCATGGGCAGAATCATCGGTAAGCTTTGCCTTGCTCGCCAGATCGGGATGCGCCCGGATCAAGGCCAACTGCGCCGTTTCCGATGCGGAATGAACCGCCTCGTGAAAAGCCCTGATCATGGATTCCCGCGACACAAAGGGCCTGTCGCCCGCTGCATTGCGCGCCACCCAGGGCGAATGCTCCGCCACATCGCCAAAGGTTTTTTCAAATTCCGTGGAACTTAGCGCGTTCACCTGCTGAATTGTTTTCATTGCGTGTTTATCCATGCCCCCAGCTTCGCCCGTTCTTCGGCCATCATGCCCGTCTTGTTGCCAAGCGGCATGGCCTTGTTCTTCACCGCCTGCATTTCAATCTGCTGCGCATAGCGCTTCAATTCGTCCAGTGTTTCCAGCGCAATTCCCTTCGGCGCCGTCTTGATCGTGGCATCGCTTGGCGTTTGCGCATGGCAGGAAGTGCAGCGCGTCTTGACGATTATCAGCGCCTCTTCATCCCCGACGGTGCCGGAATAAGTTGGAGTTGCCGCCGGTTCCGTGAACCACAGGGCCGCGGCCAGCGCCCCGCTGATGATCGGAATGGTCCAGGCAATTTGCGCAATTGGGTCACCCACTTCAAGGCGGACAAGAAAGTGGCGCAGCGCCGCACCGCCGACAACAATCAGGCCAACCAATATCCATGCATGCATATGCTCGGTGATCATCGGATAGTGGTTGCTGATCATCATCAGGAGAACCGGCAGCGTGAGATAGGTGTTGTGCAGCGAGCGCTGCTTGCCCGTGATGCCAAAGCTTGGATCGGGGGCTTCGCCGCGCAGCAGCGCCTGGGTGGTTTTCTTCTGGTTCGGAATGATCACCATGAAAACATTGGCCGCCATGATCGTGCCGATGAAGGAACCTACATGGATCAGCGCCCCGCGCCCCGAAAACACCTGGGTAAAGCCATAGGCCGCAGCGAGGATAAGCAGGGCCACGCAGAAGGCGAGAAGCTCCGGCTTCCGCACGAGGGCCGAGCGGCACATCAGGTCATAGATGATCCAGCCCGCGACAAGGCTTGCAACGGATATACCGATGGCCTGCCATGGCGTAAGCACCAGCACATCCTGGGAAATCAGATAGGTACTGGCATTGAGATAATACTGCACGATGAGCAGCAGGAAACCCGTGGCCCAGGTGAGATAAGCCTCCCATTTGAACCAGATGAGATCACCGGGCAGCTGGGCCGGAGCCACCAGATATTTCTGCACATTGTAAAAGCCACCGCCGTGAACTTCCCAGGCTTCTCCCGAAACACCGGCTGGCAGGCCTTCCCGCTTGCGCAGGGAAAAATCCAGCGCCACAAAATAGAAGCTCGTGCCGATCCAGGCGATGCCGGCAATCATGTGGCCCCAGCGCAGCAGCAGGTTCCACCAGTCTTCATCGAGCGGACCGGCACCCGTCAGCCAGAAGGCGAGGCCCAACGCCAGAAATATGACCGGGAGGGTCCAGGCAATTTTGTTCAACGGATCGCCTACTTCATGGCGCACCAGGAAATGCCGCAGCGCCACCCCGCCCACAATGATGAGCCCTGCAAGAAGCCACGCCTGCGGATGATCGGTGAGCATCGCATAATGGTTTGAAACCATCATCACCAGCACCGGCAGGGTCAGATAGGTATTATGCAAGGAGCGTTGCTTGCCGGTTGCGCCAAAGGCGGGATCGGGCGTTTCGCCGCGGATCAGCGCCACGGTAATCTTGCGCTGGTTGGGAATGATCACCGCGAACACATTGGCCGCCATCAAGGTGCCGATGAATATGCCGATATGGATGAAAGCCCCGCGGCCGGAATAGACTTGGGTGTAGCCATAGGAGGCTGCCATGATCAGTACGAAAACCAGGCCAGCCAAGAGCTGCGGTTGAGACACCGCAAACCGGCGGCACAGAAAATCATAGGCGATCCAGCCCGCCGCAAGGCTGCCCAGCGAGATCGAAATCGCCTGCCAAGGCAGCAGGGATAACACAGCCGGATCAATCAGATAGGACCCAGCGTTAACGTAATACTGTAAGCAGAGAAGCAGAAATCCCGTGACCCAGGTGAGATACGCTTCCCACTTGAACCAGATCAGGTCTTCGGGGAGTTTGGGCGGCGCGCTCAGGTATTTGCGGACGTTATAAAAGCCGCCGCCGTGAATTTCCCACGCCTCGCCCGAAACGCCTTCCGGCAGGCCCGCCGGTTTCTTCAAGGAAAAGTCCAGCGCCACGAAATAGAACGACGTGCCAATCCACGCGATGCCGGCAATCATGTGCCCCCAGCGAGCAAGCAAATTCAGCCATTCTATTACAAACGGATCCATCAAGGCTCCAAAAAGTTGCCGGATATCATGTGCTGATACCCGGCATCTGATGTCTGATCCCTGTTATTGCGGCAACTTATCGTCAACGCCCTTCACGTACCAATTCATTCCCAGAATATCGCCATCGGGAAGCGGCTTGCCGGCTTCGCCGGCAACCGTGCCGTCCTGCCTGGTGATGGGTCCGGTGAACGGATGAAGCGTGCCGGCCGTGATGGCGGCCTGCGTCTCGGTGGCCATCTTGGCCACGTCATCAGGCATGTTGGCGTAAGGGGCCATCGTTACCGCGCCTTCGGCCATGCCCTCCCAGGATTGCGTTGAGGTCCACGTTCCATCCATGGCAGCCTTGACGCGTTTCACATAGTAAGGCCCCCAGCTGTCAACAATTGCCGTGAGTTGTGCCTTGGGGGCAAAGGCCATCATGTCTGAGCTCTGGCCAAAGCCGAACTTGCCCTGTTCCTGGGCAATCTGCAGGGGCGCGGTGGAGTCCGTGTGCTGGACCATGATATCCGCGCCCTGGCTCAACAGAACCTTGGCCGCATCGGCTTCCTTGCCTGGGTCAAACCAGGTGTTCACCCAAACGATCTTCACCTTGAAATCCGGATTGACCGTCTGCGCCCCCAGCATGAAAGCGTTGATGCCGGAAACAACTTCCGGAATGGGGAAGGAAACGATGTAGCCCGCCGTTCCGGTTTTTGACATCTTGGCGGCAATCTGGCCGATCACGTAGCGGCCCTCGTGGAACTTCGCATTGTAGGTCGCCACATTGGCGGCGGTCTTGTAGCCCGTCGCATGCTCGAACTTCACGTCCGGAAATTTGGCGGCGACCTTGATGGTCGGATCCATGAAACCGAAGGAGGTGGTGAAAATCAGCTTGCAGCCGTCACGCGCCAGGCGCTCGATGGTACGGTCGGCATCGGGTTCGGGGACATTTTCAACATAAACCGTCTCAACCTTGTCGCCCAGTTCCTTTTCAACATCCTTGCGGCCAACATCGTGCTGGTAGGTGTAGCCGCCATCGCCCACCGGGCCCACATAAACCCAGCAGGCCTTGTATTTTTCTGCCAGCGAGGCCGTTGTCCCCAGCCCCAGCGCAACCGCCGCCATTGCGGCTGTCATCAATAATTTCTTCATGTTCTATCTCCCTGTTATTCTGTTCATTCTGCGGCTTTGTTCGACGTGACCCTGTCCGCCGCGTGGCAGGGCCGGTTGCTGACTATCTATCAGGCACAAAAGATTGGGCAAGGCAAGCCGGTGTATTGGCCTGCGTCAGCCGCTTGTTTCCGGAAATGATCACCAGCGCGATTACTGTTACAAGATAAGGCAGTGCCGAAAGGAATTGCGAAGGGATGCCAAGCCCCATGGACTGGACGACAAAGCCCAGAATGGACACCGCGCCGAAAAGATAGGCTCCCACCAGCGTGCGCAGGGGCCGCCAGGATGCAAAAACCACAAGGGCAAGCGCAATCCAGCCCCGCCCCGCCGTCATATTCTCGATCCACTGCGGCGTATAGGCAAGCGACAGGTAACCCCCCGCAAGGCCCGCGCAGGCCCCGCCAAACATCACGCTGAGATAGCGCAGCGCAATGACCCGGTAACCCAGCGCATGCGCCGAATTATGGCTGTTGCCGACCGCCCGGATCACCAGCCCGATCTTGGTTTTGAACAGCAAATAGGCCACCCCCGCCGTGAGAATGAAGGAAAACGGCACCAGCGCGTCGATGCCGAAAAGCGTGGGCATCTTAAGGCCGGGCTGGCCCACAAAGGCCTCGCCGATCAGGCCGGAAAGGCCAAGCCCCAGAAGGGTGAGCGCCAGCCCCGCCGCCACCTGATTGGCCACCAGGGTGAGCGTGAGAAATCCAAACAGCGCCGACATGGCAATGCCCGCGAGGATGGCGGCAACCGCCCCCAGCAAGGTCGATCCCGTGAGGAAGGCCACCGCAAAGCCCGCCACCGCCCCCATCACCATCATGCCTTCAACACCCAGATTGAGCACCCCTGAACGCTCGACGACCAGCTCGCCCATAGCGGCAAGCAGCAGCGGCGTTGCGGCGGCAATGATGGTGAGCAAAACTGCAAAGCTCTGGTCCATCCCCCTACTCCGCCGCCTTGAGCGCGCCTATGCGGCCCATCTCGAATTTGATCCGGTAGAGAATAAGCGTGTCGCAGGACAGGATGAAGAACAGCAGGATGCCCTGAAACACCTTGGCGATCTTGTCGGAAATTCCCAGCGTTACCTGTGCTGCCTCGCCGCCGATGTAGCTCAGCGCCAGCAGCAATCCGGCAAACAAAACCCCAAGCGGATTGAGGCGGCCAAGGAAGGCCACGATGATCGCCGCAAACCCATAGCCGGGGGATATTTGCGGCTGCAGCTTGCCGATTACGCTGGCGACTTCGCAAATCCCCGCAAGCCCCGCAAGTCCTCCTGACAGCAGGAAGCAGAGCATCACCATCCTGTCCCGTGAAAATCCGGCAAACCGCCCGGCGCGCGGCGCGTTGCCCGTAACCTTGATCTCAAATCCGATGAGCGTCCTGGCCATGACAAAGGCAAGGGCGGCACAGGCAAGCAGCGCGAAAAGTGCTCCGAGATGGATGGTTCCGCCAAAGGTTGGAAGCAATTGCCAGCCGGCAAAAGTTTTTGTGACCGGAAAATTATACCCTTGCGGATCGCGCCACGGCCCGCGCACCAGCCAATCGAGAAAAAGTCCCGCCACATAAACCAGCATGAGCGATGTCAGGATTTCATTGGCATTGAAACGTGTTTTGAGCAGGCCCGGAATGGCCCCATAAAGCGCCCCTCCAACCGTTCCCATGATGAGCATGACAACAAGGATTGAAGGGTCCTGCCAGTCCGGAAACATGACCGGTGCAATGCTGCCGGCAATGGCCCCCATGGTCAGTTGCCCCTCGGCCCCAATGTTCCAGACATTGGCCATGTAACAAACCGCTAGCCCAACGCCGATGAGAACGAGCGGCGCGGCCTTGACGACCAACTGCTCAACCGACCAAAGCTGCGTGAGGGGTTCAACAAAATAAACATAAAGCCCCTCGAGCGGATTGAAGCCGCGCAAGGCGAAGATCAGTCCGCCGGCAATGAGCGTCAGCAGCAGCGCCAGAAACGGCGAGGCAATGGCAAAGAATGGCGAGCGGTCGGCCCGCTTCTCAAGAATGAGCCGCATGAGGCGTCTCCTTCTCGTGCGAACCGGCCATCATCAGGCCGATTTTTTCCGCCGTCATTTCATGGGCAGGGTGCGCCTCGGAAAGCTGCCCGCGGGAAATCACCGCAATGCGGTCAGCCAGTTCGAAAATTTCGTCCAAATCCTGGCTGATCACGACAACCGCCGAGCCCGAACGCGCAAGATCGATAAGCGCCTGGCGAATTGTTGCCGCAGCACCCGCGTCAACGCCCCAGGTCGGCTGGTTGACAACCAGCACCTTCGGCTGGCGGTCCAACTCGCGCCCCACCACAAATTTTTGCAGGTTGCCGCCGGACAGCGACCGGGCTTCCGGGTCAGGCTTGCCCATGCGCACATCGTAGGTTTTGATCACCCGATCGGAGATGGAGTGCGCCTTGCCGCGATTCAGCAGCCCTTTTTCCGCCAGCGACGCATCATCCGAATGCCGCGTGAGCACAACATTTTCAGATAACGGAAAGACCGGGACCGCGCCATGGCCAAGACGCTCCTCTGGCACAAAAGCGGCCCCCATCCTGCGGCGTGCGGTCACCCCGATGGCGCCGCACGAGGCGCCATCGATTGAAACCGCATTGCCATTGGACAGGGGCCGTTCCCCGGAAATCGCATCGAAGAGTTCCGATTGGCCATTGCCCGCAACCCCGGCAATGGCAATGACTTCACCGCCACGCACCTCAAGATTGATATTCTTAAGCTCGACCGCGAAAGGCCCATCGGCATCGAGGCTGGCATCCTTCAGCGAGAAGCGCACCGCGCCGTCCCGCGGCGCCTTGGCGGCGCGCACCGTGTGAATATCGCCGCCCACCATGAGCCTGGCGAGACTGGCCGCTGTTTCCTCGCGCGGATCACAGGAGGCAACCACCTTGCCGTGGCGCAGGATCGTCGCCCAATGGCACAGGCGCTTCACTTCCTCCAGCCGATGCGAAATATAAAGCACCGAACAGCCCTCGCTTGCCAAAAGCCGCAAGGTGAGAAAAAGCAGGTCCGCTTCCTGCGGTGTCAGAACCGCCGTCGGCTCGTCAAGGATCAGCAGCTTGGGTTCCTGCATCAGGCAGCGCAGGATTTCAATGCGTTGGCGCTCGCCCACCGATAGGTCCGCCACCGTGGCCTTAGGGTTCAGCGGCAGGCCGTATTCATCCGAATAAAAATCCACCTTCTTGGAAAGCGCATCGAGATCGAATTTTCCGGGCATGGCCAGGGAAATGTTCTCGACGACAGTCAGGGCTTCAAACAGCGAGAAATGCTGGAACACCATGCCGATGCCAAGCTTGCGCGCCGCATTGGGATTGGGAATGACCACCTCCTGGCCTTTCCACTTGATCGTTCCGGAGGTGGGTTGCAGCGAGCCGTAGAGCATTTTGACAAGGGTGGATTTACCGGCCCCGTTTTCCCCCAGAAGGGCATGGATCTGGCCGGGCGCCACCTGCAGGGTGACACCGTCATTGGCCCGCAACGTGCCGAACACTTTGACGATGTCGATGGCCTCAAGCAGGTATTCCGGTGCCGTCATGACGCGCGTCTCCCCGCGCCGACTTTATCCAAACGCAAGGCCTCCGCGAGTGGCGATTCAGCGCATCTCATGACTTCGTCGCGTTCGAGAAGCTGGACCGCCGTTGCCGCCGCAATTGCCGAGGGGTGCTTGGATTTTATGCTGGAAATGCCAATAGGGCAGACCAGTTCTTCGATCCGGCTTTCCGCGACACCAGCCTCGCGCAGCCGCTTGCTGAACCTTGCCCGTTTGGTGGCGCTGCCGATCAGGCCCGCATAGGCGAATCTTGGACTGCGCAACACCGCATCAATGATTTCGAGGTCAAGTGGATGGCTATGAGTCATCACCAGCGCAAAACTGCCGGGAGGTGCATCCGCGATCTCGCCAGCGGGATTTTCGCTTTGAATGGTAACCACATTGGAAGGCACGGCCGCAGGAAAAGCCCCTTCGCGGGGATCAATCCAGATGACGTCAAACGGCAGTGGCGCGAGCGCCAGGATAAGTGCGCGGCCCACATGCCCCGCCCCGAAGAGATAGAGCTTGCGGATGCTGTCGCCAAACTGCTCGCAGAAATCCGGCGCCAGAATACGCCCCGTGACCGCAAACAAGCCGGTCTCTTCCCGAGCCGCAAATTCCTTTGCTACGACCACGTCTTCGCGCGCAAACACTTCCGTCACCAGTTCCACCCGCCCGCCGCAGCATTGCCCGAGGTCAGGTCCGAGCGAATGGACGCTCAACTTGTGCTGTGTCGGCTTGCCGAGCAGGGCCTGCGCCTTGGCAATGGCCTGCCATTCCAGTGTGCCGCCGCCAATGGTCCCATGAAATCCCAATGGTGTGACGACAATGCGGGCGCCCGCTTCCCGTGGCGTGGACCCTTCAACCCTGACAACCGAAATCATGGCGCAGGTGCCATGCGCGTCCAGTGCCTTGGCGACATGGGCCCAGACCTTCATGCCTGCATCCCCTTCACCGCCCGCAAAATAGCCTCCGGCGTTGCCGGCACTGCAAGCTTTGGAATAACGCCGGGCTTCAGGCTGCCGACCGCATCGGCAATGGCGCACCATACGGAGATCGGCAGCATCAGCGGCGGCTCGCCCACCGCCTTGGAACGGTAAATCGAATCCGCCGGGTTCCCGCCGCTTTCATAAAGCTTCACCCTGAAATCGGCCGGCACATCCGAGGCGCAGGGTATTTTGTAAGTGGACGGCGCATGGGTGCGCAGACGACCCTTCTCGTCAAATACCAGTTCCTCGGTGGTAAGCCAGCCCATGCCTTGCACGAAACCACCTTCAATTTGCCCCATGTCAATGGCGGGATTGAGCGAGCGCCCCACATCATGGAGAATATCAACCCGGTCCACCCGCATTTCCCCAGTCATCGTATCGATGGTCACTTCCGAGCAGGATGCGCCATAGGCGAAATAGAAAAATGGATTGCCGCGCCCATTGGGCCGGTCCCAGGTGATCTTCGGCGTTGAATAGAAGCCCGTGGAGGACAGCGACACCCGCCCGCCATGCACCTTCTTGGCGAGCTCGCCGAAGGAAATGCGCTGGTTGCCGATCAACACCTGGCCCTTTTCAAATTTGATGCGCGACTTCGCGACCTTCCATTCCTTCGCCGCGAAATCGATCATGCGGGTTTTGATGGCCGACGCCGCGATCTTTGCCGCCATGCCGTTCAGGTCCGAGCCCGATGACGCTGCCGTTGGCGAGGTGTTGGGAACCTTGCCGGTGGTCGTAGCTGTGATGCGCACCATGTCCGCCGAGATGCCGAACACTTCCGCCACGACCTGGGCGACCTTGATATAGAGCCCCTGCCCCATTTCGGTGCCGCCATGGTTGAGATGCACTGAACCATCCGTATAGACATGGACAAGGGCGCCCGCCTGATTGAGATGGGTGAGTGTAAACGAAATGCCGAACTTGACCGGCGTGAGCGCAATACCCTTTTTCAGAACCGTACTCTGCCGGTTAAAGGCCGTGATCTTCTTCCGCCGCGCGCGGTAACTGCTGGATTTCTCCAGCGCCTCGATAACCTCAAGAGCAATATTGTCTTCAATCTTTTGCCGGTAGGGCGTCACATCGCGCCCGCGCCCATAGAGATTGCGCTTGCGCACATCAAGCGGATCAAGCCCCGTTTCAACGGCAATCGCATCCATCACCCGCTCGGCAAACATCATGCCCTGCGGTCCGCCAAAGCCCCGGAACGCCGTATTGGAAACTGTATTGGTGCGAAGCCGCCGCGACTTGATATGATAGGTGGGATAGAAATAGGCATTGTCCGCATGGAACATCGTGCGGTCGCACACGCCTTGCGAAAGGTCCGCCGAGTAACCGCAGCGCGCCAGAAAATCCACGTCGACGGCCGTCAGGCGCGCCGTATCGTCATAACCAATCTTGTAATCGATGCGAAAGTCATGGCGCTTGCCCGTCATGATCATGTCCTGGTCGCGGTCCAGCCGGCACTTGGCCGGGCGCCCCGTGACATGGGCGGCAAGCGCCGCCAAGGCCGCCCATTGCGCCGCCTGGCTTTCCTTGCCGCCGAAAGCCCCGCCCATGCGCCGGCATTCGCACGTCACCATGGCATCGGGAACCTTGAGCATCTTGGCAATGCAATGCTGAACCTCGGTTGGATGTTGCGTGGAAGAATAGACGGTCATGCCGCCTTTTTCCTCGGGCATGGCCAAGGCAACTTGCCCTTCAATATAGAAATGCTCCTGCCCGCCCACATGGAAACTCTCTGAAATCACATGGGGCGCTGCCTTGAGCGCTTTTCCCACATCGCCGTGAGTGAAGGCATATTCCGGCACCACATCCCGGGTGCCCATGGCCAGCGCGTCTTCCACCGTTACCGCCGGGGGCATCGCAGCCACATCAATCTTCGCCAGCCGCGCCGCGCGCCGCGCAATTTCCCGCGTCTCGGCAACCACGGCAAAAACCACCTGGCCATGAAATTCGATCACGCCTTCCGCAAAGATCGGATCATCGCCAAGGGCCGGGCTGCAATCATTGACACCGGGAATATCTTGCGCCGTCAGCACCGCCACAACGCCGGGAAAGGCGCGGACCGCATCAAAGTCAAGGCCGGTAATTTTCCCGCACGCATCGCTGGGGGCGTAACCCGGCTCGACGTGCAGTGTGCCATCGGGTTCGCGCATGTCATCGATGTAGACAGCCGTTCCCTGAACATGCAGCGCGGCGCTGTCATGGGCGAGTGCCAAGCCAACCGTTTCTGTTTCAAGGATGCGGGCCCGCACATTCATCTCAGGCGGCCTCCCCACGAAGCCCAACCACGCGCGTTGCCGCCGAATGCCCCGAAGCAACTTCCATCAGGGCCTTGCGAAGCAGGGCGCGGGCCGCAACCAGCCGGTATTCCGCCGAGGCCCGCATATCGCCAATGGGTTGGTAATCCTCCGCCATCGCCAAAATCGCCCGCTCCCAATTCTGCGGCGCGTCAAGCGAAACGCCGCGCAGCGCCGCGTCGGTTTTCACCGCCCGCTTCGGCGTTGCCGCCATGCCGCCAAAGGCAATGCGTGCAGATGCGATTGTGCGCCCCTCAAGCTTGAACTTGAAGGCGCCCATGACCGCCGAAATATCCTGGTCAAACCGCTTGGTCAGCTTGAAGGCGCGAAACGCTTCATTGGCCTTGAGCTTCGGAACATCAATGCGCCAGACCAATTCGCCGGCGCCGCGGTCCTGCTTGCCATAGGCAACAAAGAAATCTTCTAGCGGCAGAAACCGTTTGTTTCTGCCCTGGCGGAGATGAAGCGTTGCGCCCAGAGCGATCAGCATCGGCGGGCTGTCGCCAATGGGCGACCCGTTGGCGATATTGCCGCCAACGGTTCCGGAAGCGCGCACCTGCTTGGCTCCGATCCGGCGGATCACTTCGCCGATATCGGGATCAATGGCGGCGAGAAACGCTTCAGCGCTGGAATAGGTAGCCGCGGCCCCAATGGAAACATGCGGGCCTTCGTCGGTGATTTTATCCAGCCCCTTGGTCCGGCCGATATGAATGATTTTCGGCAGGGTTCGAAGCTGCTTGGTGACCCACAGCCCCACGTCCGTGGCACCCGCAACAACCGTGGCATCGGGATGATCTGCGTAAAGCCTGGTGAGTGCCTCCTCATGGTAAGGTGCTGCAAAGAAAGTGCTGGTATCGCCCATAAAAACATCTGCAGCGTCATTAAGCGCTGCCAATTGAACCGCAGTTGCCCTGGCCGCTGCCACCCAGGCATCGGCTGGTTTGCCCGTGCAGGATTTCGCCGCCGCATCCACAATCGGGCGGTAGCCCGTGCAGCGGCACAGGTTACCCGCGATATGATCAACGATCTCCTGCCGCGTGGGCTTCTTGCCCGCGTGATAAAGCGTGAACAGGGACATGACGAAACCCGGCGTGCAGAAGCCGCATTGCGAGGCGTGATTGTCGACAAAGGCCTTCTGCACCGGATGCAATTTTCCGCCGATGGCCAGATCGTCAACGGTGACCAACTCCTTGCCGTCAATCTGGCCCAGCAGAAGAATGCAGGCATTGACCGGTTCATAGACCACGCGGTCATTTTCAAGTGAACCCAGCGCTACGGTGCAGGCGCCGCAGTCGCCTTCGTTGCACCCCTCTTTGGTCCCTTTGGATTTTTCCTCAAGGCGCAGATAATCCAGCAGCGTGCGCGTGGGCGAGATGGAGGAAAGTTCCACCACCTGTCCCCGGCGCAAAAAGCGAATTGTCTGGCGTGTCATCATGCCCCTAGCTTCCCCGATAGGTTGAATAGCCATAAGGCGAGAGCAGCAAGGGCACATGATAATGCTGCGATGAATTGGCAATGCCGAACCGGATGGGAATCACATCAAGGAAGGCGGGCTCGTCAAGCTTCACGCCACTCGCCTTGAGATAAGCCCCCGCATGAAACCTGAGTTCATAGGTGCCGGTCTTGAAATCATCGCCTTCGAGAATGGGGCCATCAACCCGGCCATCCCGATTGGTGCTGACCGACTTGATAAGCTCCGGCGTTGCGGCCAGCGACCACAATTCTATCTTCAGCCCGGCGGCAGGCTTGCCTGAACTTGTATCGAGGACGTGCGTCGTAAGACGGCCCATGCATTTCCCCTGTAAAACTCATTAAAAGCCGCTCTTTGTGGCGGATTTAGATTTTTTAACAGATTCTCACTGTTCTAAAAGGAATAAAAAAAGCACATCAACAATCTCTATTTTCGCACATCGAAAATCCGTGGAAGCCGTTGCTTGGCAAGCTCCAGAAACGCCCCCGCCGCCGTTTTCCGGTCAAGCCCCGGGCGATGCACGAGGGTAACCCGGCTGGGGGCCAGCTTGCGGTCAGAAAGCGGTATGAAAACCAGACTTTTTTCGGCAACGTCCCGCTCAATGCCAAACAGCGTTTGAAAGGCAATGCAGCCGCCATCCCGCGCCAGGGCCGCTATCACCCGCAAGGAATTGCATTCAAACAGGCGGTCCCGCCGCACCGTTCGCGCCCCCAGGGCCCGGTCCAGGATGTGGCGGATGCTGAGTTCGCGCGCCGGCCAGGCAACCGGGTATTCCAGGCATTGCGCCAAAGTTAGGGATTTCGATTTGGCGAGCGGATGGGTGGGCGCCATGGTCGCCCCCAAGGCAATGACTCGCTCGAACTCAACCGTCAAGCCGTCAAGCGCCGAGGGATTGAAGGCCACGCCCACATCGGCTTCACGCTCACGCACCAGTTCCGTCACCGTGTCGGAACCGGCAACCGTGATGGACGCCTGCACGCCGGGGAATTTCCGTGAGAAGGCGATCAGCAAATCAGGCAAAAACGTGATCGAAAGGCTTTCCACCACCGCGATGTTCACCCGCCCGCGCGTAATGCCCTTCAAACGGGCCAGCAGATCAATCGTGCCTTCATGGGTCTGGTTCGCCGCTTGCAGGCCGCGCAGCAGCTCAACCCCCGCTTCGGTCAGGGCAAGGCTGCGCGTGTGGCGCTCAAACAGGGCAATTCCCAATTGCGCTTCAAGAAGCCCGACCTGCCGGCTGATGGCCGAGGCCGCCACGTTGAGCTGGCGCGAAGCGGCCCGCACCGAACCAAGTGTGGCCACCGCAACAAAGTGACGGTAGCCCGTGGCAAGATGTGAATCCGATAAAAGCACAGCAGGGAACATTGCGGCCACTGTTCTGGCCCTGTCAACCCAGCCATGTTCGAAGGCCCTAGGCTTTGTGTGCGCGCAATAGTAGGTATCTCGGCCATGAGCAAAGCCATCAAACTCGCCGCCGATATTGGCGGCACCTTCACCGATATTGTCCTTGAAGCAGGAGCCAAGCGCTGGAGCGGCAAGGTTCTGACCACGACACAGGCGCCGGAGCTTGGTGTCATCGAGGGCATCGGTCTTGTCCTCGAACAATCCGGGATAAAACCGGCCGACATCGGCGTATTCATTCACGGCACCACCCTTGCCACCAATGCGCTTATCGAGCGCAAGGGTGCCAAAACCGCCTTCATCACTACCAAGGGCTTCCGCGATATTCTCGAGCAGGGCTATGAAAAGCGCTTCGATCACTATGACCTGATGATTGACCGCTCGGTGCCGCTGGTGCCACGGACCCTGCGCTTCACGGTTGAGGAGCGCCTGTCCGCCGATGGCGACGTTCTGCTGCCGCTCGATGAATCCGCCTTGCAAAGTCTGGCGCAGCAGTTGCGCGACGAAAATGTGAAGGCCGTGGCCATCGGCTTTCTCCATGCCTATGCCCATGATGGCCACGAGCGCCGGGTGCGCGAAATCCTTTCCGCTGCTTTGCCCAAGGACGTAACCATCTGCATCTCCAGCGAAGTGGCGCCGGAATTCCGCGAGTTCGAGCGTTTTTCGACGGTTGTGGCCAACGCCTATGTGCGGCCGCTCATGGCGGGTTACCTACACCGCCTGCGCGACCAGTTGCGCGGTATGAAAATGGATTGCCCACTCTTCCTCATGATGTCCGGCGGCGGACTCACCACCTTGGAAACAGCGGCGCGCTTCCCTATCCGCCTGGTTGAATCGGGCCCGGCAGGCGGCGCCATCCTTGCTTCCGAAATTGCTGCCGAATGCGCCCTGCCCGAAGTCGTCTCCTTCGACATGGGTGGCACCACCGCCAAGATTTGCCTGCTCACCAATGGCGAACCCGAGCGCGCCCGCAAGTTTGAAATCGCCCGCGCCTACCGCGACATGAAGGGCTCCGGCATTCCAGTCCGCATCCCAGTCATTGAAATGGTGGAGATCGGCGCCGGAGGAGGCTCCATTGCCCGCGTCGACAAATTGAACCGTATTACCGTGGGACCCGACAGTGCCGGCTCAACCCCCGGCCCCGTCTGCTATGGCCGCGGCGGCACCGAACCCGCCGTCACCGACGCCAATCTGGCGCTGGGCAAAATCGATCCCGCCTATTTTGCCGGCGGCAAGATCAAGCTTGATGAAGCCAGCGCCAAGGCCGCCTTACAAAAGGCCATTGGCAATCCATTGGGCCTCAAGGATTTCTGGCCGGCGGCGGGCGTCACTGAAATCGTCGAGGAAAACATGGCCAATGCGGCGCGCGTCCATGCCATCGAGCGCGGCCGCGACATCGCCGCCTGCACCATGATTGCCTTCGGCGGCGGCGCTCCGCTGCATGCCTGCCGGCTTGCCGAAAAAGTCGGCGTGAAAACCATCATCGTGCCCATGGGGGCGGGCGTTGGCTCTGCCATCGGCTTCCTCCGCGCCCCCATCGCCTATGAAGTCACGCGCAGCGCCGCGGTCTCGCTTGATGCCTTCAATGCAAAAACCGTGAACACCCTGCTGCACCACATGACAAACGATGCCCGCGCCGTGGTGGAGCCCGCGCTCGGCAAAACCAAGGCCACGGTGCAGATCATCGCCGACTGCCGCTATGTCGGCCAGGGCCATGAAATCCGAGTAATGGTTCCAGTGAAGACACTAAGTGATGCCGACGGCAAAAAGCTCAAGGCTGCGTTCGAGGCCCAATATGAACAGGTTTATGGGCTTCGCATTCCCAATCAGGAGGCAGAAGCCATCACCTGGTCGGTCACCGTTTCGTCAATTGCAAAGAAGCCAAAGCGGGCCGCGAAAACCTCCGCTAAATCCACGCCAAAGCCCAGAAGCAAGCGGCTGATCTACGATCCCGCCCTGGGCAAACAAGTCATGGTGCCCGTCTATTGGCGTTTCGACATGAAGCCCGGGGCCACATTCAAAGGCCCGGCAATTATCGCCGAGGATGAAACCTCAACTATCGTGGGCGCCAATTTCAAAGCGAAGATCAACAGCCTGGGCTACATCATTCTGGAGCAATCGAAATGAGCAAGTCGGCCCTTGAAGCCATTCGCACCCAGGTCATGTGGAACCGCCTGATCGCCGTTGTCGAAGAACAGGCGCAATCGCTGCTGCGCTCGGCCTTCGGCACCATCACCCGCGAGGCGGGCGACCTCTCAGCCGGCGTCTATAACGCCGAAGGCCACATGATCGCCCAGGCCATGACCGGAACCCCGGGCCACGTAAACACCATGGCCACCGCCGTGGGCCATTTCTTCAAGCACTACCCTCAATCCACCATGAAGCCCGGTGACGTCTATGTGACCAATGATCCATGGCTCGGCACCGGCCATCTCTTCGATTACGTGATGATGACGCCAGTGTTCCTTGGTAAAAAGCTCGTCGCATTTTTCGCCAGCACCTGCCACGTGATTGACGTGGGCGGCGTCGGCATGTCGGCCAAGGCCAATTCTTCCTTCGAGGAAGGAACCCTCATTCCCCATTTGAAAATGCGTAAAGAGGGCAAGATCAATGAGGAGCTGCTCGCGGTGATCCTCGCCAATTCGCGCAATCCCGTTGAGGTGCGCGGCGATCTTCTTTCGTTGGTGAGCGCCAACGATACGGGCGCACGCCGGTTGATCGAGATGATGACAGAGTTCAAGCTCACAAGTCTGGAGCCGCTGGCCAAACACATTCTCACCACCTCGGAAAAAGGCGCGCGCGAAGCCATCAAATCGATGCCGGAAGGCGAATGGTCATACGAAATGCCGCTTGACGGCTATGAGGGCCCGATCACCCTCAGGTCAAAACTTACCATCAGGAACGGCAAGATCACCATTGACTATACGGGCTCATCAGCCGCGTCCATTTTCGGCATCAATTCCCCCCGCACCTATACCCACGCCTATTCCGTCTTCGGCCTCAAGGCGGTGATCGCGCCGCATGTGCCCAACAACATCGGCTCGCTCTCCTGCTTTGATCTCATAACAGTGGCGGGCACTTGCGTTGATCCCATCAGGCCCTCGCCCGTCACCGCGCGTCATGTCACCGGCCAGATGCTGGCTGACGCGGTGTTCGGTTGCCTGGCGCAGGCGCTGCCGGGAAAAGTGCAGGCGGAAAGCGCCGGCTCCATCTGGATTCTCGGATTGAACAGCGCCCATGGCCGCGTGCCCGCCCATGAAACGGCGAAAGCGAAAGAGTTCGGCGTGATCAGCATCGCGCTCGGCGGCATCGGTGGCAGGCCGGGCAAGGATGGCCTGGCCACCACCGCCTTCCCCTCCGGCATCGGCGCCATCCCGATCGAAGTCACCGAAAACCAGTGCCCGCTTTATTTTAAGCGCAAGGAATATCTGATGGACAGCGCCGGCGCCGGCGAATGGCGCGGCGGGCTTTCGCAGACAATCGAAATCGCCAACCGCGAAAAAGCCCCCTTCACCATTTCCGCCGCAACCTTCGACCGCATCAAAAACCCGGCCAAGGGGCGGCATGGCGGCGGCTCCGGCGTGAAAGGCGTGGCGCGCTTGGGCTCGGGCAAAGCAATCCCCGACAAGGGTATCCATGTCATCCCGACCGGCGACAGCCTCGTCGTCGAACTCCCCGGCGGCGGCGGCTTCGGCGATCCCAAATCGCGGACACGGGTCCTGGTCGAGGCCGACGTAAAGGCCGGGGTCGTGAGCCCGGAATCGGCGAAAGAAGATTATTTTCTTGAAAAATAATTCCTCGGCTCTCAAGCCCCCACTGTCACCCCCGCATCGTCCGGCACCTTTTCGATCGCCGGCAATGCCTCGCCCCGCAGCGTCGCTTCAAAGGCCCGCAGGCGCTTGTAGATCGAGATCAGATCGACAATCGTGGTCCAAGAATTGACCAGATATTGAAACGACGAACGCACTTGCCTGAAGGCATGCAGAATCCGCTCCA
Organism: Aestuariivirga sp.; assembly: GCA_035525875.1. Taxonomy (GTDB): domain Bacteria; phylum Pseudomonadota; class Alphaproteobacteria; order Rhizobiales; family Aestuariivirgaceae; genus Aestuariivirga. Next base: position 99,142 of record DATLDM010000103.1, read on the forward strand.
TCGTGCCGAGTGTTATTTTTGCTGCCACGATTGTGGGCGCCAGTACGATGAAAGGAAATATATTGTCGGTCTGCAGATAGAAAAATCGTCCGATATTGAAATACATGTAATTGAAATAGAGCCGGAAGTAGTTGGCGCGCACTGCGGCGAAGAGCTCTGCCACGGTTTGTGGCTGGGCCCGGGTTCCGTCATCCTCGGCGTAGACCAGTTCCTTGCGATAGGCTGCCTCGACCCGCTGGTTGCGGAACTCCAGCCCTGGCAGCCTGATGCCGATGAGCGCCAGGAAACCCGTGCCAAAGAGCGACCAGACAATGGCGATGACAACCAGCGCATTGGGAATGTGGCCGATCAGCGGAAGTTCGGTGACATTGGCCGAGAGTTGCATAAGCACTGGAAGAAAGGCAATGAGCGTCATCACCGAATCGATAAGATTGACGCCCAGAACTTCCATGGTGGTCGAAAAGCGCATGGTGTCTTCCTGCACGCGCTGCGAGGCGCCCTCGATGGAGCGCAGCCGCGGCCAGTTGGCCATGTAGTAATCATTCATCGCAGTGCGCCAGCGGAAGATATAATGGCTGACAAAAAACCGGGTGAGCACGGCAACAAAAACCGCGACCATGGCAATTCCGGCGAAGGTGGCGAGCTGGCCATAGAATTGCACAAGTGTCACCTGCCCCGGCGCCGTAAGTGCTTTCTGGACCAAATCATAAAACGGCCCATACCAGGCATTGACGGCAACACTCACCTGCACCTGAAAATACGTGGTGAAGATGATGAGCGCCGAACCCAGGATGGACCAGCGCGCCCACCTGTGCGGCGCGTACCATTCCCAGAAACCGGCAAAGAGCGCCACGGCCACCGTAAAATAGATGTAAAACCAGATGAAGGGGCGCGAGAGGAAGACAAAGACGCTCGCCCCCCTGGTCGGATCGTCGGGTGCAGGCAAAAGGCCCAGCGCCGTGCCCATGCTGTCGCCCGCATAATACCAGAGCAGGATCATGGCGATTGTCCATAGCGCGGTGGACCAGAAGAACAGTTTTGGTGTGGGGAAAAAGGAAACAAACATGGCCTTGGCCTTTCTGCGCTGGGTGTCATGCGAAGGGTTACCGCAATTTCGGAAAGCCCGCGACTGAACAGTTTGCGTCATGAATCGTTAGACCATGCATCGTTCAGTATCCAAAAGTTCCATGCCTGGCAGTCAAATAAAGGTGAATTGTACCGCAATTGCCCGTCCTTTAGGTTTCCCCCAGGCGGAAAACCAAAGGAGAAAAACATGCGGAATTTAAATATCCTGGCCCTCTTCGTGCCCGTAGCCCTCACCCTAACCGTGGCACCGGCAGCCTTCGCCCAAGACACAAAAATGGGATTCTTCGTCACCAGCGCCGGCTCCGGCAAGGGCGCCGATCTTGGTGGCCTCGACGGGGCCGACAAGCATTGCCAGACCCTTGCCGAAGCAGCGGGGTCCACCGGGCAAACCTGGCGCGCCTATCTCTCGACGCAAGGCGATGGCGCGGTGAATGCCAAGGACCGTATCGGTGCGGGGCCGTGGGCCAATGCAAAGGGCGAGGTGATCGCCAAGGATGTGGCGGAACTTCACGGCACCAACAATCTCACCAAGGCCACCGCCCTTACTGAAAAAGGCGAAGTGGTGAACGGCCGTGGCGATACGCCCAACATGCATGACATTCTCACGGGCACCCAGTCGGACGGGACGGCATTTGCTGCAGGAGAAGACCGCACCTGCGGCAACTGGACCCTGAGCGGAGCCGAAGGCGCCGTGATGCTGGGTCATAGCGACCGCACTGGCCTTGATGACTCGGCTCCCGCCAAGTCATGGAACACCTCGCACCCCTCGCGCGGCGGCTGCAGCCAGGATGCCTTGAAAGGCACGGGCGGCAATGGACTTTTCTATTGTTTCGCCGCGAATTGAACCCGGCTGGCGGTGGCCGGAGCACTCTCCGGCCCCGCTCAAAAGCCCTGTTAAATTCTCCCCCTCCCATCTTGCAACGCCCGGATTTACCGTTACAGTGAGGAATAATAGTTTCCGTTCGTGAATAATTCCGGGAGATGTAGATGGCATTGAGTTGGAGATTTTCGGTTCTGGGGGACCGCCACCGCGCTTTGGGTTCAAAGCTTGAAGACTGGTCCGGCATGGGCACGGCCTGGACTTATGACAAGGACATTTACGCCGAGCACATCGCGGTGCGCACCAAAGCGGGCCTTATGGATGTGTCCGGTCTCAAGAAGGTGCATCTCGTGGGGCCGCATGCCATTAACGTGCTGGAATACATCACCACCCGCGACATGACCAAGATCTATCCCGGCCGCTCGGTCTATGCCTGCATGCTGAATGACCGCGGGCATTTCACCGATGACTGCATCGTCTACCGCACCGGGCCGAATTCCTGGATGCTGGTCCACGGCTCGGGTTCCGGCCATGAGGAAGTGGTGAAGCAGTCGCTGGGCCGCAATGTGGCCGTGCTGTTTGACGATGACCTCCATGATCTCTCGCTGCAGGGCCCGCTGGCCGTTGATTTCCTGGCCAAGCACGTGCCCGGCATCCGCGACCTGAAATATTTCCACCATATGCAGACCACGCTTTTTGGCGCACCCGTGATGATCTCGCGCACCGGCTATACCGGCGAGCGCGGCTACGAGCTTTTCGTGCGGGGCCAAGATGCGCCGAAGATCTGGGATACGATTTTGGCGGAAGGCAAGTCCATGGGCATCATCCCCGTGTGCTTCAGCGTGCTCGACATGCTGCGGGTGGAAAGCTACCTGCTGTTCTACCCTTACGACAATTCGCAGATGTATCCCTTCGCCAATGAACAGCCCGGCGATTCACTTTGGGAACTGGGCCTCGACTTCACCGTGAGCCCCGGCAAGACCGGCTTCCGCGGCGCCGAGGAACACGCGCGGCTCAAAGGCAAGGAGCGCTTCAAGATATTCGGCCTTTTGATCGAGGCCGATGGCCCGGCGGACCTGGGAGACGAGGTCTATGCCGATGGCAAGAAGGTGGGCGTCATCACCTGCCCCTGCTATTCCAAGCTCACCAAGAAATCCATGGCGATCATGCGCGTTGACGTGGCCTGTGCTAAACAGGGCACGAAGCTGGAAGTGCGCGGCAAGAACCTGAAAGCCAAGGCCATTGCCCACACCATCAGCTTCGATGACCCGGAAAAGAAGAAGCGGAACGCGGTTGGCTGATGCTTGTCGTTGGAATTAAAAGTCGCCCGGTTTACAAAGGGCTGATGATTGATATTCACAGCGCGCGCCATCTCTTTGCCCTCGAAGGCGAAGGGGCCGAGGCCCTGATTGACCAGATCAAATCCGTGGGCAACGGCTTTCTGGAGAAAGCCGAGATTCTTTATGTCGGTCCTGAAAATGAGGCCGGCAAGCTGCGTGACCTGAAATCCTTTGATTTCTGGACAGCGCCCACCATTCCGGTTTTGCTCAATCGGCTCAAGGCTTCACTCCAGGCCGCACGCATGGGAACCAGGCTCTATCTCTCCGGCACTGAAGGCTTCATCGGCCAGGCCATGCAGGTGGCGCTCGACCTCGGCATTGATTTCAATTCCATTCGCACCGAACACCGGGGCTCCACCGCCAGGCGCGTGCAATGCGTCCATTGCAAGGGCATTACCGACAACGTCACGACTTCGCCCTTTACCTGTTCGCACTGTGGACTTCCGTTGCTGGTGCGCGATCATTACTCCCGCCGGCTCGGCGCCTTCCAGGGGGTGAACATTGACGCGGAAGACCCGGGCTCGGCGCCAAAGCCCGAGGTGCTGTTCCCATGAGCATCAATACCGACATGACGGTGCGGGTGGCAGCCATCACGCAAGTGGCCGAGAAGGTGAAACGCTTCCGCCTCGAACGTGTTGACGGCGGGGCGATGCCGATTTTCTCAGGCGGCTCCCATGTGGTGGTGGCCATGCGCGATGGCGAGATATTGAGGCGCAACACCTATTCGCTGATGTCATCGCCCAGAGATACCAGCGCTTATGAACTCTCGATCCTGCGCGTTGAAAATTCCCGCGGCGGCTCGGCCTTCCTGCATGAGAAATTGAAGGTGGGCGACACCCTGGTGATCTCCCAACCCCTTAATCTTTTCCCCTTCGATGTGCGCGGCCGCAAGCACCTGTTCATGGCGGGCGGCATCGGCATCACCCCCTTCATGGCCATGATGGATCAGATGACCCGCGAGGACCGCTCGTTTGAGCTGCATTATGCGGTGCGCAACCGGAAACATGGGGCCTATTGGAAGGACCTCTCGGAACGCTACGGCGCGCATCGCGTGAAAATCTATTGCGATGAGGAAAAACTCTTCATTCCCGTCGATAGTGTGTTGCAGGCCCAGGCCCTTGGCACCCATCTCTATGTCTGCGGCCCCGAAGGCATGATCAATGGCGTCTTGACCAAGGCGCGGCAACTGGGATGGCCCGAACAGAACCTCCATTCCGAACGTTTCCTGGCGCCGCCGCCCGGCAAACCCTTCCGTGCCGTGTTGAAGAAATCAAAAAAAACCATCGAGGTGCATTCGCACCAGAGCATACTGGAAGCGGTGGAAGCGGCGGGCGTTGATGCGCCGTTCCTCTGCCGCGGCGGCGCTTGCGGCCAATGCGAAACCAATGTCATCTCCTGCGATGGCACGCTGGAACATAACGACCACTTCCTCGAGCCCGACGACAAGGCTTCGGGACGCAAGATCATGATTTGTGTCTCCCGGCTGAAAGGCCAGGAAATTGTGCTGGATCTCTAGGAGAACGCCATGAACATCGAATTCAGACAGGAAACCTTCCGTGACGATTTCACCTTCAGGAACAGCCCGGCGGCAATCCGGCGCTTCCCGTTCCCCTTCCATGAAGACAGCTACATGTATTCGGTGAACATGGAGCCCCATGTGAAGGGCGCGCCCGGTTCCGCCTTTGAAAGCCTCATCGATGTGGATGAGCACTATATTTCCGAGATGAAGGACCGCGCTGCCGTTTTGAAGGAAGATCCGCTGCGCTGCCAGGCCCTGCCGCACATGATGACGGCCCAGTGGGATACGCTGGAACTCCTGATGGAGCAGCAGGCGGCGGGCTATCCCGAACACTTCTCGCTCACCAAGGACGGCGACAACTGGCACTGGATCAACAAGCCGCTGGGCATTGACCAGAAATTTGTTTTCGGTGACGTCTCAACCCTTCCCTGCGAACCCATGGAATATATCACCCGCCAGGCCCAAGGCGATTTCTGCATCGTCGACCAGCGCGACAATAACCTGTGGATGGATGCGGGAATCGCCACGACCCAGGCCGACTGGTCATTGGATTTCGACATCGGCATGAATTTCATGGAGTGGCATGGGCCCGTGCCGCTCGCCCACCAGATCGGCGTCTTCGAGCGCGCCTTGAAATTCCTGCTCAACCTGCAGCAGGGCAAGCCCGTGCGCCGCCTGAACTGGACCATGACGATTAACCCGCGCCTCGACACCAGCCCGGAAAACTATCCGAAATGGGGACCGGACCGCGCAACGGTGACGCCGGAGAATGTCGGCGACAAGGTGCATCTGCGCTGCGAATTGCAAAGCCTGTGGCGCCTGCCCCGCTCCAACGCCATTCTCTTCGTCATCCGCTGCTACCTGATCAAGATGGAGGAAGTGGCGACCGTGCCGAAATGGGCAAAACGCCTGCCCCGCGTGCTGCGTTCGCTGCCCCCGGAACTCGTCGATTACAAGGGCCTCACCCGCTACCGCCAGGCGACCATTGACTGGCTTTCAAAATTCGATGACGGAGCCCCCACCAGCCCCGGCATTTTCCCCGATTGATAACAAGAGGAAACTTCATGACACGTGTTGCAGTTATCGGCGCCGGCCCCTCGGGACTTGCAGCGTTGAGAGCCTTCCAGTCGGCGGGCAAGAAGAAGGCGAAGATTCCCGAGATCGTCTGCTTTGAAAAGCAGAACGATTGGGGCGGGCTTTGGAATTATACCTGGCGCACCGGGCTGGATGAGTACGGCGAACCCGTGCACGGCTCCATGTACCGCTATCTCTGGTCCAACGGACCCAAGGAATGTCTGGAATTCGCCGACTACACCTTCGAGGAGCATTTCGGCAAGCCGATTGCCTCCTATCCGCCGCGCGCCGTGCTGTGGGACTACATCAAAGGCCGCGTCGAGAAAGCCAAGGTGCGGAAATGGGTGCGCTTCAATTCGCCGGTGCGCATGGTGGACTGGGACAAGAAGAAAAAGAAATTCCACGTCACCGTCCATGACCGGGTGAAGGACAGGATGTACACCGAGGACTTCGATCATGTGATCTGCTCCTCCGGCCACTTCTCCACCCCGCAGGTGCCCTTCTTCGAAGGCATCGCCACCTTCAATGGCCGGGTCATGCATGCCCATGATTTCAGGGATGCCCTGGAATTCAAGGGCAAGGATGTGCTTATCGTCGGCCGCAGCTATTCGGCGGAAGACATCGGTTCGCAATGCTGGAAATACGGCGCGCGCTCGGTGACCGCCACCTACCGCAGCAAGCCCATGGGCTTCACATGGCCCTCGAATTTCGAGGAGCGCCCCCTGCTGCAAAAGCTTGTGAACAAGACGGCCCATTTCAAGGACGGCTCCACCAAGGAGGTTGACGCCATCATCCTGTGTACCGGCTACCAGCACCACTTCCCCTTCATGGCGGAAGAGCTGCGCCTCAAAACCGCCAACCGCCTGTGGCCGCTCGGCCTCTACAACGGCGTGGTCTGGGAGGAAAACCCGCGGCTGCACTACATCGGCATGCAGGACCAGTTCTACACCTTCAACATGTTCGATGCCCAGGCCTGGTACGCCCGCGATGTAATCCTTGGCCGCATCAAGCTGCCGAAGCTTGACGCCATGAAGAAACATTCGAAGGCCTGGCGCAAGCGCGAGGAGAAGCTTGAGAATGCCGAGCAGATGATCTGGTTCCAGGGCGACTATGTGAAGGAGTTGATCGACGCCACCGACTATCCGAGCTTTGACGTGGAAAGCGTGAACAAGACCTTCCTCGAATGGGAGCACGACAAGATGCACGACATCATGGCCTATCGCAACAAGTCCTACCGCTCGCTGATGACCGGCACCATGTCGCCCGCCCACCACACGCCGTGGAAGGACGAGCTCGATGATTCCATGGAAGCTTATTTGAAGAATGGATAGTCAGAACTTCAACAACTGTGGCGCAAATGCAACATTTTGGACAGTTCCGGAAGCCTGCATATGAAAGGATAGGTTTGCGCTAGGCTGCATTTGAGCTAAAACGGGATCAAGTCCAATCTCAGAACCATGAGCTCATAAGGTAGGTTTGAGGGCATTAATGAAAAAAATTGGTGTCGGTGCAGCTATAGCATTATGCCTTTCTTTCGCCCCGGCTTTGGCAGCTGATCCTGTAGTGGAAACTTGCGTAATGAGCGGTGTAGTGGGCGGTTACGGGATTATAGGCTCAGCATCCGATTATGTTGAAACTGATGCAGAAGGGTTCGGCCTCTTTGGCAAGATAAATTTCTGCGATCTGTTTGGAACCAGCATAAACGTCCAAAGTGGTGCGTATGGCGAATTCGACAATGCAAAAGGCGGTTTTGGACCCTACGATCCAAAATCCGATTCCTTTGGCTATGTCAGCCACTATTACTACCGCAGCGACGACTTCGCCGTAGGCCTCCTGTCAGGGCTGGGTCAGATCTCCGATGATATTTTTTTCGGAAACGAATCTGAGATTTTGGGTGTGGTTGGTCTTGATGCCCATGCTTATCTTGACCGGCTCACAATAGCGGGACAATTTGCCTATTGGGATACCTTGACGAAAAATTCCGAATTTTGGCAAATAAAGGACGGCTATCAGGTATCAGGTGAATTGCGTTATTTCCTGTCGGACGATATCAAACTTACCGGACATGTTGCCTACGACAAATATACAGATGAATCGGGCCTCTACCCTTGGAAAGCTTTTTCATACGGCGCTGGAGCGGAGTATAAGTTTACCGATTTTCCTGTCAGCCTTTTTGCGGACTACACCAGAATTGAAGGCAAAGTGGGCAATTCAACAATCGGTGACAATATCGACTCAGATATATTCAAGGGCGGATTGGCAATTCATTTCAACAACGACAGCTTGATTTCGGAGGATCGCAATGGTCCGTCCTTTGCAACGCCAATGATCGACACATGGTCAAACTTGCTGTCGACCTCCTGGCGCCAAAACTGACTTCATTCAGTCCAGCACCTTGACCCACAGTTTCGTCAGCAAGCTTACCGGTTCCTTCTCGGAAGGAGCAGCAGAAAATCCCACTGTTGCCATGGTCGAGGCAGCCTACCGGCACCACGGCCTTGATTACCGTTACATCAACTGCGAGGTGCCGCCGGAAAAGCTGGGCGACGCCGTGAAAGGCGCCCGTGCCATGGGCTGGGCCGGCTTCAACCTGTCCATTCCCCACAAGGTGACTGTCATCCCCCATCTCGACGGGCTGGGCGAGTCCGCCGCCGTCATGGGCGCCGTCAACTGCGCCGTGGCGCGCGGCGGAAAACTCATCGGCGAAAACACCGACGGCAAGGGCTTCCTCCAGTCACTCCGTGAACTCATCGATCCCGCCGGAAAAACCATTGTGATGTTCGGCGCCGGCGGCGCGGCCCGCGCCATCGGCGTGGAACTGGCGCTCGCCGGCGCCAAACACATCACGATCATAAACCGAGATCCCAAACGCGGGCAAACCCTGGTTGATCTCCTCAATAGCAAGACAAAAGTGAAAGCCGAACTCGCCTTATGGAAAGGCACCTACTCAATTCCGGCGACTGCCGACATCGCGATCAACGCAACGTCCATTGGCCTCTACCCCGATGTGAACGCGCGCCTTGACTTCGCACTGGATAGCCTGCGCAAGGGACTGGTGGTGGCCGATGTCATTCCCAATCCGCCCCGCACCAACCTGATCAGGGATGCCGAAGCGCGCGGCTGTAAAACGCTGGACGGTCTCGGCATGCTGGTGAACCAGGGTGTCATCGGCGTCAAATACTGGACCGGCGTCGACGTGGACCCCACCGTCATGAAGCGCAAGCTCGAGGAAATATTCTCGGCCTAGAGTTAAATCACTTTTCCTCGCCCCTTGGGGGAGAGGGAAAATCCCTAACTCCGCGGCCTAAGCTTTTCCGGATCATAATGGGCGAACTTCACAATACGTCCGGGAAGGCGCTTCTGCATGCCGTCGAGCTTGCCGATCTCGATTCCGGTTCCAATCTCGCTATGCAGCATGTCGACCCGCGCCAGCGCGATATTCTTGCTCAGAACAGGCGAGCGCGTCGAACTGGTGACCACGCCAATTTTTGCGCGGCCGACATAGACGCTGTCGCCGTGCCCCACCGCTTCATTTGACTCAATATCAAGCCCCACCAGCTTGTGGCGCGGATGCTCCTTGCGCTGGATGAGCGCCCGCTTGCCGATGAAATCATCGGTCTTCGATTTGAGCGGCACCGTAAAACCAATGCCCGCTTCAAAGGGGTCGGTCTCCGAGCTGAACTCATAATTGGCAAAGATCAGGCCCGCCTCGATGCGCACCATGTCCAGCGCCTCAAGGCCCATGGGTTTCATGCCATATTTCTGACCCGCCTCCCAAACCGCATCGAACACCGCCAGTGCATCCTTGGGATGGCAGAATATCTCGTAGCCCAGTTCGCCCGTGTAACCCGTGCGCGAGACAACAATGGGCGGCCCTTCGAAATGCCCAATGCGCGCCACGGAAAAACGGAACCACTCCAGTTCACCGATTGCCGGCTGGGCCGGCGAGGTCCAGATGATTTCCTTGAGCAGGTCACGGCTCTTCGGCCCCTGCACCGCAATGTTGTGAAGCTGGTCGGTGGAGGAGCGCACCCAGGCCTTGTAGCCCATCTTCTCCGCCTGTTGCCGGAGCCATTGGCCGCTGAATTCATCCCCGCCAATCCAGCGGAAATTGTTCTGGCCCAGGCGGAACACCGTGCCGTCATCGATCATGCCGCCGTTTTCGTAACACATGGCCGTATAAACCACTTGTCCTACCGACAGCTTGCGGATGTCGCGCGTCACGCAATACTGCAGCAATGCTTCCGCATCAGGCCCGGTGACTTCAAATTTGCGCAGCGGCGACAGGTCGGTGACTGTGACGTTCTCACGGCAAGCCCAATACTCTTCAACCGGGCCGTCGTTGTTGAAACGCTGCGGCAGCCAGTAGCCCCGGTATTCCGTGGTGTTACGGGTCAAGGCCGAGAACCGCGGATGGAACGCGGTTTCCTTGGTGAGGTGGGCGTCTGCGTCGGGAGTCATGCGGGTTACCACTGCTCTTGAGAATTTCTGTTTGGCGGCATAGGTGCGGATGTGAATGTCGGTAGGATCCCAGCCATTGGCGGCGTCGATGTCGTCAGGGCAGGAGGATGACACGCAGACAAGATCGGTGAGCGCGCGCATCAGCACATAATCGCCCGGCCGCGACCACGGCTCATCGAGATAGAGCTGGTTCTGGTGGTTGATGTTGGTGTTGTAGAAATAATTCAGCGCTTCCCAGCCCTTGCGCGGCGCCACGCCATAGGGCGCCAGCGCATGATTGAAATTTTCCGTGCAGTTCACATGCCCGGGATAGCCCATGTCATCGTAGTAGCGTGAAGTGCAGGCCAGCGCAAAGGCGTCATGCCTCCCCACCGTGTCCTGGACGATTTCCACCAGCGGCTCGAATTCCCGGTCAAAGGATTTGGAGGGAAGGCCAGGCGCCGGATAGCTGCGGCCCAGCAGGGTTCGGGTAACCGTGGCGTCAAGCGCCAGGTCAAGCCCCTTGTCCACCTTGCGCGCCGACAGGGCCTGAAAATCCGTACACTGACGGCCCGACACATCGATCACCTGAATGTATTCCCCCGCTCGCACCACATAGGCCGAAGCGGTCGCAGCCCTGATACGGAAATCCTGCAAGGGATCGGCGAGAGGCTCCGGCAGAACACTGCCGCGCTCGGCTGCTTTACCGCTGCGGGTGATGCGCAATTCAATATCGGTGGCCGTATCCTGGTTCCCCGGCGCCATGGCAGCCCCTGGTGCTGCAACGGTCAAAACCCCGTCACGCGAGACCTTGAACTCGACACTTGCTCCCGCCCGCGAACCTTCTCCAAAGAGCCGGACAGTTTCGGCCTTGCCCAGATCAATGCTGCGGCGCTGCAGGGCTGATTTAGTGCGCTGCGTGTTTTCATTGTCCTCTGCAAGCAGGGCTTTCAACCCCTCGCCGTGGCTATTGGCGCGCGCGCCTAGTGCCGATGCATCATAACGCCCCGCTTCATCACAAAAGGCGATTTCGCAGGCCTGGCCGCCTTCGATATCGGTCAGAACAACAACATCGCCCGCCTTGGCCGCCACAACCGTCGAGCCCGCGCCGCGCACACAGTAACGCTCAACCCCGGAGGCCAACGTTCTGATGCCGGGGCGGTAGATGAGGCTGGGCTGCGGGGCAGTTGAAAGCATTGGATAAAACATCACCATCCGCTTGGGAATTGAACTGTCAATATCGCACAGTTCCGCTTGACCGTCGATATAATAGCATTCACAATTGTTTCCTGGGGTTGGGGAAGATTCTCTAAAGCAGGGGCTATCTCGAATCCGGCGTTAGGGGATCAACGGAGGGAACAATCATGTCAACTGACAAGGGCTCGGGCGAACTCGTCCGCGCGTTAGACTGGAAGGGCGCTTTCTGGGTTGCGGCTGGTGTGCCGCCGCTTGTGCTCTTCTCTATCGGCGGCATCGCCGGAACCACGGGCAAGCTTGCCTTCCTGGTGTGGATCATTTCGATGATCATGGGCTTCCTGCAATCCTTCACCTATGCCGAAATTGCCGGCATGTTCGGCAACAAGTCGGGCGGTGCCTCCGTCTACGGAGCAACAGCCTGGCTGCGCTATTCAAAATTCATCGCGCCACTTTCCGTGTGGTGCAACTGGTTCGCCTGGAGCCCCGTGCTGTCGCTGGGTTGCGCCATCGCGGCGGGCTACATCCTGAACGCCCTGTTCCCCATTCCATTGTTCGTCGATACCTCGCCGGAAGTTTTGGCGTGGCTGGCAGACCCGGCAAATGCCGGCAAAGCGGCGGCAGATGCGGTTGCCGCTTTAACCGCTGCAGGAACACCGGCCATTCGCAGCTGGGAACTGCTTGGCCTTCCAATACCAGGCCTTGGCACCCTGCATTTCAACACGACCTTCGTGATTGGCGCCATTCTCATGCTGATCATGTTCTGGATTCAGCACCGCGGCATTGCATCCACGGCAGCGGCCCAGAAATTGTTGGCCATCGTCGTGCTGGTGCCATTGCTGCTTGTGGGTCTTGTGCCCATTCTGACAGGCGCTATTGACACCACCAACTTTACTGGCCTTGTGCCGCCTACCGCCGCTTATTCCGGCGTTGATGGCACCTGGAACATTGGCGGCTGGACCTTGTTTCTCGGGGGCCTATACATCGCTGCTTGGTCAACCTACGGCTTCGAAACAGCCGTATGCTACACCCGCGAGCTGAAGAACCCGAAGACTGACACTTTCAAGGCCATCTTCTACGCCGGCCTTCTCTGCTGCCTGTTCTTTTTCCTGGTGCCTTTCTCTTTCCAGGGCGTTCTGGGTCACGCGGGCATGCTGGCGCCGGGCATTGTCGATGGCACAGGCATCGCCGAAGCCCTTGGTAACATGGTAGGCGGCGGCAGGGTGATTACGCAGATTTTCGTCATCATCATGATCCTCGCCCTGTTCCTGGCCATCATGACGGCCATGGCGGGTTCTTCACGCACCCTTTACCAGGGTTCTAAAGACGGCTGGCTGCCAAAATACCTCACCCACGTGAATAGCCATGGCGCGCCAACCCGCGCCATGTGGACGGATTTTGCATTCAATCTGTTCTTGCTGGCCTTGGCCTCCGACTTGGCAGGTTATTTCTTCGTCCTCGCCATATCCAACGTGGGCTACATTATCTTCAACTTCCTCAACCTCAACGCGGGTTGGATCCATCGTGTGGACTCAGGCCATATTGAGCGGCCTTGGAAAGCTCCCACATGGTTGATCGGCCTCAACACGGTGCTGGCTTTTGTGAACGCCCTGTTTCTGGGCGCCGGCGCGAAAGTCTGGGGCTATTCGAATGCCCTCTGGGTTGGCCTCATCTTCGCAGCCCTGATCATTCCGGTGTTCGCCTTCCGGCACTATGTGCAGGATGGCGGCAAGTTCCCGAAAGGCGCGCTCGCCGAGCTGGGCCTGAAGGAAGGTGAGATGGGAGAGCGGAAGGCAGGCATGCTGCCCTATGTTACCTTGGCCGCCGGTGCTGCCGTGGTGCTTCTGGCCAACTGGTTCTTCCAGCTGCCAGCCGCTTAAACAAAGCAATCCCGCCCCGGACTGAATGCCCCGGGCGGGATTTTTGTTGCCTGAATTTCCAGAGCTATTCCTTGCTCAGCTTGGACCAGATCCGCTTGAGCTCGGCCTCGACATTCGCCGCCATGGGCGGCTGCACCGCGAGCCGCTTCAACACGCTTTTCGGCGGATAGAGCCCCGGGTCGCTCAGCAATTTTGGCTCGATATAGGGGGCCGATGTCAGGATCGGATTGGCGTATTGCAGGAAATTGGTGTTGGCGGCGGCAACCTCCGGCTTCAGCATGTAATTGAGCAACTGATAGGCCCCGTCCTTGTTCTGCGACTTGTTCGGGATGACGAACAGGTCAAACCAGAGCTGGCTGCCTTCCTTGGGAACATTGTAGACAATCGTTCCCTTGCCATTCGCCTTGGCCAGATCGCGCGCGTAGAATATGGCGCCCGAATAGCCCCAGACCACACAGTACTTCCCCTCGGACAGGCTGTTGATGTAGCTGTCCACCGAAACGACCTTGATGTAATCGGAGACTTTCGAGAGCGCCACTTCAACCGCTTCAAGGTCGGTGATGCCAATGTTCTTCATGTCGCCGCCCAGATAGGCAACGAAGGCCGGAATAACATCAATCGGCTCGTCGATCACCGCGATGCCGCATTTTGAAACATCCGCGGCAATCGCCGGATCAAGCATGAGGGCCAGCGAATTGAGCGGCGCGTCAGGCCTGATCGCCCTCACCTTTTCCTTGTTCACGCCCATGCCCACCGTGCCCCACATGTAAGGCACCGAGTGGGAATTGTTGGGATCCAGGATTTCGGTATAGGTAAGGGCCGCCGGATCAAGAAATTCCGCATTGGGGATTTTGGCCCGGTCAAGCATTTCTACGGCACTCTCTTCATCCAGGATCTGGCGCATCTGGGCACCGGCCTGCACCATCACATCATATTTGTCGGAGCCCTGCACCAGCAGGTCCTTGGTTTCCGACGAGTTGGTAAACACCTCGTGCACGATCCGGATATTGGTTTCCTTCTCGAAATTATCGAGCGATGCCGGATTGATGTAGTCGGCCCAGTTGAGCATGTGCACCGTGCTCACCGGTTTCTTGTCGACAAAGTTCAAGGCCCGGACGACATTTTGAAAGGTGTTACGGGTGAGCAGGCCCGTAACATTCATGCCGTTGTCTTCCTGGAAAATCTCGATGGCTGAAAGCGTGGCGGGCCCGAACACGCCGTCCGATGGCCCCGGCGCATAGTTGAGCTTCTTCAGCGCATCCTGCGCCTGGCGCACTTCGGCGGGCTCCACCACCAGGCTTTGGCCATCGGCACTTCCGGTGGCCCAGCCCTCCTTGATCCAGGCGGCGGTAAACAGCGAACGCATGATTTTTTCAGATGTCATGCCGTCGGTTGGGGTATTTGTCGCCTGAAGATGGGTAACAAGCGCCGTCGTCGTGGCGGCATCCATCTGGCGGGTCATGTTTTCTTGCTTGAGATGGCCCAGCCGCCGCAGCAGACGCTGGATCGTGGACACTTCCTGGGGACCAAGATTTTCAAGGCCGTCAAGGCCCGCGTCCGACAGGTCGCCTTCCGTCGAGGGCGCAGAAATCATGCCCTGGGCATAAAGCGGCGCTGCCCCCGAAACACAGAGCGCAACAGCGCAGGCAAGAGATAGAGAAATGGCAAAGCGTTTCTTCACGGTGACGAACTCCCCTTTTTATGTCGGCTTTTTAATTCACGGCTGCGACCTGGCCACACGGAACCCAATGGAATTGCGGGCCTTGACCGATGTTTCCCAGCCCCGCACGGCGGCGCGGTAGGCCACCGCATCGCCCACCCAAACGCCGTCCGGCAGGAAGCGGAATTCACTGGCCCACGAACCGCCCCGCAATACATGGTACTTGCAAGTTTCGGTATTGGCCGCTTCGGTGTCATAGGTGGCGCGCCAGCAATCGGACACCCATTCCCAGACATTGCCGTGCATGTCAAAAATGCCAAGTGAATTGGGGCTCAAAGAGCCTACTGGCGCCGTGTAGAGAAAGCCGTCATTGCAGCCAACGCCGGCCCAAATGGTTTCCCGCATCTTGGCCGCCACATCGGAGGAATTTCCATACGAACAGGCAAGCTGCACATTGCTGCCGACCTCCGTAATCCCGCCGCGGCTCGACTTGTTGCCGCCCTGCGAGGCCAGCTCCCATTCCGCTTCGGTGGGAAGCCGGTAGATGAAGCCGGTAACTTTCGAAAGCCACGGCAGGTATTGCTGGCTGATATCATTGTAGGACACATGAATCACCGGATGGCGTGCGCGCCCCCAGCCATCATCAGCCGGCTCACCTTTGCAGCCACCGCCCTCAACACAGCGCTGCCAGTCATCAAAGGTGATTTCATAACGCCCGATGGCAAAGGGCTTGTCGACGACCACCTTTTTGGCATCAACGGCGGATATGGCCTGTTGCGCCGTGCCACGGCCCTCGGGGCCAACCATGAATTCTCCCGGCGCAATCGAGACAAGCTCGGGGCAAGTGTCGCAGTCCCGGAAAATCATCCCTTCCTTCTGCTGCGAATCGGCAAAGCCCGGTTGTTCAATCACTGACGGGGCATTTTTCAGGCTTGTGAGATCGGGAACGGGCACGGCCGCCGCTGCCACTTGCTGTTCCACGGGTGCGGGCTCCGGTGCTGCTACCTGGACGTCGGGCTGGGCCTCGGGCTCGGCAACTGCCTCCACTTCTGCCTGTGGCGCAGGTTCGGGTTCAACATCAGCGGGTGCGGCCTGCACCTCCAGCTCCACGGCGGGAGATGTGACTTGCTCTTCCGGTTGCTCCACGACGTCAGGCGTTGCGGACGCGAGCGCAATTTGAGTCTGGACGGGTGCGGCCGGTTCAATTTCTTCAGGAGCCGGCTGAACTGCCGCCGTTTCCTCATTGGCGGCTGTATCAGGCTCAGGCGGGGGCTGAACCGCAACGGCCAGGTCCTGAACGGCCTTGGTTTGAGGAGTCTCACCTGCAACCTGCTTCAAGACATCCGCAACCGCCTGCTTGAGATGGCCGTCCGACATGTAATCGCGCACACCCACAAAGGCCACGCCGGCAATCACCAGTTGCGCCATGATGAATGTGAAAAGATTGCGCTTGAATTTCCGTCGCCGTAAACGCTCGGCGCGGGTTGCCTGCGCATTTCTTAAGCGCTGCGAACGCGGCGCCAAAGGCAAAGCTGTATCCGTTTGTGGAGCAGACAAATCATCAACCGCATTGTTGAACCGGGGTGCCACCCCCGGTTATTTCTGTCGCTCGTCCCGTGGAAAAATATTAGGCTTCAATGCGGCGTAATTGTGACCCGCCCGCCTCAGTCGCCGTTAACCATACTTCAGAACATAAATTAATCCGTATACAGATTAATTATGCAAATGACTGCAAGACGCCGTATTCTGGCCTTTCAGCGGGGAGATTCCCGGCATTTGCCCTCGCCGGAATCTTCGGTTACGCTTCACCCAACTACAACAAGTGTAACAATGGGAGAACTTGATGGATCGTCGTGGATTTATAAAAAAGGCGGGCATCGCTGCCGCCGCAGTGCCGGCCCTTGCTTCACCCGCCATTGCCCAAACACAGCCGGAACTCAAATGGCGCATGACTTCAAGCTTTCCCAAGGCGCTTGATACGATCTACGGGACGGCAGAAATCTTTGCAAAGTACGTTGCCGAAGCAACTGACAACAAGTTCCAGATCCAGGTTTTTGCGTCTGGCGAAATAGTCCCCGGCTTGGAGGCGGCCAATGCCGTTTCCGCTGGAACCGTCGAAATGTGCCATACGGCGTCTTACTATTATTGGGGCAAAGACCCTACCTATGCCTTCGGCACCGCCGTGCCCTTCGGCCTGAATGCAAGGCAGCAAAACGCCTGGATGTATTACGGCGGCGGCATTGATCTGATGAACGAATTTTACGCCACCAAGAGCCTGATTGCTTTCCCCTGCGGCAACACCGGAGCTCAGATGGGCGGCTGGTTCCGCAAGGAAATCAAGTCGGTTGCTGACATGCAGGGCGTGAAAATGCGCATTGGCGGCTTCGGCGGCAAGGTGATCTCAAAAATCGGTGTCGTGCCCCAGCAGATCGCCGGTGGTGAAATCTATCAGGCGCTGGAAAAAGGCACCATTGATGCGGCCGAATGGGTTGGCCCCTATGACGATGAAAAGCTTGGTTTCTACAAGGTGGCCCCCCACTACTACTATCCCGGCTGGTGGGAGGGCGGCCCCATGCTGCACACCATGATCAACACGGCGAAATGGGCCGAGCTAACCCCGGTCTATCAATCGCTGGTGAAAACGGCGGCCCAGGCAGCCAATATGGATATGCTGGCAAAATATGATGCCCGCAATCCGGCAGCCCTCAAGAAGCTCGCGGCATCTGGCGCGAAGCTCCACCCCTTCCCGCAAGATGTGCTCGAGGCCTGCTTTAATGCCGCAAAGGAGACTTACGCCGAAATGAACTCAACCAACCCGGCCTTCAAGAAGGTCCATGATGCCATGGTAGCATTCCGGGCTGACGCCTATCTCTGGGCGCAATTTTCGGAATATCAATTCGACCAGTTCATGATGGGTCAGCAGCGCAAGAAACTGCTTTAACAACGCCGCATCTAATCCAATGAGGAAAAGGCCCCCATTCGTGGGGCCTTTTTTAATCCATCGCCGGGGGTTGGCTGAAGTCCATCGCAGGTGGGCCTGACAAATCCCCGCCTTCATTTCCGGGAACAATCATCTCGAAATTGGGATCAACCACGAAGTCGGCGTCGAGGAAAGCTGTCACCAGCTCCGGCCAGAGAATAAGAATTGCAACCAGCATCACCTGCAAAACAACCCAGGGAATGGCCCCCCAGTAAATATCGCTGCTCTTGACTTCCGGTGGTGCGATTCCTCGGAGATAGAACAATGCAAAGCCAAAGGGCGGGTGCATGAAGCTGGTTTGCATGTTTGCTCCCAGCAACACGCCAAACCAGATGAGGTTGATGCCAAGTGCCTCGGCCGCAGGTGCAAGAAGCGGCACGATGATGAAGGCGATCTCGAAGAAATCGAGGAAAAAGGCAATGATGAAAACGAACAGGTTGACGAAGACCAGGAAGCCAACCTGCCCGCCCGGCAATGCCACGAGGAAACTTTCTATCCACTCCTTGCCACCCACGCCCTGGAACACCAGGCTGAACACCCGCGCCCCGATCAAAATGAAAATCACCATGGCGGTGATGCGCATGGTCGTCTCCATGCCATGATAGACCAAGGCCCGGGACAAACGCCCATTGAACCAGGCCAGCACAAAAGCCCCCATCACGCCCATGGCGCCCGCTTCTGTGGCAGTGGCAAGCCCCATGAAGATCGTGCCCAGCACGATGAAGATGAGCGCCAGTGACGGAACCATGCCATGAATGACGCGCTTGGCCAGCGCCCAGCCCCTCAACGTGCGCGCTTCAGGCGGAAGGGCCGGAATATCCTGCGGGCGGAGATAGGAAAGAAGCAGGACCCAGGCCATGAAAAGCAGCACCTGAACCACGCTGGCCCCCATCGCTCCCCGGTACATGTCGCCCACCGACTTGCCGAGTTGGTCAGCAAGAATGACCAGGACAAGTGAGGGTGGAATGAGCTGTGTGATTGTGCCCGATGCGGCAACAACGCCCGTGGCATGGCGCACGTTGTAGCCATATCGCAGCATGATGGGCAACGAAATGAGCCCCATGGCAATGACCGAGGCGGCTACCGTGCCGGTAATGGCACCCAGCACCGCACCCACCAAAATGACTGCATAGGAAAGCCCGCCACGCACGCCGCCAAAGAGTTGGCCAAAGCCCTCAAGCAAATCCTCCGCCAAACCGCTGCGCTCAAGGATCGCCCCCATCAAGGTGAAGAAAGGGATGGCAAGCAGCAGGTCATTGCGCACCACCGATTCGAGCTGGAACACTATGTTGCCCAGAAAATCCGGCTGGATAAGGCCGAGTTCAACCCCGATAAAACCAAAGAACAGGCCAACTGCCGCCAGTGAAAATGCGGCGGGATAGCCATAGAGCATAAAAAGAATGAGCCCCGCGAACATCAGCGGCGCCATGTTGTGGGTGACAAATTCAATCATTGCACCGGCTTCTCATAGCCATGCTCGCGCCGATAACCGGTAGTGAGGGCGGCGATACATTTAATAATCTCGGACACGCCCTGCAGCATGAGAAGAGCAAAGCCCAGCGGCAGGAACAGCTTCGCCGGCCAGCGCGGCAGGCCGCCCGCATTTTGCGACAGCTCATTGCCCGTCCAGGATTCCATGAACCACGGCCAACTGAAATAGATGAGCAGCGCGCACATGGGCATAAGGAAGAATATTGCCCCCGTAAGATCGATCCAGATGCGCTTGCGGTCATTCACCGAGGCATAGAACAGGTCAACCCGCACATGTTCGTTGACCTTCAGCGTCCATGAGGCGCCCAGCATCACCATGCCGGCAAATAGCACAAGTTGCAGGTCGCGCAGCGAATTGGAGTTTTCCCGGTAGATATCGAAAAGCCAGCCCAACCTTCCCTCGCCTGAAGATAACAGGCGGTCAAGCCACACGGCTGTACTGAGGCTATAGCGCAAGAGCGCATCGAAGGCACATACCAGCGCCGCCAGCAAGACAAACCAGTTTGCAATGATGCCAGTCCGCCGGCCCAACCCGTCAATGGCCCGGCTGAGACGCAATAGTCCTTCCACGTTATCTCCCCTTCACTTGCCTCCCGCTGACCGGGATGATTTTGCCGGGAACCCTAGATGAGTTTTGAGTCGCCGCAAAGAGGCTTTGCGCGCTTCATCCAACTGTCATAAATCTTTGTTTAGAGGGCTGCCATGGGACCTGAAAAAACCTACAACGTCCTTTTTCTCTGCACCGGAAACTCCGCCCGCAGCATTTTGGGCGAGGCCATCATGAACCGCCTTGGCGCGGGCCGGATCAAGGCACACAGTGCCGGAAGCTTCCCCAGGGCCGAAGTCCACCCTTACACCATCGATCTTCTCAAGCAATTCAACTACAAGACCGAAGGCCTTCGCTCAAAATCCTGGGATGAATTTTCTGACAAAGACGCCGCCCAGTTTGATTTCATCTTCACCGTGTGCGATGACGCGGCGGCGGAAACCTGCCCCATATGGCCAGGCATCCCATGACGGCCCATTGGGGCATTCCAGATCCCGCCAAAGTGGAAGGCACCGAAGCAGAAAAACGCGCCGCCTTCGCCGATGCCTATGGCAGACTCCACAACCGCATTGCCATTTTCGTGAGCCTGCCGCTTGCCTCCCTGGACCGGCTCGCCCTCAAGAGCAGTCTTGATCAAATCGGCCAGGCCAAGAATTGACCACCATGCTGCGCAAGCTTGCCGCTGAAGGCTTGGGCACTGCCTTCCTTCTCGCAACTGTAGTGGGTTCCGGCATCATGGCGGCCAAGCTGGCGGGCGGAAACACGGCGATTGCCCTGCTTGGCAACACTATTCCGACGGGGGCCATACTGGTGGTGCTGATCTCGACATTAGGACCAATTTCCGGAGCCCATTTTAATCCGCTGGTGTCGCTCGCTTCGCTCCTGAACAGAAGCATGAAGTCTGGCGAGGTTGCAGCCTATATCACTGTCCAAATTATTGGTGCAATTCTGGGCGTTTTCGCCGCCCACGCAATGTTCGATCTTCCCTTGCTGCAAGCCTCAACCACCATGCGCAACGGCGGAGCCCAATGGCTTGCCGAGATCGTGGCCAGCTTTGGCTTGCTCACGGTGATTTTCCTCAGCGTTAGGAATGCCCCGCAGCAGGTGGGCATGAATGTCGGCCTCTATATCACCGCCGCCTATTGGTTCACCGCCTCCACCAGTTTTGCCAATCCGGCGGTTACATTGGCGCGGTCATTCTCCGACACCTTTGCCGGGATCAAGCCTGAAGATGTTCTGGGATTTGTCCTTGCCCAACTCATGGGTGCGGCCTTGGCACTCGCGGTGGACCGCTGGGTCTGGAGTTCAAGATAGCGAGAGCAACTTGCGCGCTTCCGCAAAGCTGGCCGGATGGCGGCCGTAGGTGCGGCAAAGCTCGGCCACGCGCCCAACCAGTGCGGCATTTGAGGGCGCAAGCTCGGTCCCGTTCCACCGGATATTGTCTTCGAGACCCGTGCGGCAATGGCCGCCGCGCTCAAGGCACCAGTGATTGACCTCAAGCTGGTGCTTGCCGATTCCCGCCGCCGTCCAGGTGGCCTCCGGTGCCAGCCTTGTGATTTCCTCCACCATGAAGTCAAATGCGGGGCGGATGGCGGGCATGGCATTCTTCACTCCGAAGACGAACTGCACATGCAGCGGTTTTTTCAGCAGCCCTTCATCCGCCAAACGCAGCGCCTGATAGAGCATCGACAGGTCAAAGATTTCAATTTCCGGCTTCACCTTGTGCTCCAGCATTTTCGTGGCCAGTTCACGGATAAGGTCCGGAGAATTCTCGTAAATGATCGTCGGGAAATTGCATGATCCGGTGGCCAGCGAGGCCATGTCGCAGCCCAGATGCAGCATGCCACCGCGTTCGGAACCCTTGCCGGAGCGCCCGCCGGTGGAAAACTGCACGATCATGCCCGGGCAGGCTTTGCGCAATCCGGCGAGAAGTGCTGCAAAGCGCTCCGGGTCGGAGGTCGGCGTCTGGTCATCCCGGCGCACATGGACATGGGCGATGGTGGCGCCCGCTTCAAAGGCGGCGCGGGTGGAGTCCACCTGCTCGCTGACGGTGATCGGAATCGCCGGATTATGCTCCTTGCGCGGCACCGACCCGGTGATCGCAACCGTAATGATGCACGGCGTCGTCATCTTACTGCAACGGCACGCAGCGGCCCTTCTTGTCCCGCGCCATACCTTTGGGGCACTGCTTCTGCTGATTTGGCAGATTCAGGAGGTTGTTGTTGAGATCGATTTTCGGCAAGCGCAGTTGCGGTTCGCCATCGTCATCCTGAGGCTCAAATTCCGGCTCCTGTTGATTAAAGATCGGCACGCAGCGCTGGCGCTTGCGGCTGAACTCGGTTCCTTCCGGGCAGGCTTTCGGAACGTTCAACCGGATCGGTTCGCAATCGCCCGTGTTCCGGTTGAGAACGAAGCCCCGCGGACAACCCTGTTCCTCAGGGGGTTGCTCAACAATGCGCTGGCACTTGCCGTTCTTCAGCTTCTGGAAGCCCCTGGGGCATGTGGTTTCCACCCGTGGCGGCGGTTCGCACTGCTTGGTCCTTGGATTGTATTCAAGGCCCTGCTTGCACTTGACCGTGGGTGGAGGTGGCGGCGGAACGCGGTCACACTCGTTGGTCTGGGTGTTCAGCTTTGTTCCATCCGGGCAATCCGGTTCATCATCCGGGATGCGCTCGCACTGCTCGGGATTATTGGGATTGCGCACAAGACCCTGCGGGCAAGGCGCGTGGCATTTCCCGCGGATGACTTCATAGCCTTCCGGGCATGAGGGCGGGCTGCAAACCCCGCGCAGGTTCGGATAGCTGCCATCCTCGCAGCGCGGCGGCAGGCAATAGCCGTAGGAATTGCGGGTCGTACCCTGCTCGCAAACCGGCACGCATTGCTGGCGGAAATTCTCAAAGCCATAGGGGCAGGTTTCCGGTGGCGGCAGGCAGCGCGTGGGGTGATAGATGTCACGCGTGAAGCCTTGTGGGCAGGATGGCAGGCAAATCCACCTGTAGTCGTCCGGCCAATCGCCACCCGGCACGCACTGGCCGGTCCGTTCATTGCGCTGGTAGCCGTCCGGGCATGCCTGGTCATAATAGCTGCGGCACAGGCCGTTTTCCGCCAGATAGGTTCCCTCCGGACAGTCCGGCGAACACCTTCCGGTTTCATCGGAATAGCTCAGGCCTTCCGGGCAATTGTCTGGAATTTGGATTCTTCTGTCAGGCAGGCACTCGTCCGGATTGCTGAGGTTGCGGTGATAGCCTTCTGGGCAATTCGGCAGCGGCACATGATCATAGCCTTCGGGGCAGCCATGATGGCAGGGCGGCAGGCACAGGCCGGGATAACCGGGATAGCGCAAATAACCGCCGGGACATTCCGGCAGGCAGTAATCATCATAAATCGTGTAGCCCGCCGGGCAGCTCGGCCCCGAATCGCAGCTGCCGCAGGTGTTGCAGCAGGATTTGGTCTGCACTTCGCAGGTTTGCGGCACCGACGATTGCTGAGCCCGCGCTGCGGATGGGAGCAGGACCGTAATGAGGATGGCAAAGCAGGCAATCAGAAAAGTGCGATAGAAGGCGGATTGCAAGCAAAGCTTCGCATGTGTCATGGCGAACATCCCCAATTTTCCCGCCCTGAGAGATGTACCGCATCCACCAGTTGGCGAACCCCTTGTGCCGGAGGATACGGCCATTGGAACTGCGTTGGCAAGGCCTAGCTCTTGGGCTGGGGCTGGACGCTGCGACTCATTTGGCTAAGCTCATAAAAAAGGAGCTTTCATGCGCCATGCCCAACTGACAAGCCTCGACCTGCCGGATTTCGGCAGCCCCACCACCGAGCCGGAATTGGGCCGTGACCTCTATGCAGCGCGCCTCAAGCAACTGCTCGCGCGGATGGCCGCCCATGGCCTCGATGCCTTGGTGATCTATGGCGACCGCGAGCATGTGGCGAACATCTCGTGGGCGACGGGCCATGATCCACGCTTTGAGGAAGCCATTTGCATTATCGTGCCGGGCCGCACCCCAACCCTCCTCGCGGGCAATGAGGGCTTTCCCTACGCCAAAATTGCCAACGGCAGTTTCGAGCGCGTGCTGTGGCAGCCCCTGAGCCTCATGGGTCAGCCCCGCGACAAATACCGAGATCTCGCCAGCATCCTGCGCGACGCCGGTGTGAAGGAGGACATGCGCATCGGCCTCGCCGGATGGAAAGGTTTTGAAACCGAGGACGGAGTCTTTGATCCCAACTGGTTCGAAACACCGCATTACCTCGTCGAAACGCTAAAAGCCTTCGGCCCCGTCACCAACGCCGCCCTGCTCTTCATGCACCCCACCGATGGCCTGCGCGTAATCAATGAAATCGAGCAGCTGGCCCGCTTCGAGTATGCCGCAACCCTCACCTCGAATGCCGTCCGCCGCATGATTCTCGGCGCCAAGCCCGGCATGAGCGAATACGACGCCTGCCGCAACATGGCTTTTGATGGCTTTCCGCAATCCGTCCACGTCAACATGTCGTCAGGCCCGCGTGCCAAATATGGCCTGCCAAGCCCGAGCATGCGGGTAATTGAAAAGGGCGATCCGATTGTCATTGGCGTGGGCCTTATGGGCGCACTGTATTGCCGCGCCGGGTTCATGGTGGCCGAAGCGAGCGAACTGCCTGCAAACATACGCGACTATATGGACAAGCTCGTGGCCCCCTATTTCGCCGCCGCCGTGGCCTGGTACGAAACCCTCGCCATCGGAGTCGAAGGCGGAACGCTCTATGAGGCCGTGATGAGCCGCCTCGGCGACCCTTTCTTCGGCATCGGCCTCAATCCCGGCCATCTCATCCACCTCGATGAATGGGTCCATTCCCCAATAAAAAAGAACAGCAAACTGAAGCTCGCCTCTGGCATGGCCCTGCAATGCGATATCATCCCCGCAACCGGTACACCCTATTTCATGTCCAATATCGAGGATGGCGTGGCGCTGGCCGATGCGCCCGCGCGCGCCGTCTTCAAGGCCAAGTACCCCGAAGCCTGGAAGCGGATCGAAAACCGCCGCGCCTTCATGGCCGAAAAACTTGGCATCAACCTGAGACCCGAAGTGCTGCCCTTCAGCAATATCCCTGCCTGGCTGCCGCCCTTCTGGCTGGCGCCGGGCAAGGCCATGGCAATGCGCTGATCATTCCCCGTAAGGAATCCAGATGTTCTTCACCTGCACCGCATGGCGCAGCAGCACCGGACCTTCGCTCGAGGCGGCATCGTACCAGTCCGTGGCAAGCCCATGATCGACCAGCGTGCGCTTGAGATTGCCGGTGGAGAGCTTTTCGGCGTTAGCGGAATTCTCTTTCGAACCGAACACCCACAGCGCGTCCACATCATCATGCTCGGCCAGCGTCTTGAGCAGCGTGTCGCGGCCACCCGTCACGATGTTGATGACACCCGCCGGCACATCTGAGGTTTCAAGAACCTGATAGAGATCGGTGGCAGCCAGGGGATGCCGTTCGCTTGGCACCACCACCACGCGATTACCCATCGCAATGAGCGGCGCAACCAGACTGATGAAACCGAGAAGCGGCGCTTCGTCCGGGCAGATAACGCCGACAACACCCAGAGGTTCATTCATTGCAAGGGCCACGCCACGCAAAGGAGGCGAGTGAACTGCGCCATCATACTTGTCGGCCCAGGCGCCATAACAGAACAACCGATGAATAGACGCCTCGACCTCAGATTTTGCTTTCGAAACCCCCGTCATCGCCTTGATGCGACTCGCAAATTCATCACTGCGTGCCGAAAGGTTTTCCGCCATGTAATAGAGAATTTGTGCACGGTTATGGGCGGTTGCTTTCGACCAGCTTTCCGCTGCGCGCGCCGCAGCCACCGCATTGCGGATATCCTTGCGATTGCCTTCGCCCACTTCACCAACAATTTTTCCGGAAGGCGAAAGAACGGCGCGCGAATAATTCCCATCGGGCCGCGCCTGCTTGCCGCCGATGAAAAGTTTAGCTGTGCGATCAACCGACGGCTCATCGAAATTCGGCTTCACCTCCGCTTCGGTTACGCCGCGCTGAACGGCTTTCGGTTTGCGCGCCGCCCATGATTTCAGTTTCAGGTATTCGTAGATTCCCTCGCGCCCGCCTTCCCGGCCAAAACCGGATTCGCGGTAGCCGCCAAAGCCCACGGCGGCATCGAAAAGATTTGTCGCATTCACCCACACCACGCCGCACTGCAGCTTGGGGGCAATGTCCAGCGCCAGGCCGATGGTCTCGCTCCACACGCTCGCCGACAAGCCATAGCGGCTGTTGTTGGCCAGCATCACCGCTTCATCCGGCGTGCGGAACGTCATGCTCACCAGCACCGGCCCGAAGATTTCCTCGGTCGCCACCGTCGAAGAAGTTTCCACATTGGTCAGTAGTGTTGGCGGAAAAAAACAGCCCGTCGCCGGAAGCGTGATCTCCGGCTGGAATTTTTCAGCTCCCTCGGCCACGCCCATGTCAACCAGCATGCCGATCCGTTTGAGCTGGATGGGATCGATGATCGCTCCCATGTCGATGGCCTTGTCGAGGGGATGGCCAACCCGGAGCTTGCCCATGCGCCGCTTCAGCCGCTTGATGAATTCAGCCGCCACGCCCTCCTGCACCAGAAGCCGCGAACCGGCGCAGCACACCTGGCCCTGGTTGAACCAGATGGCATCGACCACCCCTTCAACCGCACCATCGAGATCGGCGTCGTCGAAAACGATAAAGGGCGATTTGCCGCCAAGCTCCAGTGTGAGGGATTTCCCCGTTCCTGCCGTTGCCTTGCGGATCAGACGGCCCACTTCGGTGGAGCCGGTAAAAGCAATCTTGTCCACGCCCGCATGCTCCACCAGGGTGGCCCCTGTTGCCCCTTCGCCTGTCACCACATTCAGAACCCCCGGCGGCAAGCCAGCCTTGTGCGCCAACTCGGCAAACAGCAAAGCGGTAAGTGGCGTGAATTCAGCGGGTTTCAGGACTACAGTATTTCCGGCAGCCAGCGCCGGCGCCACTTTCCACGCCAGCATCAGCAGCGGGAAATTCCATGGAATGATCTGGCCAACCACGCCGATGGCTTTGTAGGCGGATAATTCGCTGTCCTGCAATTGCGCCCAGCCCACATGATGATAGAAATGCCGTACCGCCAGCGGCACATCGAGATCACGCGTCTCGCGGATCGGCTTGCCATTGTCGAGGCTTTCCAAAACCGCAAAGAACCGCGCATGGCGTTGCAGCATACGGGCCAGCGCATAGAGATGGCGCGCCCGTCCATGACCGCCAAGTTTCTCCCAAGGCCCGTGCGCCTTGCGCGCCGCGGCAACGGCGGCATCCACATCTTTCTTGGAACCATCGGCGATCTTGGCCAGAAGCTTGCCCGTAGCTGGTTCGTTGGTGTCAATCTGTTTGGCTCCGGGCACAAAGCTTCCGCCAATGAAATGACCGAAGCTCGACTTATGCGTCGCCAGCCAGGCGCGAACTTCCGCATCCGATTCAGGCGCGGGGCCATAATCCATGGTTTCAAAATATTCAGCGACGCTCAAAATTCTACCCCACGGGATGGCGGTTGAAGGCCGAATAGCGGCCGGTGACATGGTGTTCAAGCTGACGCTCGATATCGGCGAGCAGGCTTGAAGCGCCAACGCGGAAAAGATCGGGCTCAAGCCATTTGCGGCCCAGCTCTTCCTTCATCAAGATCTGGTAATTGAGAACATCCTTGGCAGCGGAAACGCCGCCCGCCGGCTTATAACCCACCTTGAAGGAGGTCGCGTCCTGATAGTCGCGGATCATCCGTAGCATGGTGAGCGTCACCAGCAGCGTGGCGTTGACCGCTTCCTTGCCGGTCGACGTCTTGATGAAATCGGCCCCTGCCATCATGCAGATCATCGAGGCCTTGGCCACATTGCGCATCGTCTTGATATCGCCCGTCGCAAGAATGGCCTTCACATGGGCTTCGCCACAGGCATTGCGGAAATCGCGCATCTCGTCATAAAGCGCCCGCCAGTTTCCAGTGAGCACATGCTCGCGGGTGATGACGATGTCGATCTCCTGCGCCCCATCCCTGACCGAAGCTTCAATTTCCTTGAGCTTCAAATCATGCGGCACAAGCCCCGCTGGAAAGCCTGTTGAAACCGCCGCAACCGGAATGCCGCTGGCCCCCAGCGCTTCAACGGCGGTCTTCACAAAGCGATGGTAAACGCAAATGGCGCCCGTGTGGATGTTGCGCCCGGCAAATCCCAGCTTCTCCAGAATATCTTCGCGCACCGGTTGCTTGGCCTTGGCGCAAAGCCTGCGGACCCGCGAGGCCGTATCGTCGCCGCTCAATGTCGTGAGATCAATGCAAGTCACAGCCTTCAGAAGCCACGCCGCCTGCGCGTCTTTCTTAACCGAACGGCGGCCCGGCAGGCTCGCCACCCGCCGTTCCGACGCCGAAAGGTTAATGCGCACATCCTCGATCCAGTCGAGGTCAAAGGCCACCCCCGCATTGCGCGCGGGGGCTGACATGGGAAGTATGTTGGTCTGGGCCATGGCCTAGTTAGGAACGTGATTGCGACATAGTCAAGTCGGGGGCCTATTCCATCCCGGCCAGGCGCAGGCCTTCGATGTAACGGTCCAGCAGCGGGCCCTCCATGAACTTCAGCCCGTCCGCAATGGACGCTAGGCTGAGCGGCGGGCGCAGGTAAACAAATTTTTCCAGCGCGTCTCTGGCGCCTTCCAGGTCGCCGAGTTGCGCCTTGTAGGCGGCAAGGTCGCGGTAAGGCCAGGTCAGTCCCGGCCGTTCATCGAGAACCATTTGCGGATAGCGTATGGCCTCGGCATACCGGCCGGCCGAGAAATGCGCCAGCCCGATGCCGATGCGCATGTTGAAGGTGAAGGGATCGAGCGGTGAAAGCCGCTCGGCCCGCGCAAAGGCCTGCAGCGCCTCTTCGGGCTTTCCGGTGTAAACCAGGCCGAAGCCGCGGCGCATCCAGGCCCAGGCATGGTTCGGATCAACAAGCACGGCCCGCTCCACGAAGCCAAGGGCCCGCCGCGGATTTCCCTCCAGCAGCATCACGGCGGTGCCAAGCGCCGTGAGGCCGGTGGCATCATCGCCGATATGCCGCGCCGCCGTTTCAATGAGAGCCAGGCCTTTGCGCCGCTCGCCTTCAATATCATCAGTCCAGTTGTAGACAATCTGCTGGGCCCGGGCCCAGGCGCAAAGCGCCGCCGCAAGCCCGTATTGCGGATCAAGCGTGAGCGACCGGTCAAGCAGCGCGATTGCCTCAGGATTCTCATGCATGCGGTGAGCCCAGAGATGCGGCAGGGCCCGCATCACGAGATCATAGGCTTCGAGATTGTCCGGGCGCTTCATCCGGGCCCGCTCGATCTCGGCTTTGCGCACTGAAGGGTAAACCGCACCCGCCACCATTTCCGCAAGGCGGTCCTGCAGGTCGAAGAGATCGGACGTGGCGCCCTCGGCCTTTCCTGCCCAGATATGGCGGGCGGACTCGGTTTCAACGAGTTGCGCCGTGATGCGGACCCTTTCGCCGACGCGCCGCACGCTGCCTTCCACCACATAACGCACGCCGAGTTCACGCCCCACTTGCCGCACATCAACCGAACGGCCCTTGTAGGTGAATGAGGAATTGCGGGCGATCACAAGAAAATCGCCGATGCGTGACAGGGTAGCGGTGATTTCCTCAACCACCGCATCGGCAAAATGCGCCTGCTCCGGATCGGTGGAAAAATTTTCAAACGGCAGCACCGCAACCGAAGGCCTAAGGCTTGGCTGCCCGCCCTTCTCGGTGAGCGACAGGCTCCGGTTGGCAAAGCGCTCCTGCAAATTGGCATCAGGATGCCAGACGAAAACCCGCACCGAATGGCCGATGTTTTTCAGCGTCTGCGGTCCGATGTCGGTAAACTGCAGATCCGTCTTGCCGGTCAGGTATTCATGCATCCACTTGGAAACCGCCATGCCTCCCGGCGGAGCACAGCCCTGCACCCGGGCCGCGAGGTTCACCCCCTCGCCAAAGCGGTCGAGGCCCTGCACCATGACATCAGCCATGACAACCCCGGCGCGCAATTGCAGTGTTTTGCCGTCCGCCGCCGCCACCGGAAGCTGGTAAAGCTGTTGCTGCAGTTGCGACGTCCACTCCACTGCCGCCACCACGCTGGTGAATTCGGCGAGGATGCCATCCCCCATTGTTTTGAAAACGCTGCCGCCATGCCCGGCAATGGTGGCCTCAACCCGCTCCTTGAAAACATGCTGGACTGCTGAAAGCGTTACGCCCTCGTCAAGCATGGTCAGCCGCGAATAGCCGTCAACATCCAGCGAGACAATTGGCACAAGCCTGCGTTCATTCTTGGCCATGGCAGCGCGTAATTCCGATCTTCCTGTTCCTTAGATACCATGACCCATTGGCTTCGCAAGTTTTCCCTGAATTTGGGGCTAATCCGGCTTCCAGGCCCGCAGGTGGGTTGGGCAATGTTCCCCGGATTCCAGCACCGGCAGCATCTTCGCCCAGATCTCGATATTGTGGTCGACAAAATCGCGCCCGAGCTTGGCGGCGGCTTCCGCATAAAGCGGCCCCTTCATCAGGGTCAGTTCCTCCCGCGCCCGGTCGCGGTACCAGGCATTGCGGCTGCGCGTTTCAACCTTTTCAAAACCTGCCGACGCCATCGCATCGGCATAGCGCAGCGGCGAGGCCATGCCGAAATCCAGGCCCTCCGCTACAATATAGGCTTTCATCTCCAGGCTCGGTTCATGATCGTGGCCGATAAGCCAGTCGGAGGCCACAAACCAGCCGCCGGGCTTCAGCACCCGGAACACATCGCGCATCAGCGCGTGTTTGTCCGGAATGTGGACAATCGAATCCTTGCTGAACACGATATCAAAGGTCTGCGACGGAAACGGCAAGGGCCCCGGCACGACTTTCACCAAGCCTATCTGCGCACCATGCCCCGCCTTTTCAGCCCGCTGGCGCGCATGCGCCAAAACCGTGTCTTCAACATCAATGCCCGTCACATAGCCGGCACCGTGCGTGCCAACCAGCAGCACATCAACCCCACCTGCCCCGCAACCGATATCAAGAATACTCTTGCCCTTGAGGTCCATGCCATCGA
Source organism: Aestuariivirga sp. (assembly GCA_035525875.1). Taxonomy (GTDB): domain Bacteria; phylum Pseudomonadota; class Alphaproteobacteria; order Rhizobiales; family Aestuariivirgaceae; genus Aestuariivirga. The sequence goes on from DATLDM010000103.1 coordinate 130,246, forward strand.
GCAGCCGCCCCACTTCCGCCGGCCCGCCCGGTGAAAGCCAGCCGTCGCCCCAGACCCGCTCCAGCATGCCAATCATCTGGTCGTGGTAAAGCTCGGCGGATTCGGTGACGTTCATGGCAGGGCTTCACTGCAATTGCGCAGTCGGCCCATGGGCCGCCGTTGCAATGGCATGGGCCTCGCGGAAACTGAAGGCCCCGCCAAACAGCGCCCGGCTCGTGATCACCCCTGCAATGTTGGGCAGGTATGACAAGGTTGAAATGTCATCCAGGGTTTTCACCACGCCGCTGGCGATCACCGGTACTCTTATTCTTGCGGCAAGTTCCGTCGTGTGCGCTATCGAGCTTTCCGGATGGTCTTCGTCGCGGTCAATGTCGGTGAAGATAATGGCCGCAAGCCCGATGTTTTCAAACTGGCGGGCAAATTCAAGCGGCGTGAAGGTGGTGGCCTCGGTCCAGCCCTCAATGGCCACGTGGCCGCCGCGCGCATCGATGCTGACGACGACGGAGTCCGGATAGGCCGTGGCCGCTGCCTTGACGAGATGCGGATATTTCACCGCCGCCGTGGCGATCACCACCCGGCCGGCACCCGCTTCCATCCAGCTATGGACTTTTTCCATGGAGCGGATGGCCCCGCCCACCTGCACCGGGCAACTCGTCTTACGGATGATATCCTTGATGATGGTGGTGTTCTCGCCGTCATTGAACACCGCGTCAAGATCGACCACATGCAGCCACTCGGCTCCTTGCGCCGCAAGGTCGCGCGCCGCCTGAATGGGATCGAGATCATAGATGAGCGGGCTGTCAATCCGGTTGCGGACCAGATTGACCAGGCGGCCCTTGCGCAGTTCAAGATCCGGATAAATGATCATTGTCGAAACCTTTCAAGTTCAACAGAGGCCTTCAGCTTGCGCCAAAAACCCGGTTGTGAACAGGGCCTATGGAGCTGACGGCAATTCGAGGCCGGTGATCTCAGCAATCATCCGCGCCACCGAAGCGTCATCATCCCGTTCCATGCCTGCCGCCGCCGTCATCAGGAACATTTGCAGGGCCGTTGCCGCAATCTGCAGCGGGAATTTTTCGCGCCGCCCCATGTCGCTCACGATGCCGAGGTCCTTGGTAAATATCTCAACTGCACTGCGCGGCGCATAATCCCCGTCAAGAATATGAGGCACGCGGTTCTCGAACATCCAGGAATTCCCCGCCGATGCGGTGATCACCTTGTAGACGGTGGGAAGGTCAAGGCCGAGTTTCTTGGCAAAGGTCACCGCTTCGCAGGCGGCAGCGATATGCACCCCCGCCAGAAGTTGGTTCACCATCTTGAAGGAAGCGCCGATGCCTGCCGCATCGCCGAGTTCATAGACGGTTGTTGCAATCGCATCGAGCACCGGCCGCGCCCGTTTGAAAGCTTCCTGGGTGCCGGAGGCCATCACTGTCAACTGGCCGATGGCTGCTTTGGCAGCACCCCCGCTGATCGGCGCATCGAGATATAAAAGTCCAAGCGCCTTGGCCTTGGCGGCAAGTTGGCGCGCATCATCCGGCGCCATGGTGGCAGACGAGATGATCACGCTGCCCGTCTTCATCGCCGTCGCCGCACCTTTTTCGCCGAACAATACCGCATCGGTCTGCGCGGCGTTCACCACCACAACAAGCAGAACGTCCGCATTCTTGGCAATGTCGGCTACGGTTGCAGCACCACTGCCTCCCGCTTCAACCAGCTTTGTGATGGCGGCTGCATTGATATCAAATCCCGCGACCTTGATTCCACGCTTCACCATGGATTGCGCCATGCCCATGCCCATGGAGCCCAGGCCGATAACACCGGCTGCCAATGTATTCTGCGTTGTCACGATTAAATCACTCCCTAGGGAAACCGCCGCTTGAGATCCGCCACCTGTGCGGGGTTCAGGTAACGCGTCGGCCGCCCATGAAGCAACAGGTAAAGCCGCGCCGTCTCTTCAAGCTCCTCGATCGCATCGACGGCGGCGGATAATGACGAGCCCGAGACTACCGGCCCATGATTGGCCAGAAGCACCGCCGCGTGCTTGGCGGCATACTGCCCTACCGCCTCGCCCAGGGTTTTATCGCCCGGCGCGTAATAGGGAATAAGCGGCAGTGTGCCGACCCGCATTACATAATAGGCGGTGATCGGCGGCAGCACATCATCATGGTTGATGCCTTCGAGGCAGGACACGGCAACCGAATGCGTCGAATGCAAATGCACCACCGCCCCTGCCCCGGCCCGCTCCCGGTACATGGCAAGATGCAAAAAACTTTCCTTGGTAGGCGCATCCCCGGAAATCAATGCGCCCGCTTCATCAATTTTGGAGAGGCGCACCGGATCAAGCCGCCCCAATGATGACCCCGTCGGCGTCATCAGCCAGCCGCCGTCAACTTTCACGCTGATATTGCCGGAGCTTCCAAATGTCAGCCGCCGCTCGAACATGGACCGCGCCATTTCAACGATAAGCTCGCGCGCCTCGGACTCTTTCATTTCAATGCCTCCAGGGCTTCGCTGAAAAAGTCAGGCCCACCAAAGTTTCCCGACTTCAACGCCAGCCCATAGCGTGGCTCTCCATAGGAGAGGGTTGCCGGAACGCCGGGCGAAATCTGCGGGCCAATTTCCAGTGCCTTGACGCCGAGCGCCGACACAACTGAACCCGAAGTTTCACCGCCTGCCACCACAAAGCGCCGCACCCCGGCTTTGGTCAAACCCGTGGCGACAGCCGCAATTGCCATCTCGATCATGGCGCCCGCCTGCTCGCGCCCGAAGCGCGCCTGCATTTCAGAAACCTTTTCCGGCGGCGCACTGGCATAGATCAATACCGGCGAAGATTTCAGCTTCGGCACCGCCCAATCCAGAATATCAGCAACCAGCTTGTCCTTGTTGGCAAAGAGCGCGGCCACATCAATGGCCCGCGCTGGATATTTGGCGCTCATGGCAGCCACCTGCGCCAGCGTTGCCGCCGAACTGCTTCCTGAGAGAACAACGCCGCCACCTCCAACCGGGGCGAGAGGCTTGACGTTCTCACGTTTCGACAAAAGTCCCGATTTCCGGAAATTTTCCGGCAGGCCGATCGCAGCGCCTGATCCGCCCGTGACCAGTGCAAGATTTGCCACGGCTTCACCGAGATGATGAAGATCGATGTCCTCAATCGCATCGACGATGGCATGTCGGATGCCGCGTGATTGCAACTCGGCGAAGGCGGCTGCAATGGCGCGAGCCCCCTGCTTCACCGTCGCATGGGCCACAAGCCCTGTCTTGTGCGGCGTTTGCCGCGCCAGCACATTCACCAGATTGGAATCAAGCATGGGCGTGAGCGGATGATGCCGCATGCTCGAGTCCGAAAGCAGCACCTGGCCCACAAAGAGATGCCCCATGTAAATCGTCCGGCCGTTTTCCGGAAATGCCGGGCAGGCAATTGTAAAATCAGCGCCAAGCTCATCAAGAAGCGCATCCGCCACCGGGCCGATATTGCCCGCATCAGTCGAGTCGAAGGTCGAGCAGTATTTGAAATAGATCTGCCGCGCTCCGTGCTGTTTCAGCCAGCGGCAGGCGGAAAGCGATTGGGCAACCGCGTCCTTCGCTGGAATGGTCCGCGATTTGAGTGCGATGACAATGGCATCTGCATCAGGTGGCAAGCCGGTGGGTTCGCCGATAATCTGCACCGTTCGCATACCTTGGCGGCTCAACGTATTGGCCAGGTCCGTGGCGCCCGTAAAGTCGTCCGCAATGCAACCCAGCAACATCTATCAAATCGCCGAGACGCGGATAACCGCATAGGGGCCAAGCTCAAGGCTGGAAACCTTCTTCACTTTTGTTCCGGCCTTGGCGAGATAATCCGGACGTTTGACAAGCGTATCAAAAGTCTTTTCGTCGAGAACATGAATCTGCGCCCCACCTTTGAAACCGCTCACCTTAACCGTTTGCTTCTCGCCCGTCAGGTTGGCAAGCCACAGAACCGGTCCCGCTTTCGTTTCATAAGCAAGCGTTGCGATTTTTCCAGGAGCGCCGCTTTCCGTTTCAATGTACTTTGCACCGCTGGCGCGTCCCAGTCCCGCAAGGATGTGGTAGACGGGATAGACCGCCGCGTCCCCGCCGTCGAAACCCGGCTGCATGTAACTTGACTTGCGGTAGATGAGCCCTTGCGGCCCGGTCACGGCCCCCAGCGAAACCGCATCAAGCCGGCCCTTTGCCGCCGCGGCCACCAATCCCAGATTCCACGCCGCCGCGAACAACCCGCGCTGCCTCGGATCCATGTCGGAAAGGCAGACCCGCCCATTGGTGGGATTGGCTGCTTCCTGCGCCCCATAGGGATTGTCGCGGCAGGGAATACTGGTTGGCCCCATGTGATAGGGTGACGTGCCGATCATGGCGCGGGTTGAGCCGATGATCCACGGCAGGGATTCAAGCGTTTCCATGACAGAGAGATCATCCGCCGAATGCACGATGGGGCACGCCGTATGGGTGATGAAATCAAACACGCCTTTGGGCGCAGGCTTCCGGTTCAGCTCGGTGAAATAGGAGAGCATGCCGCCCCCCAGCGCCACGCCCGGAAAAGCCTTTCGCGCCGCCGCCGCCATCTCTTCATAGCTCGGCCCCCAGGGCCGCGGCGCATTGGGCTGGAAGGATTTGAGATCATGCATCTGTGTGATCACCACCGCGTCCGGTTTGAAGCCGGCGGCGCGTAGCGCACCAGCGATGGCCTCAACTTCTTCCGCCGCCGGCGCCTTTGCCGGCAGAATAATTTCCAAAGTCGCCGGAATGCCGGTGCGCTCCTTCAAGGCGCGAAAGGCCGCTGCCGCTTCCGTCTGGTTCTTCTTGCGCCCGTCAATCTGGAAAACAAGCTGGCCCGGGTTCGCAGCAGCAATCAGATCGCCGTTGTCGACAGCACGCTGTGCTTCCGCCATCGGAACACCAACACCGATGGAAGGCATCCATCCCTTGGCCTTGCCGAGCGCCACGGAAATTGCGCCGCCAGATTTCGAGGAAGCCTTCGTTGCGGGCTTTCCCGTGATGGTGAGCGTGACCGACTGGGTAAAAGCCTCACCCTTCATCAGCGTATAAGGCCAGGGATCAAGCAGAGAGCAGACATAGGTCTTGTAGGACGCATCCATCCAGTTGCGGTGGTCCTCCATCTCGAACTTGTTGCCCTCCATCAGCACCGTGGCGGTGACACCGGGCATCACCGTATGCTTGAGGGAGCGGATTTCAAAGATCGGCTGGCCGGGGCTGATGATTTTCGGAAAGTTCCCTTTCTCGCGCTTCCCGTCCACATGCACCACTGCGACGGGTTTTCCCACCACCCCTTCCAGCGGATGCAGAACAACGAAACCCGTGCGGCTGGTGAGAAAATCGCTGAGTGGCGTCCCCACCGTGGAAAATGTCAGCGTGCCATCGGCCTTGGCGTCGATCTTCGTTTGGTATCTGAGGGACTGTTCCGCATCCCCGCAGGTGGCGTCATAGCTGATGGAAAAACCGGTCTTGCCCTGTTTGATTTTCAGGTTTTCAATGGCCGGCCCATAGGTGCCCCAGTTCTTGTCGCGCAGCAGATAGGCGATGCCGCGCAGGACTTCGACGCCGCGATAGCGGATGTAGCGCAGCGCGCCATTGTCGAACATCGCAGCGATGGGTCCGGCCACCAGTTCGCGGCGCTTGCCGTCCGAGGTTTCCGTGCCAAAAAGCTTGATTGCGCGGCTTGGCTTCTTCGTGGCCATGGCTTTACTCCGGTTCAAATGACTTTTTCGGTTTGCGGATCAATGACGATGGCGCGGGCCATATCGATATCGATGCTGATTTTCTCGCCGGGCTTGCTCACATCGCGCGATTCAAGTTCGGCGACAATGCTTTTGCCGCCAAGCGGAAACGCCACCTGAACCCGTGAACCCGTGGGCTGCACCAGTTCGACCGTGACCTTGACCTGCGCATGGCCCAGGGCGACGCGCTTGCCGGAAAGAGCAATATGCTGCGGCCTGATGCCGAGAATGACGGCTTGCTTGGCTTTTCCCTCTCGCTTGCCAACAAGCGCCAGTTTTGTGCCGTCGGAAAGCGTGGCGGTATTTCCGGTGAGCGTTGCCGGAATAAAATTCATCTTGGGGCTTCCCAGGAAACTCGCGACAAAAAGATTGGCGGGACGCTCAAAAAGATCGAGCGGTGAACCCACCTGCTCGATGCGGCCATCGCGCAGCAGCACAATGCGGTCCGCCAGGGTCATGGCTTCAATCTGGTCGTGCGTCACGTAGATCATCGTCCGCCCAAGCTCCTGGTGCAGGCGCTTGATTTCAACCCGCATGTCATCGCGCAGCTGCGCATCAAGGTTGCTCAAGGGTTCGTCGAACAGGAACAGGCGCGCGTCACGCACGATGGCTCGCCCGATGGCAACCCGCTGGCGCTGGCCGCCGGACAGTTCGCGTGGCAAACGTTTGAGCAGAGGCCCGATGCCGAGCATCTCGGCCGCATTGGCCACCCGCTTGTCGATTTCCGCTGTGGGAAACTTCCGCGCCCGCAGGCCAAAGGCGATGTTCTCAAACACGTTCATGTAAGGGTAGAGCGCGTAGTTCTGGAAAACCATGGCAATGTCGCGGTCGCGAGGCCTTGCCCAGGTCACGTCCTTGTTGCCGATTTCGACTGTTCCTTCGCTTGCCTCTTCAAGCCCCGCAATGGTGCGGAGAAGCGTGGACTTGCCGCAACCCGATGGCCCCACCAGAACCGTGAACTCACCCGAGGGCACTTCAAGGTCGATGCCCTTCACCGCATGGAAACTGCCGTAGTATTTGTGAAGCCCGGTGATTTTCAAGTCTGACATGATCTAACCCTTGACTGCCCCCATCGAAATGCCGCGCACGAGATAGCGCTGCATCGTGGCGACGGCGATGAATACGGGAATGGTGCCGAGCACCGACATGGCGGCAATCTTCGCCCAGAAATTGGATTGCCCGCCGAAGTAGTGGGTAACCTGCACCGTGTAGGTGGTGACTTCGGTGCGCGTCAGCACGAGGGCAAAGAGGAACTCGTTCCAGGCGAACACGAATGTGAATACGGCGGTGGCAAAAAGCCCCGAGCGCGCCATCGGCATCACGACCTTCCACAGCACCGCCCAGCGCGAGCAGCCGTCAACCAGGGCGCTCTCTTCCAGCTCAAGCGGAATGTCCTCGATATAGCCGCGCATCATCCAGATCACGTAAGGCAGGTTGAACGCGGTATAGAGCAGGATGAGACCGAAGAAAGTATCGACCCAGCCGAAAAACACATAGAGCAGGAAGACGGGGAATACGATGGCCACCGGTGGCATCATGCGCTGGGAAATGATCCATACGGCAAGATTTTCACCGCCCGTCTTGAAACGCACCAGGCTGTAGGCCGCAATGGTGCCAAGGATCATCGCGAAGAAAGTGGAAACCGTCGCCAACACGAGACTGTTCCAAACGGTTTCAGCATCGCCATCCTTGAACAGTACCTTGTAGTTGGCGAATTGAATGCTCTTGGGATACCACACGGGTGGAAACGCAAAGATTTCGTCCGGGGTCTTGAAGGAAATGATGAACAACCAATAGACCGGAAATACAAAGATCAAGACCAGCACGCACGCCACAAGGTAGCGCAGAGCGAGGCGGACATCTTTGCGGCGGTGAAATGGCAAGGAATTCATTTCGCCAGCCCCATCCGCCTGATGGCCCAGGTCACCACCACGGTCAGGATGATGATGACGAGAAATGCGATGGCCGCCGTGTAGCTTGTTTCGAACTGCTTGAAGCCTTGCGAATAGGCATAGACCGAAATGGTTTCCGTCATGGTGCCTGGCCCGCCCGATGTCAGCGCCCAGATAATGTCAAAGATACGGACGAGATCAAGCCCGCGGATCAGGATGGCGATGGCCATCACCGGCCAGATGGCGGGCAATACAATCCGTCGGAAAGTGCGAAAAAAACCTGCGCCGTCAATTGCGGCGGCTTCCGTCTGCGACCTGTCGACATTTGAAAGGGCCGCAAGCAGGATCAGGAACATGAACGGCGTCCACTGCCAGATCTCGCAGAAGATGATCGCCGGATAGACGAGCTTCGGATTGATCGTCCACAGCGCCGTCACCGGATGGCCCGCGAACCACCCCAGCACCTGATTGATCGGCCCGTAACGGTTGTCAAACAGCAGCCGCCAGGTGGCCCCCGCTACAACCGGCGAAATGATCGTGGGCAGCACCAGCAGCGATATGAAAATCTGCCGGCCCGGCATCTTGTCCAGAAACAGATAGGCCATGGCAAGGCCAAGCAGCAGTTCAATGGGCAGCGCGATAACGGTGATCAGCAGCGTATGGCCAAGGGCCGCCCACAGGCGCTTGTCCGAGAACAGGTTGGCGTAGTTGTAGAGACCGGCGAACGATGTGTCCGTGTCCATCATGTCGATGCGCATGAAGCTCACGATCAGCGAATAGAACAGCGGAAACAGGCCTATCAGCAGCAACAGGAAGATGGCCGGCGTCAGCAGCCAGTATCTGAAATTCCGGTCGGGATTGACGCGAAGGGCGATTGCAGCGGCCACGGATTTTGATCCAATGCAGGAAGAAGAAACGTCCTGCCCGGAATACCGGACAGGACACTGATGATAGCCGAACCTACAATTTCGGATAGGCACCCGATTTGGAGGCCCAGCTGTTGTAGACAGCTTTCTGTTTGTCGACGCCGATCTTGTCAGTGATGGCATCCCATTCGCCTGCTGCCGCATCGAGAATCGCTTTCGGATCCTCGCCCGCCCAAAGCTTTGAGATCATTTGGCGAAGCGCTTCCTCATACTTGTCTGTTTGCAGGAGGGAGAGATCAAGAAGCCCCGAATTGGCACCTGCCTGAAGGGCAGCGAGATACTCTTTCGCATCCGGCCATTTCGCCAGATATTCGGGGCTAGTGAAGTGCGAGTCACGGAATGGATCACGCAGCGCATAAGGCAACTGCACGCGTTGCATGGAGACATCCTCGCTGTTCAGCCACTGGATGAACAGATAGGCGGCGTCCTTGTTCTTGGAGGTCGAGGCGACCGAGAGCGCAAAGCCCGCCGCAAGCTGAGGATGGCCACCGGGCGGAAGGGCATAGCCCACCTTCCCGGCAATCGTTGATTTTGGAACCCAACTCAGCACTTCCTGGTCCGTGCCATAGCCCGCAGCCCAGCGGCCATAGGGCGGCCAGGAAATGGTCATGGCAGTTTGTCCCTGCAGGAAGGCCGCGAGGTTTTCCACGAAGCCGAACTGTTCAACGCCGGGTGGCATGAACTTGTTCTCTTCGCGCATTTCGGTGAGAACCTTCACGCCAACGTCGGAGTTGATCGTTGCCTTCATCGTGTCGCCATCGAAGAACTTTCCGCCCTCATTACGGAAGCGTTCCTGGAACATGAACATCGTATAGGGAGGCTGGCGGAAGAAGGCCGCACCATAGATGCCCTTGTCCTTTAGGACGTCGGTGAGAGCAGCCCCAGTCATGTCGAATTCGGCCCAGGTTGTCGGCACGGCAAGGTCCTTGCCGGTTTTTTCCTTAAAGGCCGCTTGGACTGCAGGATCGGCGAAAAGATCCTTGCGGTAATACATCAGGAATACGTCGCCATCGTCCGGGAAGCCGAAGATCTTGCCGTCGACCTTCATCTGGTTGTCGCGATAGGTCGGTGCGATTTTCTGCAGCTCTTCAGCGAAGCCGTACTTCTCGACATAAGCGTCGAGCGGTTCAAGCGCTCCGGCATTGGCGAGGTCAGGCATCCAGGCGGGGATTACGTTCAGCGCGTCATAGGCGCCGGCACCCGACTTGTAGTCCTGCATGATCTTCGTGAACATTTCTGCAGTCGAAACCTCAACAACCTTTACGTCGATGCCGGTGAGTTCCTTCCACTTGGGGCCGGAGAAGTTAAGCGGATCCAGTGCCTGGAGGCCCGCTTCCCAGACGATGGTGATCGTCTGGCCCTTGTATTGCTGCGCCGCCTTGACGGCGATGTCTGCCGCGGATTCGGCCCAGGCCGGCCGCGTGAATGTTCCGGCAAACCCGGCCGCGAGGCCGATCTTGCCTAGGTCGCGTCTTGTTACCATGTCTTCCTCCCAGTTATGAATGGCAGCCACGGGCTTCCATTCTCGTATCCCCGCTTTGTTGCGGGGAATTTCTGTTATTTGAACTGCTTGCCGTAGCTCTCCAGTTTCGCTTTGAAGCCGGCCCTTTCGAGCACATCACGATTGACCACCCCGCGCGGAATCCGGCCCTGCTGTATCTCCAGAACGGCGCGCACATCGGCAGCGCCATTTCCGGCAAAGCACTGGTCGGTCCAGCACAAGGCGTGCGGCGCCAGAATAACGTTATCCAGTTTGAGCAGCGGATCATTTGCGTCAGGCGGCTCGGTTTCGAAGACGTCAAGCCCCGCGCCGGCAATCCGGCGGTTGACCAAAACTTCCGTGAGGGCCTTCTGGTCAACAATGGGCCCGCGGGCCGTGTTGATGAGATAGGCGGTCTTCTTCATCTGGCCCAAACGCTTGGCGTTGACGACGTGGCGTGTTTCTTCCGTCAGCGGGCAATTCACCGTCAGGATATCGGCGCGGGCAAACAAGTCGTCCATGCTGACGAGTTCGATGCCGAGTTCCGCTGCAACTTTCGGATCGGCAAAGGGATCATGGGCGATGAATTTCATGTCGAAGGGCTTGGCCAGGCGGAACATTTCCGCTCCAATGTTGCCAACGCCCAGCGAACCCAGCGTTTTGCCCACAAGGCCAACACCCATATGGTCGCCGCGCGCCGCAAACCCGGCGGCACCCTGGCGGGCCAACCGATCTTTCACCATAAGCTTTCCGGTGAGCGCCAGAATGAAGGTGATAATCGAAACGGCAACCGGGCGGCGCACCCCGTCCGGCGTAATGCAAAGGGCGATGTCGCCCTTCGTGCAGGCGGCCACATCAACTGTGTCATAGCCCACGCCAAAACGCGCGACGACGCTGAGCCGCCCGTTCTTCGGAACACTCTCAGGCGCGAAGCGATGGATCAGCAGAATAAGCGCGTCGAAATCTTCAAGCTGGTCGGCCCGCAACGGATTGGACGCCTCAAGAAATTCCATCTCGACGCCGGGCGCTGATTTCAGCGGCGCCAGATCAAAGTCCGGAAATACCGGCGCGCCGTCGGCCTTCTTGAAATCACCTGACAACGCAACGCGGAACGGGCCTGTCATGGCTTGCAGCCCTCGCGAAGCGTGTTCATCGCCTGGGTCAGCGCATCGCGCAGCACCCAGACATCGCCGGAGTAGCAGCAGAAATCAAAGCCCTGCTTGTAAAGCGCAATGCCAAGATCGGTTGTCGGCACCAGCCGGCCTAGCGACTTCTTGTGCTTCTTGGTGGCGGCAATGGTTTGCTCAATCGCCTTGAGGAATTTCGGGTTGTCGAACTCTCCGGGAATGCCGAGAGACACGGAAAGATCAAAATGGCCAACCCAGAGAACATCAACGCCATCGACCGCCGCAATGGCATCGGCGTTCTCGGCCCCTTCCGCCGTTTCGATCTGGCAGAACAGCGTGGTGCGCTCGTTGGCCGCCGCAAGTTTTTCCGGCACCGAACCGCCGCTGTAATTGTCATGGGCCACGCCCAGCGCCACGCCGCGCTTGCCCATGGGATAATACTTCATGCAATCCACAACCGCCTTGGCTTCCTTTGCACTGCCCACCATGGGCATCATGATTCCTTCCGCCCCCATGTCGCAGGCCCGCGCGATGTGATGGTATTCCTTCGATGGCACCCGCACGATTGGCGCCACGTCGGCCGCTTCAAAATAGCGGATGGCGCTTTTCACGGTTTCAAAGCCAAAGCCCGAATGCTCCAGGTCGAAAAGCGCAAATTCGCAGCCTGCCGTCTTCATGATGTGGCCGATGCCCGGCGTAGCAAATTCGACAATGAAATGGCCGAGCTTGAGGTTCCGGTTGCGGGCCATGGTCTTCAGTTTATTACGCGGCATTCTTTCTTCCACCTTGTGAGTCAGAGGCCTTGCGATCCTTCGCAAACCAGATTGTATTGGGAGACAGTCTTGGAGATAACGAGCCCTTCGCTTTCGCGGTTGAACACATCGAAATGGGGAGTCTTGAGATGGGCGTCGAAGGCGGCTCGGTCATCATAGATTTCATAGAGAAATACCCTGTCTCCGGGTTCGGTTGGCACCAGCACGTCAAAGCGTTGGCATCCCGGCTCGTCGGCGCAGGATTCCTGGGCATTCTTGTCGATGAGTTTCCGGAAGGCGGCCATGGCTCCGGGCTTCAATGTGAAATCAACGGTGATGACGAAGGGGCTCATTTCGTTGCCTCACGCACTTTCCAGTAGAGGGCTGATACCTGCTCAAGATGCTCACGCATTTCCTGCGCCGCCGCATCGGGATCGCGGTCGGCAATCGCTTCATAGATCGCCGCATGAGCCCTGTAGGCCAGCTTGTTCTGGCCGGGATAGCTGAGCGTGACATGGCGCTGGTCAACCAGCCATTCAACGATTGCCGAGTGCAGCGTCGTATAGATCGGGTTTTTCGGCACCGTGGCAATGGCGAAATGAAAGGCCACGTCCGATTGCTCGAAGCGCCGGATATCGCCGATGGCATCGCGGTTGTCATCAAGGGCAGCCTTCACCCGCTCAATGTCGGCCGTGGTTGCCAGCCGCGCCGCGTCGCGGACCAGTCCGGTTTCGAACAGGATGCGCGCCTCCTGGAAATGCCTGATGCCTTCCGAAGCCGAGAGCAGATAGCGCGCGCTGCCCGCCACCGAATGCATCACCGCCTGCACCGAGGGAACCGCAACTTGGGCCCGCGCACCGGGACGCATTTCCAGGAGACCCATTCTTTGGAGATGGAACAAGGCTTCACGCACCGCCGGGCGCCCTACCCCGAATTCCTTCATCAGATCGCGTTCCGAGGGCAGCTCCGCCCCGGCCGGAAGATCATGATCGCGGATGCGGCGCTCCAACACCTCGGCAACCTGCTCGAAAAGCTTGGCCCGCTTGATCGCAATCATAGTGGTATACCTGTCATACCAGAACCTTGCAGAAAATCTTTTCCGCTGTCAACACCGCATGGCGGAAGTTGTGGATAGTCAAATCCACACCACAAATTAATCCGCCTACGGATGATTATGGGCGAGACGCGTCAGCTCGTGGCGGCGTTGGTGGCGTTGCAGAATGTTAGCCTTTGGCTTTGGCAGTCTTTTTGATGGTCGTTGCCGGTTTCCGGACAGCCGGCAATTTTTTACCCAAGCTTGTAACTGCCGTTGATTTGGTTGGCGACTTTAGATTGTCGCCCGTAATGTCCGTCAGCACGCCGGCCTGCGCAACTTTCTCCGCCAGCTTCCGGTTCATGGCGGCACTCAAGGCAGTCCGCAGCGCGGGTTTGCCGTTGAGAACCGTATGCAACGTCTGCGAATCCCATACACAGTAATGACAGCCCGTTTCCAATGTCACGGTTGCGGTGGCGGGCCGCGCCAGCAGAAAAGCTATTTCGCCGACGAATGTTTTCGCTTCGGAAAGCGTCCGGTGCCCGCCCTTCTCGATTGTCATTTTGCCATCGATGACGAAATAGAGCTTATGGAGGTCCTCATTCTCCCGCGTGATGACAACGGGAGACTTTGCCACCTCTTGTTTTCCGGCCTTCAGCAGCGTGCGGAACTGGCCAGGCGTCAAATCCGCCAGCAGGTCAAACAGCTCCCGCTCATGCGCCCGCAGGCTGAACTGCACTTCGTCGAGGAAGATGAGCCAGATCATCGCCACATTGGCAATGGCGAACATGGCGCTCCAGAATATCCCGCCCCATAGCGGGCTCTCCGGGGCAAAGTAGAAATACAGGATGTAGAGAAGGTCGCCCAACAGGACCAGCCCGCGCAGGATGAACTGGTCGCGGGACAGGAAGCCAAGCAGAAACAGAAGCGCCGCAACATGCACGATGTTCTGGCTGACAAACAGTTGCTCGAACACTGTGGTCGACACGCGCGTGGCCCCTGAAACCAATGGCGGAAAACCAGACTGGCGCGTTCAGGCCACCTTGTCCAGAGGAGCTTATTGCAAGAGAAAAAAAGCGCTTTCTTTCTCTCTCCCCGCATTGGCGGGGAGAGGGTTGGGGCCCGCGCCGCAGGCGTGGGAGGGTGAAGGCCCCCCTATACTAAGGTTTCTCCATGCGCGGCCCAAACCAGAAATCCGCTTGATCGTTGCAGGATCCATAGCCTCGCGAAACCGCATGCGGGACATTGCCGAAGCGGATGCCTTTACCATCGGCTCGGCGGTGCTGGATGGCTCGTACAACAACACCAGGGGCCTGTTGCAGTCGCAAATCCCCAGCGTGCTGGCCGACAGCAGTGTCACTTAACTCAACTGAAGACCGGCCAATAGCTCATAAGACCGGAGACGCGCCGCGTGATCGTAGATCGCCGATGAAACCATGAGTTCGTCAACTCCGGTCTTGGCGATGAATTCTCTCAAGCCGCTTTCAACGGTTTTTGGCGATCCGACGAAAGAACAGCTCAGCATGCGTGAGGCCTGCATCTTTTCCGTAGGCGTCCAGTAGGTTTCGATGTCGTCAATGGGAGGATTCAGGTAGCCGCGGTCTTTCCGGAACATGGCGGTGAAGCGCTGCTGGATGGAGGTGAAGAGACGCGTTGCCTCCGCATCCGTCTCGGCGACAATGACATTCACCCCGGCCATGGCATAGGGCTTGGTCGATTGCACCGACGGTTCAAATCGTGTGCGATAGACCTCCAGGGCCTCGTACAACGCGTCAGGCGCAAAATGCGACGCAAAGGCGTAAGGCAGGCCGAGCATGGCGGCGAGGTGCGAGCCGAACAGGCTCGATCCGAGAATCCACAGCGGAACATTGAGGCCGGCCCCCGGCACCGCCTGAATGGTCTGGCCCGGCAGCACCGGGCCGAGGAGCGCCTGCAATTCGAGGACATCCTGCGGGAAGCGTTCCGATGCTGAAGCCTCGCGCCTAAGCGCCCGCCAGGTGTTCTGGTCGGTGCCCGGCGCGCGCCCAAGGCCCAGATCAATCCGCCCCGGATAAAGCGATTCCAGCGTTCCGAATTGCTCGGCAATGATCATCGGGGAATGGTTGGGCAGCATGATGCCGCCGGCCCCAACCCTGATTGTGCTGGTGCTGCCGGCGATATAGCCGATCACCACCGAGGTCGCGGCACTGGCAATGCCCACCATGTTGTGATGCTCGGCCACCCAATAGCGCGTATAGCCCCAGCGCTCCACATGCTGGGCCAGGTCGCGGGCATTTTTGAAAGCGTCGGCGGGGGTTTTGCCCTCTGAAACAGGGGCTAAATCAAGAACGGCAAGTACGGCCATGTCGCTTTCTTTCAAATTTCATGATTGACTGAATGATCAAGATGGTGTCGGGCTTGCGGGAATGTTAGGTTCAAAAGTGCCGGAGAGAAAATGAAAGTTGATCCAACTGAAAAAGTGGCCCTGGGCCAAACCGGTCTTTCCGTCAGCAGGCTTTGTTTTGGCTTGGGTCCAATTGGCGACATGCCCGATACCTATGGCTACAGTGTTGAAGCCGAGCGGGGGCGCGACACGGTGCGCGCCGTTTTCGACAGCCCGGTCAATTTTCTCGATACCTCGCGGAACTATGGTATGGGGCGCAGCGAGGAGCGCATCGGCGAAGTGATCCGCGAGCGTGGCGGTATTCCTAAAGGCTTCGTCATTTCCAGCAAGCTTGACCGCGATATGGAGACCACCAAGTTCGATGCCGCCCGCGCCAGGCGCTCGCTGGACGAGAGCCTCAAGACGCTCAATGTCGACAGGATACAACTTCTCCATGTGCATGATCCCGAATACGCATCGTCCCTTTCCGATGTAACCGGCCCCAAGGGGGCGCTTGCCGAACTCTTCCGCATGAAGGAGGAAGGCTTGGCCGATGCGGTGGGACTGGCCGCCGGACGCGTCGATATCATGCTGCCCCTCCTCAAGGATTGGGATTTTGATGCGCTCATCACCCACAACCGCTTCACCCTCGTCAACCGCAATGCCGAAGAGATGATGGACTACGCGCAAAAGCGCGGTATCGCCGTCCTCAATGCGGCACCGTATAGCGGCGGCGTCTTTGCCAAGGGCTCGGCAACGCACAAGCGCTATGTCTATCAGGAAGCCTCCGCCGAAACGCTGGAGCCGGTTACCCGGGTTGAGAGCATCTGCGCCCGGTACGGCATTCCGCCCGGCGCCGCGGCCCTGCAGTTTTCCATGCGCGACCCCCGCGTCGCCTCAACGATCTGCGGCATCAGCAAGCCCGAGCGCATCACGCAAACCTTGGAGTGGGCCCGCTATCCCATTCCGCAAGCGGCCTGGGATGAGCTCATGGCCCTTCCCGCCGAAACAGGCGATCCGGAGGCGACGCGGATTTACAGCCCGGGCTGAACTTGACCCCTTCCCGCGATCCCGATAGCAAGCACCTTCGTTCATCATTCCAACTTCCAATCAGAGAGTTTTCATGCCTGCCTTTGCTTCCGGACTGATGGACGAAATTCGCGCTAGGTTTGCCCATGTCGATATCTGCCCGTTTGAGGGTCCACGCGTGTTTTTCGAAAACGCCGGCGGTGCCCTGACGCTCAAATCGGTGGCTGAAACATCGGCGGCCTATGCCGCCTACCCTGACAACCAGGGCCGGGACAATCCGGCCTCGCGCAGCCTTATGGCGGCAATTGCCAGGGGCAAGGCGGACATGCGCACCTTCTTCAACGCGCCGACAGGCCAGGTCTTCGTCGGCGAAAGCGGGACCGAAGTGCTGTTCCGTTTGGTCCGAACTGCGGCGCTGGGTGCAAAATCCGGCGGCATCATGCTGGGCAGCACCCTGGAACACCCGGCATCGCGCAGCGCCATGACGCGCTGGGCCGAAGTGACCGGCAGGTCCCATGTTCTCGTGCCCCATGATGATAAGACCGGAACCGTTGATGTCGCCGCCTACCGCAAACACATTACGTCCGAAGTTCGCGTTGCGACCATCATCCAGACCTCGCCCGTCACCGGCATCTCGGTGGATGTCGCAGGTGTTGCCGCCGCCATCCGCGAAAAGTCGCCGGAGTGCTTCATCATCATCGACGGCATCCAGCATGCCAGCCACGGCCATATTGATCTCGCCGCCTACGGTGTCGATGGTTACGCCGTCTCGCCCTACAAAGTTTTCTCCCGCCATGGCTATGGCGTGGGCTGGGCCTCGGACCGCCTGACTGCCCTCACGAAGGAGACCGTCATTGGCAGCCCGGTCACCCACTGGGAACTCGGCACCCGCGATGCAGGGAGCTACGCCACATTCTCCGATGTGGTTGAATATTTTGTCTGGCTCGGTGGCCGCCTCACCAAAAGCAGCGACCGCCGCGCCCGCATCGAAGCGGCGGCAAAAGCCATCCACGACCACGAGCAACAACTCGGCCATGCAATGGCGCACGGCACCGGCAATCTTCGCGGCCTCGCCGAACTTCCCGGCGTCACCATCATTGCCGGTGCCGACAATGCGGAACGCGAAGGAGTCATCTCCCTCACGCTCGAACACATGGAGTCAGTTGAACTCGTGGCCTTCCTCAACGCGCGTGGCGTCCGCACTCACGCCCGCATGGACGACCACTACAGCGGCAATGTCCTCCACCCCCTCGGCCTGAAATCCTGCGTCCGCGTCTCATTCAGCCATTACAACACCGAACAGGAAGTGGCCCAGTTCCTGACCGCAATGAACGAGGCCTCAAGCCGAGCATAGATTGTTTTAAGGAAGGATTTGCGACGATGGAATTTCTCTGGCAATCGGTGGTGATTGGAATTGGCGGCACCGCCGCTATGGACCTGTGGGCGCTGCTGCTCGCCGCCGTCTTTGGATTGCCGAAACCCAACTGGGGCCTGGTCGGGCGTTGGTTCGCCCATCTCGCCAAGGGCACCTTCTTCCATAAGGATATCACCGCGGCAGAGGCTGTCCCCAACGAAACAGCACTTGGCTGGTTTTCTCATTACGCCATCGGCATCCTCTATGCCGCAGCACTGATCGTTTTTGCCGGACGGGAATGGGTTTCAAATCCAACTTTTCTTCCCGCATGGGTCGTAGGCCTTGTGACGGTGGGCGCCGGCTGGTTCATTCTTCAGCCCGGCATGGGCGCCGGCTGGGCCGCGTCGCTGCGTCCCAACGCCATGCAGATACGAGCACTGAATCTCGTCTCCCACACCGTATTTTCAACAGGCATGTTCGCAACCGCCCTGCTCTTCTCCCGAATGTAGTCGCCCCCGCTAAACGCCGACGCGCTGTTTCTTGCGGACATCCGCCTGATACTTTGCCGCCGCGTTGACTTCGCTCCGCTGGCTCACCTGCGGCACGCCCACATCCCACAGCGCATCGCCCGGCGTCCAGGTAAACGCATCCGAAACAATCGTGATGACGGTGGTGCGGTCGGTGGTTTTGGCCCAGTCCAGGGCCTGGCCGAGTTCCGCCAGGCCTTCAACCCGGCTCACCAAAGCCCCCATCGATTCCGCATGCTTGGCATAATCCACGCTGAAGGGTTCCTTCACCTTGCAGTCCTTGATCAGGTTGTTGAAGGAAACCCCGCCCTTGAAATTCTGCAGGCGGTTGATGACCGCATAGCCGCCATTATCGCAGACCACCACGATCATCTTGTGGCCGGCGAGCACCGAGGAATAGATGTCCGAGTTCATCATCATGTAGGCGCCGTCGCCCAGCATCACAAAGGTCTCGCGCGTTGGATCCGCCATGGCCGCGCCCCAGCCGCCGGCAATCTCGTAACCCATGCAGGAGAAGCCGAACTCAACATCGAAGCTGTTGGCTGACTTAACCCGCCAGTTCTTCATCATCTCGCCGGGAAGGCCGCCGGACGCGGTGATTGCATAGTCCCGCTCTCCCGCCCTGCCGTTCACCACGCCCACGATCTGCGCATAGGTCGGCACCGGTGAATTCGTGGGCTTCTGGAAACCGTCCAGCATCCTGTCCCACGTGGCAAATTCGGCGCGCGCCTTTGCCATCCATGTCACATCCGCCTTCCAACCCGCAAGCGCCGCAGCCAACTCGTCAACCGCCTCCCGCGCATCGCCCACCACGGCAAGCGCCTGATGCTTGGTTGCGTCCCACCGCGCCGCATTGATGGAAATGAATTTCGCCTCCGGCTTGAAACAGGTCCACGAGCCCGTCGTAAAATCCATCAGCCTCGTGCCTATGGCAATGACGAGATCGGCGTCGGCCGCCAGCGCGTTGGCCGATGTCGAGCCAACAATGCCGATGGCGCCTGCATAGGCGCCATGCGTGTGAATGACGGTTCCCTTCCCCGCGATGGTTTCGGTGATCGGAATGCCGTGCGCCATGGCAAACTTGGCAAGGCTTTCCTCTGCTCCCGAATAACGCACGCCGCCGCCCGAAATGATCAGCGGGCGCTTGGAATTTTTCAGAAGTTCAACCGCCTTCTTCACACTGTTGCGGTCCGGGCGCGGGCGTGGCACCTCATGCAGGGTGGGGGCAAAGAAAGCTTCCGGGTAATCGCAGGCATATTCCTGGATATCCTGCGGCAGGGCAATGAACGCCGGGCCGCAATCGGCGGGATCAAGCATCGTCGCCACGGCCTGCGGCAGGGACGAGATGATCTGCTCGGGATGCACAATACGGTCCCAGTAGCGCGTGACCGCCTTGAAGGCGTCATTCACATTGACGGTGGGATCGCCGTAATGCTCGACCTGTTGCATGACCGGATCGGGCCTGCGGTTCACGAAGGTGTCGCCGGAGAGGATCAGGATCGGCAGGCGATTGGCGTGGGCCACGCCGGCGGCGGTCACCATATTGAGAGCGCCGGGGCCTATCGACGATGCGGCCACCATGATCTGGCGGCGGCGCTTGGCCTTGGCAAAGCCGATGGCCGCAAGCGCCATGGATTGCTCGTTCTGGCCGCGCCAGGTGGGCAAAATATCTTTGACCGCTTCCAGCGCTTCCGCAAGGCAGGTCACATTGCCATGGCCAAATATGGCGAAGACCCCGGGAAACAGGGGAACCCTCGCGCCATCCACGATGGTGAACTGGTTGCAAAGATAACGCACAAGAGCCTGCGCCATTGTCAAGCGGACAGTCGACATTCCGGTTCCTCCCAAATCTTATGATCTCGCGGTTTTTTCCACTGTAACATGGCCGGCGAAAAGGTCTAACTTTCAACGCTTTGACGGCAGGGTCTCCGCCATCGCCTGGCGCAAGCTGTGCACCTGGTCCAGGAGATCGAGGATTATGCCGATCCCCTCGTCGTTGACGCCCATGTCCTGTTTCAAATCCCGGATCAGTTTTGCCCGCGCCAGATCGATCTCGGAGAAGGCCGGTTCACCCGCCGATTCGTCAGGGATCAGCCATTGTTCCTCGATCCAGACTTCCAGGGTTTCCTGATCGAGTTGCGTACGGGAGAGAAATTCAAGCTTGCTGATGATCATGGCTGCATCTCCTTTCGCGGGTCATAGGCCTTGCTGGGCTTCCACGTGGAAAGAAAGGTTTCGAGTTCCGGCTCCGGCCCCGAAGGCATTACAACCTTGAGCTTGACCAGTTCATCGCCCGCACCACCGCGCCGCGGAACCCCTTTGCCCTTCAGGCGCAGGACCGAACCGGTGTTTGATCCCTTCGGCACCTTCAGCATGACAGGGCCGGTGGGGGTAGGCACTTTGATATTTGCGCCAAGGAAGGCCTCTCCCACGGTGACGGGCAGCTCAAGATGAATATCATCGCCAACCCGCGTAAAGAAGCGGTGGGGAAGGATGGAAATCTCCACCAACGCATCGCCCGCTTCGCCTTCACCCGCCGATGGAACGCCCCTGCCGCGCAGACGCAGGATCTGCTCTTCCTGAATTCCGGGTGGAATGGTCACGTCCAGCGTGCCGCCATCGGGCAATGTCAGCCGCCGGGTTGCGCCCGTGATCGCATCGAGAAATTCAACGGAAAGCCGGTAGTGCAAGTCAGGGCCCCGGGCCCGCCGTGATTGCTGCGCCTGGCGCCGGAACAACTCGGCAAAAATATCGTCAGCACCGGCAAAATCCGCAAAGCCCGAGGGATTCTGATAGGCATGGCCCGCGTCTGGCCGGGACGCGTAATCCTTGTAGTATTGCTGGCTGGGCTTTTCCGCCCCTGAAGCGTCAATCTCCCCGCTATCGAATTTTTTGCGCTTCTCCTCATCCCCAAGAATGTCATTGGCCAGGGAAAGCTCCTTGAAGCGTTCTTCCGCCTGTTTGTTTCCGGGATTGAGGTCTGGGTGGAGCTTCTTCGCCAGGCGGCGGTAGGCTTTCTGAATGTCATCGGCGGAAGCGGTCCGTGCCACCCCCAAAATTTCATATGGGTCTTTCACGTTCACTCCATTGAGCTGAAGGACTATTGTGACTTCCGCATGTTACAGGGGAGCAGGCGATAAGGGAACCTTTTGGCATGTTCCGCGTTTCTGCCAGTATGCGGTAGATGCGTTCATGAACTTTCAACGCCAATGGAGGAGCAGATAATGGCCAGCACAGCAAAACGACCTGCAAAACGGAAAGCCATCGCCAAGCGGGCTGCGAAAAGAAAAGTTGCCAAGAAGCAAGGTGCTGGTCTCAAGTCAGTCAAAAAGACCGCCCGCGCTGCCGTCAAGTCAGCCAGTCGGAAGACCACGGCGGCCAAAAAGGCAGGCAAAGGCTTCGTACGGCGGGCCATCAAGGCGGTTACAGGTGCAGTGGCCCCACTCCTTCCCGGCAGTGCGGATGATAAGCCCAAAAGTACCTAGAGAGATTTTCTGCTCTGCTCCAAGGCGGCCAGTCAAACCGGCTGCTCATTCCAGCGAGTCAGCTTACCAGCGGATCTGTTCAATCTCGGTGAAGTTCACGTGGGTTCCATCTGTGTGCTGCACATAACCCGCGGAGTCCGTGCTCAGGGTCAGGCTCTCCGGCCCGGTTGAGGTGATTGATCCGGACGTAAGGATCAGTGTCCAGTCAGTTGGGAAGGCGCCGGAATAGGAATTGCCGGAAGCGTCATGCAGGTCGATCGCATCAATCCAGCTTCCGCCTGCACCACCTGCAACTGTGTCATTGCCCAGTCCTGCCTGAAGGAAGAAGATGTCAGCGCCAGCCTCTCCATACAATGTGTCGATGCCGGCGCCGCCATAAAGCGTGTCATTGCCGGCCCCGCCGCGAAGCGTGTCATTGCCGGCATCACCCCAAATGGAGTTGTCTCCTGAATTGCCCGTAAGGGTATCCGCAAAGGCGGAACCGTAGAGATTTTCGATACCGGTTATTGTGTCCTGGCCCGCGCCTAACGTATTCTGTTGAGATGTCGTTGCAAGATTTACGGTCACGGCGGACGTGGCGTCCAAATAAGTTACGGTGTCGATACCCGCGCCGCCCGTAATGGTATCGTTGCCCGCACCGCCACCCAGCACATCATTACCATCTCCACCGTCCAGATCGTCATTTCCATCATCGCCATAAAGGGTATCATTGCCCGTCCCGCCGGTAACTGTATCATTGCCCCCACCACCGGACATGATATCTTCTTCGGACGTACCGGTTGCCTTGTTGTTTCCTGGATTTCCGGTATAAGTTCCGGCATAATCGGTAATATTGATAGTGACCGCCTGGTCGAAAATATTTCCTCCCGAATCCGTTGCACGCGCCGTGAGTGTGTAGGATGGCGTGGTCTCGTAATCAAAGCTTGCACCCGCGGCCACCGTGATCTGGTTACCGTTGATGGTGAACAGGCCGGCGGGTGCGCCCACCAGGGAGTAGGTCAGTGTATCGCCCGCATCCGGGTCGGTTGCTGCAAGGGTTGCGACCACGGGCTGGGCTGTGCCGGGATCATAGGCGGTGCCAATTGTGCCGCCCGATGTGACAGTCTCCTGAACTGATTGGGAGCCTGTGACGGTGATGGCAGTCGGCGCCTCGTTGACGTTGGTGACGGTGATGGCCACGGCCTTGGTGGCACTGTTTGTGCCATCGGAAGCACCGACGATAATGTCGTAGACATTGTTGCCGCCAGCGTCAGTTGGCGCTTCGTAATTGGGCGAGGATTTGAAGGTGACCGCGCCGGTTGTGCCATTGATATTGAACAGGGAAGCATCAGCACCAGAGATGGAATATGTCAGCGTTGTTCCGGCATCCGGGTCGGTCGCGGCAGCGGTGTAGACCGTACCCGCCGCATTCTCGGCAAAGCTGGCAGTTGCAGCCGAAGTAACAGTGGGCGCCTCATTGATGTTGGTGACGGTGATGGCCACGGCCTTGGTGGCACTGTTTGTGCCATCGGAAGCACCGACGATAATGTCGTAGACATTGTTGCCGCCAGCGTCAGTTGGCGCTTCGTAATTGGGCGAGGATTTGAGGGTGACCGCGCCTGTGGTCGCATTGATGTTGAAGAGGGACGCATCAGCGCCGGAGATGGAATAGGCCAGCGTGGTTCCGGCATCCGGATCGGTGGCGGCTGCAGTATAAACCGTGCCGGTGGCATTCTCGGCGAAGCTGGCAGTTGCAGCCGACGTGACCGTTGGCGCTTCGTTGGCGTTTGTGACCGAGATCGCCACGGCTTGGGTTGTAATATTGGTGCCATCGGAAGCACCCACGATAATGTCGTAGACATTGTTGCCGCCAGCGTCAGTTGGCGCTTCGTAATTGGGCGAGGACTTGAACGTTACAGCACCCGTAGTGGCATTGATATTGAACAGGGCAGCATCGGTGCCCGATATGGAATAGGCCAGCGTTGTTCCGGCATCCGGGTCGGTGGCGGCAGCGGTGTAGACAGTTCCGCCGGCATTCTCGGCAAAGCTTGCGATTCCAGCCGAGGTGATACTCGGGGCCTCGTTGACATTGGTGACGGTGATGGCAACATCCTTGGTGGATGAAAGCGTTCCATCAGAAGCCGTGACTTTTACGTCATAGATATTGTTGCTGCCTGCGTCGCCAGGGGTCTCGTAGTTGGGCGAGGACTTGAAGGTGACCGCGCCCGTTGTCGCATTGATGTTGAACAGGGCAGCATCGGTCCCGGAGATGGAATAGGTAAGGGTGGTTCCGGCATCCGGATCGGTGGCGGCTGCGGTATAAACCGTGCCGGTGGCATTTTCGGCAAATGTCGCGCTGTTGGACGAAGTAACGACCGGGGCATCGTTGACATTGGCAACGCTGACGCTGAAGTCCTGGCTGGCGGAAGCTCCCGAGGTATCGGTGGCGGTGACCCGGATGCTGAGCGAGCCGACATCATCATTCAAAGGCGTGCCGGAGAAGGTCTGGGTCGCCGCATCG
>DATLDM010000120.1:0-94340 GCA_035525875.1 Aestuariivirga sp.
CAAGTTCGCGTTTCAACCACAACGGACGGATACGTCCCTGTCGGAACTACCGGTTATTGAGATCCAGATAGAAGTACGCCGATTAGTGGAAATTCTAGAGAATTCGTTCACCCAGTAGTATTCGGTGGATGAAGAGACTACCAACTAGAGCACAAAAGCCTCAGCAAAAATACGGAATAACGCGAGTCTCACAGTTCATTTGCCCCCAATGTTGCCCCATTCCAGATTCCAGCGAAGTGCTGAGTGAGTGGGACTGGGAGAGCGACGAGATGTCCGCATGGCTTAGTCTCGACGAAAGCGCAGTTCGTTACGAGCCAGCCGCAGGATGCCTTCAACGAAATCGAACTTGCCGGCAGGGAACCAGATCGGGGTGACGCCGATGCCCAGCATGTATTGGTTGCGAGCGATCAACGCGGCTTCGTCGGCAGGGCATTGCTCAATGGAAAAATGCTGTGGCAGGTCCGCACCATCCGCCCTTGCCTTAACCTTGATCGCCTCAAATACGCGAACGGTTCGATCCTGATTAAGGCCGCAGCCTAGAAACAGCAGGCTACTGTTGCGGAAGTAATAGTCGAGCGCCTGCGGGATCGGTAAAGCAAGATCGATGGAGGCCCCGCCATAGGCCGCGGCATATTGCGCCTTGCTCAGTATGCACGAAGCCGGAGCATCCACATTCCCATGCAACTTGATAATGGTAACCTTGGTCGCGTCGGGTGGCTCCAGAATCGTCGCGGGAGTTAGCACCTGAACCGCTTTATCACCGCCGAAGTCGAAAGACTGTTCAACCAAATGATCATAATTGGTCGTTATCAGCGTGTCTTGAAACAGCTCAGCGACCAGATAGTCGGCTGGCGGGATGACCCCGTTTTTGGCGAAAACGTCACGAAGTTCCTGTGCGAAGACATCCGCCCCCCGCTGTTGCTCGATCTGCTCGACAATCTCCTCATAGAGGCCTTGCGCCACCAGATCTTCGATAATGGCGGGGTCAATGCCTGCAGTGCGCCCCTGCTGACGAAGGTGTTCCTTCCACGTCGGGAAGCCACCCGGCTGAGAAAGACCCGCGCCGACGAAGGGCACGACCTCGCCTGACACCATCCGGTCGCAGAGCTGATCGAACCGTGCCGTGTTTCGTTCGGACCAATGCGTGTCACCGAGTAGTTCCTTTAACGTGTCGGCGCTGAGCCACTCGTTGCGGCGGTCTAGCCTGAACCCTTCTAGCGTGACATTGTAGGCCTCTCGGTCGCCCGCGAAGAACGCCTTGCTCGGATTCGCTAGCCCCTCGACAAGTGCCTGAACGCGAAGCTCTGCGCCCTCGGTGCTATCGAACCATTCATTGAAGTCGGCAAAATCCTCATACTTGCGATGACCGTCCTCATCGCACCAGATTTTAGGCAAATCGACTGTATTGACCACCGCCGTCACGACGCCGTCGCCCCTTTTACGACTGCATCAGCGAGGCGCTGTTGAGTCTCCGCCGCAGCTGCTATATCCGCACGTAGAGCCCCACATAGCGCTGCTAGTTCACCGACCCGCGACATTATTCTACATTGCTCGGGGAATGGCGGGATCGGGACAAGCATATCCCGCATAGCGCCCCCGCTCACATTTGCTTGGCCGGTCTGTTTTGTGATTCTTGGAACAACCTGTGTGTTACGAAAGTACGGACTATTCATAACTAGATTCAGATACGTTGGCAAAATGGTGTCGGGCTTCAGTCTAATGCGAATAAGATAGGAAGCAAATGTATAGGAGTCATCAGGCCCAAGGAACAGGCCAGTTTTGCCCACAAGTTCATAGCTATTTGTTCTATTGTACAATAAGTCGCCGTATTTCAGAAATAGTTCAGGAAGTTCATCAGATGAGAACGGAAGAAGTTTCCTAGAGTTTAGATCCACGAGCCCGTTATTTATGTTACCCATTGCAAGTACGGGGACGCCTTCTAGTCCCACAGTTGTATTTTCCGAGGTGCCGTATTGGGTGAAGAGAGCCACCTCGCCAATTTTTGTCCAGACCCAGCCGGTTGGAGCAGGAAAAGGCAATTCCCTGTGATCCAATGGTGAAGTGGGCTTCTCTCTACGCAACTGGTTTTCGGCCACTAAACGGGCTTTCTCCGTTTGAATATTCCGCACGAGAACTGGTGCGGGCTCATCGCTCGGGTTTTGCGGCGCAAGCTTCCCCCGCACGGCGAGTTCGAGGATCGTCTCTTTGAGGACATCAACGCTAGCATCGGTACTGAAGAGGGTGTCGAAATGTGCTTCTAGCCGTACCCAGTTGAGGGCAAGGTCGGAGGCGTCAGCGCTGGTTGCGGTCAACGTAGCTAACAGGGCTTCGACCAGCACCTGATGCGCCGCCATTCCCGCCGCGCTCTCCTCCTCAAGAGAGTTGCATATAGCCATGAGTTCATCGACCTTAGCTACGATGCGCTGCTGTTCGGGAAGGGGTGGGAGCGGTATCGGGACGGCAGCGACCATCTTGCCCGAAACTTCTTTGAAAGTTGTGCCTGGAGCGCTGTCATTGATGGCCTTAGCGAACGACTTCATCACGAGCGCTACGAACAGCGCGCATTCGGCGTTGTAAGGGACAATGGACTTAAAGCCCTGATTGGTCGAAATCGGGTTTGCGGCGATAACGACATAGCCAATCGGCGCGCGACTTGTGAACAGCACGGAGCCGGCAGGCATCATCGTCGCGGACGAAGCATTAAGCGCGCCCTCGGTCAAGTCGCGTTCGCCATGTGAGATATAGCGCTTCTTATATCCTCCGAGATCAGCAGGTGTCAGCCACGGCACACCTTTGCCCCCATCGACAAAGTTGCTAGCATTCCCCGCAGGCGGCGTCCCGCCCCCAACGATCTCCCCTACTTCATCGAGCCTTACCCATTGCCATGTTTCAGGAATAGCAAAGGGCACCTTCAATTTGGGGAGGTTATCCAATTCACGAGGCTTCCGCATTTCGCCATCACGAACGCGCTGTGCCTTCTTTTTCTTGATGCGCTGCAAAAGTTCAGCCACAGGCTCATCGCTCGGATCTTGTGGAACAAGCTTACCGCGAACGCTCAAGTCCAAAATCAGTGCGCGAAGGCGATCAATCCCATAGAAGCTAACGCGCTTCCCGCCGCCGCGTCCCGCACCGGATTTTTGCACTACCGCCGGGGTCCAAATATCCAAATTGCCGCTGATCAACGACGCGATTCCGACTGTCATGCGTCGCCTACCAACGCATTTGCCAAAATGGCCTTCAACTGGTCCCGCAGAGACTGGATACCCGCTTGTTGCGCGACATATCGGGCGAGCAACTCATCGGGGTCATGGCTCTGCTGGTCTGCAATATGCGGATTTTTGAGGTCCAAATTATAGCCGCGTGCGACGACGTCCTCCGCACTAATCTTCCAAGCCTGTTCCGTTTCACGGCGATGGCGGAATCCATCGGCCTCATCGCCCCACCATTCGAGCTCGGGCCGAAACTCCTCAAACTGCATTGGCCGCGTCTTGTTATAACTGATTACGCCGGGGGGATAGGGATGCTCGTAGAACCACGTCTGCCTGGTCGGAGTGCCTTTGGTGAAAAATAGAATGTTGGTCTTGATACCCGTGTAGGGGTTAAACACGCCATTGGGCAGACGAACGACGGTATGTAGATTGCACTCCTCTATCAGGCTCTTCTTGAGCGTGGTCTTAACTCCTTCGCCGAAGAAGAATCCATCCGGTAGCACCACCGCCGCCCGTCCGCCCTGTTTCAACAGTTTGATAATCAACGCCACAAAAAGGTCTGCGGTTTCGCGAGTGCGGAGATTCGAAGGAAAGTTCCCTTCGATGCCGTCCTGTTCCATGCCGCCGAAGGGCGGGTTAGTGGCTATTACCGGCACCCGATCCTTCTCGCCATAATCGCGATAGGCCTTTTCCAGAGTATTGCCGTGGACGATGCCTGACGGGGTGTCGATGCCGTGCAGGATCATATTCGTGACGCACAGCATGTGCGGCAGCGCCTTCTTCTCGACGCCCCTGATCGTAGATTGGAGTAGCTCCTCATCCTCTGGAGATTTAACGAACTGCCGCTTGTAGTCGATGGTGCAGGCGAGAAAACCACCCGTGCCGCAGGCGGGATCGAACACCACTTCATCCAGCTTGGGCGCCAAGCGGTCGATAATGAACTTAGTGACCGCACGGGGAGTGTAAAACTCGCCTGCGTTGCCCGCGCTCTGAAGGTCTTTCAGAATCTGCTCATAGATAGCGCCGAACGTATGGCGATCATTGGTACTGTTGAAATCGATCTCGTTAATCTTGTTGACTACCTGACGCATCAGCGTGCCGGATTTCATATAGTTATAGGTATCTTCGAACACGTCGCGAATGACCTGTGCGCGTTTGCCAACCCCCCCGATAGTGGGGAGTTGATGTTTGAGAACGTTGAACATTTCGTCCACGAACTTGACTAAGTCATCCCCCGTGATGCCCTCTCGGTCCTTGGCCCAATTGCGCCAACGGAACCGTTCGGGGATCGGAGAACTGAAATCGTGCTCCGTCAACTCCAACTCTTCCTCGCGATCATCGTAGATTTTAAGGAAGATCATCCAAACCATCTGACTGATGCGCTGCGCGTCGCCGTCGACACCAACGTCCTTCCGCATGATGTCCTGAATCGATTTGACGGCGCCGGAAACGTTACTCATTGGATGCCTTTTCGTAAATCTGGTGTTCAAGCTCGCTGAGCGCCGCATCGTATCCGACCTTGCCGCCGAAGGCACCCTTGATAATTTCCAGCGGAGTGCCAATGCCGTCGAACGGCTTGAGACGCAGTACCTTCGTATCTTCGATAGTAGCAATGCCCTCGTCTGCGTATTTGTCGAGAAGCGCCTCCAGTACCGCGCGCGCTGTATCGCCGTACTTCGTGAAGTAGTTCCGCTTCTTGACCTTCTCCGCGCGTTCTCGACGGGTCAAAGGCGGTTGGTCGTAGGCAATATGGGCAATCAAATCGAAGTCGCCGACATCGCGCCCGACCGCTTCCTGCAGATTAGCAAGAACGACCCCATACTCTTCCAGTTCGACGATTATCGACAGTTTGCGGTCAGCTTCATTCCACCGCTGGATAAACTCATCTAGTGATCTGAATTCCGACATGATTGCTTTGCGCGCATAATCCCGATAACTCTCCGTAATAAGCTTCCCGTCGCTGCCGATATATTCGATGCGTTCAGCAATGATCCGAGCGGGTACGCCAGAAATGACGATCTTAGTTACGCCGTTAGTGTCTTCCTCATCGTCTTTTTCATCGTCTTCCAGGTCTTCAGCAGGGTCAGGTGGCACAGGATCGTCATCTTTGCCAGGCTCGTAGATCACGACCGGCGCACCATCGAAGTCATCGTCGCGGAACAACTCGGTCGCCTTTTTGAAATCCATAATGGTGAAAAAGAATTTGTTGTTGTCCTCGTCGATCCGCGTGCCGCGACCGATTATTTGCTTAAAGATGGTCATGGACCGGATTGTCTGATCCAGCACGATCAGCTTACAAGTCTTCGCGTCCACTCCCGTGGTGAGAAGCTGCGACGTGGTGGCTATCACCGGATAGGTCTGCTCCGGGTCGATGAAGTTGTCGAGCTGGGCCTTACCTTCGACGCTGTCTCCCGTAATCCGCACCACGTAGCGAGGATTGTCGAGCGCGAGTTTGCCAGCGGCGTTGACGATCGCCATACGCATCCGTTCGGCGTGATCAATATCCTCGCAAAAAATGATGGTTTTTGCCATCGGATCGGTTGCATTTAGGTACTGCATGACTCGCTGGGCGACAAGTTTGGTGCGCTGATTGAGGACCAGAATCCGATCCATATCGATGCGATTATACTCGCGATGCTCGACGGGGTTGCCGAGGTCATCGATCATGCCCGGTGGGGGCGTCCAACCCAAGACATCTTTGTCGATGTCAATGCGAATGACTTTGTAGGGCGCGAGAAACCCGTCATCGATGCCCTGCTTTAGGCTATAGGTGTAAACCGGATTGCCAAAGTACGTGATATTTGAGGCATACTCGGTCTCTTTGGGCGTAGCGGTCATGCCGACATGAATCGCGCCATCAAAATAGTCGAGAATCTCACGCCACGCACTATCATCGGAGGCACTGCCTCGATGGCACTCATCCACCACTATCAAGTCGAAGAAGTCTCTGGAGACGGACTTAAAAATCTTGTCTGATTCCTCTGGCCCGGTCAGCGCCTGATAGAGGCCAAGATGTACCTCATATGCGGGATCTATTTTCCGATTCCGCACTTTCGTCATGGCTTCGCCGAATGGCTTGAAGTCGTTCACCAACGTCTGATCGACGAGGATATTGCGGTCGGCGAGAAAGAGGACACGCTTTGCTTTGCCTGCCTTCCACAACCGCCAGATAATCTGAAAAGTCGTATAGGTCTTGCCCGTGCCAGTCGCCATGACGAGCAGCACCCGGCGCTGTCCCTTGGCGATTGCCTCGATGCTGCGGTTGATGGCCTCGACCTGATAATAGCGCGGCTCCTTGCCTGCGCTGTCGAGATAATAGGGCTGCTCCACCAACGGCCGTTCCTTAGGTTCGATGCCGTGGAATCGCCGGTACCGGGCGTAGATCACACCAGCTTCGGGGAAGGTTTCCATCCCAAGTGACGTTTCAGTCTCCTCCCCCGCCAGAGGTGCGCGATTGTGTTGCGCAAATCCGTCGCCGTTGGAACTGAACGCGCTGGGTAAGTCCAAAATTTCCGCGTAACCGAGCGCCTGTTGTAGGCCATCACTGATTCCATGTTTGTTGTCTTTGGCTTCCACGATGGCGATCGGCAGGCCAGGCTGCCAGGACAAAACATAATCCGCGAACTTTCTTTTCTTCTTATTTCGAGACGAAAGGTTGCCACGAACTATTACTGGTCCCGGGGTAAGCGTAACTTCGCGGCGAACCTGCCTGAATTGATCCCAACCTGCCTGCTTGATGGCAGGGGTTATGAATAAATCACAGACGTCACTTTCGCTCAATTTCCGTTTTTCGGCCTGATCCAAGTCGCCCCCCATGCTCGTTATGCATAACACAATATCCTAAGCTGCGGGTAGCGTTATGCGGTACATTATGCCGAAGTTGGAGTTGCAGGCTCTGGCGGTATCCTCGAAGGAAGAACGTAAAGGTATTCTGAAAGGGCAAAGTCAAAGGCTCGGTCGGACTCCTCCGACGTAAGATGAGGGGTCTTACTATCAGCATGCCTGGGGGTGTTGGAGTCAAGACGAACCCGGTGCGCCCAATCTGCCAAGACTTTGGTGAGAAGCCCATCGGTCACAGCCTTGTCAATTCGTGAATACAAGGTTCCTTCTGTAAGTTTTTTGTCCTTCAACATTGCATCAATAGCAGCAGCAGACATGACGACAGATGCGTCGGGGCTTGCTTTGGTTTGGTGAGCTTGATCGAGGTACTTTTTGACCGTCTCGGGGAGAACGTCATCAGCCTCCCACACATCGGGATAAGTTGCGCTCACCATCGCATTGGAAACATTTTCACCTTGAGCTCCACGAGCCGTAACTATGCTCCCACAAGTGGTGCACCTAAAGGCAGCCCACATCGAGGACATCTTCCCATCTGTTCTTGCGGTCATACCTTCCGAACTCCAGACACGCAAAATAAGCGGGGAGGCAACCCACAGTGAGGGCAATTGCTTACTCCTAAAAGCTGTGACCCAAGTCTATGATCGTTGAACGGCAATTAAGCCTCCTTCAGCAGTATTTCTGGGGTTTCGTAAATATTTCCGACAATTTCGCACATCTGAGATGCCCTGAGTTGCCAAACTTCGGCAAATTTAAGCGCTTTAGGCAAGATACACGCCGGAACCACTGCCCATCGCGAGGTGGCCGCGTTCTGGGTATTAGAGCCATTTTATTTCCTGCTTGCAGAATCGTCGCTGCAAGCATATGCTTACACAAATTAAATGCAAGCAGGAAATGTAAAATGACAGAAAAAGATCCCAAAAAAGCAGCAGCGGGTAAGGCAAGGGCGAAGTCTCTTACCTCAACCCGAAGAAGTGACATCGCACGGCAAGCTGCGGCGTCACGGTGGACAAAGGATTTACCTGCCGCCTTTTATACTGGTGACATCTCAATCGGAGACGTCAAAATATCTTGTGCGGTCCTTGAAGACGGAACTCGTGTTCTGACGCAGAGTGACATGATGCGAGCACTGGGCCGATCAAGGCAGGCAAAGGGAAGAGGTTTTTATAACGCTGACGTCAACCTTCCTGCATTTTTGACGGCGAAAAATCTAAAACCCTTTATTTCAGATGATTTATATGTGACGTCTAGCCAGATTGAATTTAAGCTTCCTTCCGGACATCGGGCATTTGGGTATCGCGCTGAAATGTTACCCCAGGTGTGCGAAGTTTATCTAAAAGCCCGCGATAAAGACGCCCTTGCGTCGTCACAGATTCATATTGCTAGCAAGGCAGATATTCTCATTCGAGGCTTAGCCAAAGTTGGCATTATTGCGTTAGTTGATGAGGCCACTGGCTATCAGCGAGATAGAGCCACAGATGCGCTAGCAAAAATTCTTGAGAAATTTATAGCCAAGGAGTTGCAGCCTTGGGTTTATACCTTTTCTCTCGATTTCTATCAGGAGATATTTCGTCTCCGAAACCTTGAGTTTCCAAAGGCTACGGTGAGAAGACCGCAATATTTCGGTCATCTCACAAATGATATAGTCTACGACCGATTGGCACCTGGGGTTCGCGAAGAACTTGGACGGACAACACCTAAAAACACTTCGGGGCACCGAAAACATCAAATGCATCGGAAGCTGACGCCGGAATTGGGCCATCCAAAGCTGCGGGAACACTTGGCATCTGTCGTTACCATTATGAAGCTCAGTAATGACTATAAAGATTTTAAGAATAAAATTGATCGCATTCACCCAAGATTTGGCGAAACTATACCCATGGACTTTGGTGATGACGAGGGTATTTAGCCTTCCCAGCGAGCTTTTGCCGCTGTCTTAGAAATCTCTTTCGCGCGCTGGGCGCTCATGGATTTGGCCCTAGCCGCGCCGGCCCGTGGCAATCCGGATGACCTTGACGGCGTTGCCTATGACGTCTGCAGGGCAAAGCAGTTGGGTTTGCTCCGCGATTGGTGCGGATTTCAATCCAGGCTTTAGCCGCGCTAAATCAGAACTGCTTCTCACAGTCTCCAGATTAGGTCCTTCACCTTCCACAAATGACAGGCCATTGCCCATGGCATGCGGGACAACCAATATGTCTGCAAAGATAATTGCCGCATCGAGATCATAGCGCCGCGTAACGTCACTTCAGCGGCAAGCTGTGGCGAATAACACAAATCTAAAAAAGAACCAGCTTGCTCCCTGACCTTGCGATATTCTGGAAGATACCGCCCAGCTTGACGCATGAACCATACTGGTCTTCGCTCGGATTCACGGATGTGAACCTCACCATGTTACTCCGAAGTACGCGGAGGCATAAAGCTTTCGACATCAACCATCCGATAGCGCTCCGACGATTTTCTCATTTTTGATCTCCCGCAAATTCCAATCGGGTTATACCGTGATCGGTCACCCCGAACGCGCCGCAAACACCTGCCTCGCGTGGTGGATGGCCTTTGACTTCGGGCCCGAAGTACTAGAGGTTCAGAAAGGCTTTCCAGGGTCTCATGGCCAGTGAAGAATTTGAATTTATGGAGGAAGGATGAATTTCTCTCCTAATGTCAGGATTGAGTGACGCAGCCCCAGACTGCTTAGGGCTACGCGTGCATCGTATAGGAGCGGCTAGGTCCAAGGGTGGCAGGTGGACTTTTTCGCACTGCCATGGGGATGTTTGCTCTTTTCGTCGTTTGAGATAAGTTCCTTTGTTACAAGTAGAGGCGGTGGAGTCACGAGAATGGGTGGCAGGCTCAATTGGTCCAGGTCAAATAAAGAACTTGTCATTCGTCGACATGGCAGGGAACCCTTGAGTGATATTGCGGTTGCCGGAGCAAGTGCTAGCACAAAGGGCACATTCCACGACGATTGGACAGTCCTTCGCGATCAGCAGCGAAAGGAAATGGCGAAGCAGGCAAGGGAAAAGTGGGATAGTCTTACTGATTCAGAGCGAGCTGAGCAGTTGCGAGAGAGAAAGTCCGCGAAAAAGCGGCGAGCTAAAGAGCTAGAACGCTCCATAAAGATGGAACCTTTACGAGACGCGCGTTTAAGAAAAAAAAGAAGGGAAGAGGCGGCAGCCATTGCGCGAAAGCAGGGACGTAAAGTCAAAGGTCGAGTAAAATCGCACGCATCCAAACCGCAGACCGCAAAACCCAAGCCAGGGCAGGACCGTGAAGCGCGAAAAAGAGCCCTCATTGCGGCGAAGCGCGTGTTAGTTGTAAGAAAACCCAAGAAACGGATATTAGTTGGGTTTCCATGAACGGAACGTTCTCCACAGTGTCAGACAACTTCAAATTTGAGGCATTGGCTGGACATTTCGGATTTCTCTGCAACTTCCTACCGAAGCGCAACATAGTGAGTCGGGCACAAAAAGATCTAGCAAATCTCGCAGCTGCGGTATTGACCGCGAGTTATTACCTGACGTTCGGATAGGGAACCCAGTGCAGCGCGCGTAGAGGGACGGGCAATGTTCTATGTATTGGAGCTATTACGCGCTCTTGCGTGTTTGATAGATCAGTTCGTCCAGCACGATTTCCTCCACTGTCAACGGAATCGCCTGCAGGGCTTCTAACCTTTTCGCGTAGTCGGTCGGGAGGTTGGGTGATGTTTGCATCTGGCTGCTCAGATGGTCGTACATTTCCATTGCCTGCTCCCCAATCCGTTGCAGGTAGGGTGCCAGCCCCTCGCTGGTTTTCGATATTTCCGCCAGCATCCCCGGGTTGTTTTCCGTCAGGAACTTCCTGTGGAGCTTGGCGTACGCCTGTGCCGTCATTTTCAGTCTCCTGTTGCTCTATTTGCTCCGGTACGACGCGGGTTTCAAGAGTGGGCTACGGCGCCTGTGTGCCAAGAATTTCCTCACGCCGCTTCCTACGGTTGCACTGCATGCTGGACAACGCTAGATTTGGGTGGTGAGGTCGTAGACCGGTTTCTTGGTGTAGGGGCTATGTCAGCACCTTTTCTTCTTAAAACGCCATTCTGGGCGTTATGGCCAGTCAAGGATTTGATTCAGAGCCTCGTCCTGGCAGAACACGAAAAAATTCGGGGAAAATCTAAAACGGGGGAATACAGTGGAAATGATTCCCAAAAAGATAGATCGTCGGCATGCTCATCGAACGCAATGGGCTGCTCAGTACGCGGTCGCATCGGAGTTGTGCAAACGGGGTTATGAAGTTTCGTTTACTATGGGAAATGCTACGCCGCTTGCCGACCTGATGGTTGTAAGCCCGAAGTTCAAGCAAATGTTTCTTGTTGATGTGAAAGGGCTCTATCGACCCAACCCATGGGTTATTAAGCGCAAAATTGCTCGAGCGGGACTGTTCTATGTTTTAACATTTGTTCCCGACGACAATGCGAACAGGTTTTTCGTGCTGAAACAAACTCAAGTAAATACGTACATCGAAAGCGAGCTTAGGCGCTTGCTCCGTCCAAATGACTATTCAATGACCGGCATCCTTTGGAAACAGGCGGAAAATCATGAAAATGCTTGGAAGGTGCTGCCGCAGTAAACATTTTTCTATCGCTGCGGTCCTGGAAGTGGTTAGGGCAATGATTGGCGGTCGGGACAAGCTTACAGGGAGGAATTGGTCCGTCTTTCGATTGGATCACGTAAGTCCGAATGGGAAAAAGGCCTATGGCTGGCAAGGATGGGCGCCCTCGCAACTGCTAAATTCGCAGTTCTCCCTCTGCTATACAAATGTACCACTTGGATCAAACATTGCAACGCCCGCGGCCTAATCGGAACGCATGCAAAAAATAGCGGCACGCCAGGCGCGGCCCTTTTTATCCTGGGTTCTGCATTGGGTGGATTCGCCCTCTACCACGGCATCCCGACTGTCGATGCGAGCTTGGGTTAAAGGGGAAACGGTGAAAGATTGGCGTGATCGAATTCCACCGACTATTCTGCTAGTCGTCTTAGCAGTTTCACTGAGCTACTGCGTTTTTGGAACGAAACCAATCCAACAAGTGTACGACAATTGCTCTACAGAGTGGGATGGCAGATCCAATCCTCTTGTCTGTGAATGACACCTTAAGAACTTGAGCCGGCAGCGCACCACACGCTCCCGGCACTAAGCATCATAGATTTCACGTACGGAATCGTACGACACACAAAGAGGCGGAACCTTAAAAGATTGCACCCATTACCTGTGCGGCGTCTCCCCGATGCCCGGGCTCCTCTGAGTCCGGATTCTCCAACTTGATCCCCGCTCCTTGCATAAGTGGCGGGGATTTTTTGGGCCGGTGCGAAATCGGGTGGCCTAAAACTGAGGGCTACCATAATGCCTCTCAATTAATTGGAGGCCACAGATGTCCACACTTCTTTCTTTTAAATGCATCGATGCGCGGTGATGGACTGCTTCCTGAGTTGAAGAGAGCCATAGAGCGACCAATCCCACGTGTTGCGGAGCCGGTGGATGCGTTACCGGAAGCACCATTGTCTCTAGGGGAAGCGAAATGGGCCGCCGGGCGCCTGTAAATACACTAGCCCCCCTGCTGAAAGCCGCGGGGATTTTTTGACTAAGCAGCAGCCTTCCGCTTTCTACGCCACCCCATGAAGCCCATTGCACCGAGCCCTGCCGCGAACAGTGGGAGTGCGGCGGGGATTGGAACGGGCGCTACCGCTGAAATGGAGATATCCCCTCGTCCACTGGTAAAACCCACTAATTCTTCCCTCCACCAAGTCGCGTAGAACAGGTTCACGAAGGCTGTCGAGGTACTGAAGGTGAGACCCGAGAGACTTAATTCGTTCGGATCGGTAAGGCTGTAAATTACGTTGCTGTTGCCCCCAAAGCTACCCGGAGGCATCAAAGCGGTTTAAAGGTCCCGTTTATGTCATTTGCGTTTCCGCGCCGGTCCGCTACTGCCGGCACTGTGGACAATCGCATGCCCCTCCCTCATACTGTTGCCCCTTCTAGTTCATCGGCCAGGCGGCGCAATAGCCTTGCCATGGCCTGCGCTGTAGCCGTGGGCGCGACTGTGACAGAGAGGCTGGGAGCTTGACCACCGATGGCAGCTGGCCCGTGCCGCGCTCAATGAGGCCTTCGGTGTAACTGTGAACCTGACATGGTGGGTGAAGGTCATGAGGTTCTCCCGTGAGCCAATAGGGCTTGCCGCTTCATGCGTGGGGTTTGGAGAAGATGGGCTGCGCTTGAAGGTTTCGCCTTTGGCGAGTCAGATTGAAGGGGAAGGGAGGAAGGTTCTGGTTTGGAGGAAGGCTCACTTCGCCCTCGCTGCTTGGGTGATGTGTCGGGATGTACCCAAGATATAGAAGGGGGTTCACTATTGTGAACTGCGGCGGGTATAGCGATTTCAGTGTGTTGGGATGAAGTTAGATCACTTTCGTGCACTGGCACTGGTTCACTATTGTGCACCGTTGGAGTGCACTTAAGTGCACCTATTTTGTTCTGCTCAGTAACCCTGCGCCAGTCGTCGGTTTCCTCTTGCCAATTCCACAATCCGTTCTCAATCCGCTTGGTCCAGAAGTAAGTCAGGGTAAACCGATTTAGTTCCGTAATAGCTGTGCCCTTTTTTCCTCCACGCTCAACCCGGATCAATCCGCGGCGTTCTGCTTCCCTGATGGCGGGGGCGATCAATCGCCGGCCGATCCCAAATTCGACGAGTTGGGTATAGGGCGCGAGGAGGCTACCGTTTTCTGCACCGCCGTGACGGGCATGCTCAAGTTCGAGAAAATCAACCAACCGTGCACAGGCAATTGATCGACCCTGCCATGCGGGCGAAGCCATCAAATCAAGCGTGTGATAAATGAAGCCTTCGCCGTCGCGCGGAGAGTTGGTCTTCCGACCTTTCACTCTAATGGCCACATAGCACCTCATTGTGAATGTTAAACAAATGGATCATTCACCTAGACTTGTTGGAGTGTTGAGTAACAACACGGAGTATCGGATCAGTTGAGGTTGGTGGTCCGACCATAAAAGGGTTTTTGGGTGCCTGCGCTATGGCGACACCATCTTTTCTCAAAACGCCATCTACGCTCTCTCGGCCAGCAAAAGATTTGAATTTACGGTAGAGGGGACGACCTTCTCCCTCTTGAATCGTAAGACCGGCCGCCTCGTCAATATCTAGCCGGAACCTGCAGTATGGTAAAACCTCGTCCCAAACCTCCAGCAGGCCCGTAACGCTAAGGGCCTTGAGCACTCGGGCGCTATCGTGGCCTGGTTCTCTCGAGCCTTTGACAATCACCCTGCCCTGATACTTGGCATCATAAAGGGGTCCCTGGCTATTATATCGCGGCATTCCATTGCTGTTCAAAGTGGGGCTTATGTAGATACGGGGAATCTTCATTTCAGGAGATCCCGGATGTCGCTCACTTTCCAGCAGGTCGTCCGAGGTCCAAGTTTAACTGGCCTGGGAAACCGCCCGGATTTAACACCTTGCCACCAACTGCTTTTGGATATTGGTATAATTGCAAGAATCGGAGGGGTGGCTTTCGCATCACCAAGGATTTGGCGAATGCGAAGGTAACCTTCTAGGGGGATTTGGTCCATTAAGTGATACTCCTGTGTATCTGAATGCAGGAACACCTTGGACACAATTTCTTGGTACTTAATATTTAGGAGGGTTAAAAATAACTCACCTACGGTTTCAATTATTGAGGGCTCTCAGATAACGGCCGCGCGACTGGAGGGCCCTCCTCTAGCGAATCTAAGTTCCTCTGCGATTAGCGGGAGACTTGGGGGCACCTCCCTTGAGTTTCCAATTAGCCACCTTCGTCACTTCTCCAATTCCCTGTTTATTTGGATTTCCCCGCTTATCCTGCAAACCGAATTCAGCAGCATGTTTTAGCAGCCATTCTTCCAGCAATTGTTTTGGCGTTCTTGGCGAATTTTTCGATTTTTCTCCCACAGCAATCCAAGCTTTTACTGCCGCCGCCAATTTAGGAGCATAACGGCCATGCTGCGGATCCATGTAATCTTGTAATGGTCTCTCCGTTGCCAATGGGCCGCTCAGCGACTGACCATTGAAATACTCCCAGGTCGATACAAACATGTCCAGCGAATCGAGCAAAATGGTTGATTTCGCTTCGTCGATTTCATTGATAACCGCAGAGTCTACCTCATGTACTGGTTCACGATAAACGATTGTTCCTCTAATCAATCCCTTTTTAAGTCCTGTACTAAGAACCGACAGAACTCTCGGAAGCTCAGGCATTTGCTTGAAATCGTCCAGCGAAAGTTCAGGTTCTATATCGGGATCCCGCCCTATAATAAGAAGCGCCGCTCGCTTTAATGGTAATTTTCTGCCGGGTGGTCGCGGGGGAGTTAAGGATGCCATTCATATCCCCACTGCCTGTTTCCAAACCATGGTTCAGAGGCGGTCATGCACTTCGTCCTAAAGTTATTACTTCTGCTCCCATCTTTAACTTTTCGAGATAGTCAGCCCATAGCTGCATCATTTTGTGTCGCTCGGCTAGATGAGCGGTTCTGTTATAGGCGCGCCCATTGGGGTCCCGCACGGCATGAGCAAGTTGATGCTCAATGAAATCGGGACGCACTCCTAGAACTTCATCAAGAATGGTTCGAGCGACTGCTCTAAAGCCATGGCCGCTCATTTCCGTTTTTTCAATGCCCAGGCGGCGCAAAGCAGCGAGAATTGCATTGTCACTCATCGGGCGATTGTTGCTGCGCGCTCCGGGAAACACATAGCGACTACGACCGGTAAGTGGTTGCAGCTCTTTCAATATGTCGACAGCTTGTCTCGAAAGCGGAACAATGTGGGGAGTCTGCGTTTTACTTACTGTAAAACGCCACTCTTGTGTGTCAAAGTTGACATCCGCCCACTCGGCCTTACGTAGCTCTCCAGGACGAACGAACAAGAGCGGCGCCAAATCTAGCGCGCAACGTACGGCAAAAGTCCCTTGATAGCCGTCCATCGCTCTTAGAATCTCCGCTAGGCGTTTTGGATCCGTGGTAGCTGCAAAATGACGACTTTTAACGGGAGTCAATGCCCCTCGAAGGTCGCCGCACGGATTCCTTAATGTTCGCCCAGTTGCAACTGCATAGCGAAACACCTGGCCGCAATTGCTCAAGGCGCGATGGGCAGTCTCGAGTGCTCCCCGGCTTTCTATTCGGCGAGCCAAGGTAAGCAAATCGGGAGCCGTAAGTTCCGCAATGGGTCTTCTGCCAATCCAAGGAAAAATGTCGCGCTCAAAACGGCGAACAACTCGGTCCTGATGGCCTGCTACCCAAGTTGATGAAAACTTTCTGATCCATTCTCGCGCTACCAATTCAAAACTATTTCCAAGGAGCTCAGATCTGCCCTTTTTCGTTGCTTTGCGACTTTCGCTGGGGTCGATATTTTTAGCTAGCAACCGACGCGCCTCGTCGCGACGTTCGCGCGCATCCTTCAGTGTCACGTCTGGGTATACCCCGAGTGAAATTCGCTTTTCCCTGCCGTCAAAGCGGTATTTAAATCGCCACCATTTTCCACCAGCCGGTGCAACCTCAAGATACAGTCCCCCACCGTCGAATACTCTGACCGATTTTTCACCTGGCTTGAGATTACGAATTGCCGTGTCTACAAGGGCCAATGGGGCAACTCCTTTGAGAAGATGCGTGTTGCCCCAATAGTTGCCCCAGGTTGCCCCAGGATGTCAATGGACAGTAAAACACTTTAGCAGCCATAAATTCTGTAAATACTGCCGGAATTATATAGAAATTGGATTTTGATATATGTGGATAAAACTAGATTTGGTAGCGAGAGAGGGACTTGAACCCCCGACCCCAGGATTATGATTCCCGTGCTCTAACCAACTGAGCTACCTCGCCAAATCTGCGTCGGCTTATAGGAAGTTACCCCACCGGAAGTCAAGTTGTGTGCTCGGGGGTTCAAGTCCCTCTCTCGCTGCCATCTTTCAGGGCATTGATTTCAGCCAGAAACATGGCCAAAGCGGCCTGCAATTGGCCCGACAATTCAGGATCCGCCAGGATGCCGGCAGCGTCAAGATTCCGGCCCATAAGGGGCAACGTGATGGAAGCCCGGTCAATCAGCCGCGCTGACATTGTTGCAAGTATCTCACGCAAATGACCCTGCGCATGTGTTGCGCGTTCCGATGCATTGATCAAGGCAACGGGTTTATCCGGAAATTCAACACAACTGACCAGCCAGTCCAATGCATTCTTGAACGCCCCCGCAATGCCATGCGCATATTCCGGTGCGGCAAGGAGCAACCCGTCACTGGTCCCAACTTCGCGACGAAACGCTTTGACGGACTCGGGTGGTTCATCTGTATCCAGGTCCGGATTGAAATGCGGTAAGTCACCCATGCCGACATAAAGGACAATTTCCAAACCAGCGGGCGCCAGGACGGCCGAGGCTTGCAAAGCTGCCGTATTAAACGACAATGCCCTCAAGCTGCCCGAGATCGCAAGAATGCGCATGAGGTTTTAGTGCGCTTCATCCGGGCGTTCAGGGTCGCCCTGAACAAAGGTCCGCCACAGGGAAATCCAAGCAAAATAGAGCGAAGCGGCAATCCAAACCCAGAGCTCAATTTTGTAAATCGCGTCCGTCGGGCCCTTGTCCTTGCTGCTGATCACCAGCGAAAGCGTCATGGCCGCCCACAGGACTGTCATGGGAATTGTGATGTTGCGCCAATGGGTCACGCGCAGCGGATGCACGAATTTGATCGGAATGAAGGTGAGGATTGAAAGGATGATGATGGTGAGGCCGTTGACCAGCCAGCCCGTGTCGAGAACGTAAAAATAAAGCACCACCACATTCCAGATCGCCGGAAAGCCGACAAAATAATAATCCTCGGATTTCATGCCGACATTGGCGAAGGTATAGCACGAAACCGCCATGATGGTGGCAGCCGCCACAAGGCTCCAGGTGCTGCTGGAAAAATACCAGTCCAGGGGCACCATTTCAAACCAGTAGACCATGACAGCGGGCACGGCCACATAGGTGAAAAAGTCAATGACGTAGTCAAGCGAGCCGCCGTCAAAATTGGGCGTGTACTCGCTCACCTTCGCCCTGCGCGCCAGCGAGCCGTCAATGCCATCAACAAAAAGTGCAATGCCAAGCCACATGAAGGCTTTGACCGGATCATTGTTCAATACTTCCACAAGCGCCAGGAATCCCGCAACAATTCCACATGTCGTAAAGACATGCACCGCCCAGGCGATGCCCTTCTTCACTTCCAGGTCAATGTTTGGTTTTTTGATTATCCGCTTGGCCACGAAACAGCTTCTCCCGCTCATTCAAACTATAGGGGGGTGCCAAGTTCAGAGCAAGGAGCCTATGTGGACCTGGTGTATTGCCAGACAAAGGCTGGCGGCACATTGTTTAACACACCGCCGACACATTCTCCGGCCAGTCCCGCCTCCGCCGCCACCTCTTTTGGCACAGGCGAGGCTTTGAAATAACTGAACTGGACAAATTTGCCCCCGGGTGCAAGCACGGCGGCCACCGCCATGGCTATTTGCCGGCACTCCGCCGGCTTCATGCTGCGCAGCGGAATGCCCGAGATTATCTTTTTAACCGATGTTTGCCCCAGCGTTTTCAGAAGTTGCGGCAGATCCTGTGCCGCACCCTCGACAATGCGCAGGTTTGGAAATTCGCGTTTCAGGAATTTTACAAACTCCTTATTGAACTCAACGAGAATCAGATTGGCAGGTTCAACGCCTTGCGCCAGAAGCTCACGCGTAAACGCACCCGTTCCCGGCCCCAGTTCCACAATGACCTCTGTTGGCTGCGGGGCAATTCTCGCAACCATGAGTTTCGCCAGTTGGCGGCCGCTGGGGGCTACGCCGCCGGTGCCGAAGGGATTGCGCAGGTATTGTTTCAGGAAAAAGAGTTTTGAGCGTCTGTTTGCCTTGCTGGAAGATTTTAGCGGCACGGTCATCCGCTGACTCTACCCCTGGTTTGCAGCAGATGCAATAAAGCCGCCGCCCAGAACCCGCGCGCCCGGCCCCTGTCCATCATAAAGCACGCAAGCCTGCCCCGGCGATATGCCATACTCGCCCTCAAGGATCGTGACGATTGAACCTTCAGGCCCTTTCCGCAATGCCGCCTCCACCGGCGGGCGCGTTGACCTGATCTTGGCAAAAACCGGCTGTGCCTTTTCGTTCAGCGCCTTCTGTCCCAGCCAGTTGAAATTGGCCAAACGGATGTCGCTCTGCTTCAAGGCCTCCCGCGGGCCCACCACCACCTGCTTCGTTGCGGCATTCACCTTCACTACATAGAGCGGCTCCGCCTCCGCGATGCCAAGCCCGCGCCGCTGGCCTATCGTATAATGGATGATGCCTTCATGGCGGCCGAGCACCCGCCCATCCAGGTGAAGGATATCTCCGGGTTCCGCCGCATCCGGGCGCAGCCGCAAGATCACATCGGCATATCGGCCCTGCGGCACAAAGCAGATATCCTGGCTGTCCGGTTTGTCCGCCACTACCAGTCCAAGTTCGCCCGCAATGCGCCGTGTTTCAGCCTTGGGCAGCGCGCCCAGGGGAAAGCGCAGAAAATCAACCTGCTCCTGCGTGGTGGCAAACAGGAAATAGCTCTGGTCGCGCGCCATGTCGGCGGGCGTAAAGAGATCGCGATGTCCCGAGCCATCGCCCCGCGCCCGGCTTTCAATATAATGGCCGGTCACCAGCGCTGCCGCGTCCAGGTCCTTCGCCCGCTGCAGGAGATCGGCAAATTTAACGGTCTGGTTACACTTCACGCAAGGAATGGGCGTTTCGCCGGCCAGATAGCCCGCAACGAAGTCATTTATGACCGCATCCTTAAATCGGCTTTCAAAGTCGAGCACATAATGCGGAATGTCAAAAGCCGCCGCCACCCGCCGGGCATCATGAATGTCCTGGCCCGCACAGCAGGCCCCCTTCCGGCGCAGCGCCTCGCCATGGTCATAAAGCTGCAAGGTGATGCCGACCACATCATAGCCCGCAACTTTCAGCATGGCGGCAACCACCGAGGAATCCACCCCTCCCGACATGGCCACCACAACCCGGTGCTCCCCGGGATCTCCCCCAAGGCCCATGGCCGCATGAACGGCATCGAGAACGGCATTATCCAGCTTCATCGGGCCTAGATGGGCGCAAATCCCCCAAAACGCAATAATCCCCGCAAATCTGTCCTGAATTGAAGCACTTGGGGCCCGGAATTTGCGATTTATTCATAAGCGTTTAGCTCATTCTTAAGCGACCTGTCCTAGCTTGGCATCTCTTGAGTACCTGCGTTTTTAGGTTTGTGAGTTCAATATGAACGGTCAGTTGCGTCCCCGGGTTAATTACGTCATCGGTCCCGATGGCAGCCCCCTAACAATTACCGATTTGCCCGCACCCGGCAGTCATCGCTGGGTAATCCGCCGCAAGGCGGAAGTGGTGGCGGCTGTGCGCGGCGGTCTGCTGAGTTTGGAAGAGGCCTGTGACCGTTATGTTCTCACGGTTGAAGAGTATCTAGGCTGGCAAAGGTCGATTGACCGCCATGGTTTGGCAGGGCTTCGCACCACAAAGATTCAGAAATACCGCCAATAGGTCTGTTGCGTGATGAGT
The DNA here is from genome assembly GCA_035525875.1 of Aestuariivirga sp. Taxonomy (GTDB): domain Bacteria; phylum Pseudomonadota; class Alphaproteobacteria; order Rhizobiales; family Aestuariivirgaceae; genus Aestuariivirga. The sequence continues at coordinate 20,643 of DATLDM010000120.1, forward strand.
ACAGGGCTGGAAACGAAAGTTTCCGGCCCTTTTCATTCTTGGAGCCACCCGCCATATTCGGGCGATGAAAATTCTCGTCATTTTCGCCCATCCCAAAATGTCTGAGTCAATTGTCCAGGTGCAAATGCTCGGCGCCATCCGGAATCTGGAAGGTGTTACCATTCACGACCTCTACGCCGCCTATCCGGATTTCCTGATTGATGTCGACCACGAACAGGCGCTGTTGCTTGAGCATGACCTCGTCGTCCTGCAGCACCCCTTCTACTGGTATTCCTCACCCGCAATCATCAAGGAATGGCTCGATCTCGTGCTTGAGCATAATTGGGCCTATGGCAATCTGGGCACAAAGCTCCATGGCAAGTTCATGATGCAGGCGATTTCAACCGGCGGCCCCGAACATTTTTACAATCCGAAGGGCAAAAACCGTTTTGAAATCCGCGAACTTCTCAACCCTTTCAATCAAACGGCCTATCTCTGCGGCATGGCCTATCTTGAGCCCTTTGCCATTTTTGTGGGCCGCCGCATTCCGGAAACCGACCTCGTTCAGCGGGTGGAAAATTACCGTGATCTCATCATCGGCTTGCGCGATGGGAAAATCGCGCCTCTGGGAAATATCGCTCTCAATTACTCCCTGCCGGGCAATTTTGCCCTGAAGAAAGCTTAAAGCCATGCACCTCCCGGATTTTCTCATCGGTGCCTTTGTCTATCTCGCCGCCGCCGTGATTGCCGCCCCGATTGCCTCGCGCTTGGGCCTCGGTTCCGTGCTTGGCTATCTCGTGGCGGGCATCCTGATTGGCCCCGCCGTTCTTGGCCTCGTCGGCAGCGAGGGCCAGGACGTGCTGCATTTCGCCGAGTTCGGCGTCATCGTGATGTTGTTCCTGGTCGGGCTTGAATTGCAGCCGTCAAAACTCTGGTCCCTACGCAAGCCAATCCTGGGGCTGGGCGGATTGCAGGTCCTGGGCACCTCGGCGTCAATTGCCCTTGCCGCCTATTTCATCGGCCTCGACTGGAAAGCTGCCATCGCGGCCGGCCTTATCCTCGCCATGTCGTCAACGGCAATCGTCATCCAGAGCCTGAACGAGCGCGGCCAGCTCAAGACCTTTGCCGGCCAGTCCTCATTCTCGGTGCTGCTGTTCCAGGATATCGCCATCATCCCCATGCTGGCGCTCCTGCCGTTGCTGGCGGTCCAGCAATCGACGGCCCACGAAAGTACCAGCCTCATCGCCGAACTTCCGGCCTGGGCCCAAACCCTCAGCGTGCTCGCCGCCGTTGCGGCCATTGTGCTGGCCGGCCGCTATCTCATGCGGCCACTGTTCCGCTTTGTCGCCCAATCCGGCATCCGCGAAATCTTTGTGGCCTTTGCCCTTCTCATCGTCGTCGGCATCACCCTGATGATGCAGTTTGTCGGGCTGTCCGCCGCTCTCGGCACCTTCCTCGCGGGCGTGGTTCTGGCCGAAAGCGAATACCGCCATGAACTTGAAATGGATCTCGATCCCTTCAAGGGCCTCTTGCTGGCGGTGTTCTTCATGGCGGTGGGCGCCGGCATTGATTTCAACCTGCTTATGGCCAATCCCCTGCAGATTCTCGGTCTAGTCCTGGGTTTCGTCATCCTCAAGCTCGTGGTTCTTTACGTCATCGCCCGCATCTTTCGCATGAAAGGCCCCGACAGCGCCCATTTCGCCTTCTCGCTGGCGCAAGGCGGCGAGTTCGCCTTTGTGCTGATTTCATTCTGCCTGGGCCTCGGGCTTCTGCTTGCCACTCAGGCCGCGGTGCTCGTTGCGATTGTCGCAATTTCCATGGCCCTGGCGCCGCTTCTTTTCATCGCCAATGAAAATTTTGTCCAGCCGCTCTTTGCCCGCGGCGGCCAGATCAGGGACGCCGACGTGATTGACGAAACCGCCAGGGTGATCATCGCGGGCCACGGCCGTTTCGGCATGACCGTGGGCCGCATGCTGCAAGGCAAGGGTTATAAAACCGTGGTCCTCGACCACGATGCAGAACAGATCGACGCGCTGCGCAAGTTTGGTTTCAAGCTTTTTTACGGTGACGCTTCGCGGGTCGACCTGCTGGAAGCTGCAGGGGCGCGCACCGCGGAAGTTCTGGTGATCGCTGTTGATGAGCGCGAAAAAATTTCCGGGATTGTCGCCACCGTGAAGAAGCATTTTCCTCATTTGCGGATTTTTTCCCGGGTCTTTGACCGGGTTCACGCCTATGAGCTGATCAACGCCGGCGTGAATGATGTCTACCGCGAAGTCTTTTCATCTTCCCTGGATATGGGCGAAGATGTGCTGGTTGCCCTGGGGCAGCATCCCTTTGAAGCCCACCGCGCCGCCAATACCTTCAAGAAATTCGATGAGAAAGTTGTTCGCGAACAGGCCCGCCACGCCGGCGACAATGACAAGATGGTCGATATCGTCCGCAGCAGCCGCGCTGAACTTTCACGCGTATTGGCCGGCGACCGCGCTGTTTCACCACTGGGTGACGATCAGGCCTGGGAAGACAATGATGGAAGAAGTTAGAACACAATGAAGATATCCACGTCATTCAGGCAGCTCTGGCTGGGTCAATTACCGTTGCATGAGGCCTTCTGGCGCTACGCAATCACCTATGCCTTTGTCTTGAACCTTGCCGCCTCCCTTGCCACCCTCATGTTCATTCTGGCCGGGGCCCCCATCGCCTATGCAATCATTGCGCATTTCCTTCCCCTGCCCTATTCCCTCTTTGCGGCCGTCGGCGCCTGGCGCAGCGCTGACCGCTATGCGGGTAACCACTTTCACGCCGCCACGGCAAAGATCGCACTCGTCGTGTGGAACGGTTTTTGGCTCGTCTTCTAACAAGCTTGCCGTCCGCGGTTCCGGGCCCCGCCAAACCGGAAAATTTCACCTGAGAACTTTACCATCTGTTAATCATCAAATACATTCGGCGAGCAGATTTCTCCCGCTCAATGGCAGCAAATCCCAGCAACACATGCAGAAAGCCGAAATTCGAATGAACAGGTGAACTGCCGATGAACACACATTTCAGTTTGGGTTCATTGCAGAACATTAGCATGGCGGTCATGAGGGCGGCTCGCCGTCCGAATGAAATGATTCGAATCCTAACCCAAGGAGAAATCTCATGTCGAAGACATTCATTATTGCCCTTGCCATGCTCGCAACAGGCGCCATTTCAACACTGCCTGTGCAGGCCGGCACGAAAGCCGGAGCCAGCGCCCCGGTTGACGAACTGCCTTCGTCGCAAGTAGCACCACTCACCAAGAAGGAATGCACCAATCTTGGCGGCAGTGTAAAAAATGACAGTGTCTGCAAGAGCGGCAAGACCTGTAAAATGAGTAGCGCCAATGGCGATCAGCACTTTGTTTGCTTAGAGGCATCGTGATGAGCAGCGCATTGTCATGCCGCAGCGCCTGCTGCGCTTTTCTGCTCACCTTGCTGGTGCCTCTGGGTGCTGCCGAAGCTGGTTCGAAATCCGCAAAGGACTCAGCCGCCGCCGGCCAGGCATTGCCTGCATCGCAAATGGCTCCCCTGACCGCCAGCGAGTGCAAACGCCTCGGTGGCCGCGTATCCAACGACGCGAACTGCAAGGCCGGCAAGGAATGCACAACTCAAACCCTGGATGGTGCCTGGCACACAGCCTGCATCACGGAAGTGGAGTAGGTCATGCGTCATAGAACCCTGACTTTGATTTTATCTGCGGTCACTATAGCGTCCAGCCTCACCATTCCTGCTGAAGCTGCAAGTAAGAAAAAAGGCGCAGCCGCGACTGGTGCTGACGCACCCATGTCGACCATGGCTCCCCTCACGGCAAGCGAATGCGAGCGCTTGGGTGGAGATGTTAACACTGTCGGAAACGACTTGTGCAAAGGCGGCAAGGCCTGCACCACCAATACATTGGACAACGGCATTCATACAGTGTGCATTACCGAGGCGAATTAATGTACGAAGGATTGGCGGTGCGCTGAACCCGTGCCGCCCAATCTTTGGCCTGTTTTCCAGCGTGCTTGCCGCCCCCTGAAACGTGCGATAAAGATTGCGGATTATGTCCCAAACCCTCCACGACATCAAAATCGATCCTCGCAACGCGGATATCCTCATCTCCATCAATGGTAAGCTTTATCCGCGCGACAAGGCTTTGGTGTCGGTGTTCGACTCCGGCTTCATACTCGGCGATGGCGTGTGGGAGGGCCTGCGGCTGGTCGATGGCGGCGTGCCATTTCTCTATGCCCATGTGGAACGGCTCTACGAAGGAGCCAAGGCCATATTCATGGATGTGGGCATAAGTCCGGAAGAACTGGTAAAGCGTCTGTTCGCCTGCATCGATGCCAACAAGATGCGCGATGGCGTCCACATCCGCCTGATGGTAACGCGTGGCGTCAAGGCCACGCCCTACCAGGATCCGCGCGTCACAATCTCACCGGCGACAATCGTCATCATCCCCGAATACAAAACCCCAAGCCCCGAAAAATTTGAACGCGGCATGACCCTGCATACGGTGAATGTCCGGCGCGGCGCACCCGACGTGCAGGATCAGAAACTCAACTCGCACTCAAAACTCAATTGCATCACCGCTTGCGTGCAGGCCATGAACGCCGGAGCCGACGAAGCACTCATGCTCGATCCCCTGGGCTTTGTCGCCACCTGCAACTCAACCCACTTCTTTATCGTCAGGCGCGGCGAAGTCTGGACGTCTTCAGGGCAATACTGCATCCCGGGCATCACCCGGGGCAACATGATCCGCCTGTGCAAGGACAATGGCATTCCTGTTTTCGAAAAACAGTTCTCGCTTTATGATGTCTATGGCGCCGACGAAGCCTTCGTTACCGGAACCTTTGCTGGCCTCATCCCGGTGCGCGAGATTGACGGCCGCCCTGTAAGGCATCCGATGTCAACCGAGGACTGGAAAGGCGCAGGCCCGATTTCCAAGAAACTCTCAAGCCTCTACAAAGCGCTTTGCCTCCGCGAAAAAACGCGCAGCCTCTGATGGTGCTGGAATTCCTGGCCGCTTCCCTGCTGATCGAACTTACCCCCGGTCCGAACATGGCTTGGCTTGCCCTGCTCGGCGCCTCGCGCGGACGCCTGGCAGCACTTGCCGCCGTGGCCGGAGTTGCGCTGGGTTTGAGCGTGGCGGGAGCGGCTGCGGCCTTTGGCGTTTCAGCCCTGATCGGTACAACCCCGTGGCTGTTTCAGGGTCTGCGCTGGGCCGGATCGCTCTATTTGCTCTACCTCGCCTGGGACTCCTGGCGTGATTCAACGGCACCACAGGACACGCAATTTGAGGAGCCGCTTCTGCGTTACTTCAACCAGGGGCTCCTGAGCAACATACTCAACCCCAAGGCCTATCTTGTCTTCGCCGCAGTCCTTCCGCAATTTGTCGATCCGGCAATGCCTTTGCTGACACAGCTTGCCACGCTGACTGTCCTCTATGTCGGTGTTGCGACCGCAGTCCACACGGCTATCGCCTTGCTTGCCGGAAGCTTCACAAGGTTTTTCACTGATCCTGTCTGGTCCAGGCGGCTCGGCCGCATATTTGCCGTGCTTCTCGCCGCAGTTGCAGTTTGGTTTTTCTTTGCAACGGAATTGAAATCATGAGTGTTTCCATCGCCATGTGGTCGGGCCCGCGTAATATATCGACGGCCATGATGTACGCCTTTGGCAATCGCGCCGATTGCGCCGCCTGGGATGAGCCCTTCTACGCCTTCTCGCTGGTCAATCACGGCAACGACCACCCCATGCGCGGCGAAATCATTGCGGCCAATGAAAGCGATTGGGATGCCCTTGTTGCGAAATGCACGAGGCCTTCGGCAAAGCCCGTGTTCTATCAGAAGCACATGACCCATCACATGCTGCCGGGATTTGACCGTAGCTGGATTCACCGGGTGACCAACGCTTTTCTTATCCGCTCGCCCGAACGGGTGCTCGCCAGTTATACTAAGAAATGGGCGGATGTTTCCCTGCGCGATATCGGATTTGTCGAGCAGGCGGAAATTTTTGACGCGGTGGCGCAGAGGCGGGGAAGTGCCCCGCCCGTTATCGATGCCGATGATGTGCTGAAGAATCCACGCGAAGTGCTCACGGCACTTTGTAAGGCTTGTGGAATTCCGTTTGACCAAGCCATGTTGAAATGGCCCAAGGGACCCAAGAGCTTTGATGGCGTTTGGGCGCCCCATTGGTACAATGCCGTGTGGGACTCCACGGGCTTTGCCGCACCCGTGGAAAAAACGGTTGAACTGCCTTCACACCTAGCGAAGATCGCCGATGAAGCGCGGGCCCCCTACCTGCGTTTGAAGGCGCAAAGTTTAGTGGGCGTGGGCCGCCAGCAGGCCGGCTGAACTGGACGCAGTTGATGATGCGCCGCTTTCCTTTTCCACCAGCATTTCGACTTTGCGCAATTCGACTTCCTCATCGGCAAGCTGCGCCAGGACGGCCGCTTTCTGATCCTTGAGGTCGGAAATGGATTTCAAAAGATTGTCGCGCCGTCCGCGGGTTGCCTTGGCCGCCATCGAGTAGTTTACATTGGCTGGATCGGTTACGCCGTTGCGGCTTTCTTCAAACCTGACATGCGAGTCGAGTTCGTCATATTTTCTGGTAAGGTCCTGGATCATCCCATCGATGTCAGCGGCCTGACGACGCCGATCCTCGGTACGGAAGCGGTGCAGTCGCAGAAGGGTCTCACGTGAACGCATGGAAGTCCTCACAAACTCAAAAACAAACCGGGCCTTGAACGCGGCCCCTAGGCACGATTCGCCGAATCAACTAACCAGAGGATTCGCGTGCTTCATCCAACATCATGAACGGGTAAGCTTAAAGCTGGGTAAACTCCGCGGGTGTGCAATTAAAACTCTTTCCTGTCCCGTCAATTTGGAATGGAAATCTACATGTGGTATGCTTTGCGAGTCAAAACACTAGATATGGCATAAAGTAAGTAAAAGTGTCCCGCACCGAGATTAGGTTTTGTTAACCTTTCTAAGCTTATCTTAACATTCAGAGTTAACGGATAGTTGCGCGTTGAGGGCCCGTTGCTTGCCAGACTGCGCGACTGAAAAGGCTCCACCAGGGAGCCGCACAAAAGGGGTTTCGAGATGAGAGTACTGCTGATCGAGGACGACACCGCAACGGCCCAAAGCATTGAGCTGATGCTGAAGTCCGAAGGCTTCAACGTTTACACCACCGACCTCGGCGAGGAAGGCGTGGACCTCGGCAAGCTCTATGACTACGACATCATACTGCTCGATCTCAACCTGCCCGACATGTCGGGCTATGAAGTGTTGAAATCGCTCCGCGTGTCGAAGGTCGGCACCCCCATTCTCATTCTCTCCGGCCTTGCCGGCATTGAAGACAAGGTCAAAGGCCTGGGCTTCGGCGCCGATGACTATATGACCAAGCCTTTCCACAAGGACGAACTCGTTGCCCGCATCCATGCGGTGGTGCGCCGCTCCAAGGGCCATGCTCAATCAGTTATCCTCACCGGCGAACTGCTGGTGAACCTCGATACCAAGACTGTCGAAGTGGGCGGCCAGCGCGTGCACCTCACCGGCAAGGAATACCAGATGCTCGAGCTGCTTTCGTTACGCAAGGGCACGACGCTCACCAAGGAAATGTTCCTCAACCACCTCTACGGCGGCATGGACGAGCCCGAACTGAAAATCATCGACGTGTTCATCTGCAAGCTGCGCAAGAAACTGGCAACCGCCGCCGAAGGCAAGAACTTCATCGAAACCGTCTGGGGCCGCGGCTACGTCCTGCGCGAAGGTGCGCCTCCCATGGCCGGCCAGGAAGACTTCCGCGAGATCGCCTAAACGCGGCCTTCTAAACAATCATTGAGTTAGCGCGTGACATCTTCTGTCGCGCGCTTTGACGTTAGAAACCGCGTCCACGCCTGCTGCTCATGCCAGACAACGCCAAGCTCCCACACGCATGATGTGCCGCGATGCGACGTTTCAACCGTGAAAGGCTTGAAGTCTGGCTCCCCGGCATTGTCTAGGCCGCCTGGGCCTGCACCAGCACGTCATCGCCGCTCATCGCCATGGTCAGCTTGAGGCCGGCGGAAGCAGCCAGCTGTTTTGAATAATAGGGCTGCACCAATCTGGCATCGAGCATGGAGAGGTCGGCGGTTCCCGCCAGAACCTCAGCCAGCGGTTCTGAAATCTTGGCCCGCTCGCCCGAAGCGCGCACCGTGAGCGTGTCACCCTCGGCCGCCACTGTCACAACGCCCCCCCGCGGAATTCCGGCAATGGCCAGAAGCAGCATGTTGAGCAATAGTTTCACCTGTTGCTTGGGCCGGTTCTCGCGCGGGGCCTGCCAGTCCAGTTTGACTTTTTCCTCGCCCACAAAGCCGCGCGCCACTTCGCCCGCTTCGCTCAGGTCAATCAACGCTCCTGCAGTGCCCGCCGCGCCAAAGGCAATGCGGCAGAATTTCAATTTGGCGCCCGCTGTCCTGGCCGAAGAGCGGATCATGTCCAGGGCGGTTGCCTTGGTTTCCTCATCCATTTCCGGGTCGTCAAACAGTTCAAGGCCATTGGCAATGGCGCCAACCGGCGAAATCACGTCATGGCAAACGCGGCTGCACAGAAGTGCCGCAAGATCGAGATCGGAAATGCGTGACGCGTCTGTCATTGGGGCCCCATAAAAAGTGATTCGTGGTGGTTTCTTTTAGCAAAGCCCCGCAAAAATTTCTGCATTGACGATCACGCCTCGACACGCCCATAGAGACCCCTCGAAAACACCCGGAATCCTTATGACCCTAGCCCCTACGAGCCTGATGAAATCATTGGTAAACCTTGCCCTTCTGGCGGGGCGCGAGATCATGGCGATCTATGCCACGGACTTCCGCGCCCGCACCAAAAGCGATCTGACGCCGGTAACCGAGGCTGACGAAGCGGCCGAACGCATTATCCTCGAGGGCCTGGCAAGGCTTGATCCCCAGACCCCGGTCATCTCCGAGGAAGCCGCAGCCGCCGGCCGCGTTCCGCAGGTGGGAGCAAGCTTCTATCTCGTGGACCCCTTGGATGGCACCAAGGAATTTGTTTCGCGCAATGGCGAATTCACCGTGAATATCGCCAGGATCGAAAATGGCGTTCCGGTGATGGGCGTGGTCTATGCCCCGGCCAAAGGGCGCATCTTTTGGGGTGACGCCGCCAAGGGCGCCGCCGAAGGCAAAATCGCCGGCGATGAAACCATCACCTGGAAAAAACTGCTGGTGCGCCCCTGCCCCGGTGATGGCGCCATTGTCGTGGCAAGCCGCAGCCATCGGGACAGCGCCACCGATGATTACCTCAAAACAGTGAAAGTAGCCAAACTGGTCTCCGCCGGCTCCTCGCTCAAATTCTGCCTGATCGCGGCGGGAGAAGCCGATCTCTACCCGCGCTTTGGCCGCACCATGGAATGGGATACGGCCGCGGGCCATGCGGTGTTGCTGGCCGCCGGCGGCAAGGTGCTGAACAGCGACGGCCAGCCGCTTTGCTATGGCAAGCGCGACCGCGGCTTTGACAATCCGGGTTTCATCGCCAGCGCCGCATAATTTGCGCTAAATTAACCATCTCGTAAGCCCTCTCCGCTACTTTCTGGATGACTAGTCTTGGCCCCGCTGTGGCGCGTGGCCCATGCGTGAGGTGGTAAGATGAGCAGCAAATTCCTAAAATCGGTAGGCTTGGCCATTGCCCTTTGCCTTGCCAGCATGTCCTCCACGTCAATGGCGCAAACCACCGGCAGCATCGCAAAGCCCAAATCCACCTTCACCACTGAGGAAATCGTCACCAAAGGCCATCAGTTCTTTGGCAAGGCCAGCCGCGGCATCGGTGAAGCGATTGAATATCTCTTCCAGAGCCAGGGCGAGCCCACCGCTTACATCGTGGGTGAAGAAGGCTCCGGCGCCATGATCGGCGGCCTGCGTTTTGGCGAAGGCACGATTTACTACAAGGACGGCGCCACCCAGCGCATTTATTGGCAGGGCCCATCCGTGGGTTTTGATTTCGGCGGCAATGGCTCGCGCACCATGGTTCTGGTCTACAATTCTGACTCGCCAAGGGAACTCTACAAACGCTTCATCGGCGTTGAAGGCTCGGCCTATCTCGTCGGCGGGATCGGCGTAAACCTGCAAAAATACCGCAACATCACCCTTGCGCCCATCAGAACCGGCGTCGGCGCCCGCTTCGGCGCCAATGTCGGCTACCTGAAATATTCCAAAAATCCCACCTGGAACCCCTTTTAATTTTTCATTCGCCTCTGCCCTCGTTCCACACTAAAACCATGCGCTGAATTGGATTTAGTGTTTTTCGAGGACCGCCATGTCTCAATCCGAGACCCTTATGCTGCTCATCCTGGGCTTTGCCGTCGCCGCTTTTCTGGGCCTGATCGGCGGGAGAATCGCCTGGAAGCTGGCCTTTCGCCTGGGCGCCCGCCACACCCAGCGCAACATGCCCTCCAACATGATCGAACTTCAGACCGACCGTGACCGCATGCGCGCCGAACACGCCATGATGGCAAAGAAGCTGGAACTGCGGCTGAGTGACATAAGGATGCGCATGGCCGAGCAGACGGCCGAAGTTTCGCGCCATCGCAACCGCTTTGAAATCCTCAAGCAGGACTTGGCCAAGCGCGACGAAGAGTTGCTCGAGCGCAATGCTGAAATCGTCAGCCTGCGCGACAGGGTGAGTGAGCTGGAAACCCAGGTCGAGGAAAGAGACGGCGAGATCCAGGCCTTGAACGAGTCCCTGGTCGAGGTGGAGGAAGTTGAAATAGTCGACGCCAAGGAGGCGACAGGCGAAGCAGCGCCCGTTCCAACCGAGGATCGATTGAAACGCCGGATCAACGATCTGGTAAAAATAACCAAGCAAATATCAAAACAGAAGAAAGGCGCGCCGCTGGAACTGGAGCAACCGGTGGCGATGACCCATAACGAAGTCATCGTGAAGCCTGCCGACAGCACGACCCTGGAATTCGTGGCGCAATCCGAAGTTCTCGAGGAGAAGATCGTCGAAACCGAAAGGGCCGCCGAAGAACTGCAGGATGAACTCAAGCGCCTTGATCAGGCCTGGTCAGGGCCTCAGACAGCAGCGGAGATTGCATCCGAACCAGTGGCCGGCGAGACCGTAGCCGAGGCCCCCGCCCCGGCCGAAGAGGAAAAGCCAAGAAGCGCCATCACCAATGTGATTTCCTTGGCCCAGCGCATCCGCTCGCTGCACAAGGATGTGAAGAACTAGTTCGTTCCTCCCGGAAAATTCTGCACCGGACGGTACCTCTAATTATGGCTTCGTCCAAAATGCACGACATTTGTCTTGTGTGCTACAAGTTGGCGGACCACTTCGAGCAACTGTTGCTGACTGAATGGCTTTCCGATTAGCGGGGCGTGTCGAAAAGATGGGGGCAAGCCCTCTCTCCCGTAACCAGTCACGAAAGCAAAAGGAATATTTTTTTGCGTTAAAGCCGCGGCAAGATCGTCGACCCTTTGGCCCCCAAGATTCACATCCAACAGCGCAGCGTCGAAGCCTGCCTCATCAATAAGAACTTTCGCCTGAGGGAGGGTACTCGCAGGTCCGACAACGACACATCCGGAGTTTGTCAACGTGTCCTCCAGATCCATCAGCAATAACGGCTCATCATCCACAACGAGTATTCGTTTTCCTTCAACTGAAGTCCTTGTTGTCTCGCGCGCCCCGGCCGATCCTGATCCTATCGCCGGTGTTTCGTATACTTTCATTTTTGGGCTCATCTCCTGGGAGAGAGGCACTTTGATCTCGCAGCTCACCCCTTCGGGGCCGTAGTTTATGATAACGTCTCCGCCGTGGGCTTGGATGCTTTGTTGAATAAGAGCTGTGCCGAACCCTTGCTTGGTAGGCACAACTACCGATGGACCATCGCGCTCCTGCCATTTCAAAAGCAAAGTCGGATCATCATTGGCTCTGGTAGCCTGGACGGACCACTTTAAGGAGATGCGACCACGAGGCACAGACAAGGACCCGTATTTTCGGGCGTTAGTGCCTAATTCGTGCAGTACCATCGAAAGATGGAGCGCCACTTGCGGTTCGAGCACGACCGATGGTCCGGTATATGAAATACGCTCATCCAAAAGTTGTTCACGGATCAGGGACAGGAGGTCAGCACCCTGCCACGAGCTTTGAGTTAAAAGATTGTGTGCTTTCGAAAGTGCCTGAAGTCTGGCGGCAAAGCCGGTTGCGAAATCTCCCGGGCTCTTCGCTGATCTTACGGTCTGATGAGCGATGGCCTGGACCGTGGCTAATGTGTTCTTTACGCGGTGATTAAGTTCATTCAGGAGAAGTTGCTGCAACTGTTCGGCGCGTTTGCGCTCCGTAATGTCGCGGCCGACTTTTGTCATCCCGATGACGTTCCCTTTTTCATCGCGGAGGCTGGAAGCGCTCAAGGAAATGCTGACCCGGCGTCCATCCTTGCCCATGCGCTCTGTTTCGTAATTTTTAACCCGCTCGCCTTGGCTCAACTTCTCAAGGATTTCGGCTTCCTGGGTGCGTAATTCCGGGGGAACGATACTCACGATAGGCTGACCAATCATTTCATGGGACTCGTATTTATAAAGCTGGGCCGCACCCTCATTCCAATGGGTTATTAAGCCCTCTAGGTTCACGCCTATCACCGCATCTTCTGACGAAGCAACAACAGCGCCAAGCCGCGCCAGTTCCTGCTCCGTTTGGAACCGCGCGCTTACGTCGACCAGCATGTTGATGGCGCCGACCAACTCCCCGTTCTTGTCAAAAAGGGGCGTGGGATAGGGGATCACTCTTGCACGGCTTCCGTCAGGTCGTTCTGCAATTATTTCCAATCCTCTTACGACTCGCTTTTCCTTGAGAGCGACGGCCATGGGGCACTCGTCATGCGGCAAGGGGGTTCCATCCGGCCTATAAAGCCGCCAGGTAATGCACCATTGATCGATTCCGAGTTCGGGACGGCGGCCTGCGAGTTCAGCGGCAGCATCATTGAAGAACGTGAGGTGACCTTGAGCGTCAGTTGTGTAGATGGGTGTAGGCAACGATTCCAGCATGTTTTGGAACCTTAGTTCGCTGTCGTGGGCGCTCTCCAGTGCGAGCTTCTCACCTGTCACATCAACTGTGACGCAGCGGGTGCTGACAAACTTGCCATCGCGGAACTGTCCGTTGGAGGTGACCAGTCCATGTCGAACGGAGCCATCCGCCGCGCGAAGACGCGCGGGGAACCGAATTAGCTCTTCCCCTCGGCCTAAGCGCGCGAGGACGTCGGCGATTACCTCTGGATCCATATGGAATGCGGAGATATGCCGGCCAATATACTCCTCCGCTCTATATCCAAGCATGGCAAGCTCAGCCTTGTTGGCGCGCACAATGAGGCCATTTTGATCAACTATGTGCAGTCCCACGGCCGCATTTTCAAAGAAATCCTCCAGATCCCCGCGGTTTGGATGAAGGAGCTCATGAGCTTCGGCTGGTTTTTTCATGGCGCGCCCCTTCGTGGATCCCCGATAATAGACATCTGGTAACGTTCCGGCCCATATTTGGTTCCATCATGCAACTGAGGTGTTGGGGATAGTCTGGATGTTAGGCGGATGGTGATCCCTGCGGGAGTCGAACCCGCCTTTACAACGTGAGAGGCTGTCGTCCTAACCGATAGACGAAGGGACCCTGTCACCAGAAGCTTTCCTATATCGGGCCGGTTGCATGAGTGCAAGCGTCAGGGCGAACTCGCCTTTACCCGGAGCAACACCTTCCGGCTGCTCACCTCGACGACGAAAACTTCCGTGCCTGTGTTAATTGTAAGCTTGTCACCCGTGAGGATTGCCTCGCGCACCTGGGCGCCGGCAGGCAGGCCAAGCTCTACCAGCCCGGTTCCCGAAGGCAGCGCAACACGGTTCTTGATCTTGTAGATAATGCCGCCAATAAGGCCTAGGAACAGCAGCACGATAACGGCCCCCATGAAATACACGGCAAATACCAGAAAGCGGTTGACTGGCGGGGCCTCACCCACATTTGAGTTTTGATCATCCATGACGTCGCAAACCTCCCAAACTCTTAACGCAACCGTCCAAGCCCCTGACCGGCTCGACCGCTTCCTGGCGCTGACATTTCCTGACGTCAGCCGCGCCCGCTTTCAAAGGCTTATCGCGGAAGGCCAGGTCTCTGTCGAGGGTGTTCCGGCAACCGAAACCCGCCACAAGCTGAAGCCGGGCCAGCGCGTGGAAGCGGTGATCCCGCCTGCCGTGGCGCCCGAACCAAGGGCCGAAACCATTCCGCTCACCGTGGTTTACGAAGACAAGGATCTGATCATCATCGATAAGCCCGCAGGGCTGGTGGTTCATCCCGGGGCCGGCAACGAGACGGGAACCCTGGTCAACGCCCTCATTGCCCATTGCGGCGACAGCCTGTCCGGCATTGGCGGGGTAAAGCGCCCCGGCATTGTGCATAGGCTCGACAAGGACACCAGCGGCCTGCTGGTCGTCGCCAAGAATGATGCGGCCCACCATGGCCTCTCAGAGCAATTCGCCGCCCACGGCCGTGATGGCAGGCTGGAACGGGCTTATAAGGCCATCGTCTGGGGCGTCCCTGAGCGCAACCGCGGCACGGTTTCGGCCAATATCGCCCGCAGCAACAGCAATCGCCAGAAAATGGCAATTTCCAAGTCAGCCATGTCGCGCGAAGCCGTCACCCACTACGAGGTTTTGGAGCATTTGGGCAAACCGCCCCTCGCCAGCCTGCTGCGCTGCGTCCTGGAAACTGGGCGCACCCACCAGATCCGTGTGCACATGACACATATCGGCCATCCGCTTTTGGGCGACCGGGTCTATGGCGCCAGCTTTAAAGCCTCTCTCAGCACCTTGAGTGAGGCCGCAAGAGATGCCGTTAACACATTGAATAGACAGGCCCTTCACGCCTGCGTGTTGGGTTTTGAACACCCCCGCACCGGCAAGGCCCTGCGCTTTGAAAGCCCCCTGCCCCCCGACATGGTGCAACTTTTGGCCGCGTTCACGCGTTGATCAAAATAAAGTTAAACGGTAACTTGTTTAGTATCTTATTTTTGTCGCAATCACCCCTATATTATTCCTGTACCTGAGCTGAAAACTCAGGAAACCGAGGAAGGGAAAAGAATTATGGCGCGCTCCACATCATTACCGGCAATTGCCTCAGGCGAAGGCGGTCTCAACCGCTATCTGCAGGAAATTCGCCTGTTTCCGATGCTCGCCCCGGAAGAAGAATTCATGCTGGCCAAGCGCTGGAAAGAACATGCCGACAGCAAAGCGGCTGAACGCATGATCACCAGCCATTTGCGGCTCGTGGCCAAGATTGCCATGGGCTACCGCGGTTATGGCCTGCCCATTGGCGAAGTGATCTCCGAAGGCAATGTGGGCCTCATGCAGGCCGTAAAGCGCTTCGAGCCCGACAAGGGCTTCAGGCTGGCGACCTATGCCATGTGGTGGATCAAGGCCTCCATCCAGGAATATGTGCTGCGCTCGTGGTCGCTGGTGAAACTGGGCACCACCGCCAGCCAGAAAAAGCTGTTCTTCAACCTGCGCAAGATGAAAGGCCAGATTCAGGCCCTTGAAGAAGGCGATTTGAAGCCGGATCAGGTGAAGCTGATTGCTACCCGTTTGGGCGTTGAAGAGCAGGAAGTCATCAACATGAACCGCAGGCTTGGCGGTGACGCTTCGCTCAATGCCCATGTGAGCGCTGATGCCGAAGGCGAATGGCAGGATTGGCTGGTCGATGACGGCGACAGCCAGGAAGACATTCTGGCTGACAATGAAGAAGCCAGCATGCGCAAGGAAATGCTGACCAAGGCCATGGACAAGCTGACTGATCGCGAACGCCGCGTGTTCGAAGCCCGCAAGCTGCAGGACGATCCGATGACCCTCGAAGACCTCTCGAAGGAATTTGACGTCTCGCGTGAGCGCATCCGGCAGATTGAGGTGCGGGCCTTTGAAAAGGTCCAGAAGGCCGTAAAAAATGCGGCCCAAAAGGCCCTTGCCCCGAAAGCAGCACCTGCGGCGGCACTTACCTACTGACCTGAACCTTTAGTAGAGCCCACTGCCTCCCAACACTTTCATGCCCTCCGGCAGCGCTGCAAAGAAGATCTGGACAGCCCAGATCTTGTTGCCCCGCTGCACCACGCCCGTGGATACAAATGTGTAGCCGCTGTTGAGCAGGGTTTTGCGGTGCGGCCGGCTCTCCACCCATTGCTGGAACAGGCGCCGCGCCTTGCCTGCGTCGGCTTCGCCTTTTTGCGTATCGCGCGCCGCATTCTCCGCCATGCGAGGCATCATCATCATTGAACTTCCGAGGAACGCCCGCATGCGCGAGTCAAATTCATGGCCCGAACTCGCCTTGTGGCCCACATAGCCATTGAGCATCATGTCAATGGCCTGGGCTCGCGCCGCGTCGCGCAGCTTTGGACTCGCTTGCAGGGATGAAATTCCCTTGGACTGCCGATAGGCATTGGCCTGCCCTGCAATTTGAGCTTCCAGGTCCTCGCGGATGCGTGCATCGGCAGGCAGGTTCTTGAGCGAGCCAAGGGCTATTTCCAGATAGGTTTTGGCGCTGGCCTCAAACGCTGTCCCTGGGAGCAAAAGCAGACCCGCGAGCCAAATCAGCACATACTTATATAGGGTTGCAATTACCCCAGATATCCAGGGAGTTCCCGCATTGCGGGTAAAATAATCCATGCGGCCCTCAGTCAAATTCCGAAATTTTACACATTATTTCATTCTTCCTAACCATTATGGCCCGAACCCAAGCCTAGGCCAATTGTCATATATGATTCTTTCCGACCCCTTAGCGAGCGCCCCGGACGGGCACGAGACCAGTTCCCTGCACAAGCAATTGCAGCAACTCTCGAGCTATGACCAGGAGACCGGCCTCCCGAACCATGAGGCCATGGTGGGCGACATCAACGCGGAAATCGCCAAGGCCGGCCCCCATCCCCTGGGGGCGACGTTCATTGAAATCAGGATCAGGGGGCTTTCCAGAATAGGCGAAGCCTACGGCCGAAAAACGATTGGTTCGGTTATCCGCCAATTGGCAGAGCGGCTTGAACGCGCTCCTGTCAAAAACCGGATCATCGGCCGGATAGACCACAAGAGCTTCGGGGTTTTTCTATACGATGTCAGCGATCCCGTGCTGGCCCTGCAAACCGCCAAGCAACTGATTGCGCTGTGCTCCAGGCCCGTCCCCTGGGGCGACCATATGCTGAATATCGAGGCCATCGCCGGCGTTGCCTTGACCACTGACATCGTTCAGGATGCCGCAACCCTTTTGCATCACGCAGGGCTTGCGCTGCGCGCCTCATCCGAAAGCGGCAGCCCCGGATACTCATTCTTTGATCCGGCGGAAGCCCAAGCTGCAAAACGCCGCAACGATCTCATTGCAATCGTTGCCACGGCGGTCGAGCGAAACCAGTTTGAGATGGTCTACCAGCCTTTCTTTGCCTTCAATTCCGGCAAGCTGGTGGGTTTCGAAGCCCTGATGCGGCTGAAACATCCGGAATTCGGCGATATCACGCCAAGCGAATTTATCCCCATCGCCGAGGAAACCGGCCTCATTTCAAGGCTAGGCGCCTGGTGCATTGAAGCTGTCTGCCGTACCGCGGCTGAATGGCCTTCGCACCTGGTGGTTGCCATCAACTTTTCACCGGCCCAGTTCTATACGGGAACCCTGCTGGCGGAGGTCAACTCCGCGCTCAAGCGCACCCAGTTTCCCGCCTACCGGCTTGACATCGAAATTACCGAGGGCACATTCCTGAAGGATCAGGAGCTGGTTCTCTCGCAGCTCAATGCCTTGCGCGGCATGGGCTGTTCCATTGCCCTTGATGACTTTGGCACCGGCTATTCAAGCCTCAGCTACCTCTGGCAATTCCCTTTCTCGAAACTGAAAATCGACCGCTCCTTCATTCACGCGCTCGACACCACGCCTAAGGCGCCCAGCATCCTCAAATCCATCATCGATCTCAGCCGGAACCTGGGCATCGAAGTGACCGCCGAAGGCATCGAAACAGTCGAGCAAATGGTTACCTTGCGCAACCTGAACTGTGATTACCTGCAAGGTTACCTCTGTGGCAGGCCAACGGCCAAAGCGAATCTGGCCGCGATCATTCTTAAGAATTTTTCCGAAACCCTGGCGCAGGAAAACGCCGCGCTTTCAAAAATAAGAGTTATTCGCTAAGACGCTCACAGCAAAGAGTGTCCATAACCCATGAATAAGCTACCGGCCTTTCAAACCATCAAACATGCCCTGAAGGCGGTTCTGCAGTTCCGCAATGCCGGAGCGAGGATTGGCCTGCCCTGGGTTTTGGTGCTCGCCGCAATCAGCGTCATTGACCGCAGTTTTTCCGCTGCCCCCGATCCGGCAAACGGAACCGCGAACATGGTTCTGCCGGGCCCGATGGAACTTGTCATTGCAGCGTTAAGCCTGGTGATTTTTTCCTCCATCGCCGTGAACTGGCACCGCTATATCTTGCTTGATGAAATCACCGCGTCTGAAAAAATCTTCCGGCTTGACCGGCCCGTTTGGCATTATGCAGGTCGCACCCTGTTGATCATGCTCATAACACTTGTCCCGATCCTCATTCTCTCCACCATTTTCCTGCGTGCGCTGCCAAGCTTCAGCCTTCTGCTCGCCATCCCCTTCTTCGTGGCCGGCATCTATATCATGCGCATGTCCGTTGCCCTGCCGGCCATTGCCCTTGAACGCAAGGATTTCGGCATCTCAGCGGCTTTGCAGGTCACCCGGGGCAACAATCTGCAGTTTGCCGCACTCCTGGCGCTGAACGGGCTCATCCTCTTCGCCACATTTCTGGCGCTTGGCATTGTCCTCTCCATTGTGGGCAGTGCCAACATGACGGCAGCCAAGGTGCTCGCCGTGGTCCTGAGCGTCCCGGTGAATCTTTTCCTCTCGCTCTTCAGTGTCAGCCTGTTGAGCTCGCTGTATGGTTTCTTTGTCGAACAGAGGAAGTTCTGATCAATCCTCAAACGGATCGCGCATCAGGATTGTATCCTCGCGCTCAGGCGAGGTTGAAAGCAAAGCCACCGGGCATTCGATCAGTTCCTCAAGATACTTCACGTATTTGATGGCCTGCGCCGGAAGCTGGGCCCATGAACGGGCTCCCGCCGTGGTATCCTTCCAGCCTTCGAAATTCTCATAGATCGGCTCAACCCGCTTTTGCGCCTCTTCCGCCGCTGGAAAACGTTCAATGCGCTTGCCGTCAAGCATATAGCCTACGCCCACCTTGATTTCCGGCAACCCGTCGAGCACGTCAAGCTTCGTCAGCGCAATGCCATGGATGCCTGACGTCTTGATGGCCTGCCGCACCAGCACCGCATCAAACCAGCCGCAGCGGCGCTTGCGCCCCGTAACCGTGCCAAATTCGCGGCCCCTCTGGCCAATATATTCTCCGACTTCGTTTTCCTGTTCCGTCGGAAATGGCCCGGACCCCACGCGCGTGGTATAGGCCTTGGCGATTCTCAGCACATAGCCAATGCTGGAAGGCCCAAGGCCGGAACCCGCCGCCGCCTGTCCGGCAACTGTGTTGGATGAGGTGACATAGGGATAAGTGCCGTGATCGATATCAAGCAAAACGCCCTGCGCCCCTTCAAACAGAATGCGCTTGCCCTCGCGCTTGACTTCATCCAGCAGCGACCATACGGCATCGGAATAAACCAGAATTTTGGGTGCAATCTCGCTGAGCTGCTTGAATAAATCCGCCGCCAGAATTTCGGCTTGGCCAAGTCCGCGGCGCAACGCGTTATGATGTGCAAGCAGGCGTTCAATCTTAGGGCCGAGGATTGAAAGATCAGCAAGATCATTCACCCGGATGGCGCGCCTGCCAACCTTGTCTTCATAAGCCGGGCCAATTCCGCGCCCGGTGGTTCCAATCTTGGCAGCGCCGGCGGCTTCCTCGCGGATGCGGTCGAGTTCGCCGTGCAGCGGCAGAATGAGCGTGGCGTTTCCGGCAATGCGCAAGTTCACGCGGGTTACCGAAACCCCTTGCGATGAAAGCTTTTCAATTTCAGCAATAAGCGCCCAAGGGTCGATCACCACGCCGTTGCCGATGATCGAAAGCTTGCCCGGCCGCACAATGCCCGAAGGCAGCAGCGAAAGCTTGTAGGTGACGCCGTCGATGACCAAGGTATGACCGGCATTGTGCCCGCCCTGGAAACGCACCACCACATCGGCCCGTTCCGAAAGCCAGTCCACCAGCTTGCCCTTGCCCTCGTCGCCCCACTGGGCCCCGACCACCGCCACATTGGCCATTCCAAACTCCTGCGCGCGCTTCCCGGCGAAATGATCCCATTTCGTCGAAAAGGAATCGTGCCAATTCAATATATTGGAGCAAATCCTTATCGCAAAAGTCTTCAACTTTTGCGGGATTTGCTCCACATGCGAACGGCCCCGGGGAGATTCCCTCCGGAGCCGTTGACAGGTCATACACGAAAGTCAGTCCAGAGCAAATGCTACTCCAAACTCATCCCCACCTGCATGTTTTGGGGCCAGGCGACTTTATAACCGAATTTGATGGTGTTTTCCGCCTTGCTTTCAAGGTCAAACCGCCAGGCCATGACGCCCCGCCTTTTGTTCAAATCCTTCTCCGTGGGCGGCGTCATTTGGGCCATGGGTTCCACCGTGATCTTCTCATTGGCCGAGAACGGCAATTGATCGATGACAGTCACCGGAATAGTCGCGGCATGAAGATTCTTCACCACAATATCCCAGGCCCGCTCTTCCACATTTGAGGTCGAGATAATGCCCTCCTCGCCCTTCTGGCGTTTCACTTCGGCGCGCTTCACCTTGATCAGGTCGTCGGCGCCAAACCCAAGCTTGGCTTCCTCTTGGGGACTCAGAAGCGGCAGGGCCCCCTGCCCCATGAACACCCCGTCGCGATAGAGATTGACCGTACCCGGCAGCATGGGCGCTTCACCCTTGATGGTGAAGGCGGCGGTGAGATAGGCAGCAGCGTCAAGCTTCGGCACCACCAGTGCATTCAGGGTGGCGTCATAGCCATCCGTCGCAATGCGCACTTTTTTTGAAGTGCCAGAATTATCGACACTTACCCGCCCCTGAATGCCATAAAGCGCCTGGAAGCCGGCCATCTCAACGATGGCTTGTTTTTGCAAGGCGGATTTGAGTTCGTTGGGAGAGGCCGCATCTTGTGCAACCATCCCGGATGCCGCAGGCGCATCAAGTCTAAGGGCATTTCGCGCGAGGCCATCACTTTCCTTCTTCATCTTCTCGGCCAGCGGCTCATAGACCTGGATTTCCTCTTCCAACAAATCCGGAGCCGAAGTTGCCCCCAGCGGTCTCGCCGTTGAAAGCGTCAGTGCCACATTGTCCCAGCTTTCCCCGGTTGACTGCATCACCTCGGCCCGGCGCACCAGTTCAATTCTGGATTTCTGGTTTTTCTCCGGTGTTGTCAGCCGAGCGTCATAAAATGGCGCCCAGCCCGCATTACCAACCCGGTATTTCACCTTGAAGGTGCCATTGGTTTCCGCAGGCGCCGTCAAATGCACCGCCACCTGCATTCTGGCGATCTGCGCCGGGGCGATGCCCGCCAGCTTGTTGTGCAGCTCCCCCACTTGCTTGTCGATGTCGCGCTGGCGGATTTGCGCCTCGTGAATGGTTTTCGAAATCACGTTGAGCTTCGCACTGACAAGATCAAGCAGGGAACCTAGCTGCGACGCATCAACCGCCTTGGATTTTTCGTCAGAAGATGGAACAAGCTGTTTGTCGGCCAAGGAGAGTAGCAGCCTTTTCTGGTAATCCGCATCCGACAGCGTTTGGTCCAGCGCCTGGCGCTCGTCGCCCAGCGTTTCGATTTCCTTTTCCAGGCTTTTGCGCTCCGCATCCTGGGCTGTGGTTGAAAGATAGACGAGCTTGGAATCAACTGACCCGATTTCAAGCCCCGCGCCGCCGGCCCCCTCCACCCGGATGGATTGTGCGTCGAGCTCGCCCGGCAGATCTTCCAGAATGAGGGTGGTCTCCCCAGCCAGGAGATGGGCTTCCGTCACCCGCGTGATCTCCGCCCCCGAGGGATAAACCGTGACCGCATCCACATGGGAGGGGGCTTTAAGATCAGCGGCAAAGGCAGGCGTAAGACAGGTGGTAACAACAATGAAGGTGGCTAAACGCAGGCGCATGGGAATTTCCTCCGGTTAAGATGGAGGCAGGAAACGCCCGGTCCAAGGCGAATTCACGACGGGATTGCGTCAAAAAGCCAGCGGCTTGGCCTGGCGCACCTGCGTTAACTTTTGTACCGCCGCCAGAACTGAAGGCGGAATGGGCTCGTCCAGCTGCACCAGGCAAATAGCATCGCTGCCCTCTGCCAGCCGCCCCAGATGGAAAGATGCGATATTGACGTTGGCGTCGCCAAGCAGCATGCCCAAAGCCCCGATAAAGCCGGGTTTGTCCCGGTTTGTGACATAAAGCATGTGCGGGCCAAAATCCGCTTCAAGCTCAATGCCCTTGATTTGGATGATGCGGGGCTTGCCATCGGAGAACACGGTGCCGGCCACCGAACGCTCCAGATTTTCGGCACTTACCGTAAGCCGGATATAGGTCTCATAGGCGCCGCGCTGGGTCTGGCGCACTTCATCCACCTTCATGCCGCGTTCGCGTGCCACAATGGGGGCGGACACCATGTTCACCGTTCCCAGCATCGGCTGCAACACACCGGCAAGGGCAGCCGAGGTGAGTGCGCGGGTATTCATTTCACCCACATCACCCGCATATTCGATCACCACGCTGGTGATCGGGCCATCGGTCAATTGGCCGGCGAAGCTGCCCAGTTTTTCTGCCAACACAATAAATGGTCTGAGCCGTGGCGCTTCGTCAGCAGAAATGGAGGGCATATTGATTGCATTGGTAACGGCGCCTGAGAGCAGATAGTCCGCCATCTGCTCAGCCACCTGAAGGGCAACATTTTCCTGGGCCTCTCCCGTCGAGGCCCCGAGGTGCGGTGTTACAACAACATTTTCGTGGCCGAACAACTTGTGCGTGGTCGCAGGCTCGGTTTCAAAAACATCCAGCGCCGCTCCCGCCACCTTCCCGGAAACAATCGCGTCATAAAGCGCATCCTCGACAACCAGGCCGCCACGGGCGCAATTGATGATGCGAACGCCCTTCTTGCACATCGCCAGCGCCACCGCATCAATGATGTGGCGTGTCTTGTCGGTGAGCGGCGTGTGCAGCGTAATGAAATCCGAACGCTTGAAAATGTCTTCAAGCTCAACCTTCTCAACCCCGATGGCAATGGCGCGCTCCGGCGACAGGAAGGGATCAAAGGCGATCACTTTCATCTTCAGGCCAATGGCCCGGTCCGCCACGATGGAACCGATGTTGCCGCAGCCGATGATGCCGAGCGTCTTGTTGAAAAGCTCAACTCCCATGAAGCGGTTCTTCTCCCACTTGCCCGCATGGGTCGAAGCGTTGGCTTCGGGAATCTGCCGTGCCAGCGCCATCATCATGGACAGCGCATGTTCCGCTGTGGTGACCGCGTTTCCGAAGGGCGTGTTCATCACCACGATGCCGCGCGCCGAAGCCGCAGGGATATCCACATTGTCCACCCCGATGCCGGCCCGCCCGATCACTTTCAAATTCTTGGCGGCTTCCAAAATCTTTGGCGTGACTTTCGTGGCGGAGCGGATGGCAAGCCCGTCATATTGCGGAATGGCCGCCAGCAGCGCATCCTTGTCCTTGCCCAAATCCGGCAGGTAATCGACGTCAATGCCGCGGTCCCTGAAAATCTGAACCGCGGTTTCAGACAGCTTGTCGGAAACGAGAACCCGTGGAGCCATGTGACTTCTCCTGAAAAAAAATGAATTATGCCGTGGCCGTTGCGTAGGCCCAGTCGAGCCAGGGCAAGAGCGCCTTGAGATCGGAGGTTTCAACCGTGGCCCCGCACCAGATGCGAAGGCCCGGCGGCGCGTCCCGGTAGCCGCCGATGTCATAGGCAACGCCTTCCGCTTCCAGCACCTTCGCCATTTTCTTTGGCACCGCCTCGTCGCCGGTCAGCGAAAAACACACCGATGTATTGGATTGCGTTTCGGGCCGTTTGGAGAGATTCTTTGCAAACGGCGAAGCTGAAATCCAGCCGTCAAGCACCGCCGCATTGGCATCGGCCCGCGCCCGAAGCGCCTTCAGGCCACCAAGGCCCTTCGCCCATTTCAGCGCCACGAGATAATCTTCAACGCAAAGCATTGATGGCGTGTTGATGGTCTCTCCTTCAAAAATTCCGGCACTCAATTTTCCACCCGAGGTCATGCGGAAAATTTTTGGCAGGGGCCACGGCGGCACATAGGTTTCAAGCCGCTCCACCGCGCGCGGGCTCAGGATGATAACCCCATGGGCCCCCTCCCCGCCCAGAACCTTCTGCCAGGAGAATGTCACCACATCGAGCTTGGAAAAGTCCATATCCTGCGCGAAGGCGGCCGACGTCGCATCGCAAATCGTCAATCCCTGGCGGTCCGCCGGAATCCACTCCGCATCGGGAACCCGCACCCCGGACGTCGTGCCGTTCCAGGTGAAAACCACATCATTGGAGAAATTGACTTTGTCCAGATCGGGCAGCTCGCCATAGGGCGCCAGGTGCTTGGTCACGTCCTTGAGCTTCAACTGCTTGAGCACATCGCTCACCCAGCCTTCGCCAAAACTTTCCCAGGCCAGAATGTCAACGCCGCGCGCCCCCAGCAGCGACCAGAAGGCCATTTCAACCGCCCCCGTATCCGAAGCCGGAACAATGCCAATGTGATGGCCCGCCGGAACCTCAAGGACCTCACGGGTCAATGTGACGGCTTCCTTGAGGCGTGCCTTGCCTTCGCTCGAGCGATGCGAACGGCCAACCGATGCGGTTTTGAGAAGGTCCGGTGTCCAGCCCGGAATCTTGGCACAGGGGCCGGACGAAAACTGCGGGTTTGCCGGCCGCAATGCCGGTTTCGGTATCGTCATGTTGTTCTCCATCCTTGCAGATGGACTGGCCCTCGTTGGGGAAGGCTAGCCCGGCACGCTTATGCGGCAGCTATGCCTGGAGGTCAACTGCGACTCTTTTACAAAAGAAAACGGCGACAGATTGCACCGGCGCCGCTTGCTGTAGTTGATCACGCGCGATTGCGGATCAGAAGTTGAAACGTACGCCTGCTGAAACCACGTGCTCCTGCGGGTCCGAACCCGAAATCATGATGTCGCGGAATTTATAGCCGACATCGAGATCGATATTGTCGGTGAGGCCCATGGACACACCGGCAGCGAGGCCATAGGCAATGCCACTGTCGTTGCCCGGCGCATCATCCACCCAGCCATAGCCAAGACCAGCGCCTACATAAGGGGTGAAAGCTGAATCATTGGCCCAGTCGAAATAGAGGTTGCCCAAAACCGTGGTGGTGCTCATGTCGGCGCCTGGAGCAACATTGTAATCGCCGGCCCAGTCCGCCGTTATATCGGCGCGCATATTGTCGTTGAACTGGTAGCCCACACCACCGCTCAGGTTAAGCGCGCTGTCATCATCGCCACCGCTCCATTCCAGGAACGACCAGCCGAGATCGCCACGAAGATAAAAACTCGTCACATCGTTTTCTTCCGCCACCGGGGGCGGGCTGACATCAGCCGCGTGAGCAGCCGCCGCAAACGGCAAAACCGCAAACCCGGCCAAAAGAATGAACCTGAATACCTTCATCGAAATCCTCCAAATGTCTTCGTCCGATAATGAAAGCTAGAGGTTACAGATGGCTCAACACGGGCATCAATGAGGCCATATCGTGACACATCCCGACTGTTGCCCTGAAGACACAGTTAATTGTTAGAATTTGAGACAATCCGTAGACGGATCACCAACCATGAACTTTTTGTAATGTTTGTGTCAGGCAGCGGCTTTGGAAATTACCCCGCACAGGTCGTCCACCACCGCATTCACCAGGCGCGCATCATCGCCTTCCGCCATCACGCGGATGAGGGGCTCCGTGCCCGAAGGGCGAATGACCAGGCGCCCCGCGTTGCCGAGCCGCGAGATGGCGTCGGCAATCGCCGTCTTCACCTGGGCATCATCTAGGGGTTTGCCGCTCTTGAATTTCACGTTCTTCAAAACCTGCGGCACCGGCTCAAATATATTGCAGACTTCGCTCACCGGTTTTCCAGCCCGCTTGACTTCCGCCAGCACCTGGAGCGCGGCCAGCAAGCCATCGCCCGTTGTTGAAAAATCCGACAGGATGATATGGCCCGATTGTTCGCCACCCACATTGAAACCATGGGCCCGCATGTGCTCGACCACATAACGGTCACCAACCTTGGTGCGCGCCAGTGTAAGGCCCTGCGCGCCCAGGAAACGCTCAAGCCCCAGATTGGACATGACCGTGGCCACAAGCCCGCCGCCCTGAAGCTGCCGCCGCTCATGCAGGGATTTTGTGACTAGCGCCATCAACTGGTCGCCGTCGATGACTTGGCCCTGCTCGTCGGAAATCATCACCCGGTCCGCGTCGCCATCCAGCGCAATGCCAATGTCGGCGCGCGTCTCACGTACCTTCTCGCACATCACCTGCGGCGCGGTTGAGCCGCATTTCTCGTTGATGTTGAAGCCATTGGGCGCATCGCCGATGCGGATGATTTCCGCCCCCAGCTCCCACAACGCCGTAGGCGCCGTCTTGTAACTGGCGCCATGCGCCGTATCGATCACAATGCGCAAACCATCAAGGTTTGAGTCGCGCGGATAGGTGCGCTTGGCAAACTCAATATAGCGCGCCCCCGCATCTTCAATGCGCGTTGCCCGGCCAATCTCATCGGAGTTGGCCACCGGAATGGCGTCAGAGCTTTCCACCATGCGCTCGATCTTGAGTTCCTGCTCGTCGGAAAGCTTGTAGCCATCCGGCCCAAATATCTTGATGCCGTTGTCGAAGTAAGGATTATGCGAGGCTGAAATCATGACACCCAGATCGGCCCGCATCGAACGCGTCAGCATGGCAACGGCTGGCGTGGGCACCGGGCCTAACAGGAACACATCCATGCCCGCAGCGAGAAGTCCGGCGGTCAGGGCCTGTTCAATCATGTAGCCGGACAGGCGCGTATCCTTGCCGATCACCACGCGGTGCCGGTGGCTGCCACGGCGATAGAGATTGCCGGCGGCCATGCCGATTTTCAAAACCATGTCGGCCGTCATGGCGCCGCTATTGGCCTTGCCACGCACCCCGTCGGTTCCGAAATATTTCCTGCTCATGACCTGTTCCCTTCAGCGGGCTATCCATAGATAACGAAAGTTAAAATTCACTGGATCTCGGATCCATCGCGGCTCCCGCAACCGCCAGGGCCTCAACTGTCCCCTTCACATCATGCACGCGCAGAATATGCACTCCATTCAGGGACGCCTGTACCGCCCCGCCAACCGACCCATGAACCCGGTTCCCGGCGTTCTTTTCGCCCGTCAGCGCTCCTATAAAGCCCTTGCGCGAAAGCCCGACAAGCACAACCACGCCAAGGCCATGAAACAGGGTTAACTGATTGAGCAGTTCAAGATTGTGGCGGAACGTCTTGCCAAAGCCAATGCCGGGATCGGTCGCAATGTGCGAGCGCGGGATGCCGGCCTGAACGCAGGCTAGGACCCGTTGCTCAAGTTGATCATAAACATCAAGCGCCACGTCATCATAATGGGGATTAAGCTGCATGGTGCGGGGGTCCCCCTGCGCATGCATCAACACAACTGGAACCTTGAGTTCGGCAACTGTGCGAAGACTGTCCGGATCATGCTGCAATGCTGAAACGTCATTAATGATAGCCGCACCAGCCTTCACCGCCTCGCGCATCACCAAAGGTTTTCGCGTGTCGATCGAAACCACAAGGCCCGCCTCGCTCAGGCGTTTTATCACCGGAACAACCCGAGACAATTCTTCATCCACCGAAACCGCATTCGAACCGGGTCGTGTTGATTCCCCGCCAACATCCAGGATATGAGACCCTTCCGCGGTCAGCGCCAGCCCATGCGCAGCGCCTGCATCGGAAGTGCCGTGCTGCCCACCATCGGAAAAGCTGTCTGGCGTCACATTGACAATGCCCATGATCTTGGGACCGTCCATCGTCAGTCCGGCAAAATCAACCCGCGGCACCTCAATGGCCTGCAAAGCTTCCGTATACGGTATAATTTCCCGGCTTATTGATTTGCCGTCGCGCTTGATGCGCTCAACCAGCGTGAAGCCAATGACCCTGCTTCCCCCTAAACGCCCGGCCCGACGCGAAGCAATGAGTTGCTCAGCGTCGGAACCATAGCAAAGGCCAAGAGGGCGAAAATAGGTCTTGGTCATTTAAGACTGGGGCTGCGGTTCCATATCTCCCGAACCGCTGCTTCCGCGCTTGGCGCCGCCGGCGCGTGGAACCGAGGAAGATGGTTTTCTGCTGGCCTTCTTCTTGGCTTCATCATCGTCACGGTTGATCGTGCCGCCGGCAAGGATCTTCTTCACTTCCTCGCCAGAAAGCGTTTCGAGTTCCAGCAGTGCCTTGGCAACCGCATGGAGATCGGCCCGGCGTTTGGTGAGAATCTTCTTGGCGGTGGCTTCGCCGGCCTGAATCAAATCACGTACCGCTTCATCAATGAGCTTTGCCGTCTGGTCAGACAGGTTTTTGGTTTGCGTCACGGAGTGGCCGAGGAACACTTCCTGTTCATTGCCGTTGTAGCGCACCCGGCCCAGCTTGTCGGACATGCCCCATTCCGTCACCATGGCGCGCGCCAGTTGCGTGGCCATCTGAATGTCGCCGGTAGCGCCATTGGTCACATTCTTTTCCCCGCCGAGAATAAGTTCCGCTTCACGGCCGCCAAAGAGAACCGCCATGCGCGCCTCGCACCATTCGCGGGTGCGGCTGTGCCGGTCGCCTTCCGGCAGGTTCATGGTGACGCCCAAGGCGCGTCCGCGCGGAATGATTGTCACCTTGTGCAGGGGATCATAGGGAACCGCCAGGCCCACGATGGCGTGTCCCGCCTCATGATAGGCCGTATTACGGCGCTCTTCCTCGCTCATCACAAGCGAGCGGCGCTCCGCTCCCATCATCACCTTGTCTTTGGCGAACTCAAACTCTGCCTGCGTTACTACGCGCTTGTTGCGCCGCGCCGCCAGAAGCGCCGCTTCATTGACAAGGTTGGCAAGATCGGCACCGGAGAATCCGGGCGTGCCACGGGCGATGACTTTCGCGTCAATGTCCGGCGCCAGCGGCACATTCTTCATGTGCACCTTGAGAATTTGCTCGCGGCCCTGGACATCAGGATTGGAAACTACGATCTGCCGGTCAAAACGGCCCGGGCGCAGAAGCGCTGGATCGAGCACGTCAGGGCGGTTTGTCGCGGCAACCAGAATCACGCCTTCATTGGCTTCAAAGCCGTCCATCTCCACCAGCAATTGGTTGAGCGTCTGTTCGCGTTCGTCATTGCCGCCGCCAAGGCCCGCACCGCGATGCCGGCCGACAGCATCAATTTCGTCGATGAAGATGATGCAGGGCGCATTCTTCTTGGCCTGCTCGAACATGTCGCGCACCCGGCTGGCACCAACGCCCACGAACATTTCAACAAAGTCGGAACCGGAAATGGTGAAGAAAGGCACATTGGCTTCGCCGGCAATGGCGCGGGCCAAAAGCGTCTTGCCGGTTCCTGGAGGTCCGACAAGAAGCGCGCCCTTTGGAATCTTGCCGCCGAGGCGCTGGAATTTGTGCGGGTCCTTGAGGAAGTCAACGATTTCCACCAAGTCTTCCTTGGCCTCATCGACGCCCGCCACATCTTCAAAGGTCACTTTGCCCTGCTTTTCCGTCAGCAGCTTCGCCTTGGACTTGCCAAAGCCCATGGCCTTGCCGGACCCCGATTGCATTTGCCGGATGAAAAACACCCAGACGCCGACAAGCAGCAGCATGGGCAGCCAATAAATCAGCGCATTGCTCAGAAGTGAATCCGTCTGCTGCGGGCGGAAGCTGACTTCAACGCCCTTCTGCCGCATGCTTTTCAAATCTTCTTCCGTGAAGATGCCGTAGGCCTGAACCGACTTGCCGTCGGTCAACTTGCCGGAAATCGATTCCCCCGAATAGGTCACCGATTTGATTTCGCCGGAACTCACCCGGTCAAAAAACTGCGAATAGCTGATTTCCTGGGTGGCCGCTCCGCCCACTTGGCCTTGAAACAGGCTGAACAGTGCAAACAGCAGGAGTGCTATGACAATCCAAACGGCAAAATTACGGAACTGATACAATTAACCCTCAAATCTCCCGTGCTGGCCATTTTGGCCGCCCGGGCAATCTACCCAAACTTAGAGTGTAACATAGGATGGCATTAACCCAATTCCAAGCATGGAACTATCGTAAACGACGTATAAATTTAGCCGAAACGCCCGATCCAGCCGCCAAATGGGGAATGATGATGCCGCCATCGCCCAGTATCACCGCAGGCAGGCTTTGCTGCACAAAGCTCGGAATTTCCTCCCGCCGCGGCACGTTGCGCAAGCGCCCCACCGGAACAATCTGCGCTGGGGGCGGTGCCTGGACCAAAAACCGCCCATCCCACAGGATTTCCCCCGCATCAGGGACAACCACCGGATCAGGTGAAATCCGCGCCCATTCCCGCCCAATCAAAACGCTTGTCTGGCGGCAGGCAAGCATCGCTCCGCCAAGGGTCCGCCGCGAAATTCCCTGCCCCATGATCCACTTCGCTAGATAATCAAGCTCGCCTGGCTCAGCCCGGTTGCCCGCCCCATAAATCAGAAGCAAGTGCTGCAGCACCCGCCGCTGCAGGCCGGGATCGAGCTCATAAAACCCGGCCCGCGGGATGGCGCCAAAGCCTTCGGGATAGGAGGTGAGTTGGCCGCTGACCCATTGTTCGGTGTCAACTGCAAACGCGCGGGCCACGCGCCCGGCCTTCACGGCAATGTCCGCCAGTTCGGCTCTCCTGCCCTCTTCTGCCAAAGTCTGGCGCACCCGCACGCGCTCAAAACGCCAGTCCGAATTGCTCGGATCGTCAATCCACGGCTGCCCAAGACTCACGAGATAGGCGCGCAAATCGGCGCGGCTTTGTCCCAGCAGCGGCCGGAACACCTTCACCCCGTCCCAAACAGCTGTTTCCCAAATCCCAGCCAGACTTTCCGCCGTATCGGTTCTCTGCTGCCGCATCAAAACCGTTTCCGCCTGGTCATCCATCGTATGGCCTGTAAGCAAATACGCAACACCATTGGCCTTGCACCAGGCACTCAGAAGATCATAGCGGGCAGCCCGCGCCTTGGCCTGCAATCCCGTCTTGGGCTTCGGGCCTTCCCAGCGCAATGTGTGATGCTCAAGACCAAGAAGCGCGCACCATTCGGCAACCTTGATGGCTTCGGCCGCAGCCTCGGGACGCAGGCCGTGATCAACCGTCAGAACCGAAATCTTGATGCGATGCTGTGACCACTGCTCAGCCAGCCGCAGCAAGGCCATGGAGTCGGAGCCTCCGGAAACCGCCACGGCAATATGGCACTCATCCCGAAGTGCCGCGAATAGTTTTTCGCAATCCTGCTTGGTAAAAGGGTGAAGCTCTGCCTCAGCAGCCCGCACGCTTGGATTCCGCCTGGGCCCGCTTCTTGGCATCAACCGCATTGGGGAACTCGCCGCCAATGGCGCCGAACGCCGCGCAGGCCTGCTGCGTCTGGCCAAGCTTGTTCAGTGAAATGCCAAGCTTCAGCAAACTGTCAGGGGCCCGCCGGCTCTTGGGATAGCCCTTGTAGCCTTGCAGAAAATTCTGCGCCGCCTGGCGGAAATCACCCTGTGCATAATAGGTCTCACCCAGCCAATACTGGGCGCTGCCGGCCAGGCTGTGTTCCGGATACTTGCTCACAAAACTGCTGAAGCCCGATTCCGCGTCACTGAACTGGCGGCGCAACAGGCTTTCGTTGGAGCGCTCATAAAGAGTCTCAGGAGATTCTGGCGCCAGCGAAACAGTTTCAATGGCATCGGGATTAACATTGCCTGCACCCTGCTCAACCGGCTGGTCCTGGCCACCGCCCGGTGGCACCAGAACCTGGCCCTGGAAGCCGCCATCATCCGGAACCGCTGCCGCAGTCTCTCCCGGCATGGTCCCTAAAATCTTGGGGCCAGGCGCTTTCAGAACCGCAATCTGCTGCTCCACACCGTCCGCACCAATAATCGTTGTGGTCGTTTGCTGGTTATTGGCAGGAGCCTCGCCGATCTGCTCAACGCCCTGTTCCGCCACAACCGGTTGCTCTACAAGAGGCTGCTCAACCACCTTCTTCAATTTCGGTGGTTCTTCCGCCGCCCCAGTTGCAGGTTGCTCTGCCACTTTCTTCAATTTCTGTGGTTCTACCGCCCCCGTTTTGGTCTCATTCTTCAACTGGCCCTGAAGCAGCTTCATCGAATAGGTGAGCTCTTCCACCTGCCCTACCAGCAGGCGCATCTGCTCTTCCATCTGGTTGAGTCGCGAGGCGAGTTCTTCCGCCGTTTGAGCCTGGGCCGGCGAAAACAGCGCGGTTCCCATAAGCAAAACGGCAACGAACGAGGCTTTGAGAGTGTTTGACATATTTCTAACCACTGCAATAGCAATTGGGCATGACGACCTTTTAGGCTGCAACTTGGCCTGAATCGGGGTGAAAATGAGGCTTTGCCGCCACAGGATATGGAAAGTCCCTCACTGTTGCGGGACTGCCACAGCGCAAGGCTTAGGAGGCCCCGCCAGTGATGACGGTTACGGCGCGGCGGTTCTGCGTCCAGCATTGTTCAGCGTCACACAGCGCTGCCGGGCGTTCCTTGCCATAGGCGATGGATGATATCCGCTTGGGATTCACCCCTTGGGCGATCAGGAATTCGCGGGTCGCGGTGGCGCGGCGGGCCGAAAGGGCAATATTGTATTCGCGGGTGCCGCGTTCATCGGAATGGCCCTCGACCTGAACCACCACATTGGAATACTGCTGCAGCCACTGCGCCTGCTTGGTCAGGATTTCCTGGCCCTCCGGGGTCAGGTCCGACGTGTCAACGATGAAATAGATGCGGTCGCCCACATTGGTGGCGAAATCCTGCTCGGAACCGGGCCTCGCCTGGCCAACCCCGCCTGTGCCTGCTTCCAAATCGGGCGTATTCTTCTTCGAGCATGCTGCCAATGCCAAAAAGCAGCAGCAAACCGCCGCCATTTTGAAACCCGCCATACGACGCATCATGCTATCCCACTCCTATTTTGCTCCGGCGCGGTCGCGTCCCTGCGATCCCTGTCGGAACAGGTAAAATCCACTCCCGGCCCAAAACGCAACCGGCTAATCCAAACCCACATGTCACGGAATTCCGGGGAGCACTTAGCCCGATACGTCCCGCGCAGCAAGGATTCATAGTCTTTAACCATTGTGACGGGTCAAGATTAACAAATCCTCACCCGCCAGAGCTTGGGGAAAATGGTCAGCTCGTCCTTGCGCCGCCGGTAATAACCGTCACAGCACGGCGATTTTGTGTCCAACACTGCTCGGCGTCACAAAGTGCCGCAGGCCGTTCCTTGCCATAGGCGATGGAGGAAATGCGGTTGGCTTCAACGCCTTGCGCGATGAGGAACTCGCGCGCTGCCGTGGCGCGGCGGGCTGAAAGGGCAATGTTGTATTCGCGGGTGCCGCGTTCGTCCGAATGGCCTTCCATCTGGATCGAAACACCGGGGTACTGCTGCAG
The DNA here is from genome assembly GCA_035525875.1 of Aestuariivirga sp. Classification (GTDB taxonomy): domain Bacteria; phylum Pseudomonadota; class Alphaproteobacteria; order Rhizobiales; family Aestuariivirgaceae; genus Aestuariivirga. The sequence goes on from DATLDM010000120.1 coordinate 54,256, forward strand.
CCAGGCGGCTTGCTTGCTCAGGATTTCTTCGGCTTCCGGCGTGAGATCGGCCTGGTCAACCACGAAATAAACCCGGTCACCAACATTGGTGGCAAAATCCGCCTCGGAACCCGGAGACGATGCACCCGCCCCCAATCCCGCATTGGCTTCCAGATTTGGCGTGTTCTTTTTCGAGCACGCCGTCAGCGCCAGCACGCAGCACAGGGCCACGGCAATTTTTAAACCACTTAAGTTACGCAACATATACCCACTCCAATGCTTCGATCGTGACAAGCCCCCCGGCCCCCACGAAATTTTCTAGTTCAGGCGCGGCGACCACGCGGGATCGGAACCGAACCCGGGTGTCTGAACCTGCTGCTCATTGTACCCGGTGATATCAACCGAATAGAGCTGAGGCCCCCCATTTTCACCGGGAGTATCCCGGAAGAACATGAGAACGCGGCCGTTTGGCGCCCACGTTGGTCCTTCGTTATGGTAGCCTTCGGTTAATATTCTCTCACCAGAGCCATCAGGCTTCATCACGCCGATGGCAAATCGGCCGCCGGCCTGCTTTGTAAACGCAATGTACTGGCCATCGGGCGACCAGACGGGGGTTGAATAGCGCCCGTTGCCGAAGCTGATGCGGTTTTGCCCGGAACCGTCGACGCCCATCACATAAATCTGCTGCGTGCCGCCGCGGTCAGACTCAAAGGTAATCTGGCTGCCGTCGGGCGCATAGCTGGGGCCTGTGTTGATCGCCGGGGTATTGGTGAGCTGGCGAAGCTGACGCGAACGCAAATCCATTTCATAGATGTTGGAGTTGCGCCCGTCTGTCGTCAGCAGGCTCATGATCACGCGCTGCCCATCGGGCGAATAGCGCGGCGCAAAGCTCATGTTGGCAAATTCGCCCACAATTTCTTTCTGGCGCGTTTCGATGTTGAAGAGATAAACCCGGGGCGTTCCCTGGCCGATCGACATGTAGGTGATTTCCTGGCTGTTCGGCGAAAAACGCGGCGTGACCACAAGCTCTGAGCCATCCGTCAGGGTGCGGACATTGAAGCCGTCTTGGTCCATCACCGCCAGTTTCTTTACGCGCTGGTCCTTGGGGCCAGTCTCGTCGACAAAAACAATGCGGGTGTCAAAATAACCGTCGATGCCGGTGAGCGCCTTGTAAATGACATCGGAAGCAAGATGCCCGATGCGGCGCAAATTCTTTGGCGAGGTTGAAAACTGCTGGGCCGCAATCTGCTGCTGTGAATTGACGTCAAACAGCTTGAACTCGACGCGGATTTTTCCGCCATCCACATAAACCTGGCCGGTCACCAGCGCCTTGGCTTGAATTTGCCGCCAGTCGGCAAAGCGCGGCTCCTGGTTGAAATCCGTGATCTGCTCGATGAAGGAATTCTGCGGCAGGGGCTCGAAATAACCGGAGCGGGCCAGATTGTTGCTGATCACTTCGTTCAGGGTTGTGCCCGCTTCTTCCGCTCCGCCGCCCGCGAGGAAAGGTGTGATGGCGATGGGCAAGGGATTAATGCGCCCGCCGGAAACATCAACGTCAAGGGCGAAACTCGGCCGCGGCGCGAGGGCCAAGACGAGAAAAGAAAGCCCCACAAGAAAATTTCTCCTGGTCGCAAGACGGGCAAAATTGGGCATTGAAATTTCCATGAGGCTTAAGTTCCAAACATCATGTTTGGATTGAAACTGATTGTATTGTCTTTCCACAGGTCATAACGGTCGGCCGGGAAAAAGTCATACTTTTGGCATTCCATCACCGCCGAAATCGCCGACTGTGCAGTCGTTGCAAAAAGCGGGTCGCCGCTGCCATTCAAGACTTCCGGGTAGCCGGAAACCGTGCCGTCGGGCGTGAGGAAAAAGCGGACCTTGACCGTGATATTGGCTTCGCGGGCTCCCGGTGGAACCGACCAGCAACCGGCAAGCTTTTGGCGAAGCGCATCAACAAGGGTTGCCGCCAAGGCATCATCATTCCCCTGAATGTCTTGATCGCCAAGCTCGGGCACGTTGGTGACCTCTGCCGTTTGCTGTGGCGCTGTCTTCTCATCATCCGTCTTGTTGAGGAAAGCCGCGATGTCATCCGTATTGAGTTCCGGCTTCTTCTTTTTTGGCTTCTTCTCGTCCGGCTTCTTCACCGGTTTCACTTCCGCCTTCTTTACTTCCTCTTTCGGCTTCGGCTCTTCCTCAACTTTTTTGAGAAGGGCCTTCAGCGGATCCGGATCAAGTGGCTTCGGCTCTTCCTTCTTTGGCTCTTCAACCTTGGGTGCAGGCGGCGGCGGTTCAGCCACTGGCTCCTTGACGGCGGTCTTTACCTTTTCATCGACCTTTGGCGCCGGCTCAACTTTCTTCACTTCTTCGACTTTTTTTGGCGGGGCTTTTTCTATAGGCTTTTCAGCGGCCTTGGACGTGGCCTTGCGCTTTGACTCATCCGTGATCTGCGAAATATCAACCTGGATGGCGTCCTGCGGCTGCACTTTGTACTTGTCGGGATCAGGCAAGACCACAAGGGCCGCGACCAGAATCGAGGCATGCAATGCCAGGGATGTGATCAGGCTCTTGCGCATCTCTAGTTTGAGACCTCCACCTTCTTTTCAAGGTTGCCGGTCACCAGACCAATCTTGCGGTAGCCGGCACCGTTGAGCAGGCCCATCACTTCCATCACCGAGCCATAGCTGACATTTGTGTCAGCCCGCACGAATATCTGTTCCTCATAGCCGTTCTTGGCAATGGCCTGAAGTTTCGGCTGCAATTCCTCAAGCGGAATCTGGGTTTCCTGCAGGAAAATGGTTCTGTCGGCCTGCACCGTGATGGTGAGCGGCTCGACGCTGGTGGTCATTTGCTTGGCCTCGGTCTTGGGCAGCTCGATAGGCACGCCCACCGTCATCAACGGTGCCGCCACCATGAATACGATCAACAGAACGAGCATCACGTCGACAAGCGGTGTCACGTTGATTTCATGCATCACGCCAGCCGACTGGCGCCGCCTGGAATTGCGCCGCTGATATCCGCCCTTGGCTCCGCCTGAAGCTGCCGCCATGTTTAAACTCGCTCATCCAGCTGACGTGAGATAATCGCCGAGAATTCGTCAGCAAAGTTCTCCAGACGCATGCCGATACGGCCCGCATCGGCCGAAAACATGTTGTAAAAAATTGTCGCTGGTATGGCGGCCACAAGGCCGATGGCCGTGGCAAACAGGGCCTCCGCAATGCCCGGCGCCACAACGGCAAGATTGGTGTTCTGCGAATTGGCAATGGCCTGGAACGAGGTCATGATGCCCCAGACCGTTCCGAACAGGCCGATGAAGGGCGCCGCCGCACCGGTTGTAGCAAGGAACAGGAGCCGCGATTCAATCGTGCTCATTTCCTTTTGAATCTGCACATCGACAACTTTTTCAATGCGCTTCTGCACGCCCTGGAACCCGGCTCGCAGCGCCGAATCCTGGCTGCGTTTCCATTCGCGCATCGCCGCCATGAAAATCGCCGAAAGGCCCAGATTGCTGCGCGTTCCAAGGGCGAGATACAGGTCTTCGAGCGATTGGCCCGACCAGAAGCTTTGTTCAAACCGGTCATTGGCCGAGTTCATCCGGCGCACCGCAAAATACTTCTCGATGATAACCGCCCAGCACCAGACCGAAGCGATGGCCAATCCGACCATGACGAGGAACACAGGCCAGCTGGCCTGCATGATCAAATGCCAGAGCGAAATCTGCCCCGGCTGCGCTACCGCACTGACTACGACTGGATCCATGCCACTTCCCACTTCCCCGGAATCCGTCCCTGAACTCCACGCCCCCTGCGGGGTGGCGTCCTGAAACAGGTTAAATCTGTCGAAACTGCGGCGATTCGCGAGTTTTAGGGAGAATCGGCCGCAAGGCCGCACCTGTTGTGGCAGGCCTCGCCCCAAATGAGGGTCTTATGGTTAAGTTTCTCTTACTTGTTTGATTCGACACGGGAAAGAAACGTTTTTGTCATCTCCGGCGGCAGCCGCTTTGGCTTCCCTTGTCCATCAACCAGCGCCACCGTCACCTCAGCTTCAAACAGCGCTTCCCCGGCACGCTTCACGCTTTGGTTGAGCTCCATGCGCGCCCCGCCAAATTCGCCAAAGCGCGTTTCTACTTCCAGCAGGTCGTCGATCAGCGCCGGTTTGAGGAAATCACACACCATGCGGCGCACCACGAAACTCGCCGTGCCCTGAAGCTCGCTGTGATGGATATCAAGCAGCCGCAAACAGTCCGATCGGGCCCGCTCGCAGAATTTCAGGTAATTCGCGTGATACACCGCGCCGGAAAAATCCGTGTCCTCGTAATAAACCCGGATGGGCAGGACATGCACCTTGCCCGCGATGCGTCCCGCGAGATCAGGCCAGCTTTCAGTCATTCATGTCATCCAAAGGCAGGATACCCTGCGTGATCTCCGGCCGCTGCGGCGTGGCTAATCCCATGTGCTTGAAGGCATGCGGCGTCAAAAGCCGTCCCCGCGAGGTGCGGTTGAGAAACCCGATCTGCAAGAGATAGGGTTCTACAATATCTTCAATCGCATCGCGCGCTTCCGAAAGCGAAGCGGCAATCGTATCGATGCCCACTGGTCCGCCACCGAAATTGACGGCAATGCAATTCAGGTAACGATGGTCAAGCGCATCAAGCCCGCGCTTGTCCACGTCAAGATTGCCCAAAGCGCGATCCGCCGAACCCGCATCGATGCGTGCGTCGCCCGAGACGGAGGCAAAATCCCGCACCCGGCGCAACAGCCGTCCGGCAATGCGCGGCGTTCCCCGCGAACGCTTGGCAATTTCGCGCGCGCCATCCTCAGTGATCGCCAGCTTCATCACCCGCGATCCCCGCTTCACGATATCGAGCAATTCTTCGTCCGTGTAAAAATCCAGACGGATGGGAATGCCAAAGCGGTCGCGCAAAGGCGTGGTCAGCAGCCCGGTGCGTGTCGTGGCACCAATCAGCGTGAACTTCGCCAGATCGATGCGCACCGAACGCGCCGCCGGCCCCTCGCCGATGATCAGATCAAGCTGGTAATCCTCCATGGCGGGATAAAGAATTTCCTCCACCGCCGGATTGAGCCGGTGAATTTCATCAATGAACAGAATGTCCCGGTCTTCCAAATTCGTAAGCAGCGCCGCAAGATCGCCAGCTTTGGCAATCACCGGGCCGGATGTGGCGCGAAAATTCACCCCCAGCTCCCGCGCCATGATCTGCGCCAGCGTCGTCTTGCCCAAGCCCGGCGGCCCCGCAAACAGCACATGGTCCAAAGCCTCGCCCCGAGACCGCGCCGCCTCGATGAACACCCGCAGGTTCTTCTTGACCTTCGTCTGCCCCACAAACTCATTCAACGATTGCGGCCGCACATGGGAATCCAAACCATCCTCCGGCTTGTCTTCACGGTCTATGAGGCGCTGGTTCATAACAACGCCAATTCCTTCAGCGCCTGACGGATCAGTTTCTCCGTCGGCTGATCATCGCCATTCTTGCGCATGGCGGCGGCAACGGCGGCACCCGCCTGTGACTGCCCGTAACCTAGATTGACAAGGGCCGACACAGCATCCGATGCCGAGGTTGGCCGTGGTCCCTCAAGCTCGGCCTGCAATTTGGCAAGCGTGGCATCGGCACCGGTGAAGGCCGGCGCTTTGTCTTTCAATTCCAGCACGATGCGCTCCGCCAGTTTCTTGCCAACCCCCGGCGCGCGGCCAATCATCGGCTTGTCCTGTAGTGCAATGGCATTGGCAATTTCGGAAGCAGATAAAGTGGAAAGGATGGCCAGCGCCACGCGCGTGCCCACACCCTGCACGGTTTGCAACAGCCGGAACCATTCCCGCTCCAGCACCGAGGCAAAGCCCACCAGCCGGATCATGTCCTGGCTCACCAGCATCTCCGTGTGAAGCTCGGCGAACTCGCCCACCGAAGGCAGCGCCGCAAGCGTCTTGGACGAACAGAACACATGATAGCCGACACCGGAGACATCAATGATCAGCCAATCCGTGCCGAAGCTGTCAATACGGCCTTTTAGTTTCCCGATCATGATTCCCGCATGCTTCGCCCAGTCACGGTCTCATGCGTAGGCATTCCACTGGAACAAGTCAAGAACGCGCCAGAATCTTAGTGAGAGTTTGCGCCCCCCGATGGTGTGCATGGCAAATGGCAATGGCGAGCGCGTCAATTGAATCCGCCGTATTCAGCTCCGCCCGCGGCAGCAGCACTTTGACCATGTGCTTCACTTGGTCCTTCTCCGCGTGTCCTGCCCCTACCACGGATTTCTTCACCACATTGGGTGCATACTCGGCAACGCTGATGCCCGCCAAAGCTGGCGCCAGCATGGCCGCCCCCCGCGCCTGCCCCAGTTTCAAAGTCGCCCGCGCATCCTTGTTGACGAAGGTTTCCTCGATCGCTGCTTCATCCGGCGCATGGCGCAGCAAAATCTCCGCAAGCTGCGTGTGGATTTGCAGCAGCCGCGTCGCCAGCGGCGCGTCCGCATCCGAATGCACGCTGCCATCGGCCACATAGGAAAGCCGCGTGCCCTCCGCCTCGATGATGCCCCAGCCCGTATTGCGCAGGCCCGGGTCAATGCCGATGATGCGGATCTTAGGCATCCAGCTTGGCCATCACCTCATCAGGAATATCCGCATTGCTGAAGACATTCTGCACATCGTCATCTTCGTCAAGCGCATCAACAAGCTTGAACAGTGTCTCGGCTTTTTCCTGGTCAAGCGGCGTCAGTGTTTGCGGCTTCCACACGACCTTCACGCTTTCCGCATCGCCCAGCTTTTTTGCGAGACTCGCCGAAACTTCGCCGATATTTTCAAACGAACAGGTAATGACATGGCCAGTCTCGTCGCTCACCGCGTCATCAGCCCCCGCATCGATCGCCGCTTCAAGCAACGCATCGGCACTGCCCTTGGCCAGCGGATAGGAAATCTCGCCAACCCGCGAAAACATGAAACTCACCGAACCGGTCTCCCCCATGTTGCCGCCATACTTGGTGAACAGGGCGCGCACATTGCTGGCCGTGCGGTTGCGGTTGTTGGTCAGTGCCTCAACCACGATAGCCACGCCGCCCGGCCCATAGCCTTCATAGCGCATGGCATCGAAATTCTCCGCATCAACGCCCGAAGCCTTTTTGATCGCGCGCTCGATCGTGTCCCAGGGCATGTTTCCCGCCCGCGCGTTCTGCACTGCAAGCCGGAGGCGGGCATTCATGGCCGGGTCCGGAAGACCCGCCTTTGTCGCTACAGTTATCTCGCGTCCCAGCTTGGCAAAGGCATTTGAGCGGAGTTTGTCCTGCCTGCCCTTGCGGTGCATGATGTTTTTATACTGTGAATGACCCGCCATAAAACCCTCAAGAAACTGTAATCTGTGAGCGGTATAGCCGCGTGGGCCATAGAGATTCAAGCCACCCCCGTTCCGTTTACCTGCCGTTAAGAGCGTTAGGTCAACTTAGGCGGATTAGTTGGTGGAGTGTGAGTTAATGACAATCAAGTCGCGTATGGTCGAAGAGTTCTCGTTCACGAGTGAAGATAACCTTGCTGGCGCCTGTTCCAGCGCCCTTCGAAAGGTCCGCAGCTTGGCAGATACAGCCCCCATCGGCCGCCTTTTTGCGTCCATCGCAACGCTCTCTGACATGTCAAACCAGATCGGCCAGTCGCTCGCCGCTGACGACCTTCCCGGTGCCGCAAATCTCATGAAGGCTTACGCAAAGCCAACCAGCCTGGCTGATACGGCAACGCCCTTGCCGATGCATTTCAAGCGCCGCGCCTAGCTCTTAATTCCGCGCAGACGCTCGCCCCGGCGACGCAGCAGCTCGACTGTCACCAGCAGGATCGTTGAAAATACGATCAGTACGCTTGCCGCAGCGGTGATGGTGGGTGAAATCAGCTCGCGAATGCCGGAGAACATCTGGCGCGGTAGCGTGCGCTGTTCCGGCCCGCCGATAAACAGGATCACGATTACCTCATCGAAGGACGTGACAAAGGCAAAGAGCGCGCCTGAAATAACCCCGGGCAGGATAAGCGGCAGCACCACTTTGAAGAACACCGTGTGCGGCGCCCCCCCAAGCGAGGCCCCAGCCCGCATGAGCGTGCGGTCGAAACTCATCAGCGTTGCCGTCACCGTGATCACCACAAAGGGCGTGGCCAGTGCCGTATGGGCAAGGATGATGCCTAGCAAGCTGCCGTTCAAACCCGTGTAGGCATAGAAGAAAAACAGGCCAATCGCCGAAATGATCACGGGAACAATCATCGGCGAAATCAGCACCGCCATGATCGTGGCACGGCCCGGAATGTTGGAACGTGACAGGCCAAGGGCTGCCAGGGTTCCTAGGCAAGTGGCGAGAGTAGTTGCGGCAATTGCGACAATGACGGAAAGTTTCAAAGCACTTGTCCAGCGCTCATTGGTGAAGAATCCCGTCTCGCCAAAATACCATCTGGTTGAAAACCCGGGCATGGGGTAGCTGAAGAAGGTTTCTGAATTGAACGACAGCGGCATGATGGCCAGGATTGGCGCAATCAGGAACAGCAGCACCGCACCCACAAAAATCCGCAGGCCATAATGGGAAACCTTCTCGGAGGTAGTCATGTAGGGAGGCAATGCCATTGTCTTCTAGCCCAGCTTCATTTTGTCGATGCCGATGAGGCGGTTGTAGACGTAATAAAGAATGAGTGTGGCGGTGAGCAGCACAAAGCCAAGGGCAGAGGATTTGCCCCAATTACCCTCGTTGTTCATTGCCGTATCAATGAAGCCGGCAATCATGTTGTCTGAGCCGCCACCAACCAGCGCCGGTGTGATGAAGTAGCCGAGACAGAGAATGAACGTAAGCAGACAGCCCGCCGCCACGCCCGGCATGGTTTGCGGAACATAGACCGTGCGGAAGGCGTGGAATGGCGTGGCGCCAAGAGACTTCGCAGCACGCATATAGGTGGGCGATATGGTTTTCATCACGCTGTAGATGGGCAGCAAGGTGAAAGGGAGCTGAATGTGGGTCATGGCCAGCACTGTGGCAAAGCGTGTCTTGAACAGGTGTGGCTCACCCGACATGAACCCAAGCACATTGGAAATCCAGGTTATGCCCGTGACGTGCAGGAATTGCGCCACGACGCCGCCATCCTGAAGCAGAATGGTCCAGGCCGTGGTGCGCACCAGAAGCGAAGTCCAGAACGGCAGCAGCACGAATATCATCAGGATGCTGGCGGTTCGCTGCGGCAGGGTTGCAAGCATGAAGGCTACCGGATAGCCGAGAATGAGCGTAAGTAAGGTCACCATCGCGCTTATTCCCAACGTGCGGCCCAGCACTTGCAGGTATATGCGCCGCTCCACGGGCGTGCGTTCAATGCCGCCGTCCGCCCCTTGCCTGAGGTCCAGGGCGCTCAACAGGTAATAGGGCGTAATGGAACTCCCCGCCCGCTTGACCACGGCCCAGGTGAATATGTCTTTCCAAATAGGGTCCGCGGCAATGACAGCTTCCGTCCATGGACCCGTCTCGATCTTGTCGAGCTTTCGTGCCGTAACAGTCACTTTGGATTTGAGCGTGGGGATTTCATAGTTCAGCCGCTTGCCGACGAGGGCCACGGTTCTGGCCTTGCTGGCGGTTTTGAGGTCCGCTGCAAAGGCCGCAAACACCTCTTCGCCCGGAAGGGCTTTGCCATCCCATTGGCGCAGCAGTTCGGTGGTCTGCGGCAAATTGTTGACGATATCCGGATCATAGAAAGCGTTCTTCAGCATGACCACAATGGGTATCAGGAACGAAACGACGATGAACAGAAACAGGGGCGCAATCAGCAGGAACGCCCGCATCACTTCGCGGTGCTCCGCCTGGCGCAATTTGATTTTCAGCGGCGTGCCATCCGCCGCCCGCATCACGTTATCCGTCATCGCCAACGCCCCATCATCGGAAAAGAATCGGGGCGGAAGTTGCCTTCCGCCCCGGACGTCTTACTTCGCGAGCCAGGCGTTGAAACGCTCTTTCAGCTCATCGCCGTGGTCAGCCCAGAATTGCGGGTCCACGTTGAACGCTGTCTTGAGGTTGTCTGGTGCCGTTGGCAGATTTGGCAAAGTTGCCGGAGCGATGCCGGGAATGGCATCCTTGTTCGCAGGGCCATAGGCAATAAACTTGGTCTGCTCAGCCTGGGGGCCAACACTGGAAGCAAACGCAACGAAGCGATAAGCTTCTTCGATCTTTGGTGTTCCCTTGGTGATTGCCCACCAGTCCCAATCAAGTCCCTGGTGATCCCAGACGATCTTGAAGGGCTTCTTGTCATTGTCGATTGCACCCTGCAGACGGCCATTCCAGGCTGAAGTCATTACGACTTGTCCATCGGCAAGCAATTGTGGCGCCTGGGCACCGGCTTCCCAGAAGACGATTTCGCTCTTGATGGTGTCAAGCTTCTTGAACGCGCGATCAACGCCTTCAGGCGTTGAAAGCGTTGTGTAAACATCCTTGGCATCAACGCCATCGGCAATCAGGGCCCACTCGAGATTGACCGTTGGGTTCTTCTGAATGCCGCGCTTGCCGGGGAATTTGGCAAGATCGAAGAAGTCGTTGATGGTCGTCGGACCTTCTGCAAGCTTCGACGTGTCATAGCCATATACCGTGCCGTACACGATGGTGGGAACAGCGCATTCCATCAATTCGGCGCCGATGAACTTTGCGCGGTCAAGCCCGAGCTTGGCCCAGTCAATGGTTTCCAAAGCACCTTCCGCACAACCCTGCAAAGCGGTTGCGGTATCCACGTCGATCACGTCCCAGGTGATGGCATTGGCTTCAACCATGGCTTTGATCTTGGCCACTTCGCCATTGTATTCGGCTTCGGTGATTTTGTTGCCGGCGGCCATATAGGGCTCGTAATAGGCCTTGCGCTGGCTCTCGGAATAGGCACCGCCCCAGGACGTGACCGTGAGCTCGTCGCCGGCCCTGGCCGATCCGGCAAAGGCCGTTCCGGCAAGCAGCGCGGCAGTGAATAGAATTGAAAGTTTCTTCATGTAACTCCTCCAAAAGCGCCGGATTTCCGGCAGAAAATAGCGTTATGGAGAAGAAATCCAACGGGCTATGGCAGCCCAGCACGAATGCCGACCTTCCCACCACAGCGAGCTAAGACGTCCTCCCCTTGATCACGACCCCGCCGACTTTATGAGTACCACCGCAACCCTGTGGGCAGCACTGATTTCAGTTCTTATTTCGAGGCGCTGGAAAAGATACTAAGCACAGCGTGAGAAAAGGTCACTAGAGTTTTTTTACGTCTGAGGCAGAATTATTGTCATACTTGTGCCTATTTACCAGAACGGCACCGCGACCTGCGACAGTCTGCCTCCCAGGCGAATGGGGGAAATCTGTGTGGCAAGGCCGGTGCGGTCATCGGTCTCAACCGCCACGCCGCACACCGTTGCCGGCCCCTCGGCAGGCTTGAATTTCTCTACCGGCAGCTTGCGCAGGAAGCGGTTGAGGGGTTCCGCCTTGTCCATGCCGATCACCGAGTTGTAGTCGCCGCACATGCCCGCATCGGTCAGATAGCCCGTGCCGCCGGCAAGGATCTGGTGGTCCGCCGTGGGAACATGGGTGTGGGTTCCAACCAGCAGGCTGGCCCGGCCATCCACATAATGTCCCATGGCCATTTTTTCGGAACTGGCCTCGCCATGAAAATCAATGAGAATTGCGTCACAATCCCGGCCCAACTGGCATTGGTCGAGCTCCCGCCCCACCGCCGGAAAGGGATCATCCAGCATCGGCTCAATCATCACCCGGCCCATGGCATTCATTACCAGTACCCGCTGTCCCTTGGCCGTTTCGACCATGCAAGTGCCGCGCCCGGGGCAGCCGACGGGCCAGTTCAGCGGCCGGATGAGATTGGGCTCACGCTCGATGAACACCAGCGTTTCACGCTGGTCAAAGGCATGGTTGCCGAGGGTCACGACATCCGCCCCGCAGCTCAGCAGTTTCTGGTGAATGTCCTGGCTGATGCCAAAGCCATGGGCGGCGTTCTCGCCATTCACCACGACGACGTCGGGCCTGTAGCGCTCGCGCAGAAGCGGCAGTTCACGGCTTACAGCGTCGCGCCCGGTTTTGCCCACCACGTCGCCCAGAAATATCAGCCGCATTTGATGGTCTCTTTTTCCGTCATGATCCAATCCAGGCGCTGGTCAAAGTCTTCGTGAGGAACCGCATCCACCTCCTGGCCCGCATAGGCAATGCCAATGGCCGTCACGTTCTTGAGCGCCCGCAACTTTTCCAGGGTGCGGTCATAAAACCCGCCGCCATAGCCCAGGCGGAAGCCCTTGCGGTCAAAAGCCAGCAGGGGAACCAGCAAGACATCGGGCAGAACTTCGGGAGCCTCCTCGGGCGGAACCTTGATATTCCAGCGGCCTAGGACCAGCGCATCTCCCGGCGCCCACTGCCGGAACACCAGCGGCGTGTTCTTGGCCACTACCACCGGCAAGGCAGTAATCCAACCGTCAGCGACCAGCTTGTCGAAAAGCTCGAATGTGGAAATTTCCGTGTCAAAGGAATGAAACGCCGAGATGACTTTCGCCAGGTCGTTTCTTGCAACGGGAAGCCCCCGCGCTGCCAGCGCCGCCCCGGCGCCAAGCTTTGCCATCTCATGCACGTCTATTCTGGTGAGCGTAGCCTCGCTTCGCGCCAGGCGTTTTATTTCGGCAAGACTCAACGCAGCACTTCTTTCTAAATCAAGCGGCGAGCCACCATGGGCCGTGGAAACTGACGATCCCTGGTCCCTACTCACGTAGGTGGGTGCCGTTTAAGCCAGACCACGGTCCAGCCCAGGGACAGCTCCCTAAAGATCGATTATAGGCCCTGGGAAAAATGTTCCTCACAAACCGGGCAGCCCGCCACGGCTGTATGTAGGCCCTTGAAAGGGAAAAATCCAGTAAATCAAATGAAAACACGCCCAGCCGTTAAGCTGGACGCGCAAATATCACTAATGGACGATTAAATCGTCCGGCGTGAAACTACTGAGTGACCGTTACAGCGGTCGCCGCCTTGCTTGTGTCGTCAAAGGTTACCTGCACCTTGGCGCCGGCAGTGATCCCTTCCGGCATAACGCCAGCGGCCAGAACATAGGCCGAGCCGTCCTCAAGGGTAACAGTCTTGGTGGCTGGGTCAAAGGCCTTGACCACGCCTTGAATCTGGCCGGCATAGGCGGTTGCCACCATGGCGGCAGATGCGATCAGCAATGCCACAAATTTCTTCATTTCACTATTCCTTTGTTTTGATGCCCATACGCCGACTACGGGCAGTTTCAGTTCCCGGTGGATCGATCCAATCCGGCGTCCGACGCAAAACACGTGCGAACACTCCCTAGGTAGGCAATGCCACCGCGCCAGAACAGTTAAGAAAGTTTAATTCTGGGAGCACATTTTGGACAAATTAAAAAACGTTCCGCGACGCATTTTTCAATTCCAAAAAGGTTCCATTCGTTTGAATTTTTTTAATGACCTGATGATTGCTTTGTCAGCGGACGTTGCATCCCGCGCATACCAGCCCCGGATGAATTCCAAAATCAGTTCCGCCTCCGGGGCAGTCTCATCCCGAAGCTCTTTCAAATATGTCTTGGCAACGACGATATCATTGCGAAAGCCGAGAATATCCTGCAAGGCGGACATCCGCTTTTTATAAGCCTGCCTTCCCCGGCGGTTGCCAAACAAATCAAAAAAATCCACCCCATAACGCAGGTTTTTGAGCGCGATACGCAATTTGTGGCGCGCCTGATCCGAAACGCTTGCTACTTTTCCGCGTTTCAGAACACGCGCCCTGAGCCTAGCCAGCTCAGCCTTGAAAAATTTCCGCGCTGTTTTTTTTGGCGCAACCAGGGGAACGTCACGCCAGTCACGACTGGCCAGGACGCTTTGTACCTTCAGCACGAACATTGTCGCGGCAAGACTTTCTATCTCGGAATGTGCCGACGCATAAGCTGCAATGCGCCGCTTCTCCATGACAGCCCGCAAGGCATCGGAGTTTTCTGGACAATCGGCGCTTGCCAAAGGGCCCTGCACCACCGAAATGCGGATGGCATCGGCGTTTCGCACCGGACCAAATGCCGATGCCAGGTGGCCGGCATCGTCTCGCAAAGCTCCAAAGCCGGCACTCGGTAAAGCGCGTTTGAAAATCGAAAGGCCGCAGCGCATGCGGCGAAGCGCGATCCGCATCTGATGAATGGATTCCGGTTCATCGGTTTCGCGCAGGCAGGCCCAGTTTGCCACGAAGTGTGCCAGCGTATTTGAAATGATTGTTGTCACCGCGTCGTCAACTGTCGCCAGTGATTTGGATTTTATGGGCTTTGCCCTGACGGGGGCAGTTTTTTCCCCAAGAAGGGCACGGAAGCCCTTTTCCGCCTTGCTGGCAAAATCAAGGCGCAGTGAAAAATCTTTCGCGAGCCTCATCGCCAGATCAAAAAGATCCGACTTGTTTCCTGACACAAGTTCCAGTTCAACTTCGGCCAATGGCACCGGCCGCTTTCCACAGGATATATGGCCCTGATCCACGGCGATCTCGACAACCGAACTGCCGCAACTGACCAGACCGCTTTGCCGCTTGAACTCCATTTTGAATTTTGCGGCGAGCGGCTGACCCTTGATGATCCGCGTGAGAAATTTCTCCGTGGTTTTGTCGAACAGGGTAAGATTGGGCTTCCGGCTGGGTGAATTGACCTCAACTTCCTTGCGATGAAACGGGCCATCAACGGCTGCCCCCGGCGCCTTCATCCCCAACACGGGAACATCATCCCCGGATTTCCGGATCCGCAAGATGATCCCCTTTTTCCGCAGGGCATTCGAAGGCGTATCGAAATACGTGGCTTTGAGGTTTTCGGTTTGGAGGTCATTTGCGGTCTTGATCAGCGGAGAATCCAGGAGGCGCGCCAGCCCGGCGGCATCTGTTCTGAATTTGATCTCGATCTCCTGATCCCGCCCCGCAGCCGACCCAGACATCTCAAACCTGCCTTTTGTACCTACGCCACTTCCGCAAACCAGAGGAAAGTAACCATTTATTATTGATTTAGGCAGACGAATCAACGCTTAATAGGTGCTGAGTCTCCTGAATCGGGAAAATGCTTTGCACCAGATTGCTGCACTGCCGTTTTTTATCAACCCAAATGGTGGGATGGACATCTGCCTTGTGACCTCAAGGGGCGGCGGGCGCTGGATCATTCCCAAGGGCAACCCCATTCGCGGTCTCGCCCCTCATGAGGTTGCTGCCCGGGAGGCCCTTGAAGAGGCAGGCCTAGTTGGCCATGTGGGCAAGCGCTGCATCGGAACATTCAAATTCGACCGGATCCGGAACGGCCGCGACACCACCTGTCGGGTCGATGTCTATGCCCTCAAAGTCGAAAGGCAAATGCAGATCTGGACGGAAATGCACGAAAGATCGGTGCTGCGCTGCAATGTGAAGACCGCGCTTTCCCTCGTCAGCGTGCCAAACCTCGCCGCCCTGATCGACCGCTATGTCATGGCCCACGTTTAAGCGAGACCTACTTCATCGCCTTAGCAATGCTCTCCAGCCGCGCCGACGCGCTTTCCAGCCGCGCGGCGAATTTCGCTTCCATATCCTTCGTCTGTGCCTGCGCCTGGTTCCGTGACTCGCGCAAACCCTTGATCTGGTCTTCAAGCGACTCAATCTTGCGAATGGCTTCTGACAGCCGGTCCGCCACCATCAAGCCGCTCATCACCAGCAGGCGGATATCGCCAATCGAGCCGACACTCTGCTTGATGCGCACGATTTCCGCATCAAGCAGCGAGGCAAGCTCGCGCAGGTGGTCTTCCTCACCATCGGGGCACTGCATCGTGTAGGGACGGTCAGCAACCGAGACGACAACATTGGCCATGCCCTAGCCTCCGCTATTGCTGTGCAGCACAGCGCGAATGCGCGACATGGCGGCGTCAATTTTTCCGACGGCCGATTTGTTGGTAGTGACAAGTTCTGTCGCCTTGCTGCGCACAAGGTCGAGCTCCGAGGCGATCTTCGCACGGTCGCCGCGCAACGCTTCAGCTTCGCTGGCGATCGCCTGCTTCTTGGCCAGCGCCCCTTCAAATGTTTTCAATGCCGCATCGAAACGATCAAAGGCATCGTTCAGTTTTTGTGTGTCAACCATGTCCGTCCCTAGATCACGTTTCGCCTCAGGGCAACAGCCTGAAGCATTAAACATAACCGCCACCAATTTTCCGGCGCGTGATCGGACACTAATACTGGTCTCACGCTGCCCAACCACCCGCTGGCAAATCATTCAATTTGCCGCCGATCCCAATATGTTACGTAAACAAACGCACTTCAACAGATTAATTTGTCGCGATAAGTCGCGGGAATTGCCCGGTTGACAGGATGTCAACTGCTGTTATTCAGAAGCCCGATTGCGGCAAGGATTTCCCCAATAATGAATGCTCCCTCCCCAGACATGCATAAATCTATGGCGAACGCCATCCGCGCGCTGAGCATGGATGCCGTCCAAAAGGCAAATTCCGGCCATCCCGGTCTGCCCATGGGCGCGGCGGATTTTGCCACGGTGCTGTTCACCCAATTCCTCAATTTTGATGCCAGCGATCCGCACTGGCCGGACCGCGACCGCTTCATTCTCTCCGCCGGCCATGGCTCCATGTTATTGTATTCGCTTATGTTTTTGACGGGTTACAAGGACATCACGCTGGAGCAGCTCAAGAACTTCCGGCAATTGGGCTCCAACACTGCGGGCCACCCGGAATATGGCCATGCCTCAGGCATTGAAACCACCACCGGGCCCTTGGGCCAGGGTCTTGCCAATTCCGTGGGCTTTGCCATTGCCGAACGCCACCTGGCCGCCCGCTTCGGCAATGACCTGGTCAATCACAAGACCTATGTGCTGGCTGGCGATGGCTGCCTGATGGAAGGCATTTCCCAGGAAGCCATTACCCTGGCGGGCCACCTGAAGCTCAATCACCTCATCGCGCTGTGGGACGACAATGGCATCTCCATTGACGGCAAAGTGAGCATGTCTGATTCGACCGACCAGCTCGCCCGATTCGCTTCCGCCAACTGGAATGTGAGCCGCGTTGATGGCCACAACCCCACCGAAGTGGCAGCGGCCCTCCAGGCGGCGCAAAGCTCCGACAAACCCACCATGATTGCCTGCAAGACTATCATTGGCTTTGGCGCGCCCACCAAGCAAGGCACGGCAGCCACCCACGGCTCGCCGCTGGGTGCGGAAGAAATCGCCGGCGCCCGCAAAGCCCTGGGGTGGGATTACCCGCCTTTCGTCGTTCCTGATGAAATCCTCAATGCCTGGCGCGCCGTCGGATCACGCGGCGCCTCGCTGCGAAAAGGTTGGGAACAGCGCCTCGCCGCTTCATCGCAAAAAGCCGAGTTCACCCGCATCACATCGGGTGCCCTGCCCGCCAACTTCGATGACGTTGTCGCGGCCTACAAAAAAGAGTTGGCCAAAAATCCGCCGTGGATCGCTACACGCAACGCCTCGCAGAATGCCCTTGATGTAATCAACGCCGCCGTGCCCGAAACCATCGGCGGCTCCGCCGATCTCACCGGATCGAACAATACCAAATCCAAGGACATGAAAGCCCTAAACGCCGCCGACTATGGCGCGCGCTATGTCTACTACGGCATTCGCGAGCATGGCATGGCCGCCGCCATGAACGGCATGGCGCTGCACGGTGGCGTCATTCCCTACGGCGGCACCTTCCTGACCTTCACCGATTACTGCCGCCCCAGCATTCGCCTCTCGGCCCTCATGGGCAAGCGCGTGATCTATGTGATGACCCATGACTCCATCGGCCTCGGCGAAGATGGCCCCACCCATCAGCCCGTGGAACATCTCGCTGCCCTGCGCGTCATTCCAAATCTTTTGACGTTCCGCCCCTGCGATGCGGTTGAAACCGCCGAATGCTGGCAGGTCGCGTTGCAAACCTCGACGAGCCCCAGCGTCTTGGCCCTTACCCGGCAGAAATTGAAACCTGCCCGCCTCGCTTTTTCGGCGAAGAACCTCTGTGCCTTGGGTGCCTATGAAATCGCCCCTTCCGCAAAGAAATCAAAAGTCGTGATTTTTGCCTCAGGCTCGGAAGTTGAAATTGCCATCGAAGCCAAGGCAACCCTCGATAAGGCCGGAACGCCGACCCGCGTTGTCTCGGTTCCTTCCATGGAACTCTTCGAGAAGCAGTCCAAGGCCTACAAGGCAAAACTTTTGGGCACCGAAAAAACCCGCATCGCCATCGAGGCGGGCGTGGCCCAGGGCTGGAACCGCTTCGTCGGCAATGACGGCGTATTCATCGGCATGAAGGGCTATGGCGCCTCGGCTCCGGCGGAAGCTCTCTACAAGCATTTCGGCATCACCGCCAAAGCCATCGTCAAAGCCGCAAAGAAATAGGCAATGCCTAAAAACTCCAAACACCCTCACCCTGAGGTGCCCCGCGAAACGCGGGGCCTCGAAGGGCCTTGCTTCCGCACGTGGGGCTATCCTTCGAGGCTCGCGTACCGCTCGCACCTCAGGATGAGGGTTGGGAGGAGCTAATATGCCAGCCTTCCGCACCCTTGATGATGCCGATGTCGCTGGCAAGCGCCTCATCATCCGCCTTGACCTCAATGTGCCGGTTGAAAATGGCAAGGTGACCGACGCGACGCGCATCGAACGGGTGGTGCCGACGCTCCGTGAGCTTCTCGACAAGAAAGCAGCTGTAATCGTGCTGGCCCATTTCGATCGGCCCAAAGGCAAGGTCGTGCCGGAAATGTCGCTGAAGCCCGTGGCCCCTGCCCTTCAGGCCAGTCTCGGCCACCCGGTAAAATTCATCTTCACCGATTGGCAGTCAGCACCCACGGTTTCCATAAAGCCCGGCGAATGCCTGTTGATGGAAAATACCCGCTATCACGCCGGCGAAGAAAAGAACGATGCGGGCTTTGCAAAAATGCTGGCAGGCCTCGGTGATATCTTCGTAAACGACGCCTTCTCCGCCGCCCACCGCGCCCACAGCTCGACGGAAGGCATCGCCCATCTTATCCCGGCCTACGCCGGCCGCGCCATGGAAGCGGAGCTGCGCGCCCTTGAACAGGCTCTGGAAAAGCCCAAGCGTCCCCTCATCGCCGTTGTCGGTGGCGCAAAGGTTTCAAGCAAGCTCGAACTCCTTGGAAATCTCTCCGGCCTCGCCAACACCATCGTCATCGGCGGCGGCATGGCCAACACGTTTTTGGCAGCCCAGGGTTATCCCGTCGGCAAATCCCTTTGCGAGCATGATCTGCTGCCAACCGCCAAGGAAATCATCGCCATGGCAAAATCCAAGGGCTGCACCCTGCTTCTGCCAACCGATGTCGTGGTCGCCAAGGAATTCAAGGCCAATTCGCCAAGCCGCAATATCAACATCACCGATGTGGCTGCTGATGACATGATCCTTGATGCCGGCACCGACACCGTGTCCCGCATCAATGCCGCCTTCGATGACGCCAGAACCATTGTCTGGAACGGCCCGCTCGGCGCCTTTGAACTCGCGCCCTTTGATAGGGCAACCGTTGCCTGCGCCAGGCATGTGGCCAAGCTCACAAAATCTGGCCGCCTTGCCTCCATAGCGGGCGGCGGCGATACGGTGGCAGCCCTCAATCACGCGGGTGTGGCCGACGACTTCACCTATATTTCAACAGCCGGTGGCGCATTCCTCGAATGGCTCGAAGGAAAACCCCTGCCCGGCGTCAAGGCTCTGGAGAGGAAATCACAATGACCAACAAGCTAGCAGACATTGCCCAACGCATGGTGGCCGCAGGCAAGGGCATTCTCGCCGCCGATGAAAGCACCGGCTCGATCGCCAAGCGCCTTGAATCGATAAACACCCCGTCCACCGCCGATACGCGCCGCGACTACCGCGAGATGCTGTTTGGCGCCACCGAGGCGATGAAGGCCAATATCTCCGGCGTCATCCTCTTTGACGAAACCCTGCGCCAGAAAGCCCGCAGTGGCACCCCGCTCGTTGATATGATCAAGGCCACCGGTGCCGTGCCCGGCATCAAGCTTGATACCGGTGCAAAGCCGCTTGCGCTCTCGCCCGGCGAAACCGTCACCGAAGGCCTCGATGGCCTTGCGGCCCGCGTTGAGGAATATGCCAAGCTCGGCGCCGAATTCGCCAAGTGGCGCGCCGTGATTGATGTGGGCAAAGGCATTCCGACCCACAATGCCATTTATGCCAACGCCCATGCGCTGGCCCGCTACGCCGCCATCTGCCAGGCCGGCGGCATCGTTCCCATGGTTGAGCCCGAAGTGCTGATGGACGGCGACCACGACATCGACACCTGCATGCGCATCACCGAATGGGCCCTCAAGGAGCAGTTCCAGGAACTCTATTATGCCGGCGTGAAGCTCGAAGGCATCATCCTGAAACCCAACATGGTGATCTCCGGCAAGAAATGCCCAACCCAAGCCAGCCAGGAAGAAGTCGCCGAGAAAACTTTGATCGTCCTGAAGCGCTGTGTGCCCATGGCCGTGCCCGGCATCGCCTTCCTTTCCGGCGGCCAGTCCAGCAAGGATGCAACGGCGCATCTGAGCCTCATGAACGCCGCTGGCCCGCTGCCCTGGAAGCTCACCTTCTCCTATGGCCGCGCTTTGCAGGCCGATGCGCTGAAAGCCTGGGGCGGCAAGGATGCCAATATTGAAGCGGCGCGCGCCGCCTTCTCGCACCGCGCCAAGATGAATGCGCTGGCCTCCGTTGGCAAATGGTCGAAGTCGCTGGAAAAGTAGTCCAGCCGCCATGACAATGCCCCGCCTTTTCCTCGTGGCTCCGGTTGACCTCGGTGCCGACCAGATCCTGGCCTGTGCCACGGCGGCCTGCGCCGTAGGTGACGTAGCCAGCATTGTCGTTCCCCTACCCACGCTGGCGGCGGTTACGACAAAGCTTCAAAGCCTTGGTCTCGCCGTTCTCGCAAACGGAGCGACGGAAGTGAAATGCGACGGTGTGCATCTCGATGCGCTTGTCGATGATGTGGCCCAGGCACGGCGCAGCCTTGGCAAGGACAGCATCGTCGGTGCTTTTTGCGCCGCCTCGCGCCACGCCGCCATGCAGGCCGCCGAGGACGGCGCCGATTACATCGCCCTCTCGCAGAACACCTACACCCCAAGCGAACCCATCATCGGCTGGTGGGCTGACCTCTTTGAAATTCCCAGTGTGGCCTTCGATCCGGTGGAAGCGGACAAGCTCGACATATTGCTGCCGCAGAAACCGGACTTTATCCGCCCCGCAGACGCCATGTGGACTTCCCCCACGGAAGCCCAACGGATCGTGTCTGAGCTTATGCAACGGATGGCCTGATGAAATATGTCTTGTCGTTACTTCTCCTGCTCACACTGGGCATACCAGCGCTGGCCGCGGCGACATTTGAAGAAGCCGTGGCCCTCTTCGAGGACAAGGAATACAAATCTGCCCGCGAGATTGCCGAACCCCTTGCCAATGGGGGTGATGCCCGCGCCATGGCCATGATGGGCGCACTCTACCAATCGGGCAATGGTGTGCAGCCTGATCTCGAAAAAGCTGTCTCCTGGTTCACCAGGGCGGCGGAAAAAAATCATCCCGGTGCGCAGTTCTCGCTCGCCATGCTTTACCTCGATGGCTCCTTGGGAAATCCCGATGCCGACAATGGCGCGAAGTGGCTGGAAAAAGCCGCAACTGGCGGCAACCCGCAAGCCCAGTATAATTTGGGCCTGCTGTATACCGGTGTTTATGGCACCCCGCCCGAATGGCCGAATGCCGCCGAGTGGTTCAGGAAATCAGCCGACCAGGGTTTCGCCGAAGCGCAATACAATCTGGGCCTGCTCTATCTCGATGGCAACGGCGTCGAACAAAGTCAGCTCACGGCGGCAACCTGGTTTTCCAAGGCCGCGCTGCAAGGCATGCCTGATGCGGCCATGGACTATGGCGTTCTGGTGTTCCGCGGCGAAGGCGTGCAGCGCGATGAAGCCGTCGGCGCGAAATGGATGCTCATTGCCGCGCGGCGCGGAAATATCGTGGCGCAAAACCGCGTTGCCAAACTTTTTGCCACCGGCCGCGGCGTGGCACTTGATCCCATCGAAGCAATGAAATGGAACTTCCTCGCCAGCAAGGGCGGCCGCACCGACCCATGGCTTGATGATTTTGCCGGAAAGCAACCCGAAGCCCAAAGAAAAGACGCGGAATCCCGCGCCTCCGCCTTCAAGCCGGAAGTCGCCAAAAGCGGAAGCTAGACTCATCCACTTGCTTACCTCGGAGGTAATTGCGCGCTAGCATGGCGGGCTCTACGTAGCCTCCATGGACGCACCGATGACAAAGCAAAAACTATCCGCCAATGGCAAGTTCAGCCATCTGCTCAGGCATTGGCGGCAGCAGCGCAGGCTCAGCCAGCTTGAACTGGCAGGTGAGGCAAATGTCTCAGCCCGCCATTTGAGCTTTCTTGAATCCGGCCGTTCGCAGCCCAGCCGCGAGATGGTGCAACTGCTCGGTATGGCACTCGATCTGCCGCTTGAGGAGCGCAATGTCCTGCACGTCGCCGCAGGCTTCGTGCCGCCCCATGGCAACCGTGAACAGGCTGCTGAAAATATACCTTATGTTCGCCAGGCCCTGGATTTCATGCTTCGGCAGCAGGAGCCCTATCCCGCCATTGTCATCGATGGCCACTGGGATATCCGCCTGCGCAACGATGCGACAAAGCGCATGTTCTCAGTTTTCCGCCAGTCCTACGAGGTGGAACCCGCTATCGCCGACAATGCGATGCACACGGTTTTCCATCCCAAGGCCTTGCGCCAGTTCATTGTGAACTGGGACGAGTTCGCCGGCGGGATGATTCAGATTCTCCACCGCGAGGTCGCCCAGGGCAGCCGGGTTTCGGCCCAGCTCCTGAGCGAGATCATGGCTTATCCCGGCCTGTCGGTTTTTTCAAAACCCGCAAGCGCACCAGAGGCGGCTTCGCCCATCATGACCATGCAGCTTCAGAAGGGCTACCTCCGCCTCGACTTTTTTTCCACCTTCACGACCTTTGCGATGCCGGGGGACGCGGCTTTGCAGCAACTGAAAATCGAGTGCTTTTATCCGGCAGACAACGCCACTGCCGAGATAGCACGGAAACTCGCTACCTAACCGAACAAGGACAAGACAATGGACTCCACTCTGGCCTACACCCAGTCACCCGACGCGTTGCGCTATCTGCGCGCCTTGAATGCCCGCTTCATTAATAACTACGTGACCAATGATGTGCCCTCGCATGATGCGATTCTGCATCCCGACTTCATCTGCTTGTCCAGCAACGGCATGCGGATTGACCGCGCCTCTTACCTCAAGCGCTGGGCGAACCTGTTTGATCCCGAAGTTGTCATTTATTGGGATACCCGCGACGAACTCATCACGGTCCACGGCACGGTGGCGCTGGTGCGCGCCACCAACAAGCACACGGAGCGCCACAACGGCGCGGAAACCACCGGCATGACAAACTACACCGATACCTATCTATTTGAGCATGGAGCCTGGAAATGCATTCAGGCCCACCTCACCCCCGTTGCCCCCGAGCACTGGCCTCCCGACAGTACGATCGTCAGCGTCTACATCAAGGGAAAATGCCAGGCGCGGTCGTTGTAAGGCACCACCGGCAGGCCCGTTGGCCGCTCTAGCCTTCCCCGCCAAGGCCTGCTAACCCCTGCCCAAAATAACAAGGATATTTCCGTGGCCGCTTCCCCCTCCATGACCATCATGATCGCCGCCGTCCGCAAGGCCGCCCGCGGCGTGCAGCGTGACTTCGGCGAACTCAGCAATCTGCAGGTTTCGGTCAAAGGCCCCGGCGATTACGTGACCGCCGCCGACAAGCGCTGCGAAAAAGTGCTGCGCGCCGAGCTGGAAAAAGCCCGCCCCGGCTATGGCTTCCTCATGGAGGAGTCGGGAACCGTGTCCGGCACCGACCCGGACCACCGCTTCATCATTGACCCTGTCGATGGCACCACCAATTTCATGCATTCCTTGCCGCTGTTTGCCATTTCCGTGGCGCTCGAGCGCAAGGGCGAAATTGTCGCCGCCGTCACTTACAACCCGATCTCCGATGAACTCTTCACCGCCGAAAAAGGCGCCGGCGCTTTCCTCAACAACAAGCGCCTGCGCGTTGCCAGCCGCACCGACATTCACGAAGCGCTGATCGGCTGCGGCATTCCCCACCGCGGCAGCGAAGGCCAGGCCGAGAACCGGGCTGAGATCGCGTTGGTCCAGGCCAAGGCCATTGGCATTCGCAGGCTCGGCTCCGTAACTCTCGAACTCGGGTACATTGCGGCAGGCCGCCTCGACGCCTTCTGGGAGCGCAATCTGAAACCCTGGGACTTGGCTGCGGGAATTCTGCTTGTCCGCGAAGCCGGCGGCTTCACCAGCGATTGCGATGGCGAAGCAAGCCCCCTGCAAACCGGCAACATCATCGCCGCCAACGCCGACCTGCTTCCCCAACTCAAGAAAGAACTCGCCGCCGCCAAAAAAATCATCGGCGCCTGAGAACTAAAAAACTACCTTGCTTCGCCCTCACCTATCCCATTGCATACCGCAATGGGCCCCTTTCCTCTCTCACTTACGTGGGCGAGAACACTGCTCACTTTCGCAAGTCCCAATCAATGGGATCCTGGCCATTGGCAACCAGGAATTCATTGGCTTTGGAAAACGGTTTCGAACCGAAAAAACCATTATGCGCCGACAACGGCGATGGATGCGCCGAAGCCAGCACCAGATGCCGCTGGCGGTCCACGAAAGCCGCCTTCCGTTGCGCGTAAGAGCCCCACAGGATAAAAACCACGGGCCGCGGCTGGTCATTCACCAGCCGGATCACCGCATCGGTGAAGCGTTCCCAGCCCTTGCCCTGATGCGAGGCCGCAAGCCCCGCCTCCACCGTGAGAACCGCGTTGAGCAGTAATACCCCCTGCTTCGCCCAGGCTTCAAGATTTCCATGGGAGGGTGGTTCCAAGCCTAGGTCACTTTTCATTTCCTTGTAAATGTTGATGAGCGATGGCGGCGGCCTCACGCCCGGCTTCACCGAAAAGCAAAGCCCATGGGCCTGGCCTTCACCGTGATAGGGGTCCTGCCCCAGGATCACCACCCGCACCTCTTCAAGCGGCGTCACATCAAGCGCATGGAACCACTCGGAACCCTTGGGAAAAATCCGTTTGCCCTTGTCGCGCTCGGCCACCAGAAAACTCTTCAGCGCCGCCATGTAGGGCGCATCGAACTCCGATTGAAGCGGAGCCTTCCAGCTTTCATTCAGCGTGACCATGGCTATTGATGGCGGATTTGCCGCCTGTCAGGCAAGAAAAAAGCCGCAGGTAAATCCGCGGCCTTAAAAACTCAAAACTTGAAGTGGCTTAGAACGCGCCGCCGGCACCGGCGCCGCCGCCTGCGCCAAAGCGCTTGGGCTTCTCAATCTTTTTCGGCATGGGTAGCAGGCCTTCGCGCTGCAGCTTTTTGCGAGCCAGCTTGCGGGTGCGGCGAACCGCTTCCGCCTTTTCGCGGGCCTTCTTTTCCGATGGCTTTTCAAAATGCCCGCGCAGCTTCATCTCGCGGAAAATGCCCTCACGCTGCATCTTTTTCTTGAGAACCTTCAGGGCTTGATCGACATTGTTGTCACGGACTACGACTTGCAAGTGCTACCTCGAATTTGGTCAAAGTTGAATTGGTTTGAAACGAAACCCCCATTGGGAGTTCCCAAAAGTGGGCGTGGCGTACCACAGCCTGTCATCCCTGTCGAGGGGTCAGCACATTTATATGGCCCATTTTCCGCCCCCGACGGGCTTCCGCCTTGCCGTAGAAATGGACCCCCGTATGGGCCGAAGCCCCATATTCCGCCCATCTGGCGCTTTCCCCGCCCAAAATATTATGCATCACCACATTGGAATGGCGCTCCGTGGAGCCCAGCGGCCAGCCGCAAATAGCCCTGATATGCTGCTCGAATTGCGAAACCACGCAGGCATCCTGGGTCCAATGGCCGGAATTGTGCACCCGCGGGGCAATCTCGTTAACAATGAGTTTCGAGCCCGACACGAACATCTCGATACCCATCACCCCCACATAGTCCAAAGCCCCGATAATCGTCCGGGCCACCTCGCGCGCCTCTTCCGCCGTGGCCCGTGAAATGCCCGCCGGAACCGTCGAGGTCTTCAAAATATGGTTTTCGTGATGATTCTCCGGAACATCATAAACCGCGATCACCCCGCCCCAGCCCCGCGCCGCTATCACCGAGATTTCCTTGTTGAAGGAAATGAAGCCTTCGAGAATGGCGGGCGCCTTGCCGATTTCCGCCCAGGCCACGCCGGTCGATGTGTCGGTGGAAATTTTGGTCTGGCCCTTGCCGTCATAACCGAAGCGCCGTGTCTTCAGCACCGCAGGCCTGCCAATACGGGCAATGGCGTCGTGCAGATCCGCTTCGCAATTCACCGCCGCGAAGGGCGCCACCGGAATTCCCAGGCCCGCGATGAAAATCTTTTCATCAATCCGGTCCTGCGCCGTCTTGAGCGCTGCCGAACTCGGCGCAAGCACGGATTGCGATTCGAGAAACGCCGCCGTGTCGCTGGGCACGTTCTCAAATTCATAGGTAACGACATCGACCTTCGCTGCAAACGCCTCCAGCGCCGCGAAGTCGTGATAGCCCGCAACCGTGTGCGCGTTGGAAACTTGAAACGCCGGACTGTCTTCCTCCGGCGCGAAGATGTGGCATTTGAATCCAAGCCGGCCCGCCGCAAGCGTCAGCATGCGCCCCAATTGCCCGCCGCCCAGAATGCCAATCGTTGAACCCGGCGCTAAAGGTTTCGCAAGCCGCATCAGGCATCGTCCTTGGGCGTCGTGGCAACACCTGCCGTCTGCTTCTCGCGCCAGGCTTCAAGCCGCTTGGCCAGCGCCTTGTCACTCAGCGCCAGAACGCTGGCCGCAAGCAACCCGGCATTGATGGCGCCCGCCTTGCCAATGGCCAAGGTGCCCACGGGGATTCCGGCCGGCATCTGCACAATGGACAACAGCGAGTCCTGCCCCGAGAGCGCTTTTGATTCCACCGGCACACCAAACACCGGAAGCACCGTCAGGGCCGCAACCATCCCCGGCAAATGCGCCGCCCCGCCGGCCCCTGCAATGATCACCTTGATTCCCTCAGCCTTGGCGCTTCCGGCAAAATCATAAAGCCGCTTGGGTGTGCGGTGCGCCGAGACGATCCGCGAGTCGTGGGCCACGCCCAGCACATCGAGAATCTCGGCTGCATGTTTCATCGTGGCCCAGTCCGACTGGCTTCCCATGACAATGGCAACAGGTGCTTTCAAAATCTCCGGCCCTTCACGCGATAATATCGGGAATCAGCATGTTCTCGATGTTTTGTATCTGATCTTTCAGGTCGAGTTTCATTTTTTTCAGCCGCCGCAATTGCAGCTGGTCGCCGGTTCCGGTTTCTTCCAGCGAGGAAATGGCCGTATCGAGGTCGCGGTGCTGCTGCAGCAAATTCTGCAGCTTTGACCGAAGCGCCACCTCCTGCAACGTGTCCATAGGCCCCGACCTGCTCCTAAAGCCTTGATTTCAAACCACTCACCTATGCCCTTGAAAGGCGTTCGACAAGCCCCCAAGTCTATGTCATCATGCTGTCGTTAACTTGAGCACTAGCGGAGGATATTAATGACCCTTCAGGCCCACTTGAGTGAATTGATCTCCAAGCATAAAGCATTAGAAACGGAACTGGCCGACGCAATCGCCCATCCCGCCTCCACCGACCAGGAAATCGCCGAAATCAAGCGCCGAAAACTCAAGATAAAAGATGAAATCACCAGGCTTGAAAGCCAACCTCACGCCGCCTGATAAATATTAAAATTAAATTTTAGTGATGCGGGAAGGCGCTAAACTTCTTTCGCCTTCTCTCTTAGCTTGAACTTTTGAATCTTCCCCGTGCTGGTCTTTGGCAACTCCGTGAACACTACATATTTCGGCACTTTGAATTTCGCCAGGCCTTTCCGGCACCACTCGAGAATATCTTCCGCGCTCGCAGCCTTCCCCGGTTTTAATTCAACGAAGGCGCAGGGCGTTTCGCCCCACTTCTCATCCGGCTTGGCCACCACCGCCGCTGCCTGAATGGCGGGATGCTTGTAGAGGCAGTCCTCGACTTCGATGGAGGAAATATTCTCGCCCCCTGAAATGATGATGTCCTTCGAGCGGTCCTTGAGTTGGATGTATTGGTCGGGATGCATCACGCCGAGATCGCCGGAATGGAACCAGCCGCCCTTGAAGGCTTCTGCCGTGGCTTTGGGATTCTTGAGATAGCCCTTCATCACCACGTTGCCGCGGAACATCACCTCCCCCAGGGTCTCCCCGTCAGATGGAACCCGCGTCATGTTTTCCGGATCCATCACGGTCAAATCCTCCAGGGGATGATAGCGCACCCCCTGCCGCGACT
This sequence comes from Aestuariivirga sp., assembly GCA_035525875.1. GTDB lineage: Bacteria > Pseudomonadota > Alphaproteobacteria > Rhizobiales > Aestuariivirgaceae > Aestuariivirga. The sequence goes on from DATLDM010000120.1 coordinate 82,611, forward strand.
TCATCTTGGCCCGCGCCGGACCGTCAAGGTCGTCCCACTGCACCTTCCAGTCATTCACTGTGGCAGGACCATAGGTTTCCGTGAGCCCATAAAGATGCGTGACATTGAAGCCCTGCTCCGCCATGGCCGAAAGCACCGCTTCCGGCGGCGGAGCGGCCGCTGTCAGGAACTGCACTGTATGGTTCAACCGGCGCTTTTCATTCTCGGGCGCATTCAGGATGGTGGACATCACAATCGGCGCGCCGCAGAGATGCGTCACATTGTGTTCGGCGAGCGCGTTCCACACCAGGTTCGAGCGCACCCAGCGCAGCGTCACATGGGTTCCCGCCACCACCGAAATCGCCCAGGGGAAACACCAGCCATTGCAATGGAACATCGGCAGGGTCCAGAGATAGACGGGATGCCTGGGCAGGTTGCCCGCCAGCACATTGCCCGATCCCATGAGATAGGCGCCCCGGTGATGATAAACCACGCCCTTGGGATTGCCTGTCGTGCCCGAGGTATAGTTCAGCGAAATCGCCTCCCATTCATCGGCCGGCCAAAGCCACTCAAATTCCGCGTCACCGCCAGCGATGAACTGCTCGTATTCGATCGAGCCCAGCCGCTCGCCCTCCACCGGAAATTCCGGATCGACATAATCAACAACGATGGGTTTATGGCCCTTCATCAGTTGAATCGCATTCTTGGCAAGTACGGAGAACTCCTTGTCAACAATGAGCAATTTTGTTTCCGCGTGGTCCAGCGAAAAGCCGATGGTTGCCGCGTCAAGGCGCGTGTTCAGGGTATTGAGAACCGCCCCCATCATCGGCACGCCGTAATGGCATTCCAGCATCGCCGGCGTATTGGCGAGAAGTGCCGAAACCGTGTCGCCCTTCTTGATTCCGGCCTTCACCAGGGCTGAGGCAAGCCTACGCGCCCGCGCATAAAACGTCGCATAACTCGTGCGGCTCTTGCCATGGATGATGGCTATGTGATCGGGATAGACCGAGGCCGACCGGGCCAGGAATGAAAGCGGCGTAAGCGGCTGGTAATTGGCAGGCGTCTTGTCGAGGTCGACGTCATAGATGGACATGGAGGCAATCCCTAGGGTGAGAAGTGCCTCATACTGTAAAAATTCGCCGCCAAAGTGAAGCTAAACTTTGCTAGACGCCCGCCGCCAGCGCGCGGTCAAAATTACCCTGCGCCGCCGTGCTGTGCCACCAGCGCGAAACCGGTGCCACGGCAAACCAGATCACCAGGGTAAGCGCCCAAGCCAAATAGCTGTCCACCGCATAATGCCAGCCGAGATGAATGGAACCGATAAAAATCAGGATGGCATGGGCACTGAGCAAATGGCCGGCAAAACGGCTGACCTGATAGCCCGCAAGGGCAAACAGCAGGGCCGAACCATTGTGCATGGAAGGCATGGCAGAAATTCCTTTGAGCACCAGATCTGGATCGACATAGCCCTGCCACAACTCGTCCTGCAGGGGGATGGCCCAAATCACGTAGGTCTCATTGACGCCGCGCAGATATGTCATGAGATCGGCGTAAGGATCGGGGGTAAAGCCCAGCCTGCCGTAAAAGCATGGGCCTGCAGATGAAAATGCAATTGCAAGCAGGCTTCCGACGATAATCCAAAGCGCAAAGAAGGAGAGAAAAAACCGGGTGCGAAGTTCGCTTGGCCTGTCAGCAAAAGCAAAATGCACCCACATCATCCAGGTCACGAGAAACCACAGATTATAGTTGATATTGATGAGAAAGGTGATCGGCGCATAGCCCAGCAGGGGCTGCAGCCATAACCATGGCAGTGTGCCAAAATGCAAGGCGGCGTCCAGCTCGGAAAAATATGTGTCCCATGAAAGCGGATTCAAGATGGGAATGGCCGCCTTCACATTTGCAAAAACATACATGAAACACATCATGATCAAGACCATGGGAATCCCATTGGTCAGTCGGTTTTTGTTGGTCAGAAATTGCTTTATGTCTTTTACGAGCGCCGGTAGGGGCCGTTCCGGCTTCACGTACCTGGCAATATGGTAAAACCGCATGATAAAGACGCACAGAAATATGAAAACCATCGAAAGCGCAATGAACCCCACAGTCGCCAGGAGAAAACTCGTTGGAACGATGTCGGGGCGCAGGCGCAGCAGCACCAGGAAGCTGGCGTTGTAGGCAACGACGATTATTATGAAAATGGCGTGGGCTGAAATGCTTTGCCGCAGGAGACTGAAAAGCCCGTTTTCCGGCAAGGTATCGGTCCTGAGAACTGCGGCTGCGGCAGGCATTTCCATCATACACCACTTGAATATTCAATTAGCAGTGAATATGGCCAGAACGAGCTTAAAATTGGTTAAGCCGCTGCGCCATCCACGTTAATTCATGCGGCCCATGCACTCCTGATCACGCATGAACAAGCATTGGTTATTGCCGCACACCACGCTATTCAGGCTCGAAAAACCGGGAATCACTATGAAAACCAATACGCCGGCCCAGGCCAGCTGGGCCACGTTCACCCTCTTTTTGTTGCATGGAATAATGGTGGGCTCATGGGTGCCGCACATTCCCTTGGCCAAGGAGCGCCTCGATGTGGGGCCGGGCGTATTTGGCCTGGCGCTGCTCGCCATTGCCGCAGGCGCCGTAACGGCCATGCCACTGACGGGCGCGATGATCAACCGTTATGGCAGTTCCCGCGTATCGCTGGTCACGGGCATTCTCTTCTGCCTTGCCTTTGCCGGTCCGGTCACAGCACCTACGCTCGTGCCCTTTGTCATCATGGGCTACCTTCTGGGCGCAATGATCGGCAGCATGGATGTGGCCATGAACGCCCATGGCATCGCGGTTGAGAAGGCGCTGAAGAAGCCCATCATGTCTATGCTGCACGGCGGCTTCAGCATCGGCGGCATGGTTGGCGCATTTCTCGGCGCCTGGGCCATGAAGCATATGGGCGAGTTCACCCACATCGCGCTCGCCGGCGGGGCGTGCCTCATTTTGCTTTTCATATCAGTTCAGTTTCTCCTCCCCCGTTCCATCGACAAGGGCCTGTCCGATACCCATTTCGGCTGGCCCACCAAAGCAACCGTCGGTCTCGGCCTGTTGTGTTTTCTGGCACTCATGGCCGAAGGCTCCGTGCTCGATTGGGGCGCCATTTACTTCACCACGGAATTCAAGGTTGACGCGGGAACCGCAGGCCTCGCCTATGCCTTCTTTTCCGGCGGTATGGCCGCCTCGCGCTTCACCGGTGACTGGCTGCGGCAGAAATTCGGCGCCGTGCACATGGTGGTCGCCAGCGCCCTTCTCACGGCCGTGAGCATTGCTCTTGCCGTCAGCGTTTCATCATTCCTGACGGCGGTGGTGGCTTTCACCTTTGCGGGAATTGGCATCGGCAACATCGCGCCCGTATTGTTTGCCGGCGGTGGAAGATTGGAGCCCGATTCGCCGGGGCGCGGCATCGCCGCCGTCACCACGCTCGGCTATGCGGGTTTCCTGGCCGGTCCGCCCCTCATCGGCTTTGCCGCCCAGATGACCAGCCTTGGCCATGCCTTCTGGCTGATCGTCTTGGCCGCTCTTGTCATCGCTGGGTTTGGCAGCAGGGTCCATGCCGCCGACACTTACTAATTCGAAGAATTTGGGTTAGGTTCGCGGCCCATGAGCTTCAAGGGAAAACGCGTGATTGTGACCGGAGCCGGACGGGGCCTGGGCGCTGCTTTTGCCGTGGTATTGGCCGATGCCGGAGCCGAAGTTATCATGACCGGCCGCAACATGGAAAATCTTGCCTCTCTGGCCGGCTCGATCAAGCTGCGCACCGGCAAGCGCCCTGAAACACTTCACATTGATTTGGCTGATATCAGCCAGACCACCCTTGCCGCCAAGAAAATGCGCGACGATGGCACGCCCCTTGATATCCTCATCAACAATGCCGCCCAATGGCTTCCCGGCGCAATGGACAGCCATGACGCATATGCCATTGCCAACACCATCACCGGCAATGTGACCGGCACCCTGTTGTTTACCCGCGGGCTTCTGCCGCTTCTCGAAAAATCCGGCGCCGGCGATATCCTGAACATCATTTCGACGAGCGGCATCCACAATGTGCCATTGCTGGGCGCTTCCGTTGCCTACATCGCCTCCAAGCATGGACAGGCCGGACTGACCGATGCGCTGCGCCAGGAACTGCGAGGAAGGCCGGTGCGCATAACCGGGATCTATCCGCCCAACATCCTGGATATTTCACCGCTTGATGCCGCCGCCTGGAATGCCACGCCGCCAGACACATCATGGCCCACCAATCGTGACATTGTTGAATCAGCCCTCTTCGCCCTGAGCCGGCCGCGCCATCTGACCATAGCCTCTCTCATGCTGGAATCCGACAGCGGCAATTTCCATACCAATTAGGAGAAATCATTGAAACTCAAGAACCGTACCGCCATCATTACTGGCGCTGCCCGTGGCATTGGCCTGAGCTGTGCCGAACGCATTAAATATGAAGGTGCCAACGTCATCATCACCGACGTGCTGGACGATATTGGCAAGGCCGAAGCCAAGCAGCTTGACGCCACCTATCTGCATTGTGATGTTTCAAGTTCGAGCGACGTCAAAGCCACCGTGGCCACGGTCGTGAAGCAGTTTGGCGGCGTGGACATCCTCATGAACAATGCCGGCATTAGCATCACCGGCGATTTCCTCGAAATGAGCGAAGCCGATTACGACAAGGTTCTCGATATCAATCTCAAGGGTTCATTTCTCATGCTGCAGGCCTGCGCGCGGGAAATGGTGAAACAGGTCGCTGCGGGAAAACCGCCAGGCACGATCATCAACATGTCGTCGGTCAACGACACGCTCGCCATTCCGACTATCGTCAGCTATTGCATCGCCAAGGGCGGCGTCTCGCAGCTTACCCGCGCAACCTCCATATCGCTCGCCCCGCATGGCATTCGCGTGAATGCCATTGGCCCCGGATCAATCAAGACCAACATGCTGCAAAGTGTTGTGAGCGACAAGGCCGCCATGGCGCGTGTCATGTCGCGCACCCCCATGGGCCGCGTCGGCGAGCCTTCGGAGATTGCGTCTATCGCAGTATTTTTGGCGAGCGATGATTCGAGCTACGTCACCGGCCAAACCATCTACGCCGACGGCGGCCGCATGCCGCTGAACTACACCATGCCTGTGAAGGAACAGAAATCCTCACCCTGAGGCGCCCTGCGCAGCAGGGCCTCGAAGGGCTGGGGGACGCGGAACGAGATGCTTCGAGGCATCGCAAAGGCGATGCACCTCAGCATGAGGGAATTGCATCAGGCGATAATAATGACCTGACCGGTCAATGCGCCCTCAACGCTCTTGGCGTAGGCTAGGCCAACCCGCTTTGACGAAACTGGTTCATGGCCCGGGAAAAGCCCCTCATACTTCTTCGCCGATTCTTCCAGCAGACCGGGGCTCACCACATTGATGCGGATGCCGCGCTCCAGCTCGATTGCCGCAGCTGTCACAAAGCCCTTCAATGCCGCATTCACCGTTGCCGCATTGGCTGACTTCAAGACGGGATCCCGGTCCGGCGCGCCGCTGGTGAGCGTGAATGAACCGCGGTCGTTGACATACGGCGTGCCAAGCAGAACCAGATTCACCTCCCCCATGAGCTTGTCCTTCAAACCAACCATGAATTGCGTTTCGGTCATGCTGGCCAGTGGCCCGTAATGGGCATGCCCGGCACAGGCGACAACCGCATCCAGCTTGCCAAGCTTTTCATACATGGCGCTGATCGAAGATGCATCGAGAAGATCAACGCGAACATCGCCGGATGACCGTCCGGCGGTGATCACCTCATGGCGCGGCTTGAGTTCCGCAACCGCAGCCCTGCCGACGTTACCTGCCGTGCCAACAATCAGGATGCGCATCATTCTTCCTTCTGCAATTGCGTGAAACTTGAGGGGCCCGCGGACATGAAGTCCGCAATGGAAATACTACGTCAAATTTTGATGACAAGCGAACGGCGCAATGATGATGGTGAAAAGGCAATCACTTTCAAAGAAGATGATTCGAGTCGGCCGCTAGTGTTTTTTTGGTCATATGTCAATTTAAATCTTCTTGTCTGGAACAATTTAATGATTTGTTAATTATATCAAGGTGAGGGGGTAAATACGGCAAACGTTTGTAAAGGAGTGCTAACTATGAGAAATGTAAGGATATTTTTCACTCTTTCTAGCGCCCTAATCGTTGCGGCATCGGTCTATGGAGTATCTGCTGATGCCCGAAAATCAGACCTAGACCAGTGCACCGCAAACGGATTCAGCAAAGCTGAGTGCGCCTGCGAAATGGCCCTGGAAAAGGGTACACAAAAGGCGCTCCGGGATTACCTGAAATTGTACCGGAATGCGAATACGGCCTGCAACGCCCAAGCATCGACCGCAGTTTCGGAAAACAGCAACGGCGGCGACAGCAACCCCAGTAGCAGCAGTTCAAGCAGCAGTTCCAGCAGCAGCAGTTCCAGCAGCAGCAGTTCCAGCAGCAGTGGCGGAAGTTCCGGCAGCAGCGGTGGCAGTGGGGGTGCCAATAACGGCCACGGCAATGGCGATCAAGTAGCGCCGGGAAATTCCGGCGATCACAACAACGCCGAGAACTCTGAACACTCTGGGCAAGGTAACTCCGGCAACAATGGCGGCAATGGGAACAACCATTAAGTATTGAATTGGCCCCACATCAAAAGCCGTAGTGATCACTGCTCTAGGCCGAAGCTTTGCGCTCCGGCCTAGTTCTTTTGTCAAAGTCGCAATCCGCTACATGGGCGCTTTATGTGCCCTTATTCTTTTCCCTGGTACGTCTTTCGTTCCGCGGATGAACGGCTTCTGAACATCCGGTTCAGGTTCGTTTCATGGTGAATAATCTATTAATTGATCCATCGAAACAACACGAAACAGGAATCTTATATCATGAAATACACAAGGATTTTGACACTCTCTAGCGCCTTGATCGTTGCTGCAACGGTGTTTGGTGCATCAGCTGAAGCCCGAAAATCAGACCTTGACGAGTGCACCGCAAGCGGCCTCAACAAGGCTGAGTGCGCTTGTGCAATGGCCCTGGAGAAGGGTACGAAAAAGGCGCTTCGGGATTACTTGAAATTGTACCGGACTGCCGATACGGCCTGCGCTGCCCGCGCATCGACCGCAAAAGTCGAAAACAGCACCGACGGTCAAACTGACGGCGGCACCGAGGATGAAACTGAGACCACCGTCGCCAGTACCAAGAACAACAATGGCCTTGGCAATGGTGACGAAGGTGATTGCCAAGGTGGCGGATGCGGCGATGCTGGTAATCCGGGGCACAGTGACAGCGGCGGCAGCAGCGGCGGCAACGGTGGTAACGGCGGTAACGGCGGTAACGGCGGTAACAAACATTAAGTATTGAATTGGCTCGATATCAATAGCCGCAGTGATTACTGCTCTAGGCCGAAGCGTTCTGCTCCGGCCTAGTTTTTTTTGCAGGAAGTGCTGCACGCCGCGCCGAAGCATTGCATATAAACCATTGGACTCGATCCAGTTGCTGTATTCAACATAGGCCGGGTCCTTCGACAAATGGCGCTCTTCGGTTTTCGCACGGAGGAAATAAATTACGTTCACGCCGGCCAGCAAAAGGCAATTCCTCACGGCAACTTCAGGTGACTGGTTGGTCAGGAACGGAACTGAAATCAGCCACCACGAAATATTCTTGGACACATAATGCGGATGCTTCAGCCACCGATAGGGTCCGTTGGTGAGAATTCCCCGGTTTGTCAGATTTGAAAAACTGACGCCAAAGGTGATCGAGGCCCAGACATAAACTACCAGGCAGAGCAATATCGAGAAACTCCAAAATACCCACGCAATCGGATGGCCGGCCAGCCAATTATCCCAGTAAAACCCCTCTTCGTACGCAAAAAAATTGCGCGATATTGGTGCCCAGAACGGCTCATAGCAAATGAGGCAAACCAGCCAACCCAGCACGGTCGGTTCGGTCGAGCGGATATGCGACCCGATCAGGCGCAGCGCGCACAAATAACCGACAGACGCAAAGACGACATCGATGAAGAATATGAACCTGTTCGCAAAGAAGTAGTATCCACCAGGGCTTTGCAATTCTGCCAGGATGTCAGCCGAAAGGAACCATTGGATGTCTTTCAAGGCAAAACCGGTCATCAGCGGGATGAAGAATCCTTTGACGCACCAGCCCAAAAGATACTGCTGCGCCTGCGGCCATTGAACCAGTTTATGCAATCCCGTAACGGCCAAACCAACTTGGTAAAGCCCGTCATGGGGATCGTCCATCAAGCGGTCCGTCAGCCAGACATAAATCGGCGTCAGGACAAGCCACGGCATCCACACCCGCTCGAATATTTCCCAAAGCGGCCTGACTTGCGACTCGTAATAACCCTGAAACGCGAAATAGGCCAAGGCGATCGCGCCATAAATGGCCGCGAGTCCGGCAAGCTTACGGAGATTGCGGTCAAGCGTTCGGCCGGCGTTCGGGTCCGGCGTGGGATTGGAACCCTCCGTTGCCGTTGCCTGCCAGATATGTGGCAGTGCCAGCGCAACTGCCAGCAAGATGAAACAAGTGACGGCGTCTAGAGACTCCAACCAACGGAACCCCATGAGCACGACGGCGAAGCCAAGAAAAGATAGAAATGCAAGGGCCTGGGAAACAGCAGACTTTGGCGGGACAGAAGTATTTGACGCCATCATCGCTCTCGATTTCGCCAAGGATTAAGAGGTCCGAGCATTGGGCGATTTCCCGGCGGAGTCAATTAGCCGGGTAACTAGCGGAGGGCAACAACCTCGCAGCGAGGAATGAACTGGCTTGCGTAAGCATAGTCCATTCTGAACAATCGGGACGAAAGTCCGCCCCTCTCTTGAATCCAGGAGCGCACCCAGTCCGGGTATTTGGTCATCATGAAAGCCTGTGCCGAACGTTCTGAGCGCGAAGATCTGGCTGATGGAGCATGAAACCGGAAATATGCCCCACGATTGATGCAAGTCTGCTGCTTCGGCAAACTCAGGAAAAGGGTGCAGGCAGAATCACATTTGCCCGAAAATTTTACGAGCGTTCCGGCATCGCGGTACTCGGCCAATTTAAGGGCGAACCGGATAATCGTGCCACCGCTATTGTTGAAGATCGAAACCGACTTCCGGCTGGATTGGAGTGCACGCTCCTCGTTGCCCGTGGACACGGAATTTTCAGCATTGGCGGCTGCGCCCACCATGCATGCTCCAGCCAAAACAGCCGCCCCCAGCAAGAGAGTCCGCATTTTCAATTGAGCCACCACCGAATCAGCCATCCCCAAAGCGTGATTGACCGGATACGCCGGATTTCCAACTTATGGCAAGCATCGACTTTCTCACAACTGCTCCAGAACGGTGTGGACAGCACACATTTTGGAGGTGAGAAGATAAGAAAGTGTAAACGAGGGGTTAACGCCGCTGCCAATTTGCCAGAAGCGCTTTGAGCCAGGAGTGCGGAAAACGCATTATTCTTTTGTGCTTTCTTCAGTGGGCTCCAGCTTCAGGCCCTTCAGTTTCGCAAAGACCGAGTCGGCGCTGTACTGCTTGCCGTCGTTTTTCGCCGATTCCGCCGTCACGGCCTTTTCGGCTTCTGCCGCGGCAGCAGCAACCGCCGCCACGTTTGCGACGGTGCCAAGAACTTCCGCTGCAGGAATAAGCGTCCTAACCGGCGCTGCGTCAGGAACCTGCCCCTTGCCCGCCTTGCGCGCCGCCTTTTGAACCGCGAAGTCCAACTCCAACTGCGAACACAGGCCCAGCGAAACCGGATCAACCGGCTTGATGTTGCTGGCGTTCCAATGGGTGCGGTCGCGGATGGCGGCAATTGTCGTCTTCGTCGTGCCAACCAGTTTCATGATGGTGGATTCCGGCAATTCCGGATGGTTGCGCAGCAGCCACATGATCGCATCGGGACGCTCGCCCCGGCGCGACACCGGCGTGTAGCGCGGGCCGCCGGTGGATTTCTGCACCGGAATGTTGACCTTCGACACCAGAATCTTGAGAGCATAAGTCGGATCAGCCTCGCCCTTCTGGATTTCGTCGCGGGTAAGCTGGCCGCCGGTCACCGGGTCCAGGCCCTTGATGCCGGTGGCCACGTCGCCATCCGCAATGCCCTTCACTTCTAGCTCGTGCAGATTGCAGTAATCGGCAATCTGGCGGAACGTCAGTGCGGTGTTTTCAACCAGCCAAACGGCGGTCGCTTTCGGCATCAACGGGGCATTTGACATAATTTTTTCGCTCCTTCGGAACCGTCTGGGGTTCCGTAACATCAGGGTAAATACGCTTGGGAATGCCAGCTATATAGGCGCTGCCTCCCGAAGATGCAACGCGTTTTAAACGGTGAGAACAATCTTGCCCACGTGCTGGCTGGTCTCCATCAGCCGGTGCGCCCCGGCTGCATCCGCCAATGGGAAAGTTTTAAAAATCACCGGCTTGCATTTGCCCGCCGCGAACAGCGGCCAGACCTTGGCCTCCAAAGACCGGGCAATCTCCGCCTTTTCCGCCACCGTGCGCGGGCGCAGCGTTGAACCCGTTAGGGTCAGGCGCTTGAGCATGATGGGCAGCAGGTCAACCTCAACCTTTGAGCCTTTCTGGAACGCGATGTTCACAATGCGCCCATGCATGGCAATGCAGCGCAGGTTGCGCGCAACATAGTCGCCGCCCACCATGTCGAGAATAATATCCGGCGCGACGGCGTGCGCTTTCAGCTCCTCAACAAAGTCATGGGTTTTGTAGTTGATCGCCACATCGGCGCCCAACGCAAGGCATTCCTTGCACTTTTCGTCGCTTCCCGCGGTGGCAACAACCGTTGAGCCAAAAGTCTTGGCCAGCTGGATTGCCGTTGTGCCAATTCCGCTCGAACCGCCATGTATCAAAATGGTCTCGCCGGGCTGCAGGCGGCCCCGGTCAAACACATTGGTCCACACCGTAAAATAAGTTTCCGGAACAGCCGCCGCTTCAATCACCGAAAATCCCTGGGGCATGGGCAGCGCGTTGTCTTCCGCCACCACGGCGTATTCCGCATAGCCGCCCCCCGGCACCAGCGCGCAGACCTTGTCGCCAACCTTGTAGCGCGTCCCCGCTGACATCACTTCTCCTGCAATCTCAAGCCCTGGCGTCAAAGGTGCTCCCGGCGGCGGTGGATAGCCACCCTGGCGCTGCAGGATATCCGGCCGGTTCACCCCCGCCGCATGAACCTTCACCAGAACCTGCCTCTTGCCCGGTTCGGGCTTCGGCAACTCGCCAATCTGCAAAACTTCCGGCCCGCCCGGCTCCCGAATCTCGATGGCTTTCATGCCCTTATCCTTTTTTTTCCCACAATGGGTTGCAGAACCTGCCCCTGCAATGGCAAAATGGCACGACAGCACAGGGAGCCAGGGCCATGGACCTCGAAGACGCACCAAAAAAGCCCGCCAACATGGTTATCGGCGAAAATCTCGATGCCATTTCCGTAGCCGAATTGGAACAGCGGATTCAGGCTTTGGAGTCCGAGATCATCCGCCTCAGGGCCGAAATTGCCAAGAAACAGGCCAGCCGCAGCGCCGCCGACGCTTTCTTCAGAAACTAGGTTAACGGCGTTAACTAATTAGTAAGGAATGTTGTTTACTTATAGAGGCTGCAATCCAAAGTCTTTGGATTCTCCGAGTGGCACTTTTCCACTCTGTTTGACGCCTCCCTGTTAGAACTTAAAGCCACGTTTTTACGTGGCTTTTTTTTGGCCCCGATATTG
>DATLDM010000022.1:0-4958 GCA_035525875.1 Aestuariivirga sp.
AGCCCCTGCCGCTATGAACTGGCGGTGGAGTTGGCGCACCCGCTCCGGATGCTCGAAGTTCCACATCTCCGGCGCATCGCCCGACACCAGGCCCATCTGGAAATAGTTGGTGCCGGTGGCGCCGTCAGCCAGAAGCCAGGGACGGGAATTGAGCGCTTCAGTGAAGGTCGGTCGGGTCATGGGAGCCTCAGGAAATGAATATAAAGAAGTCTTTATATGATTTCAGAGGGCTTTGCAAAGCCCATTTCCCCATGTCAGGCGGGAATATCGACAGCAATCCGGAGGATCGAGACCTCGGCCCGACGGTCGATTTTCACCTTTACCGCCTCGGGCTTCACCAGCATGTGGCGGGCGATGGCATCAATGATGTCCTCCTTGAGTGCCACCATTTTACTTGAATTGCGCGGCGAGCCGCGTTCGTGGGCGAGAAGCACCTGTAGGCGCTCGCGGGCCACGGGCGCGGTTGCCGGCAGCGGACCGCTACGCTTGAACAGGCCGAAAAAATTCATGCCGCCCTCCCGCCGAAGATGCGCCCCAACAGGTTGAAGCGTTCGAGTGGAACATTGATTGCAAGATTGTCCCCCATGAGCCGGCGCGCCGCGTCGTTATAGGCGCGGGCCGGGGCCGAGAGCGGGTTGGCAATGGTCACGGGCTGGCCAAGGTTCGAGGCGCGCAACACCTGCTCGCTTTCCGGAATGATGCCGAGCAGCGGCACCGAGAGAATATCGAGCACGTCATCTTTCTTCAGCATTTCGCCCCGCATGGCGCGGGCCTGGTCATAGCGGGTGATGAGCAGATGTTTCTCAACGCGTTCGCCCTTTGCCGCCCTTTCGGTCTTGGCATCGAGCAAGCCGATGATGCGATCGGAATCGCGCACCGAGGAAACTTCCGGGTTGGTGATGATGATCGCCGCATCGGCATGGCGCATGGCCATCATGGCGCCGCGCTCGATGCCGGCCGGGCTGTCGCAGATCACCCAGTCAAACAGGGTGCGCAATTCCTTGATGATGCGGGCCAGGCCCTTTTCGCTGAGCGCATCCTTGTCGCGGGTTTGCGAGGCGGGCAGCAGCGCCAGATTCTCCAGGCGCTTGTCGCGGATCAGGGCCTGGCTCAATTTGGCATTGCCCTGGGCCACGTTGATGAGGTCATAGACGACGCGGCGTTCGGCCCCCATGACAAGATCGAGATTGCGCAGGCCAACGTCGAAATCGACGACAACCACTTTCTGCCCCTGCAGCGCGAGAGCCGCGCCCAAGGCCGCTGTAGACGTGGTTTTGCCGACACCTCCCTTACCGGACGTTACGACGAGGACTTTAGCCATACACATTACTCCTGACATTTTTCAGCTCATTTGCTCGATGTTCATGACGTTCCGGTCCAGCCGTGCCTGCACCGAGGTGCCGCGCAGGGCGAGATCGAAATCATCCGCCGTCTTGTAGAGGCCGTCGATCACCATCATCTCGGCGTCAAACTTGCTGCAAAAAATGCGCGCGTTGGTATTGCCGTTGGTGCCGGCAAAGGCCCGGCCGCGCAGGCAGCCGTAGACATGGATGGAACCGCCGGCGATGATTTCAGCGCCGGAGGCGACCGAGCCAACGATGATGACATCGCCATGGGGGTAGATGATCGACTGGCCGGAGCGGACCGGTTCGTTGACCAGCAGGGCGGCACAGGGAGAACCTATGGATGGCTCCTGCTCCCAAGTGACGGGCGGCGCGGGTCGGGTCGGCTTTTCTGCTTCCGGCGGCTGGAACACGCCGGCCGTCTGGACCTTGCCCGGAAGCGGCGCCAGACGCTCGGGCAGCCAGTCCAGCGAAACGCCCTCAACAGCGATGAGCCGCAAGTGGCGTTCTTCGATGAAGGCGATGATCTCAGAGGTTTCGGCCCTGGTAGGCGCAACGCTGGTGAGGTCGAGCACCAGGGGCCGGTTGGCAAAGAAGCTCAGGGAGTTCTCCACCCGGCGATCCAGCTCAACGAGCCAATCCACAATGGGCAGCTCCGGGGCCAATACGAAGGCCAGATAGGACCGGCCCATTAAACGAAATGAAATCCGTGATTGAACAGCAACTGACAAATTGAACACCCTCACGCAACGCACCCCAACAGCGGCGATTAGGACCAGACATGGTTAATATTTGGTTAACGTGTTGTCGCGAACAGGAAAATTTGCGGCCTAGCCGGCTTGCCAGGAGGCATAGGCGGCTTTGTTGGCGAGAAGCGTCATTCTGGCATTTACCGTGGTTTCCTTCGGTGTTTTGCCGGAATCCCTGAGGTCCGTGAGCGCCCGCTGAAGATCAGAAATATCCTGGCTGCCCATCATGGGGGCGCGATGCTTCCCCTTTTCGTCTGGCGCGCCATGGGCGCTGAAAATTTTTGTCTGGCCATCAATTTGCGGCAACAGGGCCCCGGTTGTCGCGAGATAGTCCGCCAGGTTGGCCCCCGGTACTTGCGCGTAGAGGGGGCCGGGATAAACAAAATCCGCGGCAAACAAAATGTTTGCTTCCCGGTCAAAAAGCGAAATTGAATCGGGTGAATGGCCGGGCGTATGGAGCACTTCCAGTTGGCGGCCACCGAGATCGATGCGCCTGCCGATGGAATACCACTGCGAAATTTCCACGGGCTTCCACACCATGCCCTCAAGGAAGCCGCGGAAGAGATCGTCGCTGGCGTGAAGCAGGCCGTCACGCATGCAGGCCCTTAGAACCGGCAAATCAGCCATGGCGATATTCTGAAAGCGATGCAGATTGCCCGTATGATCAAAGTGCAGATGCGAGGGCAAGGCGATGAGCGGAAGTATTGTCAGGCTTCGCACCACGTCCGAGATGTCGCGCACGCCGGGGCCGGTATCAAAGAGCAGTGCGGTGTGCTGCCCTTCGATCAGGTAGTTCCAGTTGATCTGGTGAAAACGCGGTTCGCCGATGGCATGAACGCCGGGAGCGATGTTTTCAATCGCGAACCAATCATCAAACCATCGCACACCTTGCGCCAGCATGTCAGGCTTTCTCCGCACCATAAAACAGGGACACCACGTGCTGGGCCTCGGCAAAGAACAGCCAGCGTTCAAGAACGGCGGCAAGCAGGATCGCCGGGGCTGCCAGCAGTGAAAACCATGGGCTGAGAAGACAGGCCGCAAGTGCCAGCAGGGTGACGAACAAAAGCAGGAATACGGCACTGCGCAGCTTCACCGTATGCTTCCTCGCCACGGCAAAACCCATTTCCTTCATGATGTAATTTTCAGATGTGTGGGGCACTTCCCATTGGCGCACGCCGGCGCCAAGCCCGGTGGCTGCCGCCATGGTGTGGGTCCGTTCGGCGCTGTCGATGCCGCGCCAGTAGAAAAATTTCAGGGCAATCAACACAAGCAGTGCGGCGCCTGCGAAGGTGACCTGGAATATCTGGAAGCGGTCGAAGAGGGTTGCAATCGCGGTGAGCAAGGCGCCACCCGAGGCGAGCGCAAAAGCAAGATAGACGGGCACCGTGAGCGGGTGATTCCAGGCACGGATGGTTTTGAGCGAGGAATAGATTTTTGCCGTGCAGAAAACCGTGACGGCGCACATGGCCGCGGTGATGAGGCCCAGTGGACCGATCCATGCGGGCACATGAATGATATCCAACCATGTGGCTCCGAATAAAACTGCGGGACCATAAGTTACAACAGCGGCCACGCCCTCGCGCGAAAGCCATGAATTGCGCCATTGCGAAAAGGCCCGCCAGGCGCGTTCCGGGTGGCCTAGATGGAAGGTCGAGGACAGCAGGCCGATGGTGATCAAGCCGAAGGCAATTACGATAGCGACCAGACCAAAGATGAAACTTGATGCGGGGCCATGATTGAAGCCGACCAGGCCAAGTAAAGCCAACAGGCCATAGCCTGCGCCGGACGCTGTCGTAAACAGGATGACCGAATAGGCGGGATTCATGCCATCAGCCTTCGAGCTTGTCGGACATGTCTTCGAGGGAGGCAAGGGTGCCGGCGGGCTTGCCGCTCAAGAAACGGTCGGCCCAGGAGAAGAGGCGGTCCATGGCCGAGCCGTCGCCCTTGGGCAAGGCGATAGCGGCTGACGTCACCGCATCCCGGCGCTTGCGCGGCGGGAGATATTTGTTGACGGGTTTGTAGTTCATCTCTGGCAGGAGATCGAAACCCTCGCGGGCTTTGACGAGTTGCGAGACATCGGACTCCGGGTCGCCAAGATCGCCGAAGTGGCGGGCTCCGGTAGGGCAGGCTTTTACGCAAGCGGGGGCGCGGTCTTCGGGTTCAAGATTGGTGTTGTAAATGCGGTCGACGCAGAGCGTGCATTTTTTCATGGTGCCGTGGCTGTAATCATATTCGCGCGCGCCATAGGGGCAGGCCCAGGAACATAGCTTGCAGCCGATGCAGGTGTCGGGGTTCACCAGCACGATGCCATCTTCGGCGCGCTTGTAGGAGGCGCCGGTGGGGCAAACGGTGACGCAGGCCGGGGTCTCGCAGTGCAGGCAGGAGCGCGGGAAATGCACCACGCGGGTATCATCCCTGCCCTCTTCTTTCACCTCATAGCCGTGGACGCGATTCAGCCACACGCCGGAGGGATCAGAGCCATAGGAGTCGCTGTCGTTGAGAGGGGCCGAATAGCCCTGGGTGTTCCATTCCTTGCAGGAGGTGACACAGGCCTGGCAGCCGACGCAGGTATCAAGATCGATGACGAGGCCAAGTTTTTTCTGACTGAATTGCGGAGCGGGCAGAGAGGTCATGTGATTAATCCAGCTTCATATACATCACGTCAGCGCAATTTCGAACGAACTTCTGACGCAACGGCTCGGTTGCATTGAATTTTAGGTCTGCTCCATCCCACGTGACGTTTAGAGTACTAGAATGCAATAGTGCGAGAAGAAACTGCTGATGCTTAATGATATCTCCTACGCCAATATTATTTCCTTCGACGATACTTCCCCTGAACGACGTCCATTTTCTTTGCCTAACGATT
>DATLDM010000045.1:0-28297 GCA_035525875.1 Aestuariivirga sp.
GGTTTGCGTGGTGGGCTGTATGGTGCCGGTCGCCGTCACGCTGACCGTGAGATTGGAACGCACCGGTTTTACGGTTTCGTAAGAGACCGCATTGGCGGCATTCTGCGAGCTTTGATACCACCAGGCGCCGGCAAACACGATGGCAACAGCAACGGCAAGCCAAAGCAAACGCCGAAAGCCACGCTTCGCCCGCGCTCCCCGGCCAAGGCCGAGAATGCTTTCTATTTCATGCTGGTCCGGTAGATTCTGAATATTCATGGGCTCGCGCGTTTCGGTGGGTTTGACCTATATAGGACCAAGACGGCTGAGGTCCAAATTTCCGGCGTTAAGCCACTTGTCGCTTTAGCGCACCCCCGCGGTTCCGCCAGATTACAAATCCGCAAGGAATGAGGCCCACAAGCGCTACAATGACGGCAGGCCGGAGCCCGAATGAGACCATCAGATTGGCCTGCGCAATGCGCCAGGGATCAACCCCGGTGGCCAGCGCATACCAGGCAAATTCCGTCACCGCCGTAAGCAGCCCGGCAAGCCCGGCGCTGATGGCCAGCACCAGAGGTGTGAGGGCCATCCGTTGACTGATGAAAATGCGGTGGATCATGAGGAGAATGAAGAAACCGGCCATCAGCGTGGCGGGGCTCACGTCAATTTTTGATTGAATGAAATAATGCAGCAATCCCAAAACCGCGATTGCGTAGATGAGGCGATGGATCATCTTCCATTTCTTGCCAAGCTTGCGGATGGCGGAATCAAACGACGTGGCCGCAAGCAAGCTGAGTCCGGACAGCGCCACAAAGCCAATAGTGAGATAGATACGCAAAACGATTTCGGAGGCGACAAAAACCAGGTCAAATTTTGACTGCACGATGTAAAGCGTGAAATGCGTCAGCGCATAGGCAAAGGTGGTGACCCCCAGCATGCGCCGGATGAGCGAAATTTTCGGCCAGTTCAAAACCCGCTGCAGGGGCGTGAGCGCCAGTGTGATCACCAGCAGGCGGATGGTCCAATCACCAATAAGGCGCAAGGCCGCCTTGATCGGCAAAGGCCCCAACTGGTGGGTAAAGAACCAATAGGCAATCACCAGGGCGGGCAGCAGCGCAAGAACAAGCGTTGCGGCCTTGAGCGGTGAGAACTTCCCTTGTCTGTCGGTCCATGGCGTCATTGAGCCAATGTAACAACTGCCACCTGATCTGTCTCTACACGCGCGCTCACCTTTTCGGGAAACCCGGTGAGAATCAGACGGCGGGAACTTCTGCGATGCCAAAATAAACGGGGATACCGCGTTCCCGCGCCAAGCGCACATCATTATCCGCGCCCTTCGAAGAACCGGGCAAACGCAGCACCGCATCGCAAATCCGGATGAGGCGGCCCGCCGTGGGATGCAATATCTGCTCATAAAGCGCATCGCCAACGCTCTTGCCCCCCGCCGTCTGCCAAATGGGCAACGCCACCCATTCACCGATCATCGGAATATGACCCATTTCAAACAGGGGCCATGATGCCTCCTCGAGGCGGCGGAGATTGGCGGCCATTTTTGCCGGGTCATCATTGGTGCCGGAACGGTAGGGTCCGGCGATGAGGATAAGTTTAGGTTGGCTTGGTTTTGGCATGTGCTATCCTTGTTTATGCACGAAATTACTAACATATCGTGCAAGTTCGTGCAATTATGATGAATTTCGTGCAAAATGCTCACCGAACAAAGAAAAACCTATCTTCTTGAAATTCTTGGAAAAACCGGAAGAATTGTGGCCAAGGAGATAAGCCGCGAACTCTCCCTTTCCGAGGATACGATCCGCCGTGACCTCCGTGAACTGGCCGCCGATGGCAGGCTCACCCGCGTCCATGGCGGGGCCTTGCCCGTCTCGCCAAGCACCGGAAATCTTGACGCGCGCCGTGATCTCGCAACCGACGAGAAGGCAAAGCTAGCCACCGCTGCCTGTCGCCTTATCAAGCCCGGCCAAGTTGTTTTCATGGATGGCGGAACCACCCATCTCGAACTCATCCGCAGGCTTGCGCCCGGTCTTAAGGCCACGATCATTACCCATAGCCCGTCAATTGCCGCAGCTCTTGAACATCACCCTACGATCGAAACCATACTCATCGGCGGCCGCCTGTTCCGCCATTCTATGGTGGCGGTTGGCGCCGAGACGCTCGAAGCAATCAGCCGCATGCGCGCCGATATGTGCTTTCTCGGTGTGACCGGCATTCATGCAAGTGAAGGGCTGACCACCGGCGACCGGGAAGAAGCAGCGGTAAAACGCGCCCTGGTTGAAAGAGCCGCGGAAACTGTGGTGCTGGCCACCGAAGACAAGCTCGGCGCGGCCTCAGCCTTCCGGATCGTCAATGTGGATAAAATCAGTACACTGATCGTCACGTCGCAAGGCAGGATCGCCAACGCCGTTGGCAGTGCTGATGTAAAGGTTATCGCCGCCTGACTTCAGTTCCACCAGCCCTTGTGATCCCGTTTCGGCTGGCGCAGCACGCCCCCTTCGCCGGGAGGTTCGATCTCCATCAGATAGCGATGCACCGGGCTCATGCGGTCATAGAGACCCTTGGTCAGGTGATCGAGTTGCACAAGCTGCTGCGGCAGGTCGCGCCGCGTATAGGTGAGATGCAGCATGCGCCGGTGAATGGAACTTTTTTTCAGCGTGCCGCTGTGCCACATCGATGAATTGCAGATGACTGCGGCACCCGCCGGCGCCGTCACAAAAACTTCGCCGGGATAGGGTGCATCGAGATCTTTTGGGATGCGCTTTTGGTCTTCGGCGGAAATGGGTTCCGGCTCCCAGTCTGCCTGGTTGACGTAAGGCACGTTGATCGGGGCCCACCAGTGCGAGGTGGGCACGACGCGGGTGGGGCCATTCTCTAAGGTCATGTCATCGAACATGAGCATGGCATTCAACACCCACCAGTCATCCACAAAGCGTTTCGGCACATCCACATGCAGCGCCTGGTGGCCGTAGCCCTGGTTGGGATCGCGCAGATTGGCGCCGTGGACCTTGATCTCGCCCAGCAGATAATGGGCCGCAGCAAGTACCGGCGGCAGATTCAGGCAAACATCAAAAGCCGTGGTCTTGTTGAAAATGTTGGAAATGCGCCGCGCCCCCGGTTCGACGTGAACCTCATGCCCGCCCTTTTCGGCCTCGGCGGCATGGATGCGCTCGAATTCCTCGCGCAGTGTTTTGACATCGCCTTTTGACAGCGCGTTCTCGACGATAAAAAAGCCTTGCGAGTCGAGCTGGTTTTTTTGCTCATCGGTAATGGCGTTGGTCTTGATTCCCAATTCATGCAGGGCTTGCTTCGTATACATGGCATAGCTCCTCCGGACGGGAAGAAGCTAACACACTATTCCGGTGATGCAATGGGATGCGGCCGGACTCCGGAAATTCGCCGGCGCTTGAAGGCGTTGAGCACCGGCATTTCAATGGCCAGATGAATGCGCCAGCCAAAAAATGCAGCCGCTGCCATGCTGATCACAATCATCAGGTCGGTTGGCACGGGGATCACTTTCCAGATCACAAAGAATACCGGCATGAAAAGCGCGTGCGTGAGATAGAGCGCATAAGAGGCATCGCCTTGTCCTGTCCAGAAACTTTTGCGGCCTTTGAACTGCATAGCGCCCCAGACGATCAGGGCCGCAGGCAGGCCAAAAACCGCGACGCGCTGGAAGGCCGCTTCGCCGCGCAGGTATTCAAGCGAGTTGCCAAAGGGCGCGAGGCCGGAGAAGCAGGCCCCGATGAGCAATGCCGCCCCGAGCGGAATGCCCCACTTGGCGAATTTGAACGCGGGGGCGTAGGCGATGGCAACGCCAAACAGGAACTCAATGATGAGGGGATTGCCGAGAAACTGGAACACGGCGCCATGCTGCCTGAGCGCCAGTGCGGCAACGAACAGGCCAAGCACCGGGTAGAGCCAGCGCCTGTCGGCAAGGACGAATGTGGCCGCCACATAAAACAACGCTTCGTAGCAAAGCGTCCAGGCCACGGGCAGAAGCGGCAGCGTCATTGTATCCGTCGCCGGCCAGAGAAAGAACGTGGCCAGCAGGTCGCGGCCGGTGATGGCGATGCCGGAACGGGCAACGATCAGCAGCGAGAAGATGCAGACGAGAAAGTAGAAGGGAATGATGCGGCGGAAGCGTTTCCAGGCAAATTCCTGCCACGAAAGCCCCACGGCGGTTCTGGCGATGATGACGCCGGAAATGACGAAAAAGATGTCAACCCCGGCTTGCCCCGCCAGCGGAAGTTCCCGTGGGAAAAAGCCATAGGAATCGGTCTGCTCAACCGCCAGCTGCGCCGCATGGACATAGACGACCATGAGGGCTGCCACAAAACGCAGGATTTGCAGGGGCCATATCACCGCCGCAACCTATTACCCAATGGTTACCAAAGAATTTCAGAAGGGGCGCGGCCCCTGTTAACAAAAAACCCCGGTGTTTCCACCGGGGTTTCGCATTTCGTGAGGGGTGTTTGGACTTAGAAGTCCATGCCGCCCATGCCGCCGCCCATGCCGCCGCCGCCCATGCCGCCTGGCATGCCGCCGCCGGACTTGTCCTTGGGCTTCTCGGCGATCATGGCTTCCGTGGTGATCAGGATGGAGGCAACCGAAGCCGCATCCTGAAGCGCCACACGCACAACCTTGGTCGGATCGATGATGCCCGCGGCAACCATGTCGCAGTACTCCTCGTTCTGCGCGTCAAAGCCGAAGTTGCCCGATTTCTCAAGCAGCTTGCCGACCACGATCGAGCCTTCAACGCCGGCGTTCTCAACGATCTGGCGGATCGGCGCTTCCAGCGCCTTCGACACGATGTTGATGCCGGCCTGCACGTCGGGGTTCTTCGAGGTCACCGCATCAAGCGCCTTCTTGGCGCGGAGCAGGGCGACACCGCCGCCTGGAACGATGCCTTCTTCAACGGCAGCGCGCGTGGCGTTCAAAGCGTCGTCAACGCGGTCCTTGCGCTCCTTCACTTCGATTTCGGTTGAACCGCCAACCCGGATCACCGCAACACCGCCGGCCAGCTTGGCCAGGCGCTCCTGCAGCTTTTCACGG
Organism: Aestuariivirga sp.; assembly: GCA_035525875.1. Taxonomy (GTDB): domain Bacteria; phylum Pseudomonadota; class Alphaproteobacteria; order Rhizobiales; family Aestuariivirgaceae; genus Aestuariivirga. The sequence continues at coordinate 5,044 of DATLDM010000045.1, forward strand.
TCGTAGTCGGAGGTCGTGTCCTCGATCTGCGCCTTGATCTGGGCTACGCGGCCCGTGATGTCGGCTTTCTTGCCGGCGCCATCGATGATCGTGGTGTTTTCCTTGTCGATGCGAACCCGCTTGGCGCGGCCCAGCATGTCGAGGCCAACATTCTCAAGCTTGATGCCGAGGTCTTCAGAAATGACCTGGCCGCCCGAAAGCGTTGCGATGTCTTCGAGCATCGCCTTGCGGCGGTCGCCGAAGCCTGGAGCCTTGACGGCTGCAACCTTGAGGCCGCCGCGCAGCTTGTTCACAACAAGCGTCGCAAGGGCTTCGCCTTCAATGTCTTCCGCGATGATCAGCAGAGGCTTCGAAGACTGAACCACGGCTTCGAGGATCGGCAGCATGGCCTGGAGCGACGAAAGCTTCTTCTCGTGGAGAAGAATGTAAACATCTTCCAGTTCGCACAGCATCTTGTCGGCATTGGTGATGAAGTATGGCGAGAGATAGCCACGGTCAAACTGCATGCCTTCAACAACTTCAAGCTCGGTCTCGGCGGTCTTGGCTTCTTCAACCGTGATCACGCCTTCATTGCCGACTTTCTGCATCGCCTTGGCGATCATGTCGCCGATGGCCTTTTCGCCATTGGCCGAAATCGTGCCGACCTGGCCCACTTCTTCCGATGACTTGATCTTCTTGGAGCGCTTCTTGAGGTCCTCGACCACGGCGATGACCGCCATGTCGATGCCGCGGCGGAGATCCATTGGGTTCATGCCGGCGGCAACGTTCTTGGCGCCTTCACGGACGATGGCCTGGGCCAGAACCGTGGCTGTCGTTGTGCCGTCGCCTGCAATGTCATTGGTCTTGGAGGCAACTTCGCGCACCATCTGGGCGCCCATGTTTTCGAACTTGTCTTCGAGTTCGATTTCCTTGGCGACGGTCACGCCGTCCTTGGTTGTGCGTGGCGCACCGAAGGACTTGTCGATAACCACGTTGCGGCCCTTGGGGCCGAGGGTGACCTTCACCGCGTTAGCGAGAATGTCAACGCCGCGGAGCATTCGCTCGCGGGCTTCGCCGCCGAAGCGGACTTCTTTTGCAGCCATGTGAATATTCCTTTGATAACTGAAATTGGTTGTGGGCCGGAATTACTTGTCGAGCACGCCCATGATGTCGGACTCTTTCATGATCAAAAGCTCGTCGCCGTCGATCTTGACTTCGGTGCCGGACCATTTGCCGAAGAGCACGGTGTCGCCCTTCTTCACATCGAGCGGAACCAGCTTGCCGCTTTCATCGCGGGCCCCAGGGCCTACGGCGATGATTTTGCCCTGCATCGGCTTCTCCTGCGCCGTTTCGGGGATGATGATGCCACCCTTGGTCTTGGTGTCTTCATCAACCCGCTTCACCACGACCCGGTCGTGCAAAGGACGGAATTTCATGCGGTAACTCCTCATAACACATTGATTATTTGCATTTAAAGTCGAAACAGGAACCCATTTCAACCTCTGTTAGCAGTCACATAACAGGAGTGCTAACAGCTGGGCTCCAAATAGGTCCGATGCGTGCGCCAGTCAAGGGCAAACCGATTGCCTGCCACAATTCCGTAGCCTTGCCTTGCCAAAAGCCGCGGAGGTTAACGGACGGGTGATTTGGTGCAATTGCGGATCCTACATTTTCTAACGGCATTCCTTTGTCTGTTTTTGGCTTCTCCCCTGAAGGCCCAAACCCTCAACACCACGGATTTCCAGATCGAGTGGAAGGTGACCAACCGCTTCCGGCTTTTCAATGACGCGGATTTCTTCAAGCTTCACGAAAACGCCTGGCGGCAATACCTCATCCACGTGAAGGAACAGCAGATCCCGGACGATCAAAAAGCCCTTCTCATCAACAGCGCCTCGGTGCTGGGCAGCGAGCATGTGCTGAACGACCGTTACATCGCCTTCTCGCGCCTCGAGCGCTCGAAATTTGATTGGCGCGGCTGGGCGGCGCAAGGCCAGGGCCGATTGTGCTGGAATCCGAAATCCCGCCAGCATGATCTCTGCGGCGATGTGGATGGCTACGTCAATCCGAAGGCCCATGAGATTGAAATCAGCCTCCGGCCGCTTGTGAGAAATGCCCTGATCACGGAATACAACTGCGAATGGCGCGTCGGCAACGCACCCGTCCAGACAGCGCCCTGCGATGGCACTGTTACCGCCTTGCTGCCCTATCCCAATGGCGCCGACATCTCGGTTGCCGTGGTCGGCGAACAGCCCATCACCCTGAAGGCAAAGGTGCGCGACCTTCTGATCGTCGGCATGGGTGACAGTTTTGCCTCCGGCGAAGGCAATCCCGACATGCCGGCCGAATTTAGCGAAGCCCAGCGTTATAAAAATCTTTATCCCCGGCGCAAGAATAATGATGCGAGCGGGTCTGCCCTGTGGACCGACGAGCTTTGCCATCGCTCGCTCTACGGCCACCAGTTGCGCGCCGCGCTGCAAATCGCCATTGAGAATTCCCAGTCGGCGGTGACGTTTTTGGGTTACGCCTGTTCCGGGGCCGGCATCGAAGCGGGCATTCTCGGCCCCCAGGAATATGTCGAGAGTGTCAGCACAACCAGTGCCGCCTCATCTGACGCTACAACCGCACCATCAACGCGCTTTCTTTCAGGCGACTCCAGGGATGCACAAATCCGCTGGCTGCTGCGCGAACTCTGCGCAGTGAAACCGAAAGAAGATGATGGCTTGTGGACCTGCCCCGACAACCAGTTTCGCAGGCCCGTCGATTATCTTTTTCTCTCGGTTGGCGGCAATGACATCGGCTTCCGCAACGTCGTTGCCTGGGCAACCCTGCGCCGCGGAACCTCAGCCAGCCTCGCGAAATTTCTTGGCGCCACCGTTTCGGCAAAAGACTTTGCCAGCAACATGAAGGACACGCTTCCCGGCGCCTATGCCCGCCTCGCCAAAGCCATCGAGCGCGCCGTGCCGCTCTATTCGGGTGACCAGGGCTTTGATGCCTCCCGCGTCATCCTCTCCGCCTATCCCGACATGCTTGTCGATGAAACTGGTGAGGTCTGTCCGGCAGGTGACAATGAAGACAGCGAGGAAGACCGCTACCCCGCCAACCAGTCTCTCGATGCGTTTTCGTCGTGGCTTGCAACAACCGGCGGACGGTTGAAAGCCGTTCATGAACAACTGGCAACCCTTGACCGGCGCATGAAGGACTTAAGTGGCGACCATGGCTGGACCTATGCCGCCCGGGTTTATAATGACCGCATATTCCAGGGCCACGGCTTTTGCGCCCAGCGGACTAAATTCGCCAATGATCCGGCTGAAGTCCTGATGATCCCCTGCTGGGGCAAGGCCGACCGGCCCACCCAAACCTGCCAATCCTCCTGGTCCGGCAAGGCCAGGGAATGGCGGCCCTACAGCCCGATCACCCAAAATTATCCCTATGCATTGCGCCAGCGCTGGGTGCGCACCTTCAATGATGCCTATTTGATCGTGAATCAGAAGGTGATGGATAAGTCAGGCAAGGTTGACGAAAAGGCGTCGAGCCAGATTTTTTCCGAAACCACCGGCGCCATGCATCCCAATGCCGAAGGCCAGGCCGCCATGGCCGATGCTGTCCTCATGGATATCCGCGATGAAATTTCAAAAATGCTCGGCGGCGAACTTTACTAGAGAAATTTTGAGGCATTCATGTTTTTTTCCCTCTCTCCTGTGGAGAGAGGGCGGGGCCCATTGCGAAGCAATGGGAGGGTGAGGGGGATCCAATCTAGCAATTGAATCACCTGCTCCCCCTCACCTTCCCACCCGTTCCGCGCGGGCCCCTTCCTCTCCCCGCTGGGGCGAGGATAGAGTAGAAATGATTCCATGGAGAGTGATTGTGCGTTAAGCGACAGGGGTGAAGTCATCCTTGGGATCCTGCTCCATGAGGTCGCGGATTTTCAGCAAGGCATTTTTCAACTCTTGCGCCGTTGCAGGCTGGCCAAACGAGACGCGCACCGCATGATCTTTCGCCTGCGGCCCGAAAGAAAAGGCAGGCCCGGGTGTAAGCTTGATGTTATGCGAGAGCGCCGCTGACGCAAAGCGCAGCGGGCTCCAGTGCTCGGGAAGGGTGAGCCAGCCATAGGGTGCGCCAGGCTCGCAAGTAAACTTGTGTTGGGAAAATACCTCACAGAAAATCTTGCGCCGGATTGCCATCTCCGCAATGATCCGCCGCAATAGGTGTTCGGCGATATCCGTTTCCAGCCAATAGCGCGCGACCTCGGCGGTTAGTCCCGTGACGCGGGCTCCGGCAGCGCGTTGCCGCAAGCGCAGGAATTGCGCCCGCCCCGGCGGCGTTGCGACGAACCCGATGCGAAGGCCCGGGGCCAAGGTCTTTGACAGGCTTGTGATGTGATAAGTGCGTTCCGGCGCAAGGCTGTAGAATGTTGGTGGCTGTACCCGGTCATCCAGCAGGCGAAAAATGTCATCCTCGACAATGGTGAGATTGTAACGCCGCGCAATGTCGACAATCGCATCGCGGCGCTCGCGCGACATGGTGAGCGTGGTGGGATTTTGCAGGGTGGGAACGAGATAGAGAATTTTGGACTCGCCGGTTTTGGCGGCGCGTTCAAGATCTTCGAGATCAATGCCCGTTTCATTCATGGCAATCGGCACCGGCTTCAGGTTGAGGCCGAAGATCAATGAGCCAAGCGAGGCATAATTGAGACTTTCGGCCATTACGGCATCGCCGGGTTGCGCCAATACCGAAAGGCAGGCCATGACGCCGAGATGGGCGCCGGACGTTACGATGACATTTGCTTCCGAAATTTCTATGCCGCTGCGCGCCAGCCATTTGGCCCCCATGGCGCGGTAATGCGCGTGGCCTTCCGGCGGCATGTAGTCAAGCAGCGCCAGTCGGGAGGGTTCCCGCATCACATGGGCCAGCGCCGCATCGAATTCATCCGCCGAATAAACCGGTGGTGGCGCCGCATCGCTAAGATCGGCCAGTTGCGATGTTGTTTCGCGCCGAGCCGGCAATGCGGTGGAACCGGCGATCTCGCGCACATAGCTTCCCCGGCCCACTTCGCCGGAAAGCAGCCCGCGGATTTCCGCTTCGCGGTAGGCCCGCGTCACCGTGCCCACCGTCACCTTGAGCCGCCAGGCCAAATCCCGGTGTGGCGGCAATTTATCCCCGACATTCAGCTTGCCGGCCACGATGTCGCCCGCCATCGCATCGGCGATGGCGAGGTAGATTGGTTTGCCTTGGGTGATCTGTGGAGTCCAAATTGTCATGGATACAATATCCTCTTTGACAGGTACAATAAACTTATTGTATCTATACATCAAGTGATTTTTCAACAGAAATCACGACAATATAGATACAATAGATACAATAGATACAATTTTGAGAGGATTTACCAGGAGATTGCCATGCGCGAATATATAACCCACGAAGCCCGGTCGCGGTTAAGCACCTTCAGCTTTTCAACCCTGCGCCAGCTCGTCCGCAATTGGCGCTGCCGGAAACAACTCCTCAAACTCCATGGCCTCGACGATTTCCAATTGAAAGATATCGGCCTGACCCGCGGCCAACTGCGCCATCTTTCCGGCCTACCTCTTTCGGTTGACCCCATTTGGGAAGCCGAACGCCTGAGACTCGTGGCCTCGCATCAGAAAGTGGAACGCCGCTAGGTCTGCACTTACCCCGCAAACTCAAATCTTCATCATGCCCGCGCTTGACGCGGGCATCTTCTTTTTTGGCGATGGCCGTGTCGAGCACGGCCATGATGAGAGGAGAGGGATACTTGGCCTGGAACTCAATCCGACAGGAAATAGGTGATCGTCGTCACCACGCGCACCTTCTTGTCGATCTGCCGTTCCGGCCGGTCATTGGGAATGGCCACCGCCGGGTTGATTTCGATAATCCCCTGGTTGGCGTTCTGGATGTCGCCAACCTTGGCCCCTGACTCCTGGGCAAACTTGTCCGCCGCTTCGCGCGCCCGCTTGGTGGCTTCGGTAAGCATGTCACCCTTGAGCTCGTTCACGTCGGTGAATATGAATGAGGGCCCGGCATTATAGGCGTCCGATGAAAACACCACGCCGGATTTCAGCAGATCGCCTATCATCCGTGAGGCATCGGCGAGCTTCTGTACTTCCGATGATTTGACCAGAATATCTTCGGTGAGAACAAAGCGGATTTCAGGTGCTAATCCCTGATTGTTATAACCGGCCAGCCGGTCTTCAACCTGGATGTTCTGCACCTGCATGTCCTGCTCGGTGAAGCCATGCGACATGAGGAAGGTCTTGACCGCCGCTTGTGAAACTTCAAGGGACGAACGCGCCGCTTCAAGCGTCGGCCCCGTGGCCACAAAGCGGACCGGCCAGAAACCGAGATTGGCTTTCACCTCGCGCTCCGACAGGCCTTTGACCGTTACGGTGCGAAAGCCCAGACGGCTTTTGACCAGCGATTCACCGGCAAGAAAGCCGCCGCAGGCCACGCCAAGGCCGATCAGCCCTCCGGCGATGATATTCGAAACTGATGACATGAAAATTCCCCGAGTGTCGCCCCTCAGGTTTCAAACTGTCCACCCATTGTGTTGCTTTTTTGTCAAATCTGGTGTGGGGCAATGATTAAGTCTGGTTGTTTCCTTTGCGGGCACAGTTCTGCTAGTTTGGCCGGGAATGTCAGCCGGAGTCTTTTCAATGAACAAGCCGCAGATCCATAGTGACGCCAAAACCTGGGAAGCCTCGCCCAACAATCTTGAACCCTTCTGGATGGGCTTCACCCCCAACCGGGCCTTCAAGCAGCGTCCGCGGATGATCGCCCGCGCCAAGGACATGCATTACTATGACATGTCGGGCCGCGCCATTCTCGATGGCAGTGCCGGCCTTTGGTGTTCCAACGCCGGCCATTGCCGCGATCCCATCGTGGCCGCAATCCAGAAATCCGCCGCCGAACTCGATTTCGCGCCGACCTTCCAGTACGGCCATCCCAAGGTGTTTGAGCTTGCCTCGCGCCTTGCCACCATGGCGCCCGGCGATTTGAACTATGCCTTCTTCTGCAATTCCGGTTCGGAAGCCGCCGACTCGGCTTTGAAAATTGCCCTGGCCTATCAGCGCGTCAAGGGCCAGGCCAGCCGCACCCGCCTGATCGGCCGCGAGCGCGGCTATCACGGCGTGAACTTCGGCGGTATTTCCGTGGGCGGCATGGTGGGCAACCGCAAGATGTTCGGCACCATGCTGGCCGGCGTTGACCACATTCCCCATACCTATAACCGCAAGGAACAGGCCTATACCAAGGGCGAGCCCGATTACGGCATGCACTATGCTGACGAACTCGAACGCCTCGTGGCGCTCCATGATGCTTCAACCATTGCCGCCGTCATTGTTGAACCCATGGCGGGCTCGACCGGCGTGCTGCCGCCGCCCAAGGGCTATTTGAAGCGCCTGCGCGAAATCTGCGACAAGCACGGCATCCTGCTCATATTCGATGAAGTCATCACCGGCTTTGGCCGCTTGGGCTATGCCTTTGCCGCCGAGCGTTTCGGCGTCATCCCCGACATGATTACATTCGCCAAGGGTGTGACCTCCGGCACCGTGCCGATGGGCGGCGTCATGGTACGCCAGGGCATCTATGATGCCTTCATGACCGGGCCGGACCATGCCATCGAGCTGTTCCATGGCTATACCTATTCGGGCCATCCGATTGCCGCTGCCGCCGGTGTTGCCACCATGGATCTCTACCGCGATGAAAAGCTCTTCGAGAATGCCAAGAAGCTTGAAGGTGTCTGGGCTGATGCGGCCATGTCCCTCAAGGGCAATCCGATGATCGAGGACATCCGGACCCTGGGCCTCGTAGCCGCCTTTGACCTCAAGGCGGTTGAAGGTTCGCCGGGGCTTCGCGCCTACAAGGCCATGGAAAACGCTTTCCATGATTTTGGCTTCCTGATTCGCATCACTGCCGACACCATTGCGCTGTCGCCGCCGCTGATGATCACGGAAAACCAGATTGATGAAATTTTCAGCGACAAGATGCCGAAAGTCCTGAAATCCGTTGCCTGATTAACCACGTTGCCATTTCAAGAATCCTGGGGCCATAGACTCATTTCGTTTTTGGCCCTATTGATTCAAGGCAACGGGGATAATTTGCGGTAATAAGCAAGTGCGTGGTTGGCCAAGCGTTCTGGTTCTTGCGGTGTTTTCCTGCTTTGCAATTGCATGCGGGATTTTTGTTTTGGTGGCCAAAACCCAGCAGGCCCAGGCCGTTGTCGCAGCCATATTCCTTCTCGCTATCGGGCAGCTCTTCGTCATCGGCTTGGGCTGGGCCCGCGGCCTCACCCTTCAGGATGCCATCCGCAGCCTCGCCCGCGAGCGCCGTGCCGCGGATGAAAAATACAACAAGTCCTTCGTGACCGCCAAGCTATTTGAAAACGAGATTGCCGACCTGAAGCGCCGCATGGGGCTTTCCGAAAAGGAAATTCAGGATGAAATGGTGGCCATGCGGGCCCAGTTCAACGAACTGGCCGAACGCTATGCAGCAGACGCCGCCAACGCCCGCTTGCAGCAACAGCAGATGCAGGAGCAAATGCAGCAGCAACCGAACCCGGCTGAATTCCCGATCACGCTGCAGGGCGCCCCGGTGCGCGAGCATTTCAATTTTCTGCTTGAGCCCATCATTGACCTGACAACCAACCGCACCGCCCACTACCGGGTGCGCTTCAGCATCACTGCCGCTAACGGCATAGAAATTGACTATTCAAAACTGACGCTGAATGCCGATCGCGGCGAACTGCGTCCAACCCTCGATGTCCATGTCATCAACCAGGCCATCCCGCTGCTGCGCCGCCTGCGCGCCAAGCATCCTGCCATGCGCATGTTCATTCCCATGGGAGCGGCCACGCTGGTGAGCGAACACACCATTGCCATGGTCACGCAAATGCTGTCCGAAGCCGACAATGTGGCCCAAGGCGTGGTCTTCGAACTCACCCATGAATCCCTTGCCGGTCTGAGCGAAGCCGGTATTTCCGGTCTCGCCGCCATCGCCCGGATGGGCGCAACCCTGGCTTTGACCGAGGCCTCCATTGCCGGTCTTGATCTGCCGGCGCTGCGCCATCTCGGCGTGAAATTCATTGGCGTCGAGGCGCGCTCCATTGAACCCGGCTTCGGCACCACGCAAAGCTGGCTTGATTTCGTGCAAGTGGCACGGGGTATGAATTTCCAGTTGCTTATGACCAATGTGGAAAACTCCGCCCAGGCCGCCACCGCCTCACAAATTGCGCGCCTTGTGGCGGGCCATTTCTTTGCTCCGCCACGCCGGGTTAAAATCAATGCCGGCATGAACGCCGCCAACGATCTCAGCGTTGCCGCATAAACCCGATGAAAAGCCTGTCTGCTGACTATCCGGTCTGGCTCTGCGATATCTGGGGCGTGGTTCACAATGGCCTCAAAGGCTACGAAGCCGCGGCCCATGCCCTGTCCCAGCACCGGAAACAGGGCGGCATTGTCATTCTGGTCACCAATGCGCCGCGCACCTCGCAGGATGTGGTCCGGCATCTGAACCATCTCAAGATTCCCCTGCAAAGCTATGACCGGGTCGTGACCTCCGGCGACGTCACGCAAACCCTGCTTCGGGATCAAGCGAAGGGCAAGGCCTATTACCTCGGCCCGGCCCGTGACCTTTCCCTGTTCGAAGGGCAGATGGTGAATGAGGTTCCCTTGGCGGAAGCCAATGCGGTGCTCTGCACGGGCCTTGTGAATGATGATGTAGAAACGCCTGACGATTACGCCGACCTGCTGTCACGCATGAAGGAATTGAAGCTCCCGATGATTTGCGCCAACCCCGACAAGATCGTGCGCAAGGGTGACCGCCTTCTCTTTTGTGCCGGATCCCTGGCGGAAAAATATTCCAGCATGGACGGAACTGTCCTGATGGCGGGCAAGCCCTATGAGCCGATTTATAATTTGGCGCTGCAAATTGCAGGCACAATCGCCGGGCGGGAAATCGATAAATCGAAGGTATTGGCCATCGGCGATGGCCCGGAAACCGACATCAAGGGAGCCGCCGATTTTGGCATCTCGGTCGTCCTGATCGCCGATGGGGTGACCGACGCCTCGGACGGCCTCGAGGCCACCCTTGCCCGCGTCGAAGCCAAGGTTCCCCATGCCAAAATCGTTAAAATCCTTCACCACCTGGCGTGGTGAATAGGCCATAAGTCGTATTTGTGTTGCGGTGCGACATAATTTAGCATGTTGCGGCGCAACAACGGCGATAAGCTAGCATCCATGTCATCCTATTTTATTGAAGATCTCGCGCTTGGCATGGAAGCCAGCCATGAGAAAACCGTGTCCGAGGGCGACATCAAGAGCTTTGCCGATGTCTCCGGCGATTATAATCCGGTCCACATGGATGAAGAATATGCCTCCGGCACGTTTTTCAAATCCCGCATTGCCCATGGCATGCTGACCGCCAGTTTCATATCAACCGTTCTCGGAACCAGGCTTCCCGGCCCGGGCTGCATCTATCTGTCGCAAAACCTGCGGTTTCTGGCGCCCGTCCGCATCGGCGATACGGTGAAGGCCTTGGCCCGCGTGGCAAGTCTTGATATGGCTAAGCGCCGCGCCCAATTTGCCTGCCATTGCGAAGTGAATGGCAAGATTGTGGTTGAAGGCGAAGCGACGGTATTTGTGCCGTCGCGTGGCTGAAGTGAGAATGAATGCGTTTGCTTGGGGCCCATGAGCCCGTTCCCCTGGAATTTCTTCATGCCGTGGTGGCGATCGGAAATTTTGATGGCCTGCATCGCGGCCACCAGGAACTGCTTCTCATTGCCAAGGCGCAGGCCGAACGCCTGGGCAAATCCTGGGGCATCGTGACCTTCGAGCCCCATCCCAGAAGTTTCTTCAAACCCGATGAGCCGGTATTCCGCCTGACGCCGCTTCCCTTGAAAGCCCGCCTCGCCGCTGCCCTTGGCGCCTCCTTTGTCCTCAGCCTGAATTTTGACAAGGCGCTTTCCATGCTGGAGCCGCAGGAGTTCATCCAGCAGTATGTGGTTGAAAAAATAAAAGCCGTCCATGTCGTCACCGGTTATGATTTTCATTTTGGCCGTGGCCGCAAAGGCAATCCGTCGGTTCTCAAGGAGCTCGGCCAGCGACTGGGATTTGATGTGACCGTCGTTGACCAGGTGGCCGACGAAGGCGACAGCCACTCGCCGTTTTCATCGAGCTCAATCCGCTCCGCTTTGCGTCGCGGCCACATGGCCGCCGCCGCCCGCGAACTCGGTTATTATTGGACGGTGATGGGCGAGGTCGTGAAGGGCGACCAGCGCGGCCGCGCCATTGGCTTTCCGACGGCGAACATCGTTCTGGAAGAAGGGGCCGAACCCATCCGCGGCATCTATACGGTGCGGGTGCGCGATGGCGCGACGAAAAACTCAAAGGCCTGGGGTGGCGCCGGATATTTCGGCAATCGCCCGACTTTTGAAACCAACCGGACCTTTCTTGAAGTCCACTTGTTTGACATGAACGAAGATCTCTACGGGCGGACCCTGCTGGTGGAATTCATCGATCTCATCCGCCCCGACCAGAAATTCAATTCGGTGGAAGAGCTGGTCCTTCAGATGAGGCAGGATTGCATCCAGGCGAAAGCCAGGCTTCAAAGCCTCGCACGTGACAATCCTTGCACCGGCTTTCCCCTTGGTCGCGCCCAGGAAGACGGAAAGATCTAAGACTTCCTGCGCGGAGCCGTGTCCGTTGCGGGATCAAGCAGGCGGTGCAGATGCACGATGAAGTAGCGCATCTGGGCGTTGTCGATGGTTTCGCGCGCTTTGCCGAGCCAGGCCTTGTGCGCCTCCGCGTAGTTCGGAAAAAATCCGACCACATCAAGCTTTGAGAGATCCTTGAAATCAACATTCCTGACGTCATCGAGCTCGCCGCCAAAAACCAGATGAACCAGTTGTTTCGGAAGAGCGGATTTTTTCTCAGGGCTTTTCATGGTTTCGCTCCTAGCTCAGGTGCCGGCAATGGTCAATCCTTCCACCCGGCAGGTCGGCGCGTTTGTCGACGATTTGAAGATGAGATCATTGGCCGGTTCAAACATCATGAACATGTCGCGCAGGTTTCCGGCAATGGTGATTTCGCTGACCGGGAATGCCAGTTGCCCGTTTTCAATCCAGAAGCCCGATGCGCCGCGGCTGTAATCACCCGTCACCATGTTGACGCTGTTGCCGATAAGTTCGGTGATGTAGAGTCCTTGGCTGAGCGAACTGATCATCTGCTCCGGGCTGAGTTGCCCCGGTCCCAGATGAATGTTTGAGGTGGAAGGACCGGGCGGGCCGCCGAGGCCCCGCGAACCATTGCCCGTGGGCGGAAGTCCAAGCTGCCGCGCCGAACGCAGGTCGAGCACCCAGCCCGTCAGAACACCATCGGCAATCAGCTCTCGCCTGCTGCTGGGAAGCCCTTCTCCGTCAAAGGGCCGTGACGCCAGCCCGCGCTGGCGCAGGGGGTCATCAATGACGGAAATGCCCTTCGCGAAAATCTGCTGGCCCATCTTGCTCTTCAAAAAGCTCGTACCCCGGGCGATGGCAGCGCCATTGATGGCTGAAGCCAAATGCCCCAGCAGGCTTGAGGCAACCCGCTTGTCATAGATCACGGTGACTGCCTGCGAAGCGATCTTCCGGGCATTAAGCCGCTTGACCGCCCGCTCGCCCGCACTTTTCCCAACCTCCTGCGGCGTTTTCAAATCCTCAAAGTGACAGGCAGCGGAATAATCATAGTCGCGCTCCATCCCCGTGCCTTCGCCCGCAATGGCGGAAACACTCAATGAAATACCTGTACGCTGATAGGCCTGAGCGAATCCTGCACTCGTCACCAAAGCGATTTTCCGCTGCGAGGCGGAAGCACTCGCCCCTCCCGACTTGCTCACACCCGGCACCGCCAGCGCAGCGCCTTCAACCGCCAGAGCGAGTGCTTTGAGTTCATCGGACTCCGGCAGATGGGCGGAAACCAAATCAAGCTGCGGCAGGTTTCGTGCAAGAAGTTCGGGAGCGGCAAGCCCGGCAAGGGGATCAGGCGGCGTAGCCCGCGCCATCGCAACCGCCGTTTCCGCCAGGCGATTAAGGGACTCAGGCGTGAAGACACTTCCCGAAATCAGCGCCGAGGAATGGCCGACAAAAACCCGCAAGCCCACGCCGCGCGATTCTGTGCGTTCAAGTTTTTCAATTTCACCCTGGCGCATTTCAATGTCGGTGCCTTGCGCATCAATGGCAAGGGCATCACCGGAATCGGCGCCAAGTTTCCGGGCGCGCGATAAAACATCTGCGGCGAGATTGAGAAGAGCGTCAGTCATGGGATGAGGCAATCCAGAAAAAGAAAAGTGGCGATGATAAGTCCAAAGTCGCGGTTGGATTTGAACAGGCGAAGGCAAAGGGCGGAATTATTTGTTTCAAAGCGTGTGATCTGCCGCCCGGCGTGAAGCGCGGCAAACCCCACTCCCATATGGGCAATGAAAGATGCGCCCGCAAGCCAAAGTGCGGCGTCTATCGAAATGAGGGCGAGGGCGAAGAAGCCGCCAAGCCAGGCCTTGGTGTTTTCGCCGAAATGCACCGCCGTTGATTTCACCCCGATCAGCACATCGTCTTCCCGGTCCTGATGGGCGTAGATCGTGTCATAGGCCAGCGTCCAGAAAATCCCGCCGAGATAGATCAGGACCGGCGGCAAGGACAGCGAACCATGAACCGCGCTCCAGCCCACCAGCGCGCCCCAGTTGAAGGCAAGGCCGAGGACGAGCTGCGGCCAGTTGGTGATGCGCTTCATGAACGGATAGATCGCGACGATCAGCAGGGACACCGTGGCTAGAACGACCGTATGAAAGTTGAACTGCAGCAGGACCGCAAGGCCAAGCAGGCACTGGAGTGCGAGAAAGACGAGAGCCTGTTTCATCCTCACCCGGCCCGATGGAATGGGCCTGCCCTTTGTGCGGGCAACGCGCCCGTCATAATTCCGGTCAACAATATCATTGAGCGTGCAGCCCGCACCGCGCATGACGATGGCGCCCACCAAGAACAGGAAGGCAAACCACAGGTTTGGCAGGCCGCCGCCCTGTGAAACCTGCGCCAGGAACAATCCCCACCAGCAGGGCAGCAGCAAAAGCCACCAGCCGATGGGCCGGTCCAGCCGCATGAGCTGGGCATAGGGGTGCGCAGCCAGAGGCATCAGGCGCTCCACCCAATTGTCGCGGCCCGCATCGGCAATGTGATGGCTGGTCTCCGTCATGGGGCCCGTGTTACATCAGGCGGATCATGAAAACCACACCCCGCCTTCACCTTGAAGAAGCCCTCTCGGCAGGAGGCGAAATCGTCCTCAGCCGCGAACAGGGGCATTATCTGACCGGCGTCTTGCGGCTGTCGGCGGGCGATGCGCTGCGCGCCTTCAATGGCCGGGATGGCGAATGGCTCGCCTATCTGGCAACCGTCAGCAAGAAATCCGTATCGCTCCGCTGCGAGCGGCGCGTCGCCGAGGCGAAACTGCCGCCCGACATCGACTATGTCTTTGCACCCCTCAAGCATGCCCGGCTGGACTACGTGGTGCAGAAGGCCACCGAACTGGGAGCCCGCCGTTTGCGTCCCGTCATGACCAGCCGCACCGTGGCCGAGCGGGTCAATCTCGATCGCATGCGCGCCAACGTGGTTGAGGCCGCCGAGCAGTGCAACCTGGTTCATGTTCCCGAAGTGCTGGAGCCGGAAAAACTGGAAAAAATTCTCGCTGCCTGGGAGAAGGGCAGGTCACTGGTTTATTGCGACGAAACCATGGTCGACCACAATCCCCTTCAAAGCATAAAAACCCTGCGGACACCCACCGCCGTTCTGATTGGCCCTGAAGGCGGCTTTACCGACGAGGAAAAAGCCCTGTTGAAATCACGTCCCTTTGTCATTCCCACCTCGCTGGGCCCGCGCATCATGCGCGCCGATACGGCAGCCATTGCGGCCCTGACCCTTGTGCAGGCCTTGGCCGGGGATTGGGGAACCCATGATATTTCCTGATGGATGGCCGTTTAATCTTTGGCTTGCCCGAACCAGCCCCACCGCCTAAATCCTAGGCAAAACGGCAACAAGGATAGATACAGTGAGCGGACCAAGTCCCGATACCCAGGAAGCGCGCGAGCCTCTTGAAAACAAGGCGCAGCTTATCGGGGCCTTGAGCAAAGGGTCCAAGCCAAAGGCAGACTGGCGCATCGGCACCGAACACGAAAAATTTCCTTTCCTCACTGACACAATGAGACCCGTGCCCTACGACGGCCCCCGCTCCATCCGTGCCCTTCTCGAAGGACTGCGTGACCGCTTCGGCTGGCAAGGCGTTTATGAGAACGGCAACATCATCGCCCTGAGCGATCCCAATGGCATGGGCAATGTGTCGCTCGAACCCGGCGGCCAGTTTGAACTTTCCGGCGCTCCCCTGAATACCGTCCACGATACCTGCGAAGAAGTGAATGAGCATTTGGTCCAGGTCAGGGAAATCGGCGATGCGCTGGGCATTGGATTTTTGGGCCTTGGCGCTTCGCCCACCTGGACGCGGGCCGAAACGCCGGTGATGCCCAAGGGCCGCTATAAGATCATGGCGCCTTACATGGACAAGGTCGGTCGCTACGGCCGCGACATGATGTTCAGAACCTGCACCGTGCAGGTCAATCTGGATTTCGGCTCCGAGGCCGACATGGTGAAGAAGCTTCGCGTTTCATTGGCCTTGCAACCCATCGCCACGGCGCTCTTTGCTAACTCGCCCTTCCTCGAAGGCAAGCCCAACGGCTTTCTCTCCTTCCGCTCGGAAGTCTGGACCGACACGGACAAGGCCCGCTCCGGCATGCTGCCCTTTGCTTTCGAGCCGGGCATGAGCTTTGAACGCTACGTGGACTATGCCCTCGACGTGCCCATGTATTTTGTCATGCGTAATGGAGAATACATCAATACGGCTGGCGAAAGCTTTCGCAAATTCCTCGAGGGAAAACTGCCGCAACTGCCCGGGGAAAAACCCGTGGCCAAGGACTGGGCCGATCACATCACCACGATTTTTCCTGAAGTCCGCCTGAAGCAGTACATGGAAATGCGCGGCACCGATTCCGGCCCGTGGCGCAGGCTCTGCGCCCTGCCGGCCCTGTGGACCGGCGTGCTCTATGAGGATGGCCCCCTCGATGCGGCCTGGGACATGGTGAAGGACTGGACCGCCGCCGAGCGCCAGGCTCTGCGCGATGCGGTCCCCCGCGAAGGCTTGAAAGCAATGATCCGTGGACGGACGGTTCAGGATATTGCGAAGGACATGCTGAAGCTTTCCCGTCCCGGGCTCGAACAGCGCAACCAGCAGGGGTGCAAGGGCAAGACCGAGGCCTCATTTCTCGATGTGCTCGATGAGACCGTGGCGACCGGTAAAACCGCCGCCGAAAATTTGCTCGATCTTTACCATGGCGCGTGGAAAGGCAATATTGAGCGGGTTTTCCGCGATTTTGCCTATTGAAGGCAATTAAAACCTTGTAAGTTACAGAATGAATTCCTATCTGGGTATGGTCGCGCGAACTTGAGGGAGACTGACGATGTTTGAAGGCCCCGGCATATTTGTTTTGGTAATCCTCGCCGTCGTTGTGTTCTACCTCCTGCGGGCCATCCGCATGGTGCCGCAGGGATATAACTATACTGTTGAAAGATTCGGCCGCTATGTCCGCACCCTCGGCCCCGGCCTTGGCCTGATTGTTCCCTTCATTGACCGCATCGGCGCCAAGATGAACATGATGGAGCGCGTCATCCAGGTTCCTTCGCAGGAAGTCATTACCAAGGACAACGCCATGGTGACCGTCGACGGCGTGGCCTTCTATCAGGTCATGGATGCCCCCAAGGCCACCTACGAAGTGGTCGAACTTGAGAATGCAATCATCAACATGGTGATGACAAATATCCGAACCGTGATGGGCTCCATGGAGCTCGACAGCCTGTTGTCGCAGCGCGACGACATCAATCACAAGCTCTTGGGCGTTGTCGATCAAGCCACCAACCCGTGGGGCGTGAAAATGACCCGCATCGAGATCAAGGATATCAACCCGCCGCGCGATCTGGTGGATTCCATGGGCCGCCAGATGAAGGCGGAACGCGAAAAACGCGCCTCAATTCTTGAAGCGGAGGGCCTGCGCCAGGCCGCCATTCTCAAGGCCGAAGGCGAAAAGCAAGCGGTTGTCCTGCAGGCGGAGGGACGCCGGGAAGCAGCTTTCCGGGATGCGGAAGCCCGCGAACGCTCTGCCGAGGCTGAGGCCAAGGCCACGGAATTGGTCAGCACCGCCATCGCCAACGGCAATGTTCAAGCGATCAATTATTTTGTCGCCAACAATTATGTAAAGGCGCTGGAAGCCATCGCGCAATCGCCAAACCAGAAAATCCTGATGATGCCATTGGATGCAACGTCGATCCTTGGCTCCATCGGCGGCAT
Organism: Aestuariivirga sp.; assembly: GCA_035525875.1. Classification (GTDB taxonomy): domain Bacteria; phylum Pseudomonadota; class Alphaproteobacteria; order Rhizobiales; family Aestuariivirgaceae; genus Aestuariivirga. The sequence continues at coordinate 22,446 of DATLDM010000045.1, forward strand.
CGCCGAAATTGCCAGGGAAGCTTTTGGCGGCGGCTCAACCGAAACGCCACGGCGCAAGGCCGCATCGCCGGTTCCGGGCGTAACCCAAAAATCATAAGGGACATTAGCCATGCAAGACTTCTTTCCCTTTGTTGGAGTTTGGTTCTGGTGGATTGTGGCCGGCATCCTGCTATTCATGGAACTGCTTGCGCCGGGTGTTTTCCTCATGTGGCTGGCCTTCGCCGCTGCCTCTGTTGGCATTGTCGATTACTTCATTGACCTGTCCTGGCAGCTTGAGCTGCTCGCCTTTGCCGCCTTTGCACTTGTCTATGTTTTTCTCGCCAGGCCCTGGTATTCAAAAGGCAGCTTGCAGAACGGCGATCAACCCAATCTCAACCAGCGCATCTATGCCTTTGTTGGCCACAGCTATGTGCTCGCCGAACCCATCGTCAACGGCCAGGGCAAGCTTGATATCGAAGGAACCCGCTGGGATGTGCTGGGACCAAATCTCGCAAAAGGCGCAACGGTGAAAGTGACAGCCGTCGAGGGCATGAAACTGCGGGTCGCCGAAGACTAGGCACCGTCAACTCCCTATTAACCATAACTTCGCTATTTTCCTCGGTTTGAGGAGTATGGCGACGTGGCTTTGGGTCTGCGGCTGGTGTCTATTTGCGTTGTGGCGGGCTTTTATGGCGCAGCTGCTACCGCACATGGCGAAACCGCAGGTTTGCTCCGCCCGGCGATTGCCGAGGACGAAGTTTCGGCCGAAGAACCAGCAGTCATCCCTTCGCTCACCATAGCACCGGAAGAAGAACAGGCGCCGCTGAAAGCGATGCGGCCAACCCTTGATCCCTATGCCGCCCCGGGCATCAGGCTTGGGGGAATAGCTCTCTATCCGGAGCTTGAAGCGGCAACGGTTTACACCAGCAATGTTGCAAACTCCGCCACCGACGCAAAGTCTGATGTGGGCCTGTCGCTGAGACCTTCCCTGCGTTTCGAAAGCGACTGGGTTCGCCACTCCTGGACGGGTCGAGCCTCCGGCGATTTCACCGCCTATCTGGAAAACGATGATTTCAACTCGTCGCAGATTGATGCTGCCAGCAAATTCCGCCTGGATATCCGCCGCACCACGCGCGCCGAATTCGACGCAAGCTATGCGCTCGACCAGGAAAGCTCCGCCGATAGCGTAGTGCCCGATACGGCCATTGGCAATCGCACCGACCATGTGCTGGCGGCGAATGCCGCCATCATTCATGATTTTGGCGGGTTTGAGGGCCGCGCCAAACTGGGCATCGAACGGCAGATATTTGAAGACGTGGATCTGTCGGGCGGCCTCACCGAAGACAATTCCGACCGCAACAATTACACGCCCTCTCTTGCCCTCAGGCTTTCCTACACTGACCCGCCGGCTCTGAAGCCCTTCGTCGAGCTTGCCTATGCGCCGCGCTTCCATGATGAAAAGTTTGACCGCAATGGCCTGCGCCGCGACTCGCACGGGATAACCGCAGCCGTGGGCGTGACCCTTGATCATGGCCCCTTGTGGCAGGGTGAAATGGCGCTGGTCTATGCCATGCGCGATTACGAGGATCCGGCGCTGGACACCATTGATGCGGTGGGCATCAACGGCAATCTCACCTGGAGCCCCGCGGATTTGACCTCCGTGATCATGACGCTTGCAACGAGCCTGGACGAATCATCCTCGGCCACCTCTTCGGGAACCAAAACCTGGTCGGGCCGCATCGATGCCGCCCATGAATTGCGCGAAAACTTGACTTTGCTCGGCGGCTTCGGCGTGGAATTTGAAAAGTTTTCGGGCGGCACCGACACGACACTCTCGTCAAATATCGGTGTCGAATGGCAGCTCAATCCAAACCTTGCATGGACCGCAGGCTATGATGGCACGTGGTTCGAGGCGGCCGCCTCAGGCGGAAACTACAACGAGCAGCGCCTCATGACCGGAATTGTACTGCGCCGGTAGTGGCATCACTCCGTTTTCCAGGTTACGCGGCCGCCGTGTTCCGAAATAATTTTTTGCAGCACCGTACGAAACCCCGGACCCAGGTCGTCACGCTCCAGGCCATAGGCGACGTTTGCCGCAAGAAAGCCCAGCTTGTCGCCGCAGTCATAGGTGGCGCCTTCATAAGCAAGGCCGTGAAAGGGTTGCCGCGCCATCAGCCGTATCATGGCATCGGTTATCTGAATCTCGCCCTCGGTTCCCGGCGTCTGCTCCTGGATTTCGTCAAAGATTTCGGGCTGCAGGATGTAGCGCCCGGAAATGATCAGATTCGATGGCGCATCTTCCCGGCGTGGTTTTTCCACCATCTGGTCAATGGTAAAGCCATTGCCATGCCAGTCCTTGGCGCCCACCACGCCGTAGCGATGCACCTGGTCGAGGCCCACTTTTTCAACGGCAATGACATTGCCGCCGCCACGCGCGTTATAGGTGGCAATCATCTGGCTGAGGCAGCCCGGTTTGGCATGCATCACCATATCCGGCAGCAGAACCGCGAAGGGTTCATCGCCCACCAGGTTGCGCGCGCACCAAATGGCGTGGCCCAGGCCCAGCGGCTGCTGCTGGCGGGTAAAGCTGGTTTGTCCCGCCGCAGGCAAATCCTGTTCGAGGATATCAAGCTCAACCGACTTGCCGCGCTTGCGGAGTGTTGATTCCAGTTCATACTGCTTGTCGAAATGATCTTCGATCACGCTCTTGTTGCGCCCGGTGACAAAGATGAGATGCTCGATGCCTGCTTCCCGCGCCTCGTCCACGGCAATCTGGATAAGCGGGCGGTCAACGACGGTCAGCATTTCCTTGGGCATGGCCTTGGTGGCGGGCAGGAACCGCGTGCCCAGGCCAGCGACGGGGAAGATTGCCTTTTTGATCGGGCGTTGCATGTTAACGTGCTCTTAACCAAAAATTGAAGGGGAGGCAGGCGACAGTACAGTTTTCGTAAAATTCAATCTACCATAGGATGTGACAAGTAAAGGGATATTTGATCGTGACAGTTTTGGTAACGGGCGGCGCGGGCTATATCGGCAGCCACATGGTTCTGGCTCTCGTTGATGCCGGTGAAGAGGTTGTGGTGCTCGACAATCTTTCATCCGGTTTCTGGTGGGCCGTGGCCCCCCAGGCAAAACTGGTTGAAGGCGATATTGGCGATGCGGAATTTCTCGCCCGCCTGATGGCCGAACACAAGTTCGATGCAGTGGTTCATTTTGCCGGATCAATCATTGTACCGGATTCCATCAGTGATCCCTTGGGCTACTATCTTAACAATACGGTGAAATCGCGAACCCTGATGGATAGCGCCGTGAAGGCGGGAATCCCCCGCTTCATTTTCTCCTCGACTGCCGCCGTTTACGGCAATACCTCAACTCAGCCCGTGTTCGAGACCGTGGCGCCTCAGCCAATTTCGCCCTACGGCACTTCCAAACTCATGACCGAATGGATGCTGCGTGACACCCACGCCGCCCATGATTTCAACTATGTGGCGCTCCGCTATTTCAATGTGGCGGGTGCTGATCCCAAGGGCCGGTCGGGCCAGTCAACGCCGCGCGCCACCCACCTGATCAAGGTGGCCTGTCAAACTGCCCTCGGCCAGCGCCCCTCAATGGATGTTTTCGGCACCGACTACGACACCCCCGATGGTACCTGCCTGCGCGACTATATTCATGTGAGCGACCTGATCGCGGCCCACATGGATGCGTTGTCCCACCTGCGTCGGGGCGGGGAAAGCGGCGTGTTCAACTGCGGCTATGGCACGGGCTATTCGGTTCTCGAAGTGATCAGCGCCGTTGAAAAAGCTCATGGCGGCCTCATCAAGGCTAACAAGGTGGCCAGGCGTGCCGGCGACCCCGCCGCTATTATTGCCGGTGCGGACCGGGTGAAGGCCATTTTGGGCTGGAAACCCAAATACAATGACCTTGATGCCATTGTCGCTTCGGCGCTGGCCTGGGAAAATCATCTTTTGCGTCGCAACGCAGCCTGAATCATGCCGCATTTGGCGGCTTTTGTCCCGCCCTGCTAAACTCTTAAGCTGGCGGCGAATCGCCAGGTTGGATCAGGGACGGTTCATATGTGCAAACGACTTCTTGCTGCATTGCTTATTGCCACGCCATTGCTGACTTCGGTGGCGCAGGCGGATGCAAAATTTGAAAGCTTCATCCAGTCGCTCTGGCCGAGGGTGAAGGCGGCCGGCATTTCCCGCTCGCTCTTTGACGCGGCCTTTGCCGGCGTGACCGATCCCGATCCCGCCGTTCTGAAGCTGGCCGCAACCCAGCCGGAATTTACCTCGACGACCTCCGCCTATCTTGCCAAGGCGGTGACACCCATTCGCATCGACACGGGCCAGCAGATGAAAGGCAGCGAGTCTGCCCTTCTGGCGGCCATCGAAAAGAAATACGGCGTTGACCGGCATATCCTTTTGGGTATTTGGGGCATGGAGTCGAACTTCGGCAAGGACAAGGGCTCCATGGGCGTCATGCGCTCCCTGGCCACGCTCATCTACGCCGGGCGCAAAAAACAATATGCCCGCGAGCAGCTCATCGCCGCCTTCAAGATACTGAAGAACGGCAGCAGGCAGCCCGCGAATTTTACCGGCTCCTGGGCGGCGGCCATGGGCCACACGCAATTCATTCCCACCTCTTATCTTTCATATGCGGTCGATTGGACCGGTGATGGCAAGAGGGATATCTGGGGTTCCAAGGAAGACGCACTGGCCTCAACCGCAAACTATCTGGACAAGGCCGGCTGGAAATCCGATCGTCCCTGGGGCTGGGAAGTTTCCCTGCCAAGCAAATTCAACAAGGCCCTGATAGGCCGCAGCAAATGGCGTCCCGTTTCCGAATGGGTCAAGCTTGGCGTGATGCCGGCAACTGGCGGCAAATTCAGTGCGCCACAAGCCGATGCCTTCGTAATGATCCCGCAGGGCATTGATGGCCCGGCCTTTCTGGTGACCCGGAATTTCCTGGCGCTCATGGCCTATAATTTTTCCCACTCCTATGCCTTGGCCGTGGGCCACTTGGCCGACCGCATCCGCGGCGGCGGACCCATTGTCGGCACTTGGCCCGATCTCGATTTTGATTTGAGCTTTGCCCAGCGGGTGGACCTGCAGAAGCGCCTGTCACGCCTCGGATTTGAAACCGGCGGCGCCGATGGCCGTTTCGGAGCCAGAACTTATGAGGCGATCATCGCCTACCAGAAAAGCGTGGGCCTGCCGCTCGATGGCAAGCCCAGCGCCAAGTTGCTTGAGCGCCTGCAAAACGCGGGCTAGTATGGCTCCATGTTGTTACGTCTCGCCATTGCTGCATTAAGCCTGTGTCTTGCCGGCACTTCGCTGCAGGCTCAAGTCGTTGAAACTGCCCCCCTCATGGGTTCGCAATCCACTGAAGAGGTGGTGGCCCAGCCCGTTGATGACACTTATCGCATCTTGGTCATCGGCGATGCCCTGGGCGGCGGCTTGGGAGCCGGCCTCAGCCGCATGGCCGAACCGGAACCGCGCTTTGAAATCGTCAACCGTTTTCAGGAAACCTCAGGCATCGCCCGCCCGGAAGTCTATGACTGGGCCGCGAGCCTACCCAAGATCATGGAAGGCAAGGAGTTCAATGCCGTCGTGGTTCTCTTGGGCGCCAATGACCGCCAGGCCATCCGCGACGGTGATTTCAGGTTGCTGTTTAATACGCCGGAATGGAAAGCCGCCTATGAGGCCAGGATCGATGAACTCCTCGATGTTCTCAATGGCGCGGGTGTGAAGGTTTTCTGGGTCGCCATCCCGCCCATGGGTGACGCGAAGTATGAAGCCGACATGAAAATCGTGGCCGCCCTGCAAAAGCAGGAAGTGCTGGGCAAGGGGCATGTCTACGTGGATTTGCGCGCA
>DATLDM010000061.1:0-75689 GCA_035525875.1 Aestuariivirga sp.
CGTCATCATGGCCTATGACGCGGGCGACTATGCCGCCTGCCTCAACAAGGCGCTGGAGATGGCGGACTACAAGGGTCTGGGTGCACGCAAGGCTGCGAGTGCCAAGGCCGGCAAGCGGCGCGGCCTCGGCTTCTCCGCCTACATCGAGGCGTGCGGTATCGCGCCTTCGCGGGCGGTCGGCTCGCTCGGCGCCGGTGTCGGGCTGTGGGAATCGGCCGAGGTCCGCGTCAACCCGGTCGGGACCGTCGAGGTGCTGACGGGTTCGCACAGTCACGGCCAGGGCCACGAGACGACGTTCGCCCAGGTCGTATCCTCGATGCTCGGCATGCCCGTGGACCAGATCTCCATCGTCCATGGCGACACCGACAAGGTGCAGATGGGCATGGGCACCTATGGCTCGCGCTCGGGTGCGGTCGGCATGACGGCGATTTCAAAGGCCTTGGACAAGATCGAGGCCAAGGCGAAGCGGGTTGCCGCTGCCGTCATGGAAGCGTCAACCGATGACATCGACTTCAAGGACGGCACCTTCACGGTGAAGGGCACGGACAAGAAAATGGCCTTCGGCGAAGTGGCCCTTGCGGCTTATGTGGGCCACAAGTTCAATTCCTCGGAAATCGAGATCGGCCTCAAGGAAACTTCCTTCCATGACCCGTCGAACTTCGTGTTCCCGGCGGGCGTTCACATCTGTGAGGTTGAAGTCGATCAGGATACAGGGCTCACCAAGATTGCGAGCTACACGGCTGTCGATGATTTCGGCACGATCATCAACCCGATGATCGTTGAAGGCCAGGTGCAGGGCGGCGTGGCCCAGGGCATCGGCCAGGCATTGCTTGAAGGGGCCCATTATGACCGTGACTCCGGGCAGCTGCTCACCGGTTCCTTCATGGACTACAACATGCCCAAGGCCGGCAACATGCCGCATATCGAAAACTTCAAGCTCGGCTTCACCTTCACCAAGTGCCCGTCCAATCCTTTGGGCATGAAGGGCTGCGGCGAAGCGGGCGCCATTGCCGCACCTCCCGCCGTGATCAACGCCATCACCCATGCCATCGGGGTGCGTGACATTGCCATGCCGGCAACGCCGCTCACCGTGTGGAATGCCATGCAGCCCATGAAACGCGCCGCAGAATAAGGGGACAGAAATGGAAAACTTCAATTATCACCGCCCCGCAACCGTCAACGCTGCCGCGGCATTGCTCAAGAAGTCCAAGGGCGGCAGCTATATGGCGGGCGGGCACACGCTTTTGCCCACCATGAAGCAGGGCCTTGCGTCGCCCAGCGACATTATCGACCTCACCGCCATCAAGGGTTTCTCTGGAATCACGGTCACGAAATCAGCCGTGGTGATCAAGGCCGGAACCACCCACCAGGACGTGGCGACATCCGCCGCGGTCAAGAAAGCCATCCCCGCCCTAGCGGAGCTGGCTGGAAAAATCGGCGGCGTCCATGTGCGTCACAAGGGCACCATCGGCGGCTCGGTTGCCAACAATGATCCGGCGGCGGATTATCCTTCCGCCTGCCTTGGCCTCGGCGCCACCATCGTCACCAACAAGCGCAAGGTTCCGGCCGATGCCTTCTTCACCGGCATGTTCCAGACGGCGCTGAAGGACGGCGAGATCATCACCGAGGTGAGCTTCCCCATCCCGAAGAAGTCCAGCCACATGAAATTCCCCAATCCGGCTTCGCGCTACTCGCTGGTCGGCGTGTTCCTCGCGCAAGGAACCGACGGGAAAGTGCGTGTGGCGGTGACGGGTGCCGGACCCAAGGTGTTCCGGGTGCCGGAAATGGAAGCGGCCCTGTCCAAGAGCTTTGCGGTTTCGGCCCTGTCCGGAATTTCCGCCAAGGCCAAGGGCCTGAATTCCGATATGCACGCCACCGCTGAATACCGGGCCCATCTGATCGGCGTCCTGGCGCGCCGGGCAGTTGAAGCGGCGAAGTAATCCAATGCCGTCATTCCGGCCACGGGCAACGAGAGCTCATGACGGCACTTCCTAAATCCATCGATGAAACGGCTGTCTTGCTGAAAGCCAATGGCTATGTGGCCGGGCGGGATTTGGCGACGGTGGTGTTTCTCGCCCTGAAGATGGGGCGGCCCTTGTTTCTTGAAGGCGAGGCGGGCGTTGGCAAAACCGAAATTGCCAAGGTTCTGGCGGAAGGCCTGGGGCGCAAGCTGATCAGGCTGCAATGCTACGAGGGCCTTGATATCAGTTCCGCCGTTTACGAGTGGAACTATGCGGCACAGATGATTGAAATCCGCCTTGCTGAAGCTTCAGGCGAGCTGGACCGCAAGCGCATGGGGCAGGATATTTTCGCCGAGCGGTTCCTGATCAAGCGCGCCCTGCTCCAGGCCCTTGAGGCGAGCGATGGCGGAGCCCCAGTCCTGCTCATTGACGAGCTTGACCGCACGGATGAAGCCTTCGAGGCATTCCTGCTGGAAGTTTTGTCCGACTATCAGATCACCATTCCGGAGCTTGGCACGATCAAGGCCGCAGAGCCTCCCATCGTGATCATCACCTCGAACCGCACCCGCGAGGTGCATGACGCGCTGAAGCGGCGCTGCCTCTATCACTGGGTAGGCTATCCGGATGCGGGGCGCGAACTTGAAATCGTCAAGACCAAGCGGCCCGAAGCCTCCGCCTCGCTCGCCCGCGAAGTCGTGGCCTTTGTGCAGGCGCTGCGCGGTGGCGACCTGTTCAAATCGCCCGGCGTTGCCGAAACGTTGGATTGGGTGTCGGCCTTGCATGAGCTTGATAGCGTCACCCTTGATCCGCAAACGGTGAATGACACGCTGGGCGTGCTGCTCAAATACCAGGACGACATCGTGCGCATGGAAGGTTCGGAAGCCAAGCGCATTCTCGACCAGATCAAGGATGAGATCCGCACCATGGCTGTGGCGCCGTGACGGGCGCGGCGCCGTCCGGGAAACTCGCCGCCAACATCATGCATTTTGCCCGCGTGCTGCGCGGGGCGGGCCTGCCCGTTGGCCCCGCCTCGGTCATCGACGCGTTGGATGCGGCACTCAGCGGATCGCTCCGCACCCGCGACGAATTCTACTGGACGCTCCATGCCATTCTGGTGAAGCGGCGCGAGCACAAGGAGGTTTTCGATCAGGCGTTTCACGTCTTCTGGAAGAAGCCGAAGATGCTGGAACAGCTCATGCAGCTCATGTTCCAGCAGATCACGCGTGCCGCCGCTGACAAACCGAAAGACCCGGGCTTTCGCCGGCTGGCGGAAGCCATGTTCGACCAAACCGAAACGCAGAGCCGGCGGCAGGAAAAACCGGAAGCACTTGAGCTTGATGCGACGTTTACGGCCTCCGCCGATGACATCCTGCGCGCCAAGGATTTCGAGCAGATGACGCTGGCCGAACAGATTCAAGCCAAAGAGGCCATCGCGCGCCTGCGCCTGCAACGGCGCGAATTCCTCACGCGGCGCTTCCAGCCGGATCATGCGGGCGAGCGCATCGATATGCGCCGCACCTTGCGGCAATCACTGCGCTCGGGCGGCCATATGATTGATCTGGCGCGGCGCGACCGTAAAATCCGCCAGCGGCCGCTGGTCGTGCTCTGCGATATTTCCGGTTCCTGCTCCAGCTACAGCCGCATGTTCCTGCATTTCCTGCACGGGCTGGTGAATGACCGGACGGATGTCACGGTGTTCCTCTTCGGCACGCGGCTCACCAACATCACGCGCGAGTTGCAGCATCTCGACGTTGACGAGTCCATTGCCAAGGTTTCGGCAGCGGTGAAGGACTGGTCCGGCGGCACGCGGATCGGGGCCACGCTCAAGGAGTTCAACTACAAATGGGCAAGGCGGGTGCTTACCCAAGGCGCGGACGTGCTGTTGATGACCGATGGCCTGGAGCGGGACGATACCACTCAATTAGCGAAGGAAATGCAGCGCCTGCGCCGCAGCACCAAGAAAATCGTCTGGCTCAATCCGCTGCTGCGCTTTGACCGGTTCGAGGCGAAGGCGTCGGGCATTCGCGCCATGATGCCTTATGTGGATGAGTTCCGCCCGGTGCACAGCCTCAATTCGCTCGGCGATCTGGCGGAGGCTCTTGGCAAGCGCGCAGGTGCGGCGCATGATCCGCGCAAATGGTTGAAGGCGGCGTAAAACAATGAGGAATTCGTGAAATGAAAATGTCGGGAAGCCAGGTTATCGACGCGCCCCGCGAAGCGGTGTGGAAAGGCCTCAACAATCCAAAGGTTTTGCAGCAATGCATTCCGGGCTGCGAGAGCATTGAGGCGTCCTCGCCCACGCAAATGAAAGCCAAGGTCGTCTTGAAAATCGGCCCGGTGAAAGCCTCGTTCACGGGTGCCGTCACCCTTTCCGATATCAAGGCGCCTGAGAGCTACCGGATTTCCGGCAAAGGCGAAGGCGGCTTTGCGGGTTTTGCCAGCGGCGGCGCCACGGTGAAGCTGACGGCGAACAGCCCAAGCGAAACGCTGATGGAATATGACGTCGACGCGCAGGTGGGCGGCAAGATCGCGGCGCTGGGCTCGCGCCTAGTGGACTCCACCGCGAATTCGCTGGCCGAGCAGTTCTTCAGCAAGTTTGCCAACCTCATCAAGCAGGCCCCGGCTGTCGCGCCCAAGAAAGTAAAAGCGGTCAAGAAGCCTGCGAAAAAGCCGGCAGCCAAAAAACCGGTGAAGGCGAAGAAAGTTGCAGTCAAATCAAAGAAGAAATCAACCAGGTCACGGAAGCGCTGAAGCCCCCATCAAGTGGAGTAACATCCAGCCAAATCCCTGATGAGATGAAGCTGCTTTTGGGGAACCGACCCGTCAAGTGGATTGATGCCAACGCGGTATCCGTCCGGTTCGCGGGAAACGGTGTACATGAAATGGGTGTAATGGAATTCGTTGTCGGCAATGAATTCGTACCGTACAGAGCCGATTATCACGGGAATTATGAAGTCAGTGTCCTCAAGTCTGATCGCCTTCTCCATTTCCTTCTTGGGGATTTAAACATGCCTTTGCAGGGTTTCATCCTGGGCATGATGCAAAACCATGCGGCTTTTGGAAACATAAGTCTTGCTATCCTCGGCGCTCAAGACGAAAGCGTTTTTTTCGTCGCCAGGATCGGAGAGGGACGGACTCATGGCATAGAGTCTGGCTTCCACGGTCACATTCCTTGCGGGAGATTTGCCGGTATTCCTGAGGGTAAGATCAAAATCCAAATGCGCACCAATTTCATCGAAGACAAGAGCGCTTTTTACCTGAACATGATCCACTACAACCCACGGTCTTTCGCTGGACACAAACAATTCCCGGTTCAGCCTGTTGGATTCGATAGCGGCGTCAACAACGGTTTGAGCCAAGGCGATTTGATTGGAGCCAGTCGTCTTGACCTCTTGTACGAGATCGCGGGCGGCGCGCCAAAGAAACCAGGTGGCAATTCCGAGAACAACGGTAAAAATCGCAATTATGCCATTTCCGTTGGAGTGGACCAGGTCGCCAACGCAAAGGCGATAGCCGACAAATGAGCCATAGAGGTTGGTGACGTATTCCTGAAGGGGTTGCTGGGGATTATTGTAGTAAGCCTGCTGAAGGCATTGTTTGAGGGATGGAGACGTCCAGCCAATCCAAAAGATGATTCCCGCTACAGCAACGCCAATGACCAACTGCCCTAACCGATGCATTTTAACTCCGTACCTGATCGGGGGTTAAATATCCCCCAACCTTATACTGTCAATCCCGGGCGAGACTAGGGCCGTCAGAAAGAACATAACTCAAGCTACCGCGGGCAGCCTTAGCTGAACCCTCAAGCCACCAATATCCGCGTCGCCCAAAACCAGGTTGCCGCTGTACATGCTGGCGGTTTCGGTGACGATGGAGAGGCCGAGGCCGGAGCCGGGCTTGGTTTCGTCGAGGCGTTTGCCGCGTTTTACGGCTTCGGCGCGTTTGTCGGCGGGGAGGCCCGGGCCGTCGTCATCCACCGTGATCATCAGCCAGTTCTGCGTGCCATCGATGGGATCGATGATCGGTGCGGCGCTGATTTTCACCGCCTGTTTTGACCATTTGGCGGCATTGTCGATGAGGTTGCCCGCCATCTCCTCAAGGTCCTGGACCTCGCCGCGGAATTTCAGGCCGGAGGCAACCGACACTTCAATCTTCACGCCCCGGTCCCGGTTAATGCGCATGATGGTGCGGCCAAGGGCTGCCAGCACTGGTTCCACGTCCGTGGCAGCACCCAGGGTTTGGGCCCGTGCGGCGCGGCGTGCCCGGTCCAGGTACAGGCTCACATGGTCGCGCATTATCTGGATCTGCTCGGAAACCTTGGTGCCGAAATCCGTCTTGTTGCCCTGCGCTTCGTTAGTGAGAACGCTTAAGGGGGTTTTCAGGGCATGGGCGAGGTTGCCCACCTGGGTGCGGGCCCGGTCGATGATTTCCGTGCCGGCAAGAATGAGCAGGTTCATCTCATCGGCCACGGGCTGCATTTCGCTGGGGAACTCTCCTTCCAGGCGCTCGGCCTTGCCGGAGCGGATGGCGCTGAGGGCCTGCTGCATGCGCTGCATCGGCTGCATGGCGAGGCGCACCTGCAGGAAAATGGCGAGCAGCAGGCCAAAGCCCAGCAGGGCGAGCACGCCGTAAAGGGCGCGCTGGAACGCCAATATCTCGGACTTCAGCTCGTCAAAATTTCCGGCCACGAGGAAGGAGAATTCATCCTCGCCGCCGAAGAGCTTGAATTTCTGTTCGATGGCGCGGAGCTGTGTGCCCTTGCTGTCCTTGATGTAAAAGTTGGCGACGCCGCCCGCATCGCGGGTCTGCAAATCGGCTTCAGTCGGAACCAGGCGCTTTTCGAGGGATGATTCGGAAGCCAGTTCGCCCAAGGCCTTGTCCTTTGGCGGCGAGACCTGCCAATACCAGCCGGACAGCGGAATGGCGAAGCGCGGGTCGGAAATCCTGCCCGACATGCCCGGCGCGCCGTCGGTGCCGAGCTCCACATTGGCCAGCAAGCCGTCAAGAATGGCACGGAGACGTGCGTCAAAGTTTCGCTCAAGGGCTGACTGGAACAGGTAGGCCAGCAAGAAGGCGGCCGTGACCAGGAGTACGACGGCAACAATCGCGGACGTAAAAATTAGACGGAAGGAAAGTGAGTTACTTCGCATTATCCGGCTCGGATACGCAGTATCCCATGCCGCGGATCGTATGCAGCACGTCAACGCCGAGTTTTTTCCGCAGGCGGCCGATGAACACCTCGATGGTGTTTGAATCACGGTCGAAGTCCTGGTCATAGAGATGTTCAACCAGTTCGGTGCGCGAAACAACCTTGCCGCCGTGATGCATGAGATAGGACAGCAGGCGGAATTCCAGCGAAGTGAGTTTGATGGCCGTGCCGTTCACGGTCACGCGGGCGCTCTTGGTATCGAGAACCATGGGGCCGCAGGTGAGTTCACTGGTGGCATGGCCGGCGCTGCGGCGCAAAAGGGCGCGCATGCGGGCCAGAACTTCTTCCATCTGGAAGGGCTTCACCACATAGTCGTCGGCGCCGGCGTCAAAACCCGCCACCTTGTCGCTCCAGCGGTCACGGGCGGTGAGAATCAGCACCGGCATTTTCTTGCCGGCCCGGCGCCATTTTTCCAAAACGCTGACGCCATCGAGAACCGGCAATCCGAGATCGAGGACAACCGCGTCATAGGGTTCGGTTTCGCCGAGGTAATGCCCCTCTTCGCCGTCCATGGCCTTGTCGACCACGTAGCCGGCATCGCCGAGGGCGGTAACAATCTGCCGGTTCAGGTCGGGATCGTCTTCTACGACGAGAATGCGCATGTTTCAGCCCTCTAGGTACTGGCGATTATGGACGTTTAGTTCACCGAGCCATCCTGCCCGTTTACGATAACTTTCGTCACATTGCCTTCGGCCACCAAAGTGACAGCATAGTCGCCCCGAGGCAAGAGCATCACCTTCACCACCTTGGAATAGGGAACCTGCCCCTGGGCAATGGCCGCCGCCTGGGAAGGCTTGATTCGGACATTCGGCAGCCCGGAAAGATTGGGCTTTATGGCCGGGGGCGCCAGCTTTCTGAGAATGGTCGGCCGGTTGTTTGATTGGTATTGGGCAATAGCCGGCTCAACGACAAGCAGGGTCGCTAGCGCAAGTGCCACAAACTTCAAACCTCTGAACATTAAACCTGTCGCCTTTCGTGCGCCGTTTTAGCGGCCGCAAGCTGAACTGGGGATGAATAGAAATGTCAGGAATGCTGACTTATACTAAAATTAAGTAATAACAACCCGTTAATGGGGTTTTTGGCCGCACCTGAGCGGCTTTTCGGGAATGGAATCGTCCACACCTGGCCGGTAATTTTCGCGATGCAATGCCCTCGCTAATAATGGGATCACGGACAGGCAAATCAAGGAACGAAATCACCCGCCACGTGTTTAAAGAACCGAGATTCCGATGAACGGGAGATGAATGCGCGCTTCAAGAACCATACAGGGACGGCGGGGTAATCCTCTGGACATCACTTCAACCCAGAGCAGAGAGACCATCATGAACGCCCCAGCCACCCAGAACGAAACCGCCGACATCGGCTTTTTCCGCAACATCGGGCTGGCCTTCATCGTCTTGACGGCCATTGCGGGGTCCATGACCGTGGGCCTGATCGTTCAACAGACGAATGCCCAGGCACCCAGCACCCTCGCCAGTGCTGAATAATCTTACCTGTTTATTTCTGTTTTATGGGAACCTTTTAGAAAAAGCAGCATCTATGGACTTGTCCCTCTTAGCAAAGGAAACTGGTCATGGAACAGGCTGCTTCGACTTTTCTCACCAGACGAGACGTAGTTGCCGGGCTGGCGGTCTTGGCCGCACCGGCTGTACTGGCGGGCGCGAATAGCGCCTCGGCGCAGGAGAAAACCCTGTACGAGCGGCTCGGCGGGGTCTTCGCCATCGCGGCGGTGGTGAATCACTTCAGCGACGAGATCGTAAAGAACCCCATTGTCGGCAAGAAATCCAAGAACAAACAGTTGCGGGAATGGCACACTAAGAATCTGGAAAGGCTGCCCGGCCTCAAGTTCATGCGCACCCTGTGGGTCTGCGAAGTTTCGGGCGGGCCTTTCAAGTTCACGGCCACCAAGCCGGGTGCGACACCGCTCGGCCTTGAGGAGGCGCATCGGAACCTCAAGATTTCCCCTGCGGAGTTTGATGAAGTCGCAGCGGAACTCGGGCGCACCCTGGACTTCTTCAAGGTGCCGAAAAAGGAAAAGGATGAAGTCCTGGGAGCCTTCGCCGCCCACAAGGACGAAGTCACCGCCGGCTACGTTGCGGCCAATTAGCGCCTGGAACTAACTCGGCAGCGGCGCGTTGTTTTTAATTCCCTTCAAAGGATGCGCTCCGGGCGGGAAGCATGGCGTTCTTGCGGGAGCCATACGGCAAACATGGAGCACTCCAATGATTGACAAACGGCGTTTCGGAATTCCAGCTACGGCGGCAATCGCCGGGCATCCGCTTCACCCCTTGTTGGTGACGTTGCCAATTGGATTCTTGATTGGTGCCTTTCTGAGCGACATGGCATTTTATTATTCGGGCGACGGCTTCTGGGCCCGCGCCAGTGCGTGGCTGGTTGGCGCAGGCCTGGTGACCGGCATCCTGGCTGCCCTTGCCGGGCTTGTCGATTTCCTAGGCAGCGAACGGATCAGATCGCTGACCTATGCCTGGTATCATTTTGCCGGCAATGCCATCGCGATGGTTTTGACGGCCATCAATCTTTATCTTCGATGCCAGGGCGACATGACGGCAGTGACGGGCGGACAATTGCTGATGTCTGTTTTGGTCGTCCTCATATTCGCGGTAACCGGCTGGCTCGGCGGCGAAATGGTGTTCCGGCACGGCGCCGGAGTGATAGGCGATGAGCCTGTGGAATGAAATCTGCGCACGGTTTTCATTTTCCCCGCACCATCCGCTCGATCTTGTCGCCCAAGAACATGTAGCCCAGCACCAGACTGCTCACCACGGCTTCGGTCTGGGAAAGCTCTGCTATGGCCACGTTGAAATCATCAAGGCCGGTGAGCTTCACCATGAAGCGCGCCGCCCAGTAGAGGCAGACGAACAGCATCAGCAGGAATTTCGGCCACCACATGAAGGGATGCTCGTATTCCCTGATCTGCAGGTCGCGGATGGCCTTGCGCCGCTCCAGCTCATAGCCAAGCACCTTCACATCCGCATCAAGGTTCAGGCGCTCGCGCTCGTTGGCCGAAGCCGCGAGCGCCTGCTTGTGCGCCAGCATCTTCTCGATCAGGTTTTCGCCGAGGAATGACTTGATGACCGGGAAGATGAAACCAAGAATTGCCAACATGGCCTCAGTCCTTCGTGCCAACTGGCCCCGTGGTCATATGGCGCAGCACAATCGCTGTGAAGCCAAGAGCCCCGACGATGGCCAAGACCGCAAGATTTTTCCGGTCACTGGCCAGCACATACTGCCGCCAGTCCAGCGTCTGCAGGTAATCGACCAGCTCGCCCGCCAGGGGCAGCAGCCCGCCAACACCCATGGTGAGATAGCCGAAAATCTGCGTACGCCATCCCTTCAGCATGGGCGAGAACAGAATGAACCCAAGCGCCACGATCAAAGCCAGCACCAGAAAATAGCCAAGATACTGCATCAGGTTCTCCTTTTGAAAATTGCGTGGAAGAGATCAATGAGAGCTGCCAGCAGCCCGCGTGGCTTGTTGGCCGGGGTCGCAGAACCGGCAGGGGTTTGCGCACCGCTGGCAAACGCCGAAAGATCAAGTGATGAAACGGCGACCTTCCGCATCTTGCCGGGCATCCGGTCATAGACCTTGATGTGACTCACCGCGGGATATTCGCCCCGCTCAAACATGGCACGCTCGCGCGCCCGACGCTTGACGAGGCCTGGCAGAACGATGCCGCCGGATTTCTTATATTGCTGCAGCGCGTTCATGGCGGCGTCAAAATTATTGGCTTCGATCTTTTCATCAACCGAGCCGCCTTCAATTGCGCCCGTATTGAAGTCGAAGGACACGAGCGCGTCGTTTTGATGCACGGCCAGAACGTGCGCTACGGATTTTTCGACGCGGCGTTCAAACTTGGCCAGGTCCGAAGCGAAAAGGGAAATCGCATGCTCGATGGTGATGCGGTTGCCAGGCTTGGGCGCCAGACCGCCGGCCGCCGCGGTGTGGCCCACGCCGATGGTGAGCACGCCCTTGCTGTCCTTATAGGTGGACAGCACGAGCGCTTCTTCATCGAGAATGGCGAGGATGCCCTTAAGCGAGGTTTTCATGGCTCACTGCCCCGGTGTCAGCAAAAAGGGAAATAGTTTTGCCGCCGCGGCACCCAGCGAAACGGAAAGCCCCACGACAAGGCTGAGCATGTCCCAAACCGCCTCCGCATGTTTCCATTTCGCCAGCTCGTCGCACCAGGCCGCATCGAACTGCGGCCCGCGCAGGCCATCAGGCTCCTCGGCGGAATACACATGGGCCACGCAGCCGTTGGGCCAAGTCAATTGCCGCTTCGATGGCTCAAAATGCGGCCGCTCGTCCTCGCCGTGAATGGCGAGCAAACCGGACTTGCCTTCGATCATCACCAGCCGCGCTTCGGCAAAGGTCGGCGCCACAATGGCAATGCGTTCGGCCTTGCCCATAATGGGTTCCCAAAGGCCAAGGGCAATCGCCTTCACCCATTCGGCTCCGGCTCGGGTTTTGCCCGCACCGCGGCCACCGAGGATCAGCCAGCTTCGCCAGTCCGTTCCCTCAGGGGGGATTTGCTGGTTGAGCCGGCCCCAATTCCGCCAGTCCTTCAGAATTTCCTGAACTTCCCACATCGACAGATGTCGGCTCAGGAAGTGAGGTTCCCCGTTCGATGTGTAGAGCCGTAAGGCGGCGCGCAAGTTCGTCACGGGCGGAGTCATCAAATTTCCGCCGCTCCTTGCGCTTTCGGGTGCGGCTTGCACGATCCTTGCGTTCAAGTTCCAAAACCTTTTCCAAAGTGCGCACCAGAATATTCGCGGCACGGATTTCGCGTTCATTGGCGGCAGAGCTAACCTCCGCGCCGATTTCGCCGATCTCGCCTTCAAGCTGGGCCAGCCGCTTCTGCAGCAAGTCCTTGAAGCGCTGGATGGTGGCCCGGGTGCTGCCGCTGTTTCTGGCGCCGCGCAGTTTCCAGCCGCGGTTGCGGGCTTCGCCTATCAGCCTGTAGCGGCTGATGCCAAGCGCCTGGGCGATGGCATTCAAATTCGTCGTTGTTGCCTCATAGTCGGTGCGGGCCTGCTGCCACAGCAAATCGCCCGCGGGGCTTTCGCTCTCGCTGCTCATCTTGTTACCCAATTGTGGAGAATAGCCGTTTATGCCCCAATGACCGTACGGTGTCAAGCACTATTTTCCTATAAAAGGAATTTTCTTTTAAGCCGCTACGAGTTTGACGGAGGGGTTGAAGGCGGCGTTGCGGGAGCCTGCGATGGCAAGGTCTCGGTCACAACCGGGAGATCCGAGGTGTAGTGCCAGTCCAGGCTGAAGAGGAACGAGGCCGCGAGCACAAAAGCAATCACGGCCAGAATCACTGTCAGCGGGCCGCTCACGTCCTGGCTGGAGCGGTAGGCCAAGTCGCGGTTACGCGATGTGGGCTTGGCTTTAGGTTTCGTTTCGGCCTTGCTTGCCATGGAAATCACTCCTGTTGGTTTCAACAACAGCCTCTTAATGCCCGTCTGGCCTTCAGGTTCCCCCTTTTCGGGTGCATTTCAGGTATGCGGAATTAGCCGCCGGTATTCCTGTTCCGGCACGCCGTAAGCCCCGCCGGCTATTTCTTCCAGCAGCCGGCGCTTGACGATGGAGATGTGGGCCCGCGTGGTGCGGACAATGCCCAGCCCTTCCATTTCGTTCAGCGCCTCGGTCACGCCGGAGCGCCGCACCGCCAGCATGACCGCGATGAATTCGTGGGTCATGGTGAAGCCATGGGAATTGGTCCGGTCCTGGCACATGAGCAGCCAGCGGGCCAGCCGCTGATTAATCGTATAGTGGCTGTTGGCAACGGCGGTCTGCGAGGTCTGGACACTGAAAATGTGGGTAAAGCGCAGCAGCATCGAGAGCAACGCCGGACTTTTGATCATCGCCGCTTGCAGATCTTCCTTGGCCATGCGCAACCCGCGGCCTTCGACCTGCACCACCACCTGCGCCGGGGTGCTGCCGGCAAAGAGGACGATGGGAATGCCGATAAAGCCTTCTTTCCCGATAACCCCGGTTTCGCTGCGCACCCCTTCGGCATTCTCGGCAATGACCGAGCAGATGCCGGCGGTGGGGAAATAGGCAAATTCCACGGATTCATTCGGTTCGTGCAGAATTTTCCGCGCCGGAAGATCGAGCAGCTCAAGACCCGGCGCCAAAACTTCAAAATCAGCCTTGGGCAGCAGCGCCAGCAGGCGGTTTTCAACCGAGGATTGGGAAATGGTCACCATGTTCTCCGTCCGTGACAAGGGCAGAGCTTCAGTCCTCTCAGCCGTTTGCGGCACC
Organism: Aestuariivirga sp.; assembly: GCA_035525875.1. Lineage (GTDB taxonomy): Bacteria > Pseudomonadota > Alphaproteobacteria > Rhizobiales > Aestuariivirgaceae > Aestuariivirga. The sequence goes on from DATLDM010000061.1 coordinate 13,460, forward strand.
CTTTTAGTTGCAAACGGTATTCCCTATTTATCACGCTTGTTCGAGCCTGTGTACGTATTCTGACTGAGCCTGTGACCGCCCCAAAAAACTACTATAGAATCCGGGCCGAGAGAGTGAGGCGCGTCATGCTTGCGAAAGCCGCGGTTACAGTGGCCCCCAAGTCGTATTACTTCTGTCCGGAAGATCTTGCCCGCCTGCGGCACGCCTTCAACGCTGCTTGCCTCGACAGGCCTTTCGCCGCGCGAACCGAGTTGCAGCGCCTGGCCCTGTCCAAGGCCGTTGTGGTCACCTACAGGCCGGGGATTTCGGAAAAGGATTTGGTGGCGGCTGCCTTGCATTTGGTTTCCGGGGACTGAAATTTTCTGACGCCACGGAACGTTCTCCGCCCCGCGCAGTTAGATATCCAAATGCCCGGTCCGGCCCCCGCAAAAAATGGACATGGATTGGGTGTTGCCGCCGCAAACAATCCTGCGGCGCTGATTGTTGGTTTTTACAGGTCCCCACTTGTGCCGCAATCAAAGAGCCCCGCCACTGAAAAGCGGCGGGGCTTTTTTTGCATTCGAGCAGGCATGCATCAAGAAAATCTTACCGGACTGCGCCACACTGGGATTGGTGAGTGCCCAATAAAAAACGGTTCCGGCGGTGCTGTATAATGCCGAAACCGTTTTTTTGTGCCAGCTTGGAGGAAAAGAGCTGTCAGGCGCCGTTCTAAAGAAAAATTCCTCAAAAAAACTTAAGATGACTGAGTCATTTCTCCACAAATGCTTAACCATAGGCGCGCCGCAACAAGTTGATGCCGTCAGGCGTCCTGATTGCGCATTTCCTCGACGACCGCGTCTGGGTTGGAAACGTCATTGGCGGATTTGCGGCGCACCACTGTGGGTTCACCGCCGGTATTCTCGGGAGTCTCGGCCAGGCCTTCCTCAGCCTTTGACGTTCCGGATTGCGGCAGGCCTTCATCCACTTCAAGGTCTTCGTTTTCCTCGCGCTCGATGCGGGTCTTTTTCGCGTCGGCAGGAACTGGTTTTTTTGCTTGGTCCTTGTATTTGTCCATTGTGCTCACAGGCTCCAGCTTGCTTTTCCGAGCCAGGCGCCATTCACTTTTTTCCATGACACGCCCATGAAGGTGGCCTTGGTCACATAAGCGGACTTGTTCTTGAGGCGCGACAGGATTTGCGGAAGCTTGCGCTTGATGGGTTTCTGCTTTCGCGCGGCGTGTTCGCGCTTGTGATAAAGCTTGAGGGCCTTCACATATTCTTCAGGCGTTATACCGGGCCAGCGCGTGTAAATGCCCTTGATCTGCTCATCGTGCGGCAAGTGTTGCGTCTCGCCGAGGTAATCCACCAGGCGGCCCACATCATCCATCCGGCTTGCGCTGTCCATTTTTGATCTCCCATGTTAGCCGCTTTTGAAGTGTCACGATCAACGTGAGAACCAATAATTCGTTCCATCACCCATTACGATTGAGATATTCACGGGAGACCCGGCGGCGCGGAGGGATTTTTCCGGCAATGGTTTTCCAGAATTCGAGGCCCTCCTCCACGTCAGCGGCCGCTTCGTGAAGCACGCGCTGCAGCGGAAGCCTTCCGCCATTGTGGCTGAACAGACCGTCCAGGGCGTCAGTGGGGGAAGCGTCGGAATGAACCAGGTCAATGCGCATCGGCGTTCCTTTCAAGCAACAGATTAGGGCTTGGAAACCCCGCAGGATTCCAGCTTCTTCATTGTTGTTAACCATTTGCTGCAGGTTTGGTTCCTAGGCGGGGAAAATCCCGGTTCGCCGGAATAGGTGGAACCAATTTTAGGATGATGCATTTCAAATTCGGTATCAAAAACCGAAAGGACTACATACCATGAACAATATTGACAAAAAGCCAGATCAATGGGCCAACAACGTCAACGAGGGTTCCAACAGCACCACCATCGCCATTATTGTGGCGGCCCTTGTTTTGGTTGTGGGTGCCTTCATCTTTTTCGGCAGCACCACGACGGCGCCTGATGGCCAGCAATTGACGCAGAACAACGTAACCCCTGCGCCCATTACTGAACCGGCCACGCCGGTGCCTGCCGAGCCTCCGGCGGCTCAACCCGCGACACCCCCGGCAACACCTCCCGCCGATGCGCCGGCTGCCAACCCCTAGGTTGATGCAACCAGCTGTTATTTAGCGCAGCTTCGGGGAAAGGCCTCCATCCATGATGGGGGCTTTTTCATTGCAAAAAGAGGGGGTTGGAACCTTCCGGGCTTCCCTGCGTTATTGCGGTCAGAAGAGGGGTTTTTTGTTACGCTTGACAGATAAATTAACAACTTAAGGAGTTACACCATGAAAGGCTTTTTTCTCGCCACCGCAGTTGCTGCAACCCTGGCCTTCGCCATGCCTACTGCTGCAAGTGCCGATACCAAAGTGAGGGTCTATCTCGGCATGCCGCATTACGGCTACCAGATGGGACCCGACTACCGTTATCGTGATGGCTATGGCTGGTACCGGCCTGTCGGCATCCACCGCGGGCGCCTGTCCTGCGGCGAAGCCAGAAGGATTGTGCGCAACAACGGCTTCAGGAATGTTGCCACGATTGAATGCAATGGCCGCACCTACACGTTCGAAGCCACGCGCCGCGGCCGTGATGTGACCGTGTTCGTGAATTCCCGGAACGGACGGGTCTGGCGCGGCTAGCAAAACTAACCTTGTGCTCCCCGGCTGGCTCCTCGTGAGCCTGCTGGGGACGCATGGTGAAATTTCGTAAAATTAGACTTGTATAATTCCGTGCGCCGCATACTCCTTGTGAAAAGGAGCGCGTCATGGATATGCCCTTTACCTTTGAAAATGCCGTCGTTCGGCGCCCGGCCGGCTATTTCAGCCCGGAGCGGTTGACGACGCTCAAGAACATTTTCGACACAATTTGCGACGAGGCGGCAATTCCGGCTGACGCCAGCGGCGACCGCGATGCGCTGGCCACAAAAATCCTTGTCGCGGGCGAAACCATTGAGTCGGAAATGATGCTGGTCCTTACGGCCATGAAGACCGCCATGGATGGCCGGCGCTAGCCTCAGAGCCTGATCAGCTCGACTTCAATGCCGTGAACCGCGGCTCTTTTATGATTCAAATGGGAACGTTGGCCTGTGAACCGATTTCTGTTCCGTAAACCTACTCACGCCGGTCAAGACTGATTGAATTTTGTCCTTATCGGAGTGCTTGGAGACCAGCCCTGTGACAACCACAATCGGATTGTCCTGCCAGTCAAGCACGGGCGCTGAAATTGCCGTTGTCTCGCTTTCAACCTCACCCGTGGAGACGGCAAACCGGTTCTGCCGTATTTCTTTCAGCACGGCGCGAAGTTCGTCCTCGGACTGCAGGTTCGAATCGTTGTAAGATGCCTTCTCGTTTGCAATAAGCTCGCGTGTCTGGGCCGCATCCAGAAATGCCAAAAACATCCGTCCCGAGGAGGAATGCAGGACAGGAAGCGTCTGGCCCAGCATCAGCGGAATCGCCAGTGAATCATTGGAGCGTTCCACTTTGATGAGTGTCGGGCCCATCTTGCTCCAGACTGTAAGGTAGACGTGGCATTCCAGTTCTTTGACCAGTTGCGGCAGGCCTTCCATGACATCGTCAATCTGGTCGATGTGCTGCATGGCCGCCAAGCCGAGGAGAATGGCGTTTTTGCCTAGCGAGTAATTGCCAGATTTTTGCCCCTGGAAAGCCAGTCCCAGCTTTGTCAGGCTGCTCAAATAGCGGTGAACCTTGCTTGGACTGAGTTTGCAACGCTCACTTAAACTTTTGAGCGACGTCGGCTGGCGAAAATTCGCCAATTGCAAAAGTATTTCCGCAGCTACTTCGACGGAGTAAACGCCGGCCTTGCCGCCTGCCAGCTTTTCATGGACACGGGTTGGCGGGCTCATCTCAACAGCGCAGCCCCTCTGCCGGAAATATTCTAGGACTCAAAATCAATCCCTGACAGTTCACGCAATTCGATCAGAGGTTTGATGCGCTCATGGAAGTGGTGCGCAAGCGGGCGGAACCGCTCAATCAGACTGGGGCGCAACAGCAGCCACTCTTCGTCGCTGCTTTTGACATTTACGGAAAACAGCACACTGTCGGTTTCACTTTCGCGAAGCGGGATGGAAATGCCGTATTTGGTGATTCCGTATCTTGCTGCGACGGGCAACAATTCCTGCGACATGAGATCGTCGCTTGCCATTTCACTCCAATCGATGACCACTTCATTGGCAAATGCGACTTCGAAAGCCGGATCGCCAAACTGGGTGTAGTGTTCCATGTAGTAGCTCATGTAGGCCGGGTCATAGGTCGCAACCCAAGCCATGATGTCCTGTGTTTCGCCAGTGGAACGCATGAGCGCATAGGCCAGATGATTCACCCTCATTCTGTCGCAAAGCTGCTCCAGATAGCGGGTTGCCTCCTCGAATGAATCAAAAGCCGCTGTCGGTTCGGTCGAAAAATCGGGATCATCGTACATGGATTGGCGAAGCCTGAAGTGAATTGCCGTCAAACTGCCCTTGCGAAGGTAGTTGGCACGGGGAACAACGATGCGGGAGGACCGCATCATCTTGCTCAAACCGGCTTTGAAAGCCTCTGTCATCGGGTCACGATATCTGCTAGCCTTCAGGCCCTTGGGCAGGTTGAAACCAAGGGATAGGCTGCCCGACGCAAGCAATCTACTGGCACGAATGACAGGTGTCGCCAGTGAACGTCTGACCGCATGAGGGAGGCCGGTTTCTGCTTGACCGGCACTGTGAGCCAAATAATGATCTCGCACGCCCACAAAATTAACCGCGATACCGAGCGCACCGATCCGGCTGAGGAGCGGCGTCCATCCGGTATCCCTGTCATTGGCGAGATGCTATGGGGAACGCATATCTGCGTTTTCTACGAGACAGAACAGGATCTGCTCGATACGACCGTCACTTATTTCGAGGCTGGTCTCGAGGCCAACGAGTTCTGCATCTGGGCGCTTCCCGATCCACTCGATGGCGAACGCGCCAGGGATGCCCTGCGGCGATCCATTCCGGATTTCGACAGGCGGCTGGAGTCAGGGCAGATGGAATTGATCCCTGGCGCTGACTGGTACCTCCATGGCGGCAAGTTTGACCTGCAGCAGATCACCGGCGGCTGGAATGAAAAGCTCCGCATGGCCTTGGCCAAGGGCTTCGCCGGAGTAAGGGGCAGCGGGAACGCCTTTTGGATCGGAACGAACCATTGGAAAAACTTCTACGCGTATGAGGAAGAACTCGACCGGACCTCGCGGGCCAGAAGATGGTCCTCCTCTGCACGTATCCGCTGTCGGAGAGCCGAATCGGCGATCTGCTTGACGTGGCGCGAGTGCATCAGTTCACTCTCACCCGGAGACACGGCGAGTGGGAAAGCCTTGAGACACCGGAGCTCAAGCGGGCCAAGCAGGAGATAAGGAAGCTGAACAGGGCACTGGATGTCCTGTCGGATGCATTCCCCGGCCATGATACGTTGACTTCACGGGAGCGTGTCGTGCTCGCGCAGATCGTCAGAGGACTATCGAGCAAGGAAATCGCTCGCATCCTGGGCATAACCCCGCGAACGGTCAAGTTTCACCGGGCAAACCTTTTGAAGAAAACAAACGCGAAAAGCACGGTCGATCTCGTGCGTATCGTGCTTGGCGAATAGAGGTTAGAGGGCGGCGCGGTGAAAGAGAAAGCCGGCGCCCTGGCGGACGCCGGCTTTTGTTAATTTAGCGCGTCAGCCGTAGGGGCTGTTGCACTCGTTTACGTTGCCGCTATAGGACACCCAGGTATTGGTGCGCGGGTCATAGGAGCGGTAGCGGTCGAGGCACCACTCCACATGCCGGCTGCCGTAGCCGCCATCGTCATCATAGTCATCGTCATAGTTGTTGGCTGCGATGCCTCCGCCGATGATCAGCGGCAGGGTCCACCACGGCGTTTCATAATAGTAGCCGCGGTGGAAATGACGGCAGTTGCCAAAGCGCGACGAGCAGCGCCGGCCGTCCCGGTGTCTTTCCCATGAGGTGCGCATGCGGCGATCACTCTTGCTCGCCGCCAGCTGGATCATGCCGCCATCGGCTGCATTCTGCTGACTTGAAGCGAGCGGGGAAAGTGGCAGCAATGCGGCAGCGGAAGCGCCACCACCCGTCAACGCCATTGTGCCGAAGCCCAACACGGCTCCCAGCAATACCAAACTAGAGTTCTTCATTATCGTCTCTCCTTTTGTCGTCTTTTGCCACCGTGGCAGTTTTACTTCCCGCTGGTGGTTCAATTAACAAGACGGCCAGAAGTTTCGTATCCGGTGCTCACTAAATCGTGTTGATTTGCAAGGGAACAAAATCGCGGGACAGGCGTTTCCCCGTCTGGAGGTTTCGATGCACATTCAGCCCCGGTTGCTCGCCCTTTCCGCCCTTCTGCTGTCAACAGTGTTCGCATTGCCCGCACTCGCTGCGAGCACGGCGATTCCAGCAGCGCTGGAAATGCCAGGGGAAGTGACCCTCGGGCCAGACCAGTTCGAATGGGTCACCGGGCGCGTGAGCGACATTGACCTGGATACGGAGAAGAAATCCGTGGCGCTGGCCATCGATGAGGTTTTTGCCGGCAAGGAGAACGAAGGCCTGCTCGGCTTCGCCCTCCATCCGCAGCTCGGCATGGGCAAGGGCCATGATTTCGTCTATGTCGCCTCCACCTATGACAGCGGCACTTCGGGTGCGGTGAAGGACCGGCGCTCCCGCATCGTCCAGTATTATTGGGACGCGGAGGCCGGCACGCTCGGCGATCCGGTTGATCTCCTCCCCGCCGCCGCCGCCGTCGTTGGTTCTGTTGTGCACAATTGAAAAAGGAATATGATGTTGTCCTGTGAGTCGGCCCTGGCCGCTGCATCTTCTGTCAAGGAGAGTATGCGGAGCGCGATAGACATTCAATAAGGAGCAACAACCATGTCTCTTGGAACCATCCTCATCATCATCCTGATCATTTTCCTGCTTGGCGGCTTCAGCGGCCGCTTCGGCGGCTATGGTTATGGCTATGGCAACAGAGGGCTCGGCGGCATCGGCGCCATCCTGATCATCCTTCTCATTCTTGTGCTGCTCGGCAAGATATGACCTGACAGCCAGCGCGCAAGATCACTTTCAACGAACCCACCTGGGGAGAAAATAAATGGCCAAGGGTCAGCTCAGAAGCAACCGCGAGAAGAAGAAACCGAAACAGGCGAAGGCAAAGCCCACGGGCGCCGTGTCGCAGTTTTCCGTCAGCCAGCCGAAGCCGGTGACCACATCTTCATCCGGAAAGAAACAATAGCGCCGCGAAAGGGCGTCAGCAGTCCTCGGCGCTGAAGGTGAAGGCATCCTCCTTGAAGGAATAGCCGAATTCGCAGAGGTAGGTTCCATCCTCATGGGCGTGGCAGAAAAGGCCATTGCCGCCGGATTTCTCCATGCTGCCGGTGCATTCTTCCCGCTGGGCTTCGTCGCGCAAGCCCTCGAAGAGCAGCTTTGCGGGCTTGCCCGTGAGCTGGAACGACAGAATGCACGTGTCGGACTTCACGCCAGCCGCGCAATCCGGATCGCCAACGAAAGCGCCAAGAAGAGCGCTGCCCTCCAGCGGGATTTCATCCGCAGCGGCGGCCGGAGACAGGAAGAGAAAGATGAGCGCCAGGTAAAGGAAGCGGAGCATTGGGTGTTTCCTGAGGTTTAAAGCTCACGGCAGTGTGCAGCATCACGCATTGCGTGGCAACTTGCTGGCTCTCTTTCAATAGGTGGCCCGGCCGCCTGTGAGGTCGAAGGCAAAACCGGTCGTGAAGGTGCATTCCGGCCCGGCGATCCAGCTTACCATGCTGGCCACTTCTTCTATCTGCAGTAGGCGCCCCATCGGGATTTTGGCGCGCATGGCCGCAATGTGTTCAGGCGTCATTTCAGAAAAAAGATCGGTTTCGACCAGGGCGGGAGCGATGCAATTCACCAGAACGCCATCCAGTGCCAGTTCCTTGGCCAGCGCCTTTGTGAAAGCAATGACGCCGCCCTTCGCGGCGGAATAGGCTGATATGCCCGGAACGCCTTCCTTGCCGGCGATCGAGGCAACATTGATGATGCGGCCGGACTTCCTTGCCCGCATGTGGGCAAGAACACTGCGGGTGCAGAAGAAAACACCGTTGAGGTCAATGGCGATTACCTTCTCCCAATCCTCCACGGGATAATCCCAAGTGGAAAGCACGGGACCATTGATGCCGGCGTTGTTGACGAGGATGTCAACACGGCCGAGCCCGTCCATGGTATCGCTGAACGCCCTTTCCACTGAGAGGACGTCCGACACATCGGTTTTGATGACGACCTCGGGTGTGAATCCTTTCGCCGCCTCGTCCCATGTTGGCGTCTCGCGGTCCCAGATGGCAATTTTTGCACCCCTCTCGTGCAATCGCTTAGCGATGCCCAGGCCAATGCCACGCATGCCTCCGGTGACAATGGCCACCTGTCCTTCCAGGTATTTCTCGGTCATGACGGCTCCAGCATGATCAGGATCAGAGGCCTTGGTATCCAAACATGCGCGGCAAGGCAAGAACGAGATCCGGGAATATGGCGATAACAAGCAAGGCCAGGAGCAGCGCAATCAGGAACGGCACACCTTCCCGCACAATATCCTTGATCGGGATGCCTGTGGTGCCGTTCACGACGAAAAGCAGCATGCCATAGGGCGGCGTGATCATCCCGATCATGCAGTTGACTACAGAGATGACGCCAAAATGAATGAGGTCAACGCCAAGGGCGCGGGCGGTGGGCAGGAACAGCGGAATGATGACAAGGATGATGGTTGTTGCATCCAGCACGCAGCCAAGCAAAAGGAACAGCACCATGGTAAAGATCAGAAATCCGGCCCGCGTCAGTTCGAGCCCAACCATGAACTGCGACAGGGTCTGGGGAATGTTCTCAATAGCCACGATATAGTTGAAGATCAGGGCCGAGCCGATGACGAGCCCAACGGATGCCGAAGAGCGGGCGGAGTCAACGAAGACATCATAGAGCGTGCGCGGGGTGAGAGACCGATAGAGGAGCCCGGCAACCAGAAGCGCGTAGAATGCCGCGACGGCCGCCGCCTCCGTCGGTGTTGTGGCCCCGCCATAGATGCCCGCAAGCAGGATGACCGGCATCAGCAGTGCCGGAAGAGCCCTCAGGGTAACGCCGGGTATCTCGCGCAAAGGTACGGCGTCTTCGGCCGGAATGTTGCGGCGATGGGCTATGAGGGTATTCATGGCCATCAACAGGGCTGTCATCAGCAAGCCGGGAATGACGCCGCCCAGGAAGAGATAGCCAATCGAGGTATCAGAGATGAGCGCGAAGAGCACCATGGGAATAGAAGGTGGAATGATCGGGCCGATGGTTGCCGACGCCGCCACAATGGCGCCGGCATAGCCCGGCGTATAGTGGCCGGTTTTGAGCATCATCCTGATCGAAACCTTGCCCACGCCCGCTGCGTCCGCCACCGCGGAGCCCGACATGCCGGAGAAGATCAGGCTGACCAGAATATCCACCTGCGCCATGCCGCCCTTGAAGCGGCCGACAATGGCCTTGCAGAAATCGAGTAGCCGGTCACTGATGGAGCCGACATTCATGATGTTGGCCGCGGTGATGAACAGCGGCACCGCCAAAAGGACGAAACTGTCATAGACGCTTTGAATGAATTGCTCCGAAGAGAGCGCCAGGTCCTGTCCAGACAGCAAGAGATAGGTAACGGCTGACACCACCATGCAGAAGGCGATGGGCGCGCCTATGGCAGCCATGAAGGCAAGCATGAAGAGTGCAATGCCGAAGGAAGAACTCACATGACGCTTCCTTCATCGTGATGGACGTAGGCGGAAATCTGGCCTTCCACCTCCTCCTTGCCGCGCAGGAAATTGAGCACCACGCCGGAGTACCGCGCTATCACCACCACCATGAACAGGAGGTAGATGGAGAATACATAGTGCAGGCGAATGCCCAGCGTGTTGCTGCGCTTGATCTTGTAGAAAGCCACGTAATCGACGGTTGGCAGGAAAGCCACGGCGAAGGCGGCGACGATCATCACCGCCGAAATAGCGCCGAAGATGCGTTGCGTCGGGCGGTTGACCGACAGGTAAAGTACATCAAAGCGAATGTGGTCAGCGGGGCGGAGGCAGAAGGCCCCGCCCCAAAAGACGATCCATAGCCACAAAGTAAGGCACACTTCCACGGTCCAGCCCATGGGCACATTGAACAGATAGCGGGCGGCGATCTGCACCATAAACACCATGAAGAGTGCGAACAGCATGGCCGCCGCCACCCCTTCCGTGACGTGGCGCAGCCAGTGGGCAAGCTGCTTCATGGCTGGAATGGCCTGTCTGGACTATTTCGCCAAGGCATTGACGGCGTCAACAACGCCGGCGGGCCAGGTCTTCGAGAAGTCCGAATCCAGATAGGCCTTCTGCACGGTGGTTCGGAATGCCTCGATATCAGGCTCGTAAATCTTGAGGCCTTTTTCCCTGAGGCCTTCAACCAGTTCCGCTTCCTTCTTGAGCTGGTTCTGGCGACCGAATTCACAAGCCTCATCGGCAGCCTTCTGCAATTTCGCCTGGTTTTCCGGCGAGAGTGAATCCCACGCCTTCTTTGAAACCGTCAGGTAGTTGAGGTCGACAAGGTGCGAGGTCAGAACGATCTGCTTGGTCACTTCATAGTATTTGGCGTCCATCACAGTGGGAAGCGGGTTGTCCTGTCCATCCACGGCGCCGGTCTGCAGCGCCGTATAGAGTTCCGGGAACGGCACGGGCACGGGGTTTGCACCCAAAGCTTTGCCGAGGAACTGCCAGGCATCGGACGGCGGCATGCGCAGCTTGATGCCAGCGAGGTCGGCGGGAGTCTTTATTTCCTTGTCGGTACGCAGGTTGATCTGGCGGCGCCCCAGATACATGACCGAGAGCAGTTTCACACCGAGTTCGGCTTCAATCTTGTCCTTGAACGGCTGCATCAATGGCGCGTTGAACACGGCCACCTGGTGGGCGGCGTCGCGGTGCAGGTAGCCCGCCGAAAAGACCGAAAATTCCGGAAAGAAGTTGGCAATTTCCTGGGCCGAGGAAATCGACATTTCGATATTGCCGCGCGAAATGGCTTCAAGCTCCGTGCCCTGCTTGAACAGCGTGCCGCCCCAGTAAGGTTCGAAGGTGGCGAAATCGGCGATAGCCGGGCCAAACTTCTCAATAAGGGCAATGGCGCGCTGGTCGGTGACCGAATTGACGGAAGAGAGGCGCAATTTGAGCTTGTCCTGAGCAAGGCTGATGCCTGCGCCAAGGGTCATGCCGGCGGCGATGCTTGCGGCCATCAGGCCACGACGGTTCATTCTCAGTGTCATTGAATTTTCCTCCCTGATCGGTCTCATTTTTTCGCCTCTCTCGGGGAGGCGATTCAATTGAGATTTGCAGGTTTTGGGGTTGCTGTCTACGAAGCATGCGGGACCCGCGTTTAGCTTGTCCATCAAACGCGCTTCACACTCGTGCAATCGCAAATCCCCACCCCTTTGCCTTCCCGCCCCTTCCCCGCTAGCCTGCCTCCATGGACATCCGTCAAATTCAATATCTCGCGGCGCTGGCCCGCGAGAAGCATTTCACCCGGGCGGCGCAGGCTTGCAATGTCACGCAGCCCACGCTTTCGGGGCGCATCCGGCAGCTTGAGCAGGAGCTGGGGGTTCCCATCGTCGAGCGCGGCCAGCGCTATATCGGGCTCACGCCGGAGGGCGAGCGCGTTTTGAAATGGGCCCATCTCATTCTCGACAACTGGCAGTCGCTGAACCAGGAGTTGGCGCAGATCAAGGGCAGACACGGCAATCTCGTTGGCCGCCTGGTGCTGGGCGTGGTGCCCTCGGCGCTGCCCATGGTTTCGCAGCTCACCAAGGCCATGCAGGCGGCGCACCCGTCGGTGGATTTTTCCATCCTGTCGCATTCCTCGGAAGACATCATCCGGGCGCTCCATGATTTTTCCATCGAGGCCGGCATCACCTATCTCGACAACGAGCCGGTGGAGGGCCTCTTGCAGACGGTGCTTTACCGCGAGCGCTACTGCCTGTTCGTGAGCGAGGGCCATGAGATGGCCAAGGCCAAAAGCGTCACCTGGTTCGAGGCGGCGCAGATCCCGCTCTGCCTGCTCACGCCCAACATGCAGAACCGGCGGATCATCGACCGGGCGTTTCTCGCGGCCAACGCCCACCCCTCGCCCCGGCTTGAAACCAATTCGATCATGAACCTGTTCTCATCGGTGCGCAGCATGGGGCTTGCCTCGATCATGCCGGAGTATTTCCAAAATGCCCTTGGCCCCATGGAGGGCGTGAAGGCGGTGCCCCTGGTCGAACCCACGGTGGAGCATGCGGTGGGTCTCGTGGCGGTGAACCGCGAGCCGCTGTCGCCTTTGGTGGCAGCGCTGTTTGCGGCGGCAAAGAAAATGATGGCGGGGTGAACCTGCCGCCAAGGTTTATGGCAGGTTAAAGAGTCCGGCCATTTTGGGCCGGCCGTCATTGAAGCATGTGCATCACCAGGATGGCACCCATCGCAATCATGCACAGCGCTTGAACGAAATAAAACGCGAAACGCAGGCTCGTGGCGGCATTTGTCGGCGGCAGCATGATGTGGACCAACGTCTGAACAAGGCGCGCGGCGAGCATGATAACCGCCAGACGATCAATGACTGGGCTTTGCAGGCCCGTGGCCATCAGCGCCACGACGATCGCCGCATAGACCGGCAGGTTCTCCACGCAGTTCATATGGGCCCGCGTGGCGCGCTGATACCAGCCGCTGCTTTGGGCGCGCATGGCGCGCTGATACAGGTCGCTGCCCTGCGGAAGATCGGTCCGCCATTCGGCCATCGAGGCGCGGCCCGTGAGGATGCGGCTCCAGCGATAGATGCCGATGCTGGCAATCAGGATCAGCAGCGTCCATGCCGCGAAACCGAGCAGGACCAGCACGGGAATGTTCATGACGGCAGCAGCGCGGCCAGAGGGGCCAGGCGCTTCTCCAGTCTTGCGAGCATTGTATCCTCGCGGCTCGCCCTCACAGCGTAACCAGCGTGCGCCGCAAGCCCGATCATCGCCCGGTTGGCAAGGAGCGTGTCGGCGACCATGCGCTGGATACCCGACGCTGCCGCCTGACGCTCCAGCCGGTCGAGCAGAACGTTGCCGAGGCCGCGGAGTTGCCAAATGTCGGCAACCGCGATGGCGAATTCGCCGGCGGCGGGGTCGCACGGGTCAACGATGTAGCGCGCCTCGCCAATCATTGTCTGGTGCCCGCCGACGAAGACCTCTGCCAGAAGGGCGAGATGGCTTTGGTAGTCAATGCTGGCGAAGCGCTGGGCCATGTTCTCCGGCAGCTCGGTGAGCGGAGTCATGAAACGGCAGTTGCGGCTATCGACCGAAAGGGTGCGAAAAAAATCCCGATGCAATTCCGCATCCTGGGGCAACGTTGGGCGGATGATGACGCGGCTGCCGTCGGCCACCCGCACCACGTCGATGAGATGCACCGGATAGTGGGGGATGGTGTAGGTCACAAGACCGCCGCGCATCGCTGGGCCATCATTCCGCTTCAACACTTTGCTCAGGCCGCCTTGGCGCGTTTGACCGTGGCGCTGGCCAGAGCCTGGTCGAGATCGGCGATGATGTCGCTGATATGCTCGATGCCCACCGAGAGCCTGATGTAACCGGGTGTCACGCCCGTCGCCTGCTGCTCGGCTTCCGAAAGCTGCGAATGGGTGGTGGACGCCGGGTGGATAGCGAGCGAACGCGCATCGCCGATGTTGGCCACGTGGTAGAACATCTTCAGGCTGTCGATGAAACGCTTGCCTGCCTCCATGCCGCCTTTCAGCTCGAAGCCCACCAGGCCGCCCATGCCGCCCTTGAGATAGGCGGCGGTGCGCCGCTTCAGTTCGGCGTCCTTGTGGAAGCCGGGGTGAATGACGCGGGACACACTGCCATGCTGGGACAGGTATTCGGCAACGTCTACCGCATTGCGGCTGTGTTCGCGCATGCGCAGCGCCAGCGTTTCCAGGCCCTGGATGAACTGGAAGGCGCTGAACGGCGCCATGGTCATGCCGAGGTCGCGCTGCAGGGTGCAGCGGGCCTTGATGATGTAGGCGATAGGGCCCATGGGCTTCACCGCTTCGGTCCACACCGCGCCGTGATAGCTGGGATCGGGCTGCGTCAGCATCGGGAAGCGCTGGCCATGTTTTTCCCAGTCGAAGTTGCCGCCATCGATGATCATGCCGCCGATGGCGGTGCCGTGGCCGCCGATATACTTCGTCGTCGAGTAGACGATGATGGCTGCACCATGATCGAAGGGCCTGCAAATGACCGGGCATGCGGTGTTGTCCATGATCAGCGGCACGCCCATTTCCCGGCCGATGCGCGCCACCTCGCCGATGGGGAACATGGCGAGTTTCGGGTTGGGCAGGGATTCCGCATAATAGGCGCGGGTGCGCGCGTCGGTTGCCTTGCGAAAAGCTTCCGGGTCCGCCGGATCGACGAAGCGCGCCTCAATGCCCATGGCCTTGAAGGTATGGGCGAAGAGATTCCAGGTGCCGCCATAAATGTCGGTGGAGACCACGATGTTATCGCCGGCATGACAGATGTTCTGCACCGCCAGCGCGGTTGCAGCCTGGCCGGAGCTTACCGCAAGGGCTGCCACGCCACCTTCCAGCGCTGCCATTTTTTGTTCCAGCGCATCGCAGGTCGGGTTCATGAGGCGGCTGTAAATGTTGCCAAGTTCCTTCAGCGAGAAAAGATTCGCTGCATGTTCGGTGTCGCGGAACTGGTAGGCGGTCGTCTGGTAGATCGGCACGGCAACGGCGCCGGTCGTGGGGTCCATGCGGGGGCCCGCGTGAAGGGCAAGGGTTTCGGCATTGGCAAAGCTGGTCATGTCGGCGTTTCCTTTTCAGAGACAGTCTAGGAGTTCAAAAATGATAGGGGCGTCAGTGGCGGTCGCGGCCGTCGCGCAGGGCGGAACGGATGCTGCCACGGCTGAGGCCGATGTCCTTCAGCATGTAATCGTCGAGGCGCGAAAGCTGGGCGAGCGTGCGGCGTTCGGCGATCAGTTCGGCAAGCATCTGCCAGGGCCGGACGGCGATGGTGAAGAAATTTTTGCGCGGGGCGCGGTGGCTGGCTGAAGTGTCGTAGAACATGATTTTTTCCTTGCAGGGGATGGCGGTGGCGAGGGGTGCGGCCGGGCGAGGGAATCTCCCGGCCGCATTGACGCATTAGATCTATGCAGCGGGGCGGGACTGGCGGACTTCACCGCCGCGGCCTTCGCCTTCGAGCATGTTCATGCGCTCGAAATTGGTCGGCTTCTTCTTGCTGCCTTTGACAACGGCAAAAGCGTTGCTGTCTGAGGCAGCGCCTTCCATCTGGTGCTTGGTGGAATACTTGCCGAAGTAGGTGTCGGAGCTGCGCAGGTCGTCGCCGCCTGCGGCAATGGCTGCGCTGGAAACGGCCACGAGGGCCGCGAGGGATACGAAAAGGGTCTTCATTTTAGGTCATCCTTTGTTTCTAGGTTAACGTTAAGACGAACGTCGGCTGCCGTCCGTGACCATCACGGGCGTTTCATCCGGGTTCGCGGGTTATGTGCGTGTCGGCCGTTATTGGCCGATGCGCCGGCTTGGCAAGACTTTTCAAATCCGCCAACCAATGGCGCTCATCTAGGGGAAGGCTTCCCCGGGGTGAATGACCGGGCCGCCGGATGGCTTGACTGATCGTCCGCATTTCAATTATGAGCCGCCTCATGGATACGCTATCGGAAATTCTGCGGACGGTCCGGCTGAAGGGGGGCGTGTTTCTCGATGCCCGCTTCACCCCGCCATGGAGCATTGAAACCTCGCTCACCCCCGATGACCTGCTGCCCTACATGGGAAGGCCGGAAATTCTGTGCGGCCTGCACTATGTGATTTCCGGCGAAATGTTCGTCGAGATCGCGGGCGAAGAGCCCTTCATCGTGCGGAGCGGCGAGATTGTCCTGCTGCCGCGCAATGAACCGCACACCCTGTCGAGCCTGCCCGGGCAGAGATCGATCAATTCCAAGGAGCTGATCCAGCCCAGCACCGACGGCGGGCTTTCCAGCATCGTCCATGGCGGGGCAAGCGGCACGATGACCAATGTCATCTGCGGCTTCCTGGCCAATGAGGAAATGCGCAATCCGCTCATGTCGACGCTGCCCAAGGTTCTCAAGATCAACATCAACGAAGGCGCCTCGCGCGACTGGGTTGAATCGTCGCTGCGCTATGGCGCGCAACAACTCAGCCAGGGGCAGCTTGCCTCCTCGTCGATCATGGCCAAGCTTTCAGAGATGCTTTTCGTCGAGGCGGTCAGGGCCTATGCCGAATCCCTGCTCACGCACGAAAAGCACTGGCTGCACGGATTGAAAGACAAATATGTGGGGCGGGCCCTTACGGCCCTGCATGACCGCCTGGCGCACGACTGGAGCGTGGGCGCGCTTGCCGACGAGGCCGGCCTGTCGCGCAGCGCCTTCGTGGAGCGCTTCACGGCGGCGGTGGGAACGCCGCCCATGCAGTACATCGCCAAGTCGCGCATGCTGCTGGCCAAGGAGCTTCTGGTGGAGCGGCAGAAGTCGATCAGCCAGGTTGCCGCCGCCGTCGGCTATGACGCGGAAGCCGCCTTCAACCGCGCCTTCAAGCGCGAGTTCGGCGTGCCTCCTGCCCGCTGGCGCGACCAGCAGGCGGCGGCGTAACGCAAGCGCCGCGCAGAGCGGCGCGGCGCTAACGTCTCTTTAGAGCGGCTTAGCCTCAGTCCGGCATCGGGCCGAGGATTTCCATGCCGTAGCGCGCGGCCGCCGCCACGACTTTTTCAATGTCAGGCTCGGAAGGCGCTGGCAGCTTGTTGCCGGCAGCCGGTTTGCTCATCTCGCGGACGAACTCGGCGAAGTCCCTGTCGCCGGTCATCATGAGCAGCCGCGCCGGACCGGCCCCGGTAACGCGGTAGCCGTGCGGGACGCCGCGCGGACCGAAGGCGTAGTCGCCGGGCCGCAACACCACACGCGTGTCGCCCACCTGTGCCGTGACCTCACCTTCGAGGATATAGAAATACTCGTCATGGGTAAGGTGGTTGTGCCAGGGCGTCGCCCAGCCGGCGGGAGCCAGGATCTCGATCAGGCTCTGGGTGCCGGCGGTTGCGAGCCCGTCAGCCTTGATCCAAACGAGGCTCGAGAGGAACTCGCGTGGCGGGACGGCGGCCAAGGCGGTTGCAGTGTCGGTCTTAATTGCAGTCATCAACATTTGTAGTTCTCCTTATGGACATTGGGTTGATAAAGGTCTAGTTTGGCGAGAGGCATATTTCACGAAATAATTCTCTCGTCAATAGGAAAATTGCATGGCTGGAAGAAAATATCAGTTGCGGAAACGAGCCGAGGGCCTGGACGCCACGCGCGAGCGCATCGTTGAGGCTACCGCCGCATTGCACTACGAGCAGGGTGTGGCCGCCACCTCCTACATCCAGATCGCCGAGCGGGCCGGGGTCGGTCCGGCCACGGTGTACCGCCACTTCCCGACGCTCGGCTTGCTGGTCTTGGCCTGCGGCGCGCATATCAATGAGGCGATGCAACCACCGCTACCGGAGAATGCAAAAACCGTCTTTGCAGGCCTGGGCATGCGACAGCAGCGTCTGGAACGCCTCGCTGCCGAGCTCGATGCGTTCTATGAACGCGGTGCTGCCTGGCTTGGGATCGCGGCCCGCGACCGGGACCGCGTGCCCGAACTCGACGGGTTCCTGCGGCAGGTCGAGGCCGGGGTGGAGGCGCTGGTCCGGGAGGCAGTCGGAGCCGGGTCTTCGGAAGCTATGATCAGGCTCATGACGGCGCTGGCCGACGTTTCGGTGTGGCAGTCATTGAAGCGGCTGGAGGCGCCGCCGGCGGAGTTCCGGCGCACGATGGCCGGTCTGCTTGACTGTGCGAGCGGGCTCGCCGCACCGGGTCACGCAAATCCTGCGTGACACCGAAACTTCAGGCGCTCTTTGACTTTTTCTTCGCCGGCTTCGACATGTTCAGCGCTACTGCGGCGCGGATGAGCGCCTTGAAGGCAGTGGCGTTGATCTTACCGCCCTCGGGGAAATCGATGGCGCGCCGTGTGTTGCCTTCAAGACTGGAGTTGAAGAGCTTCGCAGGGTCCGCCAGCGCAGCGCCCTTGGCGAAGGTCGTCTTCACGGCGCTCTTGTAGGTCTCGCCGGTGCAGATGATGCCGGCGTGCGACCACACCGGAATTCCCCACTTCCACTCCTCGACAACCTCCGGGTCGGCCTCTCTGATGAGAGCCCGGAGGCGGGCCAGCGTCTCGCCCCGCCAACCGGTGAGTTCCTTGATGCGGGCGTCGATGAGGTGGGAGGGAGAGGCTCCGCTTTCTTCTTTTGGACTGCTCTTCGTTATGCTTGATTTCGCTTTCATCAGATTAGATTCCACCGCGTCCATCATTGGTTCAAAGCAGGCGTTGTCACTTAGGCTGAGATTGCGTGCGATAGACTGCGTCATCTGGCTTCCAAAACGCAAATCGACCGGATGCAATCTCAATTCGCGGCTCTAGTCCTATCGCCCGAAATTTCGAGCTTGTCTCGTCGGCATCCAGGGCATTGATCAATTCAATGACGTGTTGCGACTGGATTACATCGCTATAGTGCTTTTGCGCATTTGCAAGCGCGAGGTCTTTTAAATTTAAATTGTCCGCGTTTCCGATGGAATGCGGGTGAATGTCGTGGTCGAGCGCATACGTCCTGATACGCCATGAGCCTGTCTGCGTGATCCACCACTGAATTGTGTCAGGCGCTTCGGCAATATCGCTGAGTGGCTCCTCCACTTCGCGGAGGTAGCTGCTCCGAATGGTCAATATCGTCAGTATGAGCGTTCCTTGCATGACGAGAGGCTAGCTCAACGCGAATTGAAATGCCAGCTGCCGAATGTCCGGCCTTGGAGAGCAGCGCCTGCGCACGGCGCGCTCGTAGGGCACACTCTCAATCATATTTTCGCCGGGCCATCGGCTGGCTTGCGTCGTCCAGGGCGGCGAACTGGGCTTCGCCGAGTTGGTCATCTTCATAGATGTTGAAATAACGCGAGTACTTGCCCTTGGACACGCGGGGGACAGGAGGCAGTGACGTGCCTTCAAAATGCGTCTTAAAGTTATAGTGCAACAAGTTGATGACATTTGCTTCTTAGGGGAACAATGGCGCTTGTTTTCCGTTGAAGGGTTGCCCTGTTCAAAAGGAGAGCCCGATGACAGACAAAAATAGTCTCGACGAGCGTTCAATGCCCCTGAACGTCGAAACGGTGCTTGTGGAAGGCGCGCGGAAGCCGAAGCGGTTCAACCCTGACGATGAAAACGACGCGTTGAAAAAGGATGGCTCGGACCTGGAGACCATCCGCGGGGACCTGGAGGTCCCAGAGCCCGTGCCACAGAAAAAGCGCAAGTAGCGCGGCGAATTGGCACGCCAGCCGGATTCACGCCTCGGTTCCATCCCCATAAACTGGATCGGGAAGATGCCGGTTGGGCTTCTTGGCGTTGTCAGATTCGAGGAAGCTTCCCATGGCTGCCTTATGGGGAACATCCCAGCCGAAATACACTTCAACCGATTTTATTTTGCCGCCGACCACTTCGAAAATTTCAGTGTTGCGAAAAGATTTTCCAGTGTTCAGCGTGCTGACATAAGTAACAAACACTTGTGATCCTGACTCGACCAGATTCACCAGCTTGAAGTCCTGGACATTTTTGCTTATCGGCCAGCATCTACCCAGATAAGTCTGACGATCAATTTTGTTGTCCAAGGGGCTGGTAAAGGTAAAATCGTTGCTTAGTATCTCTTCAATGGCCCGCCGGTCCTTGTCTTCATAGGCTACGAAGCAGGCTCGTACGATTTCGGCGGCACTCGTCATAATTCCCTCAATCTGCTGATGCACTCTGCTTCAACGTATTGGGAGGCGGAGAAGTTCCAATTGTGCGAAATTCCGGCATTTTCGGGAACTTTTGGGTGGAAAACTCATTATTCTCGAGATGAACAAAGGAGATTGAGATGTCCAATCACGTCAAACCTACCAAAGACGAGATCGTCGGCCTGGAGAAATCCTTTTGGGACGCAATCAAGAAGAAAGATGGCACGCGCACCGCCGAACTCTCCGGCAAAACCAGCTTGGTCACCGGCCCCCAGGGCGTGATGAGCATCCCAAAAAGCAAGATGGGAAAAATGACCGAGGACGGAAAATGGACGCTGGAGTCCTACGCCTTTGATGACGTCGAGGTTTCAACGCCAGCGCCCGATGTGGCGATCATAGCTTACACGGTTCGGCAGAAGGTCAAGATGGATGGCAAGCTGCAAGACATGCACGCTGCCGACAGTTCAACCTGGATACGGGGGATTGATGGTTGGGAATGCCATGCGCACAGCGAAACCATCTTGAAAGACAAGATGGCCGCATGAATTTTTTCCATGTAAGGTTTGCGTTGGACTTAGTGAAGGAGCGAACATGAAAATCGCCAAGAACACCATTTGTGTTTGGTACGACAAGGACGCCGAGGCTGCGGCCCGCTTCTATGCCAAGACCTTCCCTGATAGTGCGGTGGGCGCCGTGCACCGCGCGCCCAGCGACTACCCCTCGGGCAAAAAGGGCGATGTGCTTGTTGTGGATTTCACCGTGGCGGGCGTGCCCTGCATCGGCCTCAACGGCGGGCCGATGTTCAAGCAAAGCGAAGCCTTCTCCTTCCAGATCGCAACCGAAGATCAGGAGGAAACCGACCGCTACTGGAACGCCATCGTCAACAACGGCGGACAGGAGAGCGCCTGCGGCTGGTGCAAGGACAAGTGGGGCGTCAACTGGCAGATCACGCCGCGGGTCTTGACCGAGGCGATGGCTGCCGGCGGCGCTGAAGCAAAACGCGCCTTCGACGCGATGATGGAGATGAAGAAAATCGACGTCAAGGCAATCGAGGCGGCGCGGCGGGGCTGACGTATCAGATAGCGCTGGCATGCCTGCAAACCCGCCCATTCAGAAAATGCGCCTGTCCTGCGGGATCGATCTCGCTTTCCGGACCGGGGGCGACAGCAACCAAACTGCGCTTGTGCTGCTGCATGGCCTTCCCAATTCTTCCCGTAACTTCCGCGACGTCATCGAGCCGCTGTCGCGGTCCGTATTTGCCGTCGCACCCGATCTGCCAGGCTTCGGTGCCTCCGATGTCCTGCCCAAAGCCACCTTCGCGGGCTTTGCCGATTGCATCGAAGAGCTGCTTGCGCGGCTTAACGTGAAGGAGCGCTTCATCTACCTGCATGATTTCGGCGCGCCTGTCGGTCTGCAACTGGCGATGCGCGCGCCCCATCTGGTCCGCGGCCTCATCATCCAGAATGCCAACGCGCACCAGTCCGGCCATGGCCCTCAATGGGCAGCCACGAAGGAGTTCTGGTCTGCGCCGAACGCCAGCAATGAAAAGGCCGCCACTGCACATCTCTCACTGGAAGGAACGCGCGACACCTACATTCGCGGCGTGCCGGCCGATATCGCAGCGCGGATCGATCCCAAGCAGTGGGAGGAAGACTGGCGCGTCATGTGCCTACCGGGCCGGATGGAAACCGAGCGCAGCTTGCTCGTGGACTATGGCCGCTACGTCGCGCAATTCGATGAAATCGCGGCCTATCTGAAGACTCATCAGCCGCCCGCGTTAATGGTGTGGGGCAGGCATGATGCGTTCTTCGATATTGCGGAAATCCAGTCATGGCTGTCGGATCTTCCTCGCATGGAAACGCATATCCTTGATGGCCCACATCTCCTTCTGGAGACGCACGCAGCGAAGGCGGCGGACCTGATCGGCAAGTTCCTGGACGAGGCGGCTAGCTCGCAGCCCTCGCAGCCCTGAGGCGTTCGCTCACATTTTTTCGCCGGGGAGTTTGCTCGCCTGTTTTACCCAGGCGGCGAACTGCGATTCGTCGAGCTTATCGTCCTCATGGATGTCGAGGTAGCGCACGTGCTCCTGCTTGGACTTGCCGGGCGGGACAGGATGCAGTGACGCGCCGCGGAAGAATGCCACCTTGAGGTAATTGGTGAACACATGGATGCCGAGGAACCAGCCCTGCCCCTCGATGCCGTAGAGCGGCGAGTTGTATTTGACTGCCTTGTGTACGCCGGGAACGGCGCGGGTGATGAGCGCGTCGAGGCGGCGGCCCACGCCGCTTTTCCAGCCCGGCATGGCGGCGATGTAGGCCTGCACGGGAGCGTCGCCACAGGCCTTGGCGATCTGGGGGTTGCCGCCTGAGAGAAGTTTCGGCTTTGCGGTTTTCGTTTTGGTCATTGCTTCATCCTTCACTTCCGGCAAAAGCTTTGCACACCTGTGTGGCCTGTTCCAATCTTTGTTCTGTTGTCACATAACTGTCATAAAGCATTGCCATTGCTGCGGAACTGTACCAATCTGGGGTGCAATAAGCCGGGCGTCGATAGGGGCGCAGGCTTGGACAACGACGAAAAACAATCAGGGAAAGTTGAACATCATGAAATTACGCACAACGTTGCTGAACTCCACCGTGGCGATGGCCTTCGCGCTGTCCTCGACGGCGGCTTTCGCCGATGCGATGGACGATCTGGTCGCGGCCGCCAAGGCGGAAGGCGAGCTCACCACCATAGCGCTGCCGCATGACTGGTGCGGCTTTGGCGGCGTCATCGAGGGTTTCAAGGCGAAATACGGCCTCAAAGTCAACGAGTTGAACCCCGATGCGGGTTCAGGCGACGAGATCGAGGCGATCAAGGCCAACAAGGACAACAAGGGCCCGCAGGCGCCGGACGTGATCGATGTGGGCCTCGCTTTCGGCCCGTCGTCCAAGGCCGAAGGCCTGTTGCAGCCCTACAAGGTTTCGACCTGGGACACGATCCCCGACAGCGTCAAGGATGCCGAAGGCTACTGGTACGGCGATTATTATGGCGTTCTTGCGTTCGTCGTGAACAAGGACATCATCAAGAACGTGCCGGCCGACTGGGCAGACCTCCTGAAGGACGAATACAAGAATTCCGTCGCCCTCACCGGTGACCCGCGTTCGTCCAATCAGGCTATTCTCGCGATTTCAGCAGCCGGCATGGCCACTGGCAAGGCCGCTGGCGCTGAAGCCGGTGCCGCCGGACTTGAGTTCTTCAAGGAACTGAACGCCAAGGGCAATTTCGTTCCGACCACCGGTGCGTCCGCCTCGCTGGCGCAGGGCGCCACGCCGATCATCATTGGCTGGGACTATAATGGCCTTGCCTGGCGCGATACGCTGAACGGCAATCCTGCCGTTGAAGTTGTTGTGCCAAAGGCGGCCGTGGTTGCCGGCGTCTACGTTCAGGCGATCAGCGCCTACGCGCCGCATCCAAATGCCGCCAAGCTCTGGATGGAATACCTCTATTCGGATGAAGGCCAGATTGGCTGGCTGAAAGGTTATTGCCATCCGATCCGCTTTGCCGATCTCGCCAAGAACGGCAAGATCCCGGCGGACCTCCTGGCAAAGCTGCCGCCAGCCGAGGCCTATGACAAGGCTGTCTTCCCCACTCTTGACGAGCAGGGCGCGGGCAAGGAAGTTGTGACAAAGCAGTGGGACACGGTCGTCGGCGCTGTCGTCAAGTAAACACAGAGGGACGCGCCAGGGCCTGTTGCCCGGCGCGTCCGCCTTGACTGCAACCAAAATGGCCGAACCAACCGTCAAAAGCAAAATGGCCGCAACAGCGCGCCCCCGCCTGCCCCTGCATTGGCTTGGCGTAGCGCCCTTCTTCCTGTTTGCCCTGATGTTCCTCGTCCTGCCCACGATGAACCTTGTCGTCGGGGCCTTTCAAACCCCCGATGGCGCGTTCACGCTGGACAATTTCCGCGAACTTAATACCCCATCCATCATCGGCGCCTACTGGATTTCCATCAAGGTTGGCCTTGCCACCGCCATCCTCGGCGCGGTGATCGGTTTCGCCATGGCTGTCGCAGTCATCCGCGGGGGCCTGCCAGAGTGGATCCGCGATTCGACCCTCACCTTTTCCGGCGTCGCTTCCAATTTTGCGGGCATTCCCCTGGCGTTCGCATTCATCGCCACCATTGGCCGCGTCGGGCTGGTGACAGTACTTCTCCGCGATCTCCTGGGTCTCGATATTTATGCCGCCGGCTTCAATCTCCTGACATTCTGGGGGCTGACGCTGACCTACATCTATTTCCAGATTCCGCTGATGATCCTGATCATCACCCCGGCCATTGACGGCATCAAGAAGGAATGGGGCGAGGCCGCCGCCACGCTCGGCGCCAACACCTGGCAGTACTGGCGCATGGTGCTGATCCCGGTGCTCTGGCCAAGCTTCCTCGGCACGGTCATCCTGCTTTTTGCAAATGCCTTCGGCGCCATCGCCACGGCTTACGCGCTTACCGGCTCATCGCTCAACATCGTGCCCATCCTGCTCTATGCGCAAATCCGCGGCGACGTGCTGCACAACCCGAACCTCGGTTATGCGCTGGCCGTCGGGATGATTGCCATCACCGGCCTCTCCAACATCCTGTACCTGTGGTTCCGTTCACGGTCCGAAAGGTGGCTCAAATGAAAAAGGGCAGCCTCTGGGCCTGGATCATTTTCATCCTCGGCTCCGCCTACTTCTTTCTGCCGCTGATTGCCACAATCGAATTTTCCATGCGGATGAAGCGCGGCGAGTATTCCTTCGAGGCCTACCGCGTGGTGTTTGGCGATGAGCGGTTCCAGGCGACGTTCGGTTATTCCATACTGATCGCCGTGCTGACCATCATTGTCGGCGTCCTGATCGTCGTTCCGACGGCTTACTGGATCAGGCTGAAGCTTCCGAAGCTGCGGCCAATCGTCGAATTCATCACGCTGTTGCCGCTGATCATCCCGGCCATCGTCATCGTCTTTGGTTACCTGAGGATGTACAATTCGTCGTCATGGCTGCCCTTTACGGGCTCGCGGCTGGGCACGGACTTTCTGCTGACGTTCGGTTATGTGGCATTGGCGCTCCCCTATATGTACCGGGCTGTCGATACGGGCCTGCGCACCATCGATGTGCAAACGCTCACGGAAGCCGCGCAAATTCTGGGCGCAAAATGGCCAACGATCATTGCCAGGGTCATTCTGCCCAACGTGCTCATCGCGGTTCTCTCAGGCGCCTTCCTGACCTTCGCCATCGTCATCGGCGAATTCACCATGGCGAGCCTGCTCGACCGTCCGGCCTTCGGGCCTTACCTGCAAAACATCGGCGCCAACCGGGCCTATGAACCGGCAGCACTTGCCATCATCGCGTTCTTCATCACCTGGGGCTGCATGGCGGTCATCCAGATCCTGTCACGTTATGCGCCGAAGTCGGCCAGCCGGCCGAATTGAAAAGAGTGGGGACCATGGGCGAAACTTTTCTTACCATCGAGAATGTCAGCAAAAGTTTCGGGGCAACCACGGTGGTGCGCAATGTCGACATCGCCATCGAGAAGGGCGAATTCGTTTCCTTCCTCGGCCCCTCGGGCTGCGGCAAGACAACGACGCTGCGCATGGTTGCCGGATTTGAAGGGCCAACCACGGGGCGCATCGTGATTGACGGCAAGGATGTCACCAACCTCAAGCCCAACCAGCGCAATATCGGCATGGTGTTCCAGTCCTATGCGCTGTTTCCCAACATGACGGTGGCACAGAACATCGCTTTCGGCCTGAAGGTGGCGGGGGCTTCGAGCGACGCCATCACGGCGCGGGTCAAGGAAATGCTCGGCATCATCAAGTTGCGGGAGCATGGCGGGCGCTATCCGTTCCAGCTTTCCGGCGGCCAGCAGCAGCGCGTGGCTTTGGCGCGGGCTCTTGCGGTGAAGCCAAGTGTATTGTTGCTCGACGAGCCCCTGTCGGCGCTTGATGCCAAGATCCGCATTTCGCTGCGCGCCGAAATCCGCGCCATCCAGCGTGAGCTGGGCATCACGACAATCTATGTGACGCACGACCAGGAAGAAGCGCTCTCCATGTCGGACCGGATCGTGGTGATGAATGAAGGCCGGGTTGAACAGATCGGCACGCCGCTGGAAATCTACAACAAGCCAAGCAGCCGCTTTGTCGCGTCTTTCGTGGGCACGCTGACCGTACTTCCGGCAAAAATCGTGAGCGCTTCCAAAGGAACGCTGACGCTCGACGGCCAGCCGATCCGCGCCGGAAAGCCGTTCACGGGTGCCGCCGGAAAAACCGTTTTCGTGGCGCTGCGGCCGGAAGCCATCGCCATCGGCAAGGGCGGGGCCAATGCCAACCGCCTTGACGCGAAAGTTGCGAGCGTGAATTTCCTGGGCTCCATCGTGCGGGTGAAAGTGCGCACCGGCGCGCAAGACATATCGCTGGACATGTTCAACCAGTCCACCACCGCGCCTCCCAAAGTCGGCGAGAAGGTCACGGTCAACTTCAACCCCGACGACCTCGTCGTGCTGGACGGCCCGGCGGAGGGCTGACGGGCATCAACCTGCCGACATCACAGTGGCAAAGCCACTTTTGACTGATTCTGAAGGCTTTTTCTGCATTTCTAACGCTCGGCTCACGACGATCTGACGGCGCCGTGATGGGCGATGGCTAGGTTGAGTCATGTCAAAGGCAAAACGGGTGGGCCGGATGCCGAGACAGCAACCCAGGGGTAAACCACATGACAACGATTCATTCACCGATCAATTCCTTCACAATGCCAATGAGCGCGACCTTCAACAGAATTTCCCGCGCCCTCAACCAGTATCGGGCGGCCAAGTCCCAGAAGGCCTGCGTGGCCAGGCAGATCGAGTTGTTGACAGTGCTGGATTCCCACATGCTGAGTGATATCGGAATGAAGGGCTTCAATCGGCTGGCACCAGACCAGCAGGAAAGCCTGCTCCTCGATGCTATCAAGCGGGCTTAAGGGATTCCGGCTTTGCGCAATCCGTCGGCGAGATGCTCTGCATCTTCCCGGCGGCGGAAGGGGTCTACCGCAAGGAGCGCCTGGATCGTGAACTGCGGCGTCAGGTGCAGCGCCGCCACGGCATGCTTTCGTGCCTTGTCCATTTGGCCCAGATGAGCATGACTTGCTGCGAGATAGGCTTCGACCCAGTCCGGTTGAATCGGTGAACGTCTGAAGCCTTCGATCGCTTCCTCATATTCATGGGCGATGAAATGAACCACGGCGCGGTTGCGCCAGTACCACGTGGGATCGAAATGCGGTGCGATAGCCAGAGCTTCCCGGAAGTAATCCAGGCCGCGCTCGGGCTCACCGCGAAAACCATAGAGAATGCCGAGTCCGGCCATGAGAGAAGGACTGTTCGGATTGATGGCAAGGGCTTTCTGAAAGTGGTAGTCCGCAAGCTCGTGGTCACGGCGGAACATGTGCACGCGGCCGAGCATGGCGTGGCAGAAATCGTCGCCGTCGTCGAGGGCCACGGCCTTTTTCGTCAACTCGAGTGACCGGTCGAGCGTTGCTGCCGAGGTATCGAGGTCACGCGACCATTCGAATATGTGGTATGAGCCGAGTGACGCATAGGCGCGGGCATAACCGGGGTCGATGTCTATGGCCTTCTGAAACAGACGCCGCGCCTCCGCCTCCGCCTCCGGAACACCGACTGGCAGCGCATGTCCGCGCAAAACGTAGTCATAGGCTGCCATGCTGTTCGGTGGTTTCCGCGACGCCTTTTCGAGATTTGCCAGCTGCAAGCGTCCGAACAATTGCGCAACAATTGAGCGGACGATCTTGTCCTGCGTGGAGAAGATATCTTCCTCATCGGCGTCGAAACGTTCGGACCACAGGGTTCCGCCAGACTCAACATCAAGCAGTTGCACGGTGATGCGGATGCGTTTGCCCAGTCGGCGCACGCTGCCTTCCGTTACAAAATGTGCGCCAAGCTCGCGACCCGTTGTCAGCGCATCGGCATTAAGCCCATCGTTGGCGGGGCGATGGGCGCGCACGAGGAGCTGATGGAAACGCGATAGCTCGGTGACGATGTCGGCGGTAATGCCATCGCTGAAATAGCGCTGGGCCGGATCGCTGCTGAGATTGGTAAAGGTCAGAACGGCGATCGACGGCTTCACCTGAAGCTTAGGGTCGCGATTTTGTGACGGTGGAGATGAAACGGATTGGGATGGCAGCGAAACCGTGGGCTCCTCAGTCGTCAATCGCTGGCGGAGCTGTTCAATTTCCTTACCGGGTTGGACATTCAATTCGGATTTCAGGAGGTCCCGACATGCAGAGTATTGCTGAAGCGCCATGCTGCGCTCGCCGCTATCGGCGTAGGCATTCATGAGAAAAAGATGGGACGCCTCCCGCAGCGGGTCAAGGGCAAGAAGGCGTTTCGCCAAGGCCACACGCGCGACCGCCGGTTCGAGCGTCAAAAGCCTGTCAAGAATGGATATCATCAAATCACGGAACCGGCTGCGCTCGCCGGCAAGCCATTCTTCAAACATCGGATCGCCAATTGACCCGTCGGCAAGGAACTCCCCATGATACAAATTTACCGCGCGTTGGAGTGCCGGCGCATCATTTGTTTTTGACAGGCTGATGATGGACACGGCATCGATTTCCATGGTGCCGCGTGCGAGCTCCACGCGCTGGTCATCGGCCACAAGCAGGTTTGCGCCCACCACGCCAAGTTCCTTTCGGAGCACAGTCAATGTCTGGCGCAGGCTGCTGCGCGCCTGCTCTTCACCGCGGTCACTCCAGAGGAGTGCCGCCAGCTTTTCCCGGCTCGCCGCACCGGACGGCGATACGGCAAGTACCGCCAGCAATGCACGGCCCTTCCTGGCCGAAATGATAATTTCCTGGCCAACTTCATTCAGCGCCTTGAAGCCACCGAGCACTTGAAGATTAAGAACGGCCATATGTTAGCTGCGCTTTTCCACTTGGCTGCGCAGTTTGCTACATTTCGGCCATGGTCGCAAATGCAACAATTACCGCAACTTGTCTAGATCGCCAAGCAAAGC
The DNA here is from genome assembly GCA_035525875.1 of Aestuariivirga sp. Lineage (GTDB taxonomy): Bacteria > Pseudomonadota > Alphaproteobacteria > Rhizobiales > Aestuariivirgaceae > Aestuariivirga. The sequence goes on from DATLDM010000061.1 coordinate 42,348, forward strand.
CGGATCATTCTTGGGCAGCACGTCGCAGGACCATTCCATGCGTTTCCAGGCCGGAACGGGTGTGGTGACGTCGGTGCGGGGCACGAAGCTTGAGCGCTCGACCGTTTGCATCTTGTGAATGTAGCGCGGGCAATTGGGAAATACCTGGCGCACAGCAACCTTCACCACGAACTGCGCTTCCGGGTATGCGGGCTCAATGGAATCGGCTGGCACGATGCTTGCGGTTCCGTTGAGACGGAAGCGCTTCTGCCGTTCAAAATCGATGAACAGCAGGCCCACCTCCGGGTTCTCCAGCGTGTTGCCGGTGGAAAGATACATGCCGTTGCCATCGTAGTTCGGGAATGCCAGCGTCTTCGGATCAAGAACACGGATGAATCCGGGGTCGCCGCCCTTGTAAGAACAGTTGGGGCGGCCTTCCCTGTCGGCGGTTGCCAGGAAGAACATGTCCATGCGTTCGATGAAGGCCTGATCGTCGGGCGTGATATGCTCGTGGAACAGGCGCTCCTCGATCCGGTCGGCCAGGCGCTCGGTGTCAAACTCGCGCTGCAGCTTGCGGTGGCTTTCGCCGTAGAGCTTGGACATGGCGTTTCTCTCCACTGGATGGGTACATAAGTTAATGGCCACAGGCAGCTTATCTCATTTCATCGAGGTCGTAAGCTTTTGTCGGCAAGCCGGCGGCCTTCCACCCCGCAAAGCCGCCTTCCAAGTCCGTGGCAAAGGCGAGGCCCAAGAGCTGGAGATTGGCGGCCGCCAGAACCGACTGATAGCCTTCGTTGCAGAACAGGATGATTTTCTGCCGGTGATGGTTGATGCTGGGATGACGCCAAGGCGACGCCGGATCGCAGCGCCATTCCAGCACATTGCGCCGGATAACCATTGCCCCGGCAATGAGGCCATCCCGGCGCTGCTGTTCATCGCCGCGAATATCGATCACCAGGGCGCCGGCATCTATCTCCTTTGCCATCTCCGTTGGCGTGCATCGATAAGGCAGCAAAGCCCTCGCCTCCTGGAGAAGCTGTTCGACCGTCTTCATTGTTTGGCGTCAACCATGAATTCGACTTCGATGGTTCCGGCAAGGCGGAACATGAGGCGGGCAGGATATGCACCAAAGTCGGCTTCAAGGCCTTTCGGGACATTGCTCAGAAACAGGCACCACTCATGACCGTGCAGGTCGAGCGTGGCGCCCGGCGCAATCGACACTACGGAAGGCGCGCTGATATTCAGCCCGCGGCTTGCCACATGAAGAAGCCTCGTATTGCTTGCGGCCGCAATGTCTGCACCAAGAAAATATTCGATTTCAGAACCATGATTGATGATCGTTACATGGGCGCATGTGCAATCAGAATTTGCCTCCGGCACCATGATGGCGGGATGAACAATTTCCAAATCGCCAATGCGGTATGAATGTGCCTGTGCTGAAAATGCACCAAACAGCACGAGAGCAATGGACATTGCCGTTCTCACGGAAAACACCATGGCGCAGGAACGGTGATTATGTCCCTGCGCCCGATCAATCTATTCCACCGGAACCATGAGATGCTGATAAGGCGTGCCCGACCACATGACATAAGGTTTGCTGGTGTCAGGCTTTGCGTCGGTGGGGTAGCCAGCCATCATGTCCATGGCATTCATGATCATGACATGGCGACCCGTCTTGACCCAGTTGTTGCTTTCGGTTGGCGCCGTTGCAAAGGGATCGGTGTTGCTGGCATCCGAGCCGCCGGCAAGCATGTAGATCAGGCCCACCTTGCCCTTCGGCGGATCCTTTTTGCTCATCCAGGCCATCGCCCATTCCATGGAATTGGCATCGCCGCACATCGGATCATCGCCCGGCGTATTGGGATCGTTCGGCATGCACCAGAAGCCGTTTTTTCCCTCACGCAAGGTCTTCATTGAACCGTCGGCCTGCGGGGCATAGACAGTGGCCCCGGAGCCTACGGCCGGTGGCGCTGCCGATTCAGCGTTTTTAATCATTTCGGCGTCGTCAGCGCGGGCCAATTGCGCGGCGGGCGGGCACAATGCACATATATAAGCTGTCAAAATAAGAAGTTTCTTCATGATACTCCTCCCTAGATCGTTGTGAGTTTTGAAACTCCCCAGCACGACTGAAGCTTACCTATTGATAAGTAACTTGTCAACTAGTAGATAGAATTGTAAGAGGGTTTGGGAAAGTCACGAATCGACGAAATGTAATTTCCACAGGATTTTCAGACGACCCATGGATCAGAAAACAGACACTATCCACACTTCCCAGCAGATTTTGGATATCGCCCAGCGCCTCGTGCAAACCCGCGGCTTCAATGCTTTCAGCTATGCCGACATTGCCAGCGTGTTGAGCGTTTCGAAGGCCAGCCTGCACTACCATTTCGCTTCAAAGGCCGAACTCGGCGTCAAGCTCATCGAACGTTACAAAGATGGTATGGAGCGAGCTCTTAATGAGATTGAAGCTAATGGCGGAGGAGCAGCGGCGAAGCTGCGGCGTTATGTGGATATCTATGCAAAGGTCCTGGCAGACGAACGGATGTGCCTGTGCGGCATGCTGGCCGCAGAATTCGGGACGCTTCCTAAGCCCATGCAGACAGCGCTCGACGGTTTTTTTGCGCTTAATGAGCGCTGGCTCGCGGCGATTCTCGAAGAAGGCCGCGCCGGCGGTACATTGCAGTTCAAGGGAACGGCTTCCGAGGCAGCGGAATATATTATCGGCTCTCTTGAAGGTTCAATGATGATGGCGCGGTCCCATGGCGGCATGGTACGGTTTGGCGGTGCCTCAAGAAGGCTCCTCGCCGAATTCGGAATTTGATATGGAAGTCAAAGCCGCAATCTGCCAACGGCCGCCGGTATTGCTCGACAAAAAAGCATCCCTGGCAACGGCGCTGGCCATGGCCGCGGAAGCGGCGGGCCAGGGCGCAAAGTTGATGACATTTCCCGAGGCATTCCTTCCGGGCTATCCAACCTGGGTGTGGCGGTTGCGCCCTGGAGCAGACATGGCGCTGGGGAATGAGATTCATCGCCAGTTGCAGCTCAACGCAATCGACTTGGGTTCTGGTGACCTTGATCCACTTCGGGACGCAGCCGCGAAACACGGCATGGTGATTGTCATGGGGATGCATGAGCTCGACAACGAGTTCAGCGGTTCAACGCTTTTCAACTCGGTGGTGGTAATCGGCGATGACGGCACGATCCTGAACAGGCACCGCAAGCTGATGCCCACGAATCCGGAGCGCATGGTATGGGGCATGGGCGATGCCAGCGGCCTGCGCGTCGTTGACACGAAATACGGACGGATCGGCTGTCTTCTGTGCTGGGAAAATTACATGCCGCTCGCCCGTTATGCGCTTTATGCGCAGCAGATGGATATTCTGGTGGCCGTCACCTGGGATTGCGGCGAGCTGTGGACCGCCAGCATGCGGCATATCGCGAAGGAAGGTGGCTGTTGGGTCCTGTCATCGGCAACGGCCCTGCAGGGATCGGATATTCCGGCCTCGTTCCCGGGCCGTAGCCAACTTTTCAAGGACGAGGAATGGATCAATCCGGGCGATGCCATCGCGGTCAAGCCGGGCGGCGCTCTAGTGGCCGGCCCACTGCATCAAGAGAAGTCGATCCTCTATGTCACGATCGACGCGGAGGCGGCCCGCGCCGCGCGAAAGTCGCTCGATGTTGTTGGCCACTATTCCCGTTCGGACGTGTTTCAATTGAACGTCGACCGGCGGCCAAACCTGCCCGCCGTGTTCAGGGATTCCGATTAGCTAGGCGCTCAGTGTCAAACCCGCGCTGCAGCTTGCGGTGGCCAGATGGACAAATTTGGGGAATGGACCTAACGTCAAACTTCTTTCCTGACTGCAGTGTTTGCCAAGCGCATATTTCCAGGAGGGCATACCATGGCCAAAGATTCATTACTTTCGCAAGACGTTGCCGAACTTGCCAAGACTTTTGGCGGGCAGCTGCTGCAGCCTGCCGACGCGGGCTACGAGGAAGCAAGGAAAATCCACAACGGTTTGGTGGACAAGCACCCGGCCTTGATCGCCCGCTGCAAGGGCACGGCTGATATTGTGGATGCGGTAAATCTCGGCCGCAAACTCGGTCTCGAGATCGCGGTGCGGGGCGGCGGCCATAATGTGGCGGGGCGCGCCACCGTCGACAAGGGGTTGATGATCGACCTGGCGCCGATGAAGGGCATTCATGTTGACGTGAAAGCGCGCACTGCGCAGGTCCAGGGAGGCGTCACCTGGGCGGAATTCAACCGTGAAACCCAGCTTCATGGGTTGGCCACAACGGGTGGCGTTGTCTCCTCAACCGGCGTCGCAGGCCTCACCCTCGGCGGCGGACTCGGCTGGCTCATGGGAAAGCATGGCATGGCCCTCGACAATCTGCTTTCCGTTGAGATCGTCATGGCGGATGGAAAGGTGCTGCGGGCGAGTAGCGATGAGAACGCCGATCTGTTCTGGGCGGTGCGCGGCGGTGGTGGAAATTTCGGCGTGGTCTCTTCCTTTGAATTCAAGCTTCATCCGGTGGGCCCGATGGTCACCGGCGGGCTTGCGGCGCACCCCTTCGACAAGGCGCGCGATGTGCTGGGCTATTACCGCGAGATGACACAATCTTTGCCTGACGAGATCGTTGCCTTTGCCGGTCTCGTGCATGCGCCCGACGGATCGGGGATGAAGCTTGCGGCACTGGTTGTGGGCCATTTCCGCGATCTCGCTGCCGGCGAGAAAGCCATGAAGCCCATCAAGGCTTTCGGTCCTCCGGTGATGGATGCGGTCGGCCCCATTCCTTACAACGCGCTCAACTCAATGCTTGACGCGGGCTATCCCAAGGGCGCGCTCAACTACTGGAAATCAAGTTTCCTGTCGGAACTGAGCGATGCGGCGATTGATACAATGGTTGCCTGCTTTGCCAAATGCCCCACACCCATGGGTGCCATACTGATTGAGCATTTCCATGGAGCGGCCTGCCGGGTTCCGGTTGACGCGACCGCATTTCCGCACCGCGGCATTGGCTATAACATGGCGATTCTGACGGAATGGATGGACCCCGCCGCGACGAAAGCCTGCACCGCCTGGACGCGCGAGACCTATGACGCCATGAAGCCATTCAGGTCCACCGCCCGCTATGTCAACTATCTGGGTGACGACGAAGCGCCAGATCAAGTGGCGGCCGCCTATGGGTCGAATTATCCGCGGCTGCAGAAAATCAAGGCGAAGTATGACCCGGACAATGTGTTCCACCTGAACCAGAACATAGTGCCGAAGGGCTGAACCCCTTAACTTCTGTCACCCCGACGAAAGTCGGGGCCCAGACTTTCCACATGTGTACTGGTTGCAAGCCTGGGTCCCGGCGTTCGCCGGGATGACAGGAATTGACGATGATATTATCGTCGTGGCCGTATGGAGGATCAGCAACATGAAACTTGTCGTGTTTGGGGCGAGCGGCGGAACCGGACGGGAAATAATCGGCCAAGCATTGGATCAGGGCCATGAGGTGACGGCTTTTGTCCGCGATCCGAAGAAGCTGGCGATAACACACGGCAAGCTTCACATCGTTGAAGGTGATGCGTTGAAAGATCAATCGGTTATTGCTGGGGCGATTGCCGGGCGGGACGCAATCATCTGTGCTCTTGGCGTGGGAAATTCACTCAAATCCGCTGGCCTGATCGCCGAAAGTCTCGCAGCGATTGTGCCCGCGGCGGAAAAGCATGACGTGCGGCGGCTGATCCTGATTTCCGCTTTCGGCGTGGGTGACAGTTTCCGGCATGCGCCCCTTGTCCCGCGCCTGATGTACCGCTTGCTGTTGGGCGACGTCTACCGTGACAAGAAGGCCGGCGAAGACATGGTCAAAGCCAGCGGCCTCGATTGGACAGTCATTCATCCGGTAATGCTGACCAACGGGCCAAAAACCGGAACCTACCGAAGCGGCGAGCGCCTGGATTTGCGTGGCATTCCCAAGGTCTCGCGCGCCGATGTCGCCCATTGCGCGCTGTCACAACTCACCGACGAGAGTTTCCTGCACAAGATAGCGGTGATCAGTACGTAACAACCCTCAATTCTGTACCCCGCTAAACAAAAATCCTTGTCATCCCGGCGAACGCCGGGACCCAGACTTGCAACCAGTACACATGCGGAAAGTCTGGGCCCCGACTTTCGTCGGGGTGACAGATTAAAGGAGTGGCGAAAAACTCCTTACTAAAAAATCTTATCTACCGGCATGCCGAGCGCCATGGCGCCGGCGTATTCGGCTTGCTGGCCGGGCTGCATGGGGTGGTAGCGCGCGCCCTGGATATCGCGGAAGCGGCGCTCCAGTCCTTGGGCACGATAGAAGCCTGCGCCGCCCGCCGATTCCATGGCAAGTTCGACAGTGCGGATGGCGTGGGCGGCCACGAGCCTGCGTCCCATCATCACCTGATTGATGCTTTCGGCTCCGGGCGTGTTCTGCGCCACCACATCCAGCATGTAATTGTGAGCAACGCGGGCGCCGAGCAGTTCGGAATCCATTTGGCCGACGAGTTGCAGGATATGGTGGTCGCTGCGGCGTTTCTTCGCCAGCTTCACGGCGATATCGCGGGCGCTTTCGGCAACCCCGAGATAGACGCTGTAGATCAGCGGAAGGGCGATGGTCCCGATGATCTGGAACAGCGGATGCCATTCGCCGGCCTTGCGCTTGAGGGCGACGGCAGCTTCCGGCACCACATGGCCCTCAATGATGACGTCATGGGAGGCGGTGCCGCGCATGCCAAGGGTTTTCCACACGGGATCAATACGCAGCTGGGGTGAATTCATCGGGATGCCGAAGTGCAGAACCATGGGCTCTGCGCCCTGCTCTTCCAGGACAGCGGTGGTCATGAAGATGCTGCCGGCGGGAGCGCCAGATGAAAAAACCTTGCGCGCGGTGATCTTGTAGCCGCCTTCGACGCGCTCGGCCTTGCCCGCACCTGCCACCCAGTCGGAGCCGCCGCTGGTTGAGAGGAAGATTTTTTCAGCGGCGATGCGCTTCAGCAGCGGTTCCACGGCCGCTACTTTCTGGTGACTCCAGCGCCAGGACGGCACCGTGACGAGATGGGTGTGCATGGCGAAGGCCAAGGCAGTCGAACTGCAATGGTGCGCCAGGGTGCGCAGCATTCCGGCCAGCTCATGGATGTTTGCGCCGCCGCCGCCGAGCTCGGTTGGAACGGCCGCTTCCACCAGCCCTGAAGTTTTCAGCGCGGCATAGTTGTCGGCAACAAAGCTATCGTTCTCATCGGCTGCCTCGCCACAGCCCGCGAAATTCTTTCCGAGCTTTTCGGCGATGGCGGCAAAATCGGTTTTTCCAGGTTTCATTTTGGTTACGGTGTTCATGGCGCTCTCCTTGTGCGTTTTTTATGTCCCTATATTGCCCTTTGGGCGGTGTTACCTCTAGTCCTGAAACTGTACTATGGTGCCGGATTATCGATTATCCGTGACGTATGGCGATACAGTTGTTGTACTGTTCACCCGCAACTCGATGTGATAAAGGTGGCATCTACAACACCAATAGTGGTACTTGCAACATTTTTTTAGTGGAGGAAGCAATGTCCGAGCATGGGAGTTACGGCCAGTTTTGTCCCGTTGCCATGGCAGCAGAAATTTTCTGTTCGCGCTGGACGCCGCTGATTTTGCGCGAAATGTATTGCGGTACGCGGCGATTCAATGATCTGCGGCGCGGAGTTCCGCGCATGTCGCCGACGCTGCTTTCCAAGCGCCTCACGGAAATGCGCGAGGCCGGGATTATTGAGGAAGTTTCAACCAAGCAGGGCGGCAAGGAATATCAATTGACCGTGGCAGGCGAAGACCTGAAACCCATTGTCATGGCGATGGGCTTCTGGGCCCAGCGCTGGGTTGAGTCCAAGGTCTCGCTCAAAAATCTCGATCCCTCGCTTTTGATGTGGGACATGCGGCGCTGGCTTGATCCCAAACCGCTGCCGAAAAAACGCTGCACCATCGCCTATTATTTCCCGGAGGTTGAAAAAGCCCGGCAAAAATTCTGGCTGGTCGTCGATCCCGACGGCAAGGTGGACCTGTGCAATTCCGATCCGGGCTTTGAGGTGGACCTTTTCATCTCCGGCTCGCTTCGCGCCATGACGGCAATCTGGATGGGCGTCACCACGGTGAAGAAAGAAGTGGACGCCGGCGCGCTCGATATCCAGGGCGACAAGGCCATTGCCAGCGCCATGCAGGACTGGCTGGGCCTCAGCCCCTTCGCCAAAGAGAAAAGCCGCTTGGCGGCGTGATCGTCAGCTAACTTCCTTGTAGCGGACTAAATTCACAATTATATACTTGACAAAAGTGAGTTTGGGACTCATATAAAAGTCATAAGCAAGGAATACAGCTATGACCGACCTTCAGAACCCCATTTTCAATGACCTAGACAAGGCCCGTGAGGCTCTTGAGATGGCACGTTGGCCCAATGGTCCCTACTGCCCTCATTGCGGGAATGCCGATGAGGATTTGATTGCCAAGGTCGAGGGCAAGATCAAGTCACACCGCGCGGGCCTGTACTATTGTAACGAGTGCAAGGGGCAGTTCACAGTGACGGTTGGAACGGTATTCGAGCGCTCCAAGGTGCCTTTGACCAAATGGTGGCTTGCTACCCATCTCATGGCCTCAAGCAAGAAGGGCATTAGCGCCCATCAAATCCACCGTATGCTTGGCGTCACCTATAAAACCGCTTGGTTTATGTGCCATCGTATCCGTGAAGCAATGAAGGATATGAACCCCGCTCCTATGGGCGGCCCCGGCAAAATCATTGAAGCCGATGAAACCTATCATGGAAAGCGTGAGACGCCCCGCAAGCGCAATAAGTATTCGCCCCCTCCTACACGTGGCGGCAAGTCAGGTGGCGCACAGAAACGCATTATTGTCGGTCTGGTAGAACGCGGCGGCAACGTCCGTTCTTTCCATGTGCAGCAAGCCACGGCGGCGGCAGTACGTGATATTCTGGTCAGGAACGTCTCTCGCAAGTCCGACCTCCACACCGACGAAAGCGCGATCTACACGCTTGGAACCGAATTTGCCGCTCACAACACCATCAATCATCGCAGCAAGGAATACGTTCGCGGAACCGTTCATACCAACACGATTGAAAACGTATGGTCCGTATTCAAGCGCGGCATGAAGGGCATTTACCAGCATTGTGGCGAGGCCCACTTGCACCGCTACCTTGCCGAATTTGATTTCCGCTATAACACCCGTTCAGCCCTCAAGGTTTCAGACCGTGAGCGTACCAACAAGATCATGGAAGGCATTGAGGGCAAGCGCCTTACATATCGGCGGATTAGTCAAACCCAAAACGCCTAGGCAGCTAGCACGTAAGCTGTGGCGCATGCGAAAACGCGGCGCGAAAAACTTATGAACAAAATGGCAACTTTTCCCGAAACGGCCTGTTCTTTTCTGGTAAGAAAGGCATGGGGAGCGATTCGCAGTCGCTCCCCATTTAAACCCGGCCAGTGTGCGGCAGGATTCGGTAGTACAAACTTAGCTTAAACCCTGAGATCGATTCCCGTCAAGCGCTGGCCCTAACAGAAAGGGCTGCAAATGGCAGTTTATTGGATTACTTTTAGACTTGAGGACAATCCTACATATTCGAAGCGGTACAAAGCGTTTACCGATGAGGTAAACAGGCTTTCCAGCAAGTGGTGGGTTGAGCCTAGTTCATTCTTTGTGTTCGAAAGTTCTTACACTATCGACCAAATTGCTACTGCTCTTAAGACCACTATCTCTACAAGCGTTGATCTCGTGGTTATCGGAATGCCAGACATTAAAGCAGCCCGCATATTGGGAGATTTCAAAGATCAAGACATCTTTGAATTGATACCTTTTATAAAAAAGGTTTGACGCACGTCTATTGGTACACGAAAGGCGCGGGCAAAAGACATAACTGTCCTAACCCGCACCTCTCGAAGAAAGGTTAAGGGGATCACCGTTGTTTTGTTTTGGTGATTTTTGCCGATTTTTTCTTCGCCTTTTTCTTCGCCACATGCGGCTTGTGAGGCATTGCTGCCATTTTGGCCATGATGGTCCTGGTTAGGTCTAATTCGTAAGGAGGTTGTTTCGCCATGTGTGAACCCTTTGTCGTCACAGATGAGTTTTACACCGCCATAGGTAAACTAACAGTCGCATGGCAAGTAGTAGAAAGCCCGTTGGACGTATTGACTGGCATTCTATATTGGAGAGCCGGTGGCAAGCAACACGCTCCCAAAAAGGATGAACTTCCACGGTCATTCGACGTAAAACTCAAATACTGCCGGAAATGCTTTGGAACCCTAGAGAACCTTTCCGATCTAAGGGAAGGCGCTCTAATAGTTCTCACTAAGGCCAAACAACTCTCGCTTGACAGGCACCGCCTTACTCATGGCCTTGTCGATAATTTCACGCCCGTAAAACCCGGCGTCATACTCATCAACCGGATTGTGTATGAAAGGGACAAGCATTTCTTGGAAACTACCCAAACCTCAATGAGCGAGATCATCGAAACATTTGAAAAGATCAACGCGCTGGCGTCCGCCGTTTCGCTGCTTCTTGGTGAGGTCCGCGAAAAATTCGGCGTAGCGCGAGAGGTTTACAGCTAACGCATCTTCCGCCTTAAGCGGATTGGTAACTTTGCAAGCACGGTCCATCTAGGCTCCTAGTCACTTTTGTCAAGTATATAATTGTGACTAAATTCCCTGAACGCAGGTTAGTTGGGCAGCCTTGCGCGGCGGGCCAAGCGCGACATGCGGCCACCTGCGGGGCGCGATGGCTAGCCCGTTGCAAGTCTCTTTTGCCCGTAAAATCAAAGTCTTGAGGTGGAATCTGTGACTAAAAAGCAACACAGACACAAAAATCATGTTTTCCACAGGCTCAGATATTGACGAATCACTATTCTCATATTGGCACACCTTCCCGAAAGCGGTAACGAATTCTTAAGAACCGTAAAAAGAAGAAAGTAAGTTGCGTAAACAGAGGGTTAGTACAATGAAGACGGTGAGTATTGGAGTTTTGCTCGGGGCGTCGATGTTGGCTATCGGCAGCGTGGCTCAGGCCGCTGACGTGGTGGTTGCGGAGCCGGCGGGTGTCGATTGGTCCGGGTTCTACACGGGGCTTCATGGGGGCTGGGGTTGGGCTGATGCCGAATCCGAATACGGCGATGACTATGCCAACGAGGAGTGCAGGCGTTCGGAGTCGCACCAGGAGGCTAAGCTTATTTTCATAGGCGAGCCTGGTTGCGCCGTGGACCTTAAGCCAGAGGGCGGCTTTGTCGGCGCACAGGCGGGCTTCAATTTCGTGTTCGACAACGGCCTGATGCTTGGCGCTGAAGGCGACTACGCGCTGGCAAGCCTCAACGATAGCGGAGAGGGCGGAACGGGTTTCTTCAACACACATGTCGACCTGGAAATTGAACAGTTGGCGTCTATCAGAGCAAGGCTGGGCATGGCAATGGGACAGTGGCTTCCATTTGCTACAGCGGGTTGGGGCTGGGCGCAGGCTGACCGTTCCACCAATTCATTGTTTGGCACAAGTTCAGACAGCAACTGGCACGATGGCTGGACGGTGGGCCTTGGCGCCGAATATGCCATTGACGACAGGTGGTCAATCAAGGCCGAATACCGCTACTATGATCTCGGCGAAGAGAACTATGGGGTGGCGGCGCCTGGCGGAACCAACGTAGATCTTGACCTCCACACGGTGCTGGTGGGCGTTAACATTCACTGGTAAATGCGATGCACAGATTGGGGCTCACAGTGTCGTGAGCCCTTTTTTGTAACCCCTTCGCCCAGGCGCGAGGGGGCAGCCACGCTCCCTGGGCCGGATTGCAAACCGCGCTGGCCGAGTGAGCTCAGAACGGAGTATGATCCGGAACGGTAAAGCATCGCGCGAAGGAATCAGCTGGGTTAAATGACTGCCAAGCTCATACTGATGTTGCTCTTGATGTCGCTTCATCTTCCCGTCGTTTCCTGGATGGGGAAGTACGAGGAAGGCAATGTCGCATTTCAAAAAGGCGATTATGCCACTGCCCTTGAGAAGTGGAAGCCGCTCGCTGACGAGGGAAATGCCAAGGCACAGCTCTCTCTCGGTGCAATGTACGATAAGGGCCAAGGTGTCTCACAGGATTATGCAGAAGCCGTCAAATGGTATCGCAAGGCTGCCGATCAGGGAGATGCCCTGGCGCAACACAATCTCGGAAAAATGTACCATGCCGGCACGGGCGTAACGCAGGACTATGCCGAAGCGGCAAAATGGTATCTCAAGGCCGCTGATCAGGGAAATTTCGCAGCACAGCAAAATCTCGCATTGATGTACGAGAAGGGTGAAGGGGTACCGCAAGACCCGGGCGAGGCTGTCAAATTGTACCGGAGGGCTGCCGAGCATGGAAACGCGACAGCGCAGTACAACCTCGGTGTCAGTTATGAGAATGGTCAAGGCGTGCCGCAGGATTACACTGAAGCTGCCAAATGGTATCGCTTGGCGGCCGAACAGGGACATCCCAAAGCCCAGTACAGTCTCGGCGTCAGTTACGACCTTGGAAAAGGATTGCCAAAAGACGATGCCGAAGCGTTCAAATGGTACCGGGAGTCCGTCAGGCAGGGATATGCGCCGGCCCAACACAAATTCGGCGGGTTATATGCCAATGGTAGAGGAGTCACTCAAAGCCATGCGCAGGCCCTTAAATGGTACCTGAGGTCTGCCAAACAGGGATATGCGCTGGCACAGCACGATGTTGCAATGATGTACGGCAGTGGACAGGGCGTGCCGCAGGATTTTGTCGAAGCTGCCAAATGGTATCGCAGGGCGGCCCTGCAGGGTCATGGACCAGCGCAATACACTCTGGGCTTGATGCATTATAACGGCCAGGGCGTGCGCCAGGACAATGTGCAGGCGCATCAGTGGTTCAGCCTGAGGGCGGATGGAGGGGATGCCGAAGCCGTCAGGTATCGTGATATCGTGACAAAGCTGATGACGCCTGAGCAACTGGCCAAGGCGGAACAACTCGCCAGCAAATGGCGGGCAGCCCATCCCACGCCCAATTTGCCATAGGCTCTGCCAATGAAGTCATAGGCTGGCACAATTGGCTAAACCTGGGGTTTCTGCCATAATGGAGCATGCCCGGAAAAAATACCCTGATTGACGTTCGCGTCACAAAACCTGATGCGGCCAGTGTCATTGCCTCGCGCTATGACAACAAGCCTGACGCATTGTTGGAAATCCTGCATGATTTGCAGCATGAGGTGGGGCATGTGCCTGAGGCCTCGCTGCCGGTTCTGGCCAAGGCGCTTAACATTTCCCGGGCCGAGGTTCATGGCGTGGTGAGCTTCTACCATGAATTCCGGCGCAAGCCTGCTGGCCGCCACATTGTAAAGGTCTGCCGGGCGGAAGCCTGCCAATCGATGAAGGGGAACGAGCTGGCGGAGGCGGCGCAGAAAAGCTTGAAAGTGAAATTCGGTGAGACCACATCTGATGGTGCCATCACTTTGGAGGCGGTTTACTGCCTTGGGCTGTGCGCCACGTCACCTTCCCTGCTGGTGGATGAGCGCCCGATGGGCCGCATGACGCCGCAAAAGTTTGAAGCGCTGGTCAAGGAACTGGCCTCATGATCAGGATTTATGTGCCGAAGGATTCCGCCGCCCGCGCCGTTGGCGCCGATGAGGTGGCTGATGCCATCGTGATCGAAGCCGCAGCCCGGAAAATTGACGTGAAAATTATCCGCAATGGCTCGCGCGGGCTTTTGTGGCTTGAGCCTTTTGTTGAAGTCGAGACGGCGAGGGGCCGTGTGGCTTTCGGGCCAGTCGAGGCGGGTGATGTGAAGAGCCTGTTTGATTCCAAGTTCCATGAGGGCGGCAAGCACAAGCTGTCTTTGGGCCTCACCGAAGAACTTCACTATCTCAAGAATCAGGAGCGGCTCACTTTCGCGCGCTGCGGCATTACTGATCCGCTTTCGCTTGCCGATTATATTTCGCATGGCGGATTCGTTGGTCTAAAAAAGGCTCTCGCCATGAAGGGTGCGGAGATCGTGACGGAAGTCACTACGTCCGGTTTGCGCGGCCGCGGGGGCGCGGGCTTCCCCACGGGCATCAAGTGGAAAACCGTTCACGACGCCAAGGCTGACCAGAAATACGTCTGCTGCAACGCCGACGAGGGCGACAGCGGCACCTTTGCCGACCGGATGGTGATGGAAGGCGATCCCTTCATGCTGATTGAAGGCATGATCATTGCGGGCATTGCTGCTGGCGCCAGCAAGGGCTTCATCTACATCCGCTCGGAATATCCGGACGCGATCAGGGTCATGAAGGATGCCATCCGCATTGCGACGGCGGCAAAGTGGCTGGGGCAAAACATTCAAGGTTCAGTGCATTCCTTCTCGCTGGAAGTCCGGCGCGGGGCTGGCGCTTACATCTGCGGCGAGGAAACCGCCATGCTCGACAGCCTGGAAGGCAAGCGCGGCATGGTGCGGCCCAAGCCGCCAATTCCGGCACTCTCCGGCCTCTTCGGAAAACCCACGATCATCAACAATGTGCTGAGCTTTGCCGCCGTGCCTTACATTCTGGCGGAAGGCGGCAAGGCTTACGAGAATTATGGCATGGGCCGTTCGCGCGGGACGCTTCCTTTCCAGCTCGCCGGCAACATCAAGCAGGGCGGGCTTGTCGAAAAAGCTTTCGGCATTACGCTGAGACAGCTCATCAATGATTTCGGCGGCGGCACGGCAACGGGAAAGCCGTTGCGCGCCGTGCAGGTTGGCGGGCCGCTGGGGGCTTACCTGCCCGCTTCACAACTCGACTTGCAAATGGACTATGAAGCCTTTGCCGCCAATGGCGCGATGGTGGGCCATGGCGGCGTGGTGGTGTTCGACGAGAGCGTCGACATGGCGGCCCAAGCCCGGTTTGCCATGGAGTTCTGCGCCATTGAATCCTGCGGCAAGTGTACGCCCTGCCGCATCGGCTCCACCCGCGGCGTTGAGGTGATCGACAAGATTGTGGCGGGCATTGAGCGCGACGAGAACCTGTTGCTGCTCGATGATCTCTGCCAGACGATGACCGACGGCTCGCTGTGCGCCATGGGCGGCCTGACGCCCATGCCGGTGCAAAGTGCGGTAAAATATTTCCCTGAAGATTTTGACCGGCCTGCTAAAATGGTGGCGGCAGAATGAAACCGCTAGCTCACCCTCGTGCTGAGGTGCTCTGCGCAGCAGAGCCTCGAAGCATGGGCCGCCGAACTTGCAGCAAACAGACCCTTCGAGGCCGCTTCGCGGCACCTCAGGGTGAGGAAACCAAGAGGAGATCACTCCCATGACCCTGATCACCGAAATTGATTACGGCACGCCGAAATCCAAATCCACCACCATGGTGACGCTGGAAATCGACGGCCAGTCCATCACGGTTCCGGAAAGCACTTCGGTCATGCGGGCCGCCATGGAGCTTGGGACCCAGATTCCGAAGCTTTGCGCCACGGACAATATGGCCAGCTTCGGCTCATGCCGGTTGTGTCTGGTTGAAATCGAAGGCCGCAAGGGCACGCCCGCCTCATGCACCACGTGGGTGGCCGAGGGCATGAAAGTTCACACCCAGACGGACCGGCTCAGCAAGTTGCGTCAGGGTGTCATGGAACTCTACCTCTCCGATCACCCGCTGACCGGCGACAACGCAATGCAGGACATGGCCGACACAGTAGGCCTTGGCCATGTGCGCTATGGCTTCGAAGGCGACAATCACGTTTCGCCGGTGCGGCTGGACGGTGAAGCGAACCCCCGCTTCAAGGAAAAGGATGAAAGCAACCCCTATTTCACCTTCGATCCGGCCAAATGCATTGTGTGCTCGCGCTGCGTGCGGGCCTGCGAAGAAGTGCAAGGCACTTTCGCGCTGACCATCGATGGCCGCGGTTTTGCCTCGCATGTTTCAGCCGGCATGGACGAGAAGTTCATGGACTCGGAATGCGTGTCGTGCGGGGCCTGCGTGCAGGCCTGCCCGACGGGATCTCTCATTGAGAAATCGGTGATTGAACTCGGGATGCCCGAAACTTCGGTGATCACAACCTGCGCCTATTGCGGCGTAGGCTGCTCCTTCAAGGCCGAAATGAAGGGCGAAGACGTTGTCCGCATGGTGCCCTGGAAGGAAGGCGGCGCCAATGAGGGCCACTCCTGCGTGAAGGGCAGGTTTGCCTGGGGCTATGCCAGCCACAAGGACCGGGTGATGAAGCCCATGGTGCGCGACAAGATCACCGACCCGTGGAAGGAAGTTTCCTGGGAAGAAGCCATCGGCTTTGCCGCCAGGCGCTTCATGGAGATTCAAAAGAAATACGGCCGCGGCTCCATTGGCGGCATCTCCTCGTCACGCTGCACCAATGAAGAAGTGTTCGTGGTGCAGAAAATGGTGCGCACCGCCTTCCGCAACAACAATGTGGATACCTGCGCCCGCGTCTGCCATTCGCCGACGGGCTACGGCCTCAGCAAAACTTTCGGCACCTCGGCCGGCACCCAGGATTTCAAGTCGGTGGATGAATGCGACGTGATGCTGGTGATCGGGGCCAACCCCACCGATGCCCATCCGGTTTTCGCCTCGCGCATGAAAAAGCGCCTGCGCGAAGGCGCCAAGCTCATCATCCTTGATCCGCGCCGCATCGACATGGTGCGTTCGCCGCATGTTGAGGCAGATTTTCATTTGCCCTTGCGGCCCGGCACCAATGTGGCCCTGGTCAACGCCCTCTCCCATGTCATTCTCACCGAGGGACTGGAAGCCAAGGCCTATATCGCCGAGCGGTGCGACCCAAAGGAATTTGCCCGCTGGACGGACTTCATCCGCCAGCCGGTGAATTCGCCGGAAGCACTGGAATCCATTACCGGGGTTGCGGCGGCGGACGTGCGCGGCGCGGCCCGGCTTTATGCCACGGGCGGCAATGGCGCCATCTATTACGGGCTGGGCGTGACCGAGCACAGCCAGGGCTCCACCATGGTGATGGCCATGGCCAATCTTGCCATGCTGACCGGCAACGTGGGCCGCAACGGCGTGGGGGTTAATCCCTTGCGCGGCCAGAACAATGTGCAGGGGTCCTGCGACATGGGCTCATTCCCCCACGAGTATTCGGGTTACCGCCATGTGGGCGACAATTCGGTGCGCGAGATGTTCGAGCAGGTCTGGCAGACCGCGCTTGATTCCGAACCGGGCCTTCGCATTCCCAACATGTTTGACGCGGCCGTGGAAGGCACCTTCAAGGGCCTTTACGTGCAGGGCGAAGACATTGCCCAGTCGGACCCCAATACAAACCATGTGACTCATGCGCTGGAAGCGCTGGAATGCGTGGTGGTGCAGGACCTGTTCCTCAATGAAACGGCGGCATTTGCCCATGTGTTTTTCCCCGGCACTTACTTCCTCGAGAAGGACGGCACCTTCACCAATGCGGAGCGCCGCATCAACCGGGTGCGCCAGGTGAAGGCACCGATGCAGGGCAAGGATGAATGGCTAGTGGTGTGCGAACTCTCGCAGGCCATGGGCTATGACATGCATTACAACTCGTCATCCGAAATCATGGACGAAATCGCGCGGGTGACGCCGACCTTCGCCGGCGTCTCCTTCGACAAGCTCGACCGGCTCGGCTCGGTGCAGTGGCCGTGCAACGACAAGGCGCCGGAAGGCACGCCGATCATGCATGTGGGCGGCTTCGTGCGCGGCCTCGGGCGCTTCATGATCACGGAATTCGTGCCGACGACGGAGCGCACCAACCGCTTCTTCCCGCTCATTCTCACCACGGGCCGCATCCTGTCGCAGTATAACGTGGGGGCGCAGACGCGGCGCACCGACAACGTGGCGTGGCATCCGGAGGATATTCTTGAAATCCATCCGCATGATGCGGAGGTGCGCGGCATCAAGAACGGCCAGATGGTGTCCATCGCCAGCCGCGTGGGGGCCACGACGCTGCGGGCGCTGGTTTCGGAGCGCATGGCGCAGGGGGTTGTCTACACGACGTTCCATCATCCGGTGTCGGGCGCCAATGTGATCACCACGGAAAATTCCGACTGGGCGACGAACTGCCCGGAATACAAGGTGACGGCGGTTCAGGTGACGCTGTCCAACCAGCAATCGGACTGGCAGAAGGACTGGGAAATCCGCGAGGATGAAAACAAGCGCATTGAAGTCAAACCATTAGTGGCGGCGGAGTGAAAACTAAATCCCGTCATCCCGGCGAAAGCCGGGACCCAGGCTTGCAACCAGTGACCATGCGGAAAGTCGGGGCCCCGACTTCCGTCGGGGTGACAGAAAAGGGAATGAGTTCGCTTCCTGTTTCCGGTACGCTGCACTCCACAAGCGGCCCCATCAAAACCACTTGGCAAGTTCCAGAAGAAGTTCCCATCGCCATCCTGTTCAACTCGGCGCCCTATGCGGTGATGATGGCGACGCCTGCCGACCTCGATGATTTCGCCGCTGGCTTTGCGCTGGCCGAAGGGATCATCACCTCGGCTTCCCATATCAAGGGCATTCTCACCCTGCCTTCGGAAGAAGGCCTGGCGGTTGACCTCGCGGTTGACGAAAAGCATTTGAACCGTGACCGCATGGTGAAGCGCAGCCTTGAAGGCCGCGTGGGCTGCGGGCTTTGCGGCATTGAGGATATCAAGGACGCGATCCGCATGCCCGACGGCATCGTAGTGAACACGGCGCTTTCGCCGCAGGCGGTGGCGCGGGCCTATGAGGCGCTGCCGCAATATCAGCCGATGAATGCGGTGAACCGCACGGTGCATGCCGCCGCCTGGTGTTCGGCTGATGGCACTATCCTGCTGTCACGGGAAGATGTGGGCCGGCATAATGCGCTGGACAAATTGATCGGGGCGCTGGCAAAATCGAAAGTGAATTTGCGCGATGGGTTTGTGTTGATGTCGAGCCGCTGCAGCTTCGAACTGGTGCAGAAATGCGCGCTCGCCGGCATTGGCGCGTTGGCCACGATCTCCGCGCCAACCGCCCTGGCGCTGCAGCTTGCCAAGCAGGCGGGACTGAAACTTGCGGCCCTGTCCAAGGGCGGCGTGATGATATTCGAGCAGGAGTAAATGATGGAAACCCGCGACATGCTGCGCATGGCCAACCAGATTGCCGATTTTTTCAAGGGCTACCCCCGCGAGGACGCTGTGAAAGAGGCGGCTACCCATCTCAACAATTACTGGGACCCGCGCATGCGGAAGCATTTTTTTGACTATCTGGCCAAGGGCGGCGAAGGGCTGGACCCGCTGATCATCGAAGCGGCGCCACAGATCAGAAAGCCGAAAACGGAAGCGGCTTAGTCATGGCCCAGAAACTTTCTGGCAAAGTGGCAATCATTACCGACGCCAGCTCAGGGATTGGCCGGGCGCTGGCAAATACACTTGCGGCTGAAGGGGTAAAGCTCGTGCTGGTCGGCCGATCGGCGGAGCGCTTGCAGGATGTGGCCAAAAACTTAAGTGCGGTTGAAAGCCTGGTTCTTCCCCTTGATCTCGCAAAGCCTGCCGAGGTTGAACGGGTGGCTTCAGAGGCGCTTGCCCGGTTCGGGCGCATTGACATTCTTCTCGCCAATGCCGGGCTTTATCATCCGGGCAAGGTGACGGAGGGCAACGCCGATACCTGGGACGAGATGCTGGCCGTCAATGTCAACAGCGTGTTCCGCCTGTGCCGCGCCGTGCTGCCGCAGATGATCAAGAACAGGTCTGGCGATATTGTCGTCACCAGCTCGATTGCGGGCCACGCGGTCATTTCGGGAGAGGCAGTGTACGCTGCATCAAAGCATGCGGTGCAAGCCTTTGTGCATGACCTGCGGCGGCAGGTGGCGCCGCATAATGTGCGGGTCGGTGCCGTAGCGCCCGGTACGGTACTCAACGAATTGTGGGGATACCGCAATCCGGCCGAAATCGAAGCCAAGGTTGCCAGCCATGATGGCTTGCGCTCCGAGGACGTGGCCGAGGCAGTGCTCTTCATGCTCACCCGCCCGGCCAACGTCACCATACGCGATCTCGTCATCCTGCCGCAGAACCAGGATATCTGAGAATCTCTTTAATTCTGCCAAATTTCCCTGCCAGAAACGGGAACTTTCCCGAGACATCGGGGTTGAGGTGGTGGCGAGGTGTGGCACCGGTTTGCTGCACCGGCTTTGTTTAAACGGAGTAAAGCCATGATCAGGAAAATTTTTCCGTTGATGGTTGGCGCGCTGCTCGGTATTGGTGTTTTGGCAGCTTTTGCGCCTTCTGCTTCCGCTGCGCCGCGGGTTGTTCCCGCCGGAGTAAATGCAGATCCCAATATCATCAGTGTCGCCAAATGGGACCGTGAGCGCCACGGCAGCCGCTGCGAATATCGCAGGGGCGAATGCCGCCATTTCTACCACGGCTTCTATTATGAAACGCCGTGGTGGACCCTGCCCTTTGCGGTTGGCGAAGGCATCGGATCAAATCGCCTCTACGAGGACGATGAGGATTACTACGATGATGAAGATGACGGGTGGAGCAACAGCCATATTGAATGGTGCCTCAAGCGCTACCGCTCCTACAACCCGCGCAACAACACCTGGGTATCCTACAGCGGACGGGTGCGCGAGTGTATCAGCCCGTTCTGACCGGCGGCAGCATCAGGCGTCAGACGGTATCTTGAGGCCTCTCGCCACGGCGGGGCGCGCCAGAAAGGCGGCCAGCGTGCGTGTGACATTGGGGAAATTGCTGATCCCCACCAGATCCCCTGCTCCATAATAACCAATCAGGTTGCGCACCAAGGGGAATACGGAGATATCGACGATGGTGTAGTCGTCGCCCATCATCCAGGTGCGCTGATCGAGCCGCTGATCGAGCACGCCGAGCAGGCGCTTCGCCTCAGCCACATAGTGGTTGAGCGGGCGCTTGTCGTCATAGGTCCGGCCTTCGAACTTATGGAAAAATCCCACCTGGCCGAACATGGGGCCGATGAAGCTCATCTGGAACATGAGCCATTGGATCGCCTGGTGGCGGGCCGCCTCGTCCTCAGGAATGAACTGGCCGCTTTTTTCGGCGAGATAAATTAAAATTGCGCCGGATTCGAACAAGGGCAGCGGCTTGTTGCCCGGGCCGTTGGGGTCGATGATGGCGGGGATTTTCTTGTTTGGGTTTAGGGATTCGAATTCCGGCGTTTTCTGATCGTTGGTTCTGAAGCGAACGAGATGCGGCTCGTAAGGGAGTCCGGTTTCCTCAAGCATGATCGAAACCTTGACGCCGTTGGGCGTGTTCAGCGAATAAAGCTGAATGCGGTCGGGAAATTTGGCGGGCCATTTCCGTGTGATAGGAAAGTCGGAAAGATCATTCATGAGGAGTGCGTTGTACATGGGATGGATGCTGACGTCAGTATTGAATTTTCCAAGTTCTCCCTCCCCCTTGCGGGGAGGGATTAAGGGTGAGGGTCGCTCCGGCCTCACAGGAATTGAAAGAATTCTTCCCTTAACTGAAGCACCTACCGACCCCCGCCCCTAACCCCTCCCCGCAAGGGGGAGGGGAATGAGTCATTTCACCAGCAGCACGAAGGGCTCTTCGGTGGCGCGTTTGAGGAGTGCGGTGTAGGTGGCGTGGATGGCGGAGTCGGCGTTGAATTTTCCGAACTGCAGCTCACTCTTGAAATTCTTGACGGGTACGAAAACGATGGGGGTGGAGACGGGGATCAGCAAGGTTCCCCTGCCCGATTGCAGGGTGCTGAGGAGGCCGAACATTTCGCCGCCGATCATGGGACGCGACAGGATGATGAGGCGGTACTGGCCCATCTTGTTGGTGACGAGATAGATGTAGCCGGACTGGTGCGGAACCGAGACGGCGCCATCCTGCTTGAAGGCCGCATCAAGCCGGTCTGACTCGCGGAAGACCAGATGGGAGAGCGCCTTGTCCCAGCGGATTTCGGTGCGGTAGGCATAGGCCGACTGGGCATCGCTGAAGGACGGGCGAAGCGTGAGGTAGTCGCCTTCCAGCCAGGACACGGCCGGGTGCGAGTAACTGCCCAGGGATTCCGGGGCCAGTTCCATGTCGCCGTTGTGCATGTGCCGGTGCTTGCGCAGCTGCAATTGCAGGGCTTCCTCGATGCGCACCACCGAGGCGAGCGTGAAGGGCCGGGTTCCGGTCAGGGCCTTTTCAAGGGTGGAAAGGCTGATCTTGGCCTTGTCGGCCAGGTGCTGGCGCGAAAGCCGGCGCCGCGCCAGTTCCTCGCGCACCTGGGCGCCAATCACTTTATTCTCTTCGGGGGAAAGATCGTCGTCATTCATGGTGGCCGTAACATTCCACATAATCCCGCACATTTCCACCACCCTATGGCGGAAGGCGCCGGAAGAAAGACGTTCTTCACCTTGGCGAAGCAGGCATAAGTGGCTGTATCTAATCCATCCATGGCTTGGCAGTGGGGCTAGCCCTGGAGGATAAAGTGAATACCGATTTACGTGCCCGTAGTTTCAAATCCCGTCTCGACATCATCGTTGCAATTTTTGGACTGGCTTTCGTTCTGGTCTTAACCATTTTCGGGCAGGCGCGGGCGGGCGAAGCAAAACTCGCCCTTATCACCCCCAATGACGTGAAGGCGGGAAGCCTGCTGCTCAAATCAAGGGAAGGCGGCAAATATCTTGAAGCGCCGCGCCTGGCCACGGATTTCAACGTGACCATCTCGGGCCCGACGGCCCGAACCATCGTAACCCAACGCTTTGAAAACCCGGCGGACGGGTTTGTGGAAGGCGTCTACGTGTTTCCGCTGCCGGAGAATTCCGCCGTCGATACGCTGAAGATCATTGCGGGAAACCGGGTGATCGTGGGCGAAGTGAAGGAACGGCAGGAAGCCAAGGTCATTTACGAAACGGCCAAGGCCAGCGGCCAGGCGGCGGCCCTGCTTGAGCAGGAGCGGCCCAATCTTTTCACCAACTCGGTGGCCAATATCGGTCCCCATGAAACGGTGATCGTGTAGATCGAGTATCAGGAAACGGTGAAGCAATCGTCGGGCACATTCTCGCTGCGCCTGCCGCTGGTGGTGGCGCCGCGTTACATGCCGGCACCTATTGTGCAATCGGTTGATTTTTCAACTGACGGTTATGGCGTGGCGGTGAATGATCCGGTGCCGGACCGAAACCGGATCAGCCCGCCGGTTCTCGACCCCCGGAAATATGCACCGGTAAATCCAACCACGATTTCGGTGACCCTGAACGCAGGTTTTGCGCTGGGCGAGGTGAAGAGCCTTTACCATACGATCAAGACTGATCCGGCAAGCCAGGTGATTTCACTGGCCGACGAAAATGTTCCCGCCGACAAGGATTTCGCGCTGGAATGGCAGGCGGCCGGCACGGCCCCGCAGGCGGGCCTGTTTACCGAAACGGTGAATGGCAAGAATTACCTGCTGGGTTTTGTCACGCCACCCGTGGCTCCGACGAGCGAAGTTTCCAAATCGCGCGAGACCGTTTTCGTGATCGACAATTCCGGCTCCATGGAAGGCCCTTCCATGGTGCAGGCCAAGGACAGCCTGATCTATGGCCTCTCCCAGATGAAGCCGGGCGACCGTTTCAACGTCATCCGCTTCGATGACACGATGGACCAATTGTTCTCCGATGCGGTTTCCGCCGACAAGGAAAACATTGACCGGGCCATTGCCTTTGTAAGCAGGCTCAATGCCACGGGCGGAACCGAAATGATTCCGCCGATGCGCGCCGCTTTGCTGGACAGCCACGCCTCCGATACTTCGCATTTGCGCCAGGTGGTTTTCCTGACGGATGGCGCTATCGGCAATGAGGAACAGCTCTTTGCCACGATCAGCAAGGGCCTTGGCCGCTCGCGCGTATTCATGGTGGGCATTGGCTCGGCGCCGAACTCCTATCTGATGACGCGCGCGGCGGAACTTGGCCGTGGCACCTTCACCCATATTGGTGAAGCCGCCGAAGTCACCGCACGGATGCAGGACCTGTTCAGCAAGATCGGCAGCCCGGTGGTGACCGAGCTGAAAGCCGAGCTCGTTGGCAACACCGCCAGGATTACCCCCGACATGCTGCCTGACCTCTATCGCGGTGAACCCGTGCTGCTGATGGCGGAAGCCAGGGACCTGGGCGGCTCGCTGAAGATCAGCGGGAACATTGGTGCGCAGCCTTGGGAAGTGACCCTTCCCATTGCAAAGGCGGCGAATGGCGATGGCATTTCCAAGCTTTGGGCCCGGCGCCGGATTTCCGACTTTGAAGTGGCGTCCACGCTTGGTGCGCTGACTTCCGACGCCGCGAACAAGGCCATTCTAGGCATGGCGCTCGATCATCAGATCGTTTCCAGCCAGACCAGCCTTGTGGCGGTTGACAAGACACCAAAGCGCCCCGCTGGCGAAAAACTGACGCGGGCCGACATTCCGCTCAATCTGCCGGCGGGCTGGGATTATGACTCGGTGTTTGACGAAGACCAGCCAGCAGTAGAGGAACGCGACGCGCAGGCGGAGTTCATGCAATTGGCCATGTTGCAGAAGCCGGCGGCCATTCCCGGCCAGCAGCAGGTGATGCTGCCGCAAACCGCGACGCCGGCGGAACTTTTAATGCTCATCGCCGGATTTCTCCTGGTTTTGAGTCTTGCATTCAGGCTGGCTATCCCCCGCCAGACCCTGCGGCAGATGTGATATGGTCCCCGCAACCCTCACTCTGCCCAAAGCCGGACCGGTGCGCTTGTCGCGCCGGTCCTTTCTCAATTTCCTGAGCGCCCTGTGCCTCGGCCTGTCGCTGTTCCTGTTTGGTCAATCGGCCTGGATTTTCGCCAAGGCGCAACTGGCCCAAGTGCTCCTCGAACGGGCTTTCAGCCAAGCCATTGTGACCGGCGAACCGGTCAAGGCCTGGAGCTGGGCCGATACCTGGCCCGTGGCGCGCCTTGAAATTTCCCGCATCCAGGCCCGCGCAATTATTCTGCACGGCGGCAGCGGTGAAGCGCTGGCCTTCGGCCCTGCCCTGCTTGATGAAACGTCACGCATTGGCGAGCGTGGCACGTCGGTTGTCTCAGCGCATAGGGATACGCATTTTGCCTTCCTGAAGAATGTCGTGAAAGGCGACCTCATGACGATCACACGCGACGATGGCCTGGTGTTCACCTACCGCGTGACCGGAACCTCGATTGTGGACTGGAACACGTCAGGCATCGACCGGCACGCCAGCGGCTTCAATCTGGTGCTCGCCACCTGCTATCCCTTCGATGCCATCACGCGGGGATCACAGCGATATTTGGTCCATGCGCAGCTCGTAAATTAGTCAGTACTGGTCTATACGCCGGGCCCGCTCCTTTTCGCCGGCGAGGCAATCGGTTGGCGGCTCGGTTGCCGCCGGTATGACATCGCTATTTCCACTCTCTTTTTCTGACAAAAGTTCGCGCAGCAGCTTCATGCGGATCGCTTCAGCCAAATTGTCGACGGATGTGACGGGCAGCGAGAAGGCCCCTTCGCCGCCGATTACGCAATCGGCGTAGTAGCGGTCGAGCGGCGGCAAAATTTGCGCCGGGTTGAGCAGCATGGGAAGCCCGTTGATGACAATGCCTTGTGCCACGACCGCATTGCGCGCCACGGTCACCATGCCGCCTGCGTTGTTCGGTCCGTCACCGGAGATGTCAATCACCCGGCGGATGCCACCACCCTGAAACAGTCCGGCGCTGAATATGAGCGCCGACGAGATGGAGGTGCCGCGCCGAAAGCGGGCAGCGGGTTTTCCCGCCAACTCGCCGGCGAAGGCCTGCGCCGCTTCAGGCCCATCGATCATCCGCCACGGCACGGTAAGCTGCTGCGCGGCCTCGCCTGCCCATTCCACATAGGCAAGGCGAATTTTTCCAAGAGATCCGGCACGCACGGCGGCCACGAACTCCGGACTGCGGATCGCCGCAAGATAGCCCTCGCGCTGCAGCGCGCTTTCGCGCGCATCGATGGAGCCAGAAACATCAACAGCCAATACCAGTTCGAGATCGACAGTGGCATCACTCGCCGCGGCCTGTGAAAACGTTGAGGCCGCGAGAAAAACAAAGCACAACGCGACAAGATGAAGGGCCATGCAATCCTCTCAGGCCCGCCTCAGGCGCGCCCTGTCCATGGCAATTCTTTGAGAACTCCCCGCCCCTGTCAAGCCGAAGGCTCATGGAACGCAAGCAAATTAAAGTGATTTCCTTTTTGCCTTGGGCAGTTTCCAGATGTGGTCGAGGAGCTGTTCCACGGTAATGCCTTCTTCGGGATAGGCTTCGCCACTTACTGAAATTCCAGCCTCGGTTACGGTCTCGGCCCGGCCGGACACCAGGGGGTGCCACCAGGCGAGGCTTTTTCCCTCGTCCAGCAGGCGGTAGGCGCAGGTTTTGGGAAGCCAGCCAAGTTCGCCGACGTTATCGGCAGTCAAGGTGACGCAGTCGGGCACTCTAGCAGCCCGGTTGGGATAATCGGTGCATTGGCAGGTTTTGACATCAAGCAGCTTGCAGGCAGCGCGGGTGTAGATGAATTTGCCCGTATCCTCGTCTTCCAGCTTGTTCAGGCAACAGCGGCCGCAGCCATCGCACAGGCTTTCCCATTCGGCCCGGCTCATTTCTGAGAGAGTCTTGGTCTTCCAAAAGGGAGGGTCGCCTGTCATGGCCCCGTCTTAATCCTTAGCGCCGCCCAAGAGCAATTGCTAACAGGCGTGATTTTGCCTAAATCGGCCCGCAATTTGCTGTATAAGCATTCCCAGCAAGGTGTCATTAAGAGTCTATCGGTCAAAAACGTGGCAAAACTACCCAATAGCAACCCCATTTTCCGGATTTTCTGGGCTTTCGACTCGCTGGTGAGCTCCAGCGTCTTTGAAACCTGGGATGCCTTGAAGCGCTGGGGGTCGGCCTATTCCTCGTTTGTTTACCGGTTCAAGATCACGGGCCCGCGGCGTTTCCTGGTCGATGTCATCGACGATTTCGCCACCTTCGGGACGGTGTTTGCCTTCTGCCTCCTGGCCTTCGCGCTGCCGCCTTTTTCCGACACCGGCACCGGGGATATCTGGAACAAGAACCGGGAATTCGCCGTCACCTTTACCGATGCCAATGGCGAGATCATCGGCCAGCGCGGCATCAAGCAGGACGACGCCATTCCGCTTGAAGAAATGCCGCCAACCCTGATCAAGGCGGTGCTTGCCACGGAAGACGCCCGCTTCTTTGAACATTTCGGGGTCGATGTCATCGGCACGATGCGGGCAATTGTTCAAAACGCGCGGGCAAATACCGTGGTGCAGGGCGGCTCGTCACTCACCCAGCAAGTTGCCAAGAATCTTTTTCTTACTCCCGAACGGACCATCCGGCGGAAAGTCCATGAGGCATTCCTCTCCCTGTGGATCGAGGCGCGCAAGTCAAAGCCTGAAATCCTGAAGCTCTACCTTGACCGCTCTTATCTTGGCGGCGGCAACTACGGGGTGGAAGCGGCGGCGCAATTCTATTTCGGCAAATCCATCCGTGACGTCAACCTCTCGGAAGCGGCCATGCTGGCGGGCCTGTTCAAGGCGCCAACGAAATATGCGCCGCACCAGAACATGGAAGTGGCAAAGGCCCGGGCCAATGTGGTGCTCTACCGCATGCTTGATGCGGGCTTCATCACCCAGGGTGAACTCCTGCAGGCGAGGCGCGCACCGCCGCCAGTGATTGCGCAGAGAAACCTCGACAGCCCTGACTGGTTCCTGGATTGGGCCTATGAGCAAACCATCGCGCTGCTCGAAGAGCAACACTTGCTCAGCGACTTCGTGATCGAAGTCAAGACAACGGTCGACGTGAAGCTGCAGTTGGCAGCCCAGAAAATTCTCAATGACATCATCGACACGGAAGGACCGGGCTACCGGTTCAAACAGATGGCCTCGGTAACGATGACGCCGGAAGGCGCTGTCAAGGCGATCGTGGGCGGCCGCAACTACGAAAATAGTCAGTTCAACCGGGCCACGAATGCCGAGCGGCAAACGGGCTCGGCCTTCAAGCCCTTTGTCTATCTGGCCGCACTTCTTGATGGATATACTCCAGACAGCATCGTGTTGGATGGCGGCATTTCGGTCGGTGGATGGTCGCCCGGAAACTATAACGGCAAGTATTTCGGGAAAGTCCCGCTGACAACGGCGCTGGCCAAATCCCTGAATTCCGTTCCGGTCCGGCTCATGGTCGATATCGGCAGGCCGGCCATCATCAAGACAGCCCATGATGTGGGCATTCAAGGAGAACTCGAAACCTGGCCCCCCATGGTGCTAGGTACCAGCGCCCTGACCCTGATGGACATGACGCGGGGCTACGCCACATTTGCCGGCGGTGGAAAGCTTGCGGAACCCTATACGGTCTTGGAAATCAGAAGGCCCAACGGCGATGTCATTTATGATCGCGCCAAATTCGCCAAGCCGCAAAAGCAGGTTGTGCCGGAAGAAAAGATCGCGGAACTGAATTCCATGCTGAAGGAAGTTGTCAAGCACGGGACTGCCCGCAAGGCCGATCTGGGCTTTGCGCCGCAGGGCGGCAAGACCGGAACCAACCAAGACTATCGCGACGCATGGTACATTGGTTTCACTGCCCACAATGTGACAGGGGTTTGGGTCGGTAACGACGACAACTCCTCAATGAGGCAAGTAACCGGCGGCCTGGTGCCAGCGCCTGCCTGGAAACAGATCATGGATGTGGCGGAAGCAGGACAGAAACCCGCAAGCCTTGCCGGCATTCCGCTTGACGACACTTATGCCGTCGCGGCCGCCGAACAATCACCGGACGGAGTGCTTGTCCCGGATGATGAAACTGGCCTTGTAAACATCGACACGGGAACCCCACCTGCGAGCGCCGGAGGCGTCGCGGTTGTGCTCAACGACATGTTCTCGCTCTTTGAGAAGAAGCCGGTCAAGAAAGCGGCAAAGCCCGCCAACACCAAAGTCGCAAAGACACAGGACGAAACCCTGGTGCTTCCGGGAGCAAACGCCGATGTTGATTCGGAAAGCTCCTTCATGGAGGAGCTGTTCGTGCCGGCTGAACCGCAGAAAAAGAAGAAAAAGAAGAAAAAGTCGGTTGTCAAAAAGATACTGAATGTTTTTGATTAGAATGCTGGAAAATTGATGGCGCGGGTTTCGGTAAAAATCTTCAGTGTTTTGTGCGGTGTGGTGGGTGGCTGGGCCTCGGCCCTGTCGTTCATTGATTCGGTGGGTTCAATGCCCGTGGGTGCCGCCGGCAACTGGCGCATGTGGGATCTGGCATCGGGAACGGCTTCCAATCCCTATGCGCGGGCGCATTTTCTCATTGAAGGAAGAGTGCCTCCCGCCCAATCCCTGTTTCAGGTCTACACCACTTCGCTTGATGACGAGGGCAGCACGCTGAGTTCGGGCTGCGTCTACAAGATCACCGCCGGCGGCCTGGAGTCACGCTGGTGGAGCCTCTCGGTCGGGCCATTGAACAGCCAGGATAAAGACTCTTCCGCCGCGGTGACATCCGATGAGGTCGTGCGCGGACCCGACAGGTCGCTGGACGTGGCGATGGCGAGATATCCCGTTGCCGGAAACTGGATAAGGCCGGCAACGGAGGGCACCCTCACACTGCAGCTCGTGGTCTCCAATGTTGACGAGCCCCAGGCGGCTGGTGACCTGAAACTCCCCACGGTGCAGCGGGTGAGCTGTTGAGCATGCGAAACCTCTATTGGGTTATCACTGCGGCAGTCCTTGCCATCATCGTGCATATCAGCATGGTGCTGTTTGCGCCGGGGTTCCTGTTTGAGCGAAACCTCAACCGCCTGGCGAGCGACGTTCCCGACAACACCTTCTTTATTCTGCCGGTGACGGCGCAAAGCGCCATCTTCCCCGAATATCCCAGCGGAACGGTGTTCGGGTTGTGCCGGTTCAATCTCACGTCGGGCCCGGTCACCCTGGATGCAAACCTTCCCGACGGGATCTGGACCCTGACGGTCTATTCCCGATTTGGCAGGACGCTCTATACGGTTACCGACGAGCAGTCCGGGGTCGACAAATTCAGTCTGCAACTGGCGATGGCGCCCAGCATCTTCGATGTATTTTCACTGAAAGAAGATGAAAACGAAATTGAAGCTTCGGGCTGGAAAGTCCTGTCATCGGATGAACGGGGATTTGCCGTGTTCTGGGTGCCAGCCCTCGACAAGGCCATGCGAGAAAGCCTTTCGGAAACCCTTTCCAGGAGTTCCTGCGGCAAGGCAACAACGACCAGCTAGGTCGTGCTAGGCCATGTCCTCGTCGATTGCGGCCTGCGAAACCCGGTGTTTCCGGCCGGGTGCTGCGGTTTTAGCGAGTTTGAATTTGCGCCGCTCCCTCCTGACACCGGGGAAAATCACAACCTCGGCGGAAAGAACAACATCGTCGGGACCCCGCGGCACAACGCGGTTTAACGGAAACTGCAAAACGACATTCATTCTTCCATTCCTCGCAGACGCTTGTGTATTCGCGGGTTGGCTCCGCTTTTTTGCAGTTAAGGCGAGACTTGGTTAAAAATTGACTAACTGGATTTTATATTTTTGCGGCGCCGAGTCCGGCGGTTCCGTCACGGTCTTCCACCTCAACAATCCACAAGTCTGAATCAAATTTTTTCCGGCGGGCCAAAAGCGCCGTCACATCAGCTTCCGTTGCCGGAAACGGCAGTTCTTCGACGAATCGCCGGTCGCCATTTTCGTCAAAGGCGGGGCCCGGTGCGGGTCCGAAGAGATGAAAGCGCCCATCGAGCCGGTTGATGATGATGAAAACCGCACCTGCCTCAGCAGCACCCCTGGCGGCAATCGTGCAGTATTTTCCTTCAACGTTGCAGCGGCGCATGAAGGCCTGGACCCAGACTTCTGATTTTAAGCGCATGGAAATGCCGCGCGTTATTCGGCGGCGATCAGAGAATCACCACTCATCTTGGAAATCTCCTCGAGAAGCGCGCTGGAAACATTGCCCTTGCGGGGCAAGCCCCGGTCCTTTTCGAACTGGATGATCGCCTGGATCGTGGCGCTGGTGAGGTCACCGGAAATTTCGCCGGGCGCATAGCCAAGTTCGGCCAGCCCGGTCTGGACCTGGCGCAGGGCTGCCGCCTCGCCCGGGTTCCGTTCAAGCCGTTCAACGCTGGCGGTAAATTCCGAAGCCGCCGCAACTTTCTGGGTGTAGCGGAGATGCTCAATGAGTTCGTTTGACACTTCGCCATTTACCCTAAGGCCGGCGGATTTCTGATAGGCGGCAATTGCCATGCGGGTATTCTTGCCGGCAACACCATCAACCATGCCCCGGTAATTGCCGGTTGCCAGCAGGCCGCGCTGGACCTCTTCAACGCGCGGATCATATTTCAGGATAATGGTGGCGGTCCGGCTGTTGGAGGCAATGACGTCAACGCGCGTCGAGGCGCCGCCAGCGGTTTCCCGGGACGCCACGAACCTGGGCCGACCGGCCCCATCCACCTGCCCGAGGAATGCATTGTAAAGAATTGCAAAACTCAGGATCGAAGTGGCAAGGAGGGCCAGAATAGAGAGCGGGCGCAGCCGTAAACCGCCTTCTTCCAGCACATCTTTCATGAATTATAACCCATACCCAAACAAACACCGCCAATTCCCCCACCTTGCCGCATACCGGTTAACAGCGTCTTTCCATGAAATTCTCCCATTCTTTCAGTCGCTTAGCAGAGTAAAAAATGCCCTACCGGGGAAAAGCGGATTTTCGTAAAATTCGACTTGATTCAGCGGCTTTTATTTTAACCCTCCGAAACATGTTTTCCCTACAATTTGCCGCATTAAAGGGTGTGGACATGCGTATTGTACGGACGATCATTATTTTATCGGGCATTGCGGCTTTCATGCCGTCGGCACCTGAAGACGTCAATCAGGCTGCGCCAAGCGTGGCCAGCGCTGAAGTCTCGGATACCGGTTATCTTGAAGTTGCAACCAACACGTTTTCCGATCTCACCTCGTTTTGCGCCCGCCAGCCCAGCGTTTGCGAAACGGCTGGATTTGTTGCCCACAAACTGGAGCTCAAGGCCAAGTATGGGGTTCGCCTGATTTATGATTGGGCAAAAGAGGCCAGTACATCTTCCGCCGTTCAACCCGATATCGCCGAGGGCAGCGATCCCATAAAAACGGGCTCAACGAAGCTGGCTTCGGCCAAACGGCTGTCCAAGACATCCCAATCAACGCTGCGCCTGGGTGACCTCATTCCGGTCTGGCGCGGCCCGGCCAGCGCCAAGACCAGTTGAGAATGGCTTAGCTAGCGCCTATCTTGGGAGAGACAGTTTCTCCCGGAGTTTGGCGTTGAGCACGAATACCATTGAAAACCTGCAGGCCGATTTCGAGCTTCTCGACGATTGGGAAGAGCGCTACCGTTATGTCATCGAGCTTGGCCGGCTGTTGCCGCCGCTCGATGAAAAGTTCCGCACCCCCAAATACAAAGTCAGCGGCTGCGCCAGTCAGGTGTGGATTCATGCGGAGCATGATGGCTCGCTGCTGACCTTCACTGGCGACAGCGATGCCCTTATCGTCAAAGGCCTGATTGCCATTACCTTCATGATTTTTTCCGGCAAGACGCCGGCGCAGATTCTGGCGCTGGATGCGAACACCATTTTTGCCAAGCTGGGTTTGAAGGAACATCTCACGCCGCAGCGCTCAAATGGGTTGGTCTCGATGGTGGGGCGCATCAAGTCTGATGCGCGTCAGGTTCTTGCGGCATGATCCGCGGGCGAAAATCCGCCAGGGCCCAATGGGCAAAATCCGGGCTTGCGGCGCTCCGTTCCGGCGGCTTGAGCAGGCGGTAGTGGCGGGCAAGGCGGGTGAGGGCAATGGCCAGAACGGCC
Source organism: Aestuariivirga sp. (assembly GCA_035525875.1). Classification (GTDB taxonomy): domain Bacteria; phylum Pseudomonadota; class Alphaproteobacteria; order Rhizobiales; family Aestuariivirgaceae; genus Aestuariivirga. The sequence goes on from DATLDM010000061.1 coordinate 75,048, forward strand.
TTCCCGCTGCGCTGGGGCAAGTGGAGCATCCGTTCGGCCTGCTCCAAGCCGCCGGCGAGACAGCACATATAGTAGAGCACGCCGGATAGCTCGGGCCCCACGGCATCGAAGGCATTGTGCACTCGTCTCCGAGCATCGATGGCGCTGTCGGAAAGCGAGGCAATGCGGTTGTCACTGAGGGCGCTGTAACTTCTTTCGCCGGTGCGCTCGCCATCCCAGGACGAGGTGATGCGCGGCTGAAAATGGGCCCGCTCAAAATCCACGCGAAGCCGCTCTCCGGCCGCAAACTGAAATTCGGTGATCATGGGCTTGCCGCGGGAATCCTTGCGGCTGAAGAGCCGGTAGAGCGGACTTTCATTCTCGTTGAAGGCGGGGTTTGGTTCGGAACGACGGGTTTTGGCCATGGCTGCTTTTTTCTCCTGATGAAGGAGAGCTAGCAGCTTTTAATTAAGGAATCAATACCTATTATATATTTTAATTCCAAAAGCCCGTAGCGGCCTAGACGCGGTCAATGCGGCGGGGAATATTTGGGCGACGCAGGCTGCAGCATGCTGACGCGATTGCCCTCCGTGTCGAAGAACGACACATATTGTCCGATGCCCGGGATCTTCATTGGCTCGCCCAGCACCTTGCCGCCGGCCT
>DATLDM010000016.1:0-5895 GCA_035525875.1 Aestuariivirga sp.
GAGGTGATGTTTTTGTAATAGGCGTTGTAGAAAGGGTGCGAATCCCGCAATGCCTGCATGCTCCAGATGACGTCTTCCGGGGTCATGGGTGCCCCGTCATGGAAACGCGCTTCCGGTCGCAGGCGGTAAACCACCGACGACCAGTCATCGGGAAACCAAACACTTTCCGCCACCAGTCCGTATTCCGTTGAGGGTTCGTCAAGGGACGATGTCAGCAGTGTTTCGTTGGTTGCGCCCGGGCCGGGGTCTCCCTTGAAGGTGTAGGGGTTCAAACTGTCGAATGACCCAACGGCGGAAAGCCTTAACCTGCCGCCTTTCGGGGCCGCCGGGTTCACATACTCAAAATTTTTGAAATCCGGCCCGTACTTGACGTCGTCAAACAGGGTCAGCGCATGGCGGAACTGCCGGTCCTGGGCCTGGGCGATTGAAATTCCGGAAATTTTTGCCAATGGCGTGAGGCCTGCCAATTTCAGGATGGTCCGGCGGCTAATGCCCATGGGTGCGCGTCTCCAGTCTTGATTCGATATTATAGATACGCATGGCTTGCCCCAAAAGAAAACACCGGCAAACCCTTGCCGGTGTTAATTTTTCGCAACAATTGCAGCAATTACGGGGCGGGAAACGGCTTCGGCGCATCCGAAAGCGAGGCCAGATAGGCGATAATGTCGGCCCGGGCCTGGTCTTTCTTCACGCCCGCAAAGGCCATTTTGGTTTTGGGTGTGGCGGTCTTAGGGTCCTTGATGAAGGCATCGAGCGCCTCATAGGTCCATTTTTCCGCTGAACGGGCCTTCATGCCCTCCGAATAGGCAAAGCCTTCATGGGAAGCAATGCCACGATCAACCACGTCCCAAAGATCGGGACCGGTTTTGTTGGGTCCGCCCTTGCTGAAGTCATGGCAGGCCGCACAGGCCTTGGCCCCCGCCGCCCCCTTAACCGGATCAGCCGATGCCAGCAATGTGCCGAGCGAAACCGCCGGGCCTGTTGACGCCTGGGCCTCGCCGGCGCCGCTCGCCTCTGCAACCTCGATTGCAAAGCCCGGCTTTTCCGGTGTTTCACTGTGATAAACCGCGGCGGACAGCTCTTTCAGGCCAAAAACGACCAAGGCAGTTGCCAGGACAGCGCCTGCAATTTTATTGAATTCAAAACTATCCATGGGATTGGCCGGTCCTTTGAAACCACGTATTCGGGCCGGAAACTAATTGTTTCTCTGCTGCCCTGCAATACGTATAAGGGCCCCAGAACAATTTGCCGCGCCTAGAATCAAGTCCATGATTGAATTCAATAATACCATAGTCGTGATCCCCGCCCGCATGGCTTCCGTGCGCCTGCCGGGAAAACCCCTGGCCGATATTCATGGGATCCCCATGATCGTCCATGTCTGGAAGCGTGCCGTTGAAGCCAATGTCGGCAAGGTTCTGGTGGCAGCCGCCGAGAATGAAATTGCCGATGCCATCCGCAGCCATGGCGGTGATGCCCTTGCCACCGATCCCGCCCTGCGCTCCGGCTCGGACCGTGTGGCCGCCGCCCTGAAATTGCGCGACCCGCAGGGAAATTTCACCGCCGTGATCAATCTGAGGGGTGATTTGCCGACGATTGATCCCCTCGCCATCCAGCGCTGCCTGGCCGGCCTGACCAACGAAACGGTTGATATCGCCACCATCGCGGCGCGCATTGAAACCGATGCGGAGGTCCAGAACCCGAATATCGTTAAGGTGGTAGCTCCCCTCGGCGAAGGCCGTGAAGTGGCTTATGTCCGCGATTTTATGCGCAATCCCGGCCCCGAGCATGACGCGCCGTTCTGGCGCCACATCAACGTATATGCCTACCGGCGCGAGGCCCTGGAGCGTTTTGCCAGCCTGCCCGTGAGCACCCGTGAAGCCATCCGCAAGCTGGAACAGCTGCGCGCTTTGGACAATGACATGCGCATGGCGGTTGTGCGGGTTGATTCAGTGCCGCTCGGGGTCAGCGTTCCCGCTGATCTTGAAGCGGCCCGAGCCATATTGAGGAAAAAATCATGAAAGCGAAAATCGCCTACCAGGGCGAACCCGGTGCTAATTCACACATCGCCTGCATCGAGGCCTATCCCGGTTTCGAGCCGCTCTCTTGCCGCACCTTCGAGGATGCCTTTCAGGCGGTGAAGGATGGCGAGGCGGCCCTTGCCATGATCCCCATTGATAATTCCGTGGCGGGCCGTGTGGCCGACATTCACCATCTCATGCCGGCCGCCAACCTCCATATCGTCGGCGAATATTTTCTGCGCGTCCATCACCAGTTCCTCGCCATGCCCGGTGTAAAGGTTGGCGCTGTCAAATCCATACACAGCCACGTGCATGCGCTGGGCCAGTGCCGCAAGCTCATCCGCGAACTCGGCTTGAAGGCTGTGGTCGCGGTTGATACCGCGGGAGCGGCCCGTGAATTGAGCGAGAGCAAGGATAGTGCCCGCGCCGTCATTGCCTCGAAACTGGCCGCGAAGATTTATGGCCTCGATATCCTCCGCGAGGATATTGAGGATGAGGCCCATAATACTACGCGTTTTGTGGTTCTTTCAGCGGCAGAACAGCATACGGCCTTGGGAATCGAACCCATCATCACCAGCTTTATATTCCGTGTACGGAACGTTCCAGCCGCCCTCTACAAGGCCATGGGCGGCTTTGCCACCAATGGCGTGAACATGACGAAGCTTGAATCCTATCAGCTTGAGGGCCAGTTTTCCGCCACCCAGTTCTATGCCGATGTCGAAGGCCACCCGGAACAGCGCAGCGTGCGTCTTGCCCTGGAGGAATTGGCCTTCTTTACGTCTTACATGCGCGTCCTTGGCGTCTACAAGGCAAGTCCCTACAGGGAAGAATTTGCCCGGAGAATGGCGCCCTCTCAGGACGACTGAAGGCAGGCGCGGATAAGCTGATGGGCGATGGCCAACGGCAGGGGCGCGTTCAATCCCTGTGGATGGTTTTTGTCCAGCATGGATTGAACTTCATCCCGTTCAAACCAGCGTGCTGTTTCAAGTTCCTTGGGATCGATGATGACGTCATCGGTGAGTGCCTCGCCGATCAGCCCGATCATCAGGCTCGATGGAAACGGCCAGGGCTGGTTCGCATGAAACGTGATGTCGCCAACGCGGATGCCGGCTTCCTCGAAAACTTCCCGCCGCGCCGCTTCTTCAATGGTCTCGCCCGGCTCCATGAAGCCTGCGAGGGTGGAATACATGCCGTCCGGCCAGGCGCTTTGCCGCCCCAGAAGCATCCGGGTTTTATGGCGCACCGCAATGATGATAACCGGATCGGTGCGCGGGAAATGATCCGTGGCACAGCCTGCGCAATGGCGGCGGTAACCCGCATCTCGCATCTCCGTCTTCACCCCGCAATTGGCGCAAAACCCGTGGCGCTCATGCCAATGCAGCAGCGAACGGGCTTGGGCGAGAATGGCAAGCTCGCCCTGTGGCAGCGTTCCCGCCACCGCAAGGCTGCGCAAATCTATCAGGTTTTCGTTCGCTTGCGCCGGGCTGGCAAACCAGCCGGTGCCATCCGCATCGACGCCAAGAAGAACACATTCAGGCGTATTTGCGCTTTGGAAGATTTGCAATTTTCCGTCCCTGATAAAAGTTTTATCGCTGCTCATGTGGATGTGCCGCGTCGACGGCTGGTGCAGCAGGCGTGCGAGCCAGGCCTCATCGGATCTTAAGTTGGCGCAGCGGTCGAGGGGATTTCCGAGGAAGGCGAGCACGGGTGAATGGGGCACAATGGGTCCAATTGTTACGAAGTGGTAAATGGTAAATACAAGAAAAAAACAGATACTTAACTGAATATTTACCAAAAACGTTAACTTCTAGGGAAGGCAAGAATTCTGCCACTTGAGATTCGTCTTGGAGGACGCAAGATGATTCTCAAGCTGTTCAAAATGTGGAAGAGCGAATGAAACCGGGAATTCCGTGGAGTGTAAAGGGCATCGAGCCAGAAACCCGCGAAGCCGCAAAAGATGCGGCCCGCCGGTCGGGCATGACCCTTGGTGAATGGCTCAATTCCAAAATTCTCGATTCCGCCGATGAGCACGAATCTGCTCCCGCCGCGCGCCATCTCCGCGCCGCGCCGGCGCGTGCTGAGACCTCAATCCGGCTTGAGGACATAGCCGAACAATTGTCCCGCATTGCCAGGCGTGAGCAGAACACGGCGCCGGCAAGCTATGTCTCGGAGAATAGGCTTGAGGACGAAGAGAACTTCGCCAAGGTTCTGACTCGCATTGAAAGCAATGAGCGCCAAACGGTTGAAGCCTTCACCGCGGTCAACGAGCGCCTTGCTGTTTTGAGCCGGCAGGTGCTTCAGACCGCAAAAATGCCGACGATCAGCAAGCCTGAAGAGCCGGCCGCCTTCAAATCCCTGGAAACCGCCGTCCGCAATATCGTCGAGCACATCGAGATCAGCGAGCGCCGCACCCGCGACAGCTTGAAATCCATGCAGGACCGCATGGCTGAAATGGCCCAGCGCGCCACCTCGTCCAGCAGCGAGCAGGTCCTGCAATCCGCTCCCGCCTTCACCAGCCTTGAATCCCGCTTGAATGAACTTTCAAACCGGGTCGAGCGCAGCGAAAGAAAATCCGACTCCGGCCTTTCCAATATCCTGCGCGAAGAACTTGCCCAACTCGCCGAGAGAATTGAAACGGTTCGTGAGTCCTCCGAACTCCTTGCCTCGAAAGCGCAGACGGCTGCGGTGCAAACCTCACAAGCCGAATTGCGCGAAATCGAACAACGCATCCTGAGCCTTTTGAAAGAAGCGCAAACCGCGTTTTCCGGCCAGGGCGGCAACACCAGCGCGGAAATGCAAAGGCTGCGTGCCGAGGTTGGCGCGCTCAATCAGCGCATCGATGGCGCCCGGGCCGATACCGCATCGGAGCGCGATGTCCATGCCCTGCGCGTAGCCGTTGAACAGCTTTCAACCCGCGTGGCGCAGGGCCCCGATATGCGGCCCCTGGCTGACATGGACCGCCGCATCGTCGATATCACCCAGCGCCTCGAGCAAAGCCAGCAATCGGCCCGCAACAATCCCCAGCTCGGCGATCTTGAGCGCCGCATGGCCGAACTTGACCACCGCTTGAATGAGGCGATGCAGGCGCAAGGCGATGGCCAGGCCCAGCTTGCCCTAGAGCAGAAGATTTCCGAAGTCGCCGATCGTGTCGGCCAGACCGAACACCAGCTTGGCCATCTCGAAACCATCGAGCGCGCCATCAACCAGTTGTTTGACAGCGTTGAGCAGAGCCGCGATTGGGCCAAGGATGTGGCCGAGGATGCCGCCAACCGGATGGCCGACCGTCTGATGAATACGCCGGGCTCTACACCTCTCACGCTGGGAAGTTCGCCGGAATTGCAGGCTCTTGAAGAAGGCCTGCAGGCCGTGCGCGAAAGCGCCATCGGCGCCGACAAGCGCAACCAGGAAACCTTGCAGGCCGTCCACGACACCCTTGAACAAATCGTCAGCAAGCTTGCTGAACTGGAAACTGCCGCCGTGGGCCAGCAAGTGGCCGCCGCCGCTGCTGGTCAAGGCAATCATTTTGCAGCACCCGAGCACGAACCCTCGGAAGATTGGAAGGATGACTCGCATCAGGCTCAGCAGATGCCGGAGTCGCCGAAGCCAGAACCCGAACTGAAGCTTGAAAGGCCGGCCAACCCGGTTGTCGAGGCGCAGGTCTCGGTGGATGCCAACCCGCTGTCCGATTGGCTTTCCCAATCGACACTGCCGGGCGGTGAACCACCCCTGCCTGACGATGCCGATGCCGCATCCGACGATTTCATTACGGCCGCCCGCCGGGCAGCCCAGGCCTCGGCGCAGAAGAGCATTCTTGCCAGCCTCGCGCCCAGCGCCAAGTCGTCCCGCAGGCTTAATTTGCCCTTCATGAAGTCCATCT
>DATLDM010000108.1:0-23968 GCA_035525875.1 Aestuariivirga sp.
CTCACATATAACATGGGCATAGGAGCCCATGACGTTGCCGCGCTTCAGGCCAATGTTGCCGAGGTCTTCGCCCGAGGCGTCACTGACTTTGAACAGCCGGTCGGCTTTGCCTTCGTCGGCAATTGATGAGTAGTGAAATTCGTGGCCGCGCAGGGGATTGGTCCATGGCCCACCAAGCGGGGAAAGCTGGCGATAGCCCAATTGAAGCTTGCGGTTGGCAAAGCTTGTGGTTAACGGCAGAAGGCCCGCCATGGGGTGGGACTGGCCCTTGGCGTCGATCAAAGCGTCGCCCAGAACCATGAAGCCGCCACACTCGCCGTAGATCAGAGCCTTCGAGTTTCTGAGCCCATTAAGAAAAGTCTGGTTCTGCGAAAGTTGGCCGGCATGAAGCTCGGGATAGCCGCCGGGCAGGAAAATGGCATCGGCCCCCGCCTTTGGAGCTTCGTCTTTCAGGGGAGAGAAGAGGGAGATTTCCGCCCCCGCCTTGTTCCAGGCGTGCAGTATGTGAGGGTATGCGAAACTGAAGGCCACATCGTCGGCGACCGCTATTCGCTGGCCAAGCGGGGGCAGGACCGGGCCGGAAAGTGATTCGGGGTGGATTTCCGCGCCAAGAGTTAACAACTTGTCAAGTTTTGTTTCACGTGCAACGGCTAAGCTTGTGGTTTCAATAAACAATTCAAGCTCTTGATTCTCCTGTGCTTGCACCAGTCCAAGGTGTCGTGAGGGCCAGTTCAGTGAGTCACTGCGCCGCACCAGGCCGAGGATGGGAACGCCGAGGGAGGCGAGGGCCGAGGTCAGAATGGCGGTGTGCTTATCGCTGGCCACGCGGTTCAAAATTAGCCCTGCGAAGGTGAGGCCCTTGCGATGGTTAAGGAATCCTTCGGCAAGGGCGGCGATGGATTGGCCCTGGTGGGCGGAATCGAGCACCAGGACGATGGGCAACCCCATATCCTGCGCCAGATCAGCGGTGGAGCCCCTGGCACCGTGAGGGCCATCGAACAGCCCCATGACGCCTTCTACAATGACGAGGTCCGCACCATGGTTAAGATCGGTTAAGAGACTGGCTACGACCTCGCGCTTCATGGCCCAGGGATCGAGGTTGAGGCAGGGCCTGCCGCTGGCGGCTTCGTGAAAGCGGGGATCGATATGATCGGGGCCGACCTTGGCCGAGGCCACCCGCAAGCCCCGGTTCCTAAATGCCCGGAGCAGGCCAAGGGTGAGCATGGTCTTGCCGCTGCCGGAAGATGGAGCCGCAACGACGAAGGCCTTAGCCAATGGCATTCTCCCGGAGCGCCGGAGTGTACCAATCGAGCATTTCTCTCCAGTCGCCGGCGTGACCCACCACGACAATAGCGGGGGTTGGTGGATTGTTCTGTGTCACATGTGCCCCGGCCTGGTCCAGCGTGGTTGACTGCACTTGTTGATGAGGGAGCGAGGCGTTGGAAATGATGGTTACCGGATCCTTGGGAGCCCGTCCGCCTTCCAGCAAGGCTTGAGCAATCTCGCCCAAGTGCTTGACGGCCATATACATTACGATCACGGGAGAGGCGGTGGCGACGGCCTGCCAGTTGACGTTGGCGGGCATTTTCCCGGTGGCGTCATGGCCGGTCAAAAAGATCACCGAATGGTTGGTATCGCGGTGGGTTGAGGGGATTCCGGCATAGGCGAGGCCGCCAACTCCTGCGGTTATGCCTGGGACAATGCGGAAGGGGATTTTGGCCTTGGCCAGAGCCTGGCTTTCCTCGCCGCCGCGGCCAAACATGAAGGGATCGCCGCCCTTGAGGCGCAACACCCGTTTTCCGGCGCGGGCCAGTTCGATGAGGCGGAACGAAATATCCTGCTGGACGGGCGAGGGCTTGCCGCCGCGCTTGCCGGCGTATTCCAGAATGACGCCTTGCCTGACCCAGCGGAGAATGTCTGGATTGACTAGGGCATCGTAGACCACGACGTCGCAGTTCTGCATGGCGTGGTAGCAGAGGAGCGACATGAGGCCGGGGGCGCCAGGGCCGGCACCCACAAGCCAGACCCAGCCCGCTTCGAAAACCGGAAAGGCTTCCGCATCGAGGCGGGCAAATCCAACCGTTGCGGACTTAACCACAGGCAGTTGATGCGTTGATTTTGTTGGTTCGCGGCTCATAGTTCCTTATACAGTGATCGCATGCGAATAGAGAAGCCCGAAGGGGAGTTAAGGCGCGGCTGGACCACGGGTGCATGTGCGGCGGCGGCGACCAAGGCGGCGTTTGCGGCATTGCGCACGGGGGCGTTTCCCGATCCGGTCAGCATCAGGCTTCCGAAAGGTGAGACGCCGAGTTTCGCGCTCGCCCTTGAGGGCAAAGGCGAGGGCTGGGCGCAAGTGGGGATCGTTAAGGACGCGGGCGATGATCCGGACGTGACGCACGGCTGCACGGTGATTGCCACAGTGCGGAGCCGGGGCAAGGGCATTACCTTCAAGGCCGGCAAGGGCGTCGGCACGATTACAAAACCAGGCCTTCCCCTTGCGGTGGGTGAGCCAGCTATCAATCCTGTGCCACGCGAGATGATGCGCGCGGTCATCGAAGAGCAGGGCGGCGACGACGTGGAAATCGAGATTTCCATTCCGGATGGCGAGGCGCTGGCGCAGAAAACCTGGAACCCAAGGCTTGGCATTGTAGGCGGGCTTTCCATTCTTGGCACGACGGGCATTGTTCATCCCTTTTCCTGCGCGGCGTGGATTGCCTCCATTCATCGCGGCGTTGACGTGGCGCGTGCCATGGGCCTCACGCATATCGCGGGCTGCACGGGCTCAACCTCGGAAGATGCGGTGCGGGGGCATTTCAATTTGCCGCTGGAAGCGATGATGGACATGGGTGATTTTGCCGGGGGGCTTTTGAAATATGTGCGGGAGCATCCGGTTGCCCACGTCACCATCGGCGGCGGGTTCGGGAAAATCACCAAGCTGGCGCAGGGGGCGATGGATCTGCATTCGGGGCGCAGCCAGGTTGACTTTGAATGGCTGGCGAAATTTGCTCCGACGAATCTTCACGAAGATGTGACGTCTGCCAATACGGCGCAACAGGTTTTGGAGATGCTGGGAGAAAATCTCGCAATCCAGGTAGCAAAGGAAGCACAGTTGCAGGTCGGGAAAATGTTGCGCGGCGCGCCGATCGCGGCGGATGTGATGATCGTGGACCGCGCCGGAAAGATTATCGCCCATGCCAAGTAAGCGGATTCTTGTGCTTGGCGGCACGTCTGACGCAAATGTCCTTGCCAGGGAACTTTTGAAGTCGGGCTACAGTGTTGTGACATCCTTTGCCGGGGTGACAGAGAACCCGGTGTTTCCGGAAGGTGAAATTCGCGTTGGCGGGTTTGGAGGCGAAGACGGCTTGCATGACTATCTCAAGGCGGAAAGGTTCGCGGTCCTGGCCGATGCCACGCACCCCTTCGCGGCGCAGATCTCACGACACGGGTTCAATGCGGCGGCGCGGGCCGGCATTCCCTATTTGCGGCTGGAGCGGGCGGCATGGACACCGTTGCCTGCGGATAACTGGATCAGCGTTCAGAATACGGAGGCCGCCGTTGCCGCGTTGCCAGATTCGGCGCGGGCCCTGCTTACCATCGGACGCAAGGAAATTGGCGCATTCTTTGCGCGGGTTGATCTAAGCGGCGTTGCCCGCATGATTGAAAAACCACCGTTTGAGTTACCGCCGAATTGGGCGGTGGTGCTGGCGCGGCCACCTTTCAGTGTTGAGGCAGAGCGAGAACTATTGGCCTTTCACAGGATAACCCACCTCGTTACCAAAAATGCCGGGGGCAAACTTACGGTGGCAAAGCTCATGGCGGCGCGGGCCCAGCGAATCCCCGTTGTGATGATTGAGCGCCCGCAAAAACCGCCGGCCCCGGCATTCGGTTCCGCACCTGCGCTGGTTGCGGCACTGGGCTGACAGGCCCGCGCAACTCAAGGCACTGTTGGCCCCGGGTTTTGCAATTCGGCTTGACCCCCCGGTCGTTTCCGGCTTGTCTAGGGACAGTGAGGTGATAAAAATCAAATACACCTCTAAAGGGAGACGAAGACGACAGTAACTGCGGAGGATCGCCGGGGATTTTCATTGAGAAAGCCATCAGGCGTGGTCCGCCAATTTCAAAAGGAAGGTAAGTTATGAAACGTAAATTTATGGGTTTGGCGTTCGCCGCCACTGCTAGTTTGATTGCAGCAACCGCCGCCACGGCCGGCACGCTCGATGATGTAAAGGCCAAGGGCTTCTTGCAGTGCGGCGTGAACACGAGTCTGATGGGATTCGGTTTTCCGGATGAGCAGAACAACTGGACCGGCATGGATGTCGATTTTTGCCGTGCCGTGGCTGCCGCTGTGTTCGGCGATGCGCAGAAAGTGAAGTTCACGCCGCTTACCGCCAAGGAACGGTTCACGGCGCTGCAATCCGGTGAAGTCGATATCCTGTCACGTAACACAACCTGGACCATGAGCCGCGACACCTCACTCGGACTCAAGTTTGCCGGTGTCATGTATTATGACGGCCAGGGCTTCATGGTGAAGAATGAAATGAAAATCGACTCGGCCCTCAAGCTTTCCGGGGCTGCAGTGTGCGTGCAGACCGGCACAACGACGGAACTGAACCTTGCCGACTATTTCAAGGCGAACAAGATGGAATACAAGGTGGTTGCCTTTGAAAAGGAAGAGGAAGTGATCGGAGCCTATGAGGATGGCCGTTGCGACGCCTACACAACGGACCAATCGGGCATTTACGCCCAGCGCCTGAAGCTTGCCAAGCCGGACGATCATATGGTTCTGCCTGAAATCATTTCCAAGGAGCCGTTGGGCCCATCGGTACGCCAGGGCGACGATGCCTGGTTTAACGTGGTGAAGTGGACCTACTACGCATTGCTGAACGCCGAAGAACTCGGCATCACCCAGGCCAATGTCGAGGAAATGAAGGGATCGGCCAATCCGGAAATCAAGCGGGTTCTCGGTGTTCCCAATGCCGACGGCACCGCCGCAGGCTTTGGCACCGGCATCGGCGTCAGTGAGGATTGGGTTGCGCAGATCGTGAAGGGCGTGGGCAACTACGGCGAAATCTTCGAGCGCAACGTGGGCGCCAACACACCGCTCAAGATTGCGCGCGGGGTTAATGCCTTGTGGAGCAAAGGCGGCCTGCAATACGCACCACCGATCCGTTGATTTAACTTCAAGGAGCCCGGCCAAGCGCCGGGCTCCATCTGTTTTGCGACAAGAAAAGACCGGAAAACCGGCGGACAATGGGGGAGGGACGCCAACGCGTTCCGCAGGCTAGGGTGATGTGGCATGTCCACGGCAAGTGATGTTTATCAACCTCCGAAGGTTTCGTTCTGGAACGACCCGAAAATCCGTTCGGCCCTGGTACAGGTCATCATGGTGCTGGTCGTCGGGTTCTTTGTCTACGAGATCGTCGACAACACAATCACCAACCTCACCAAGCGCAATATTTCGACCGGGTTTGGATTCCTCAACAAATCTGCCGGCTTCGATCTCATCCAGACGCTTATCGCGTTTTCAAGCGAATCGAGTTACGGCCGCGCCCTGTTCGCAGGTTTCCTGAACACCTTAATGGTTTCGTGCCTCGGCATTCTCTTCGCCACACTCCTCGGATTCATCATCGGCATCATGCGGCTGTCAAGAAACTGGCTGGTGTCGAGCATCGCCACGCTTTACATTGAGACGATACGCAACGTGCCGGTGCTGCTGCAGATGTTTGTCTGGTATGGCGTGGTGCTGAAGTCGCTGCCGGGTCCGCGGCAGGCCGTCAATATCGGCGACATGTTTTTCCTGTCAAACCGCGGCCTTAACATGCCGGACACAATTTTTGGCGACAGCGCCTGGCTGGCGCTTGCCGGATTGGCCGCTGGAATCATTGGAACCATTGTCCTGCGGGGTTGGGCGCGCAAGCGCCAGGCCGCAACCGGACAACCTTTTCCCTATGTTCTGACCGGGATTGCGATGATCCTGGCACTGCCGTTTCTGGGCCTGGTCGTGGCGGGCTGGCCAGTCACTTTCGATTATCCGGTGCTGGGCGGCTTCAACTTCACCGGCGGCACTGTCATCATTCCGGAATTCATGGCGCTGCTCGTGGCGCTCAGCATCTATACAGCCTCCTTTATCGCCGAAATCGTGCGGGCCGGCATTCAGGCGGTAAGTCATGGCCAGAGCGAGGCGGCCCATGCCCTTGGAATGCGGAGCGGCATCACCACGCGGCTGGTGGTCATTCCCCAGGCAATGCGGGTCATCATTCCACCACTTGCCAGCCAGTACCTGAACCTGACGAAAAACTCTTCGCTGGCGGTGGCCATCGGCTATCCGGACCTGGTGGCGACCGGTGGCACGGTATTGAACCAAACCGGCCAGGCCATTGAAATCGTGATGATCTGGATGGTTGTTTATCTCAGCCTCAGCCTGCTCACGTCCAGCTTCATGAACTGGTTCAACTCACGAATGAAACTGGTGGAGCGTTGACAATGAGCAGCGCCCCAAAAACATCCGCTTACCTGCGCACCGAAGAAGCGCCGCTGCTGCCGGCGCCGATTTCAATGGTTGGCATTCAAGGCTGGATCATCGCCAATCTTTTCCCCACCATCGGAAACGGCATCGTGAGCATTCTTGCCGGAGCGTTCCTGGTGTGGATCGGCTGGGGCGTGTTGGATTGGGCGCTCTTTAGCGCCGTGTGGTCCGGTGACAACCGGGAGGTTTGCGCGGTCGAGGGGGCGGGCGCATGCTGGCCTTTCGTTTACTCGAGATTCGCCCAGTGGATTTACGGTTTCTATCCAATCGACCAACGCTGGCGGGTCAACATCTGTTTCCTCGTCGGCGCCGCAGCGCTGATACCGATGCTGATGCCGTCAATGCCGCACAAGAAATGGAACGCGCTGTTTCTGCTTATTGCCTACCCGCTGATCACCCTTATCCTATTGACCGGCGGACACTTCACCATGTCAGCGGCGGCATTTCTCAATGCATTTATTATTCTGGCCCTTGCCGCCACCTTCCTGCCGCTCGTTGCCTTCGGCATTGAGGAAGGCATCCAGTCCAATCGCCTCGGCTTTGGGCTGGCCGGTTTAGGACTCTTCGTCTGGCTGGTGTCGTTTGTGATTGGCTCCAGCGTCTGGAATAGCGCTCTGGGGAGTTTTTCGCCCGGCAGTATTGGGGCGGCGATCTTCATCGGCGCGGGAGGCCTGCTCGGCATTGGCCAACTGCGCGGAGCGGGCACCTCTAGCGCGCAGGCGGCCTTGCGCAACTGGCTCGTCGCCGCTGCCGTTGTTTTCGGCCTCATGCTGATCTTGAAAATGGATTTCGGACTTCAAGAGGTCGAAACTTCGCAGTGGGGCGGCTTGCTGGTGACGCTGGTTGTCGCCATCACGGGCATCGTCGCCTCCCTGCCGCTGGGCATCCTGCTGGCGCTCGGGCGCCGGTCAAAAATGCCGATCGTCAAAACCTTTTCGGTGATCTTCATTGAGGCCTGGCGCGGCGTTCCGTTGATCACAGTGCTTTTCATGGCCAGCGTCATGCTGCCGCTGTTCCTGCCCGAAGGCGTCAACTTCGACAAGCTGATGCGCGCCCTGATCGGGGTGGCGCTGTTTTCCTCGGCCTACATGGCGGAAGTGGTGCGCGGCGGCTTGCAGGCGATCCCCAAAGGCCAGTATGAGGCGGCGCAGGCGCTTGGCCTGTCCTATTGGAAAGTGATGAGCCTCATCGTTCTGCCGCAAGCGCTGAAGATCGTCATTCCCGGCATCGTCAACAGTTTCATCAGCCTGTTTAAGGACACGACGCTGGTTTCGATTGTCGGGCTTTTCGATCTTCTGCAAATTGCCACGACAACTTCCAACGACGCAAAATGGGCCTCGCCGCAGACCGGATCTACGGCCTATTTCACCGCCGCGCTGATATTCTGGATTTTCTGCTTCAGCATGTCGCGCTATTCGCTTTTCATTGAGCGCAGGCTCAACACCGGACACAAGAGATAAGGACGCACCATGGCCGAAGCCGTCAAGAACGTGCATGTGAGCGACGAGATCGCCATTCAGATCGTTGCCATGAACAAGTGGTACGGCGAATTCCATGTGCTGCGCGACATCAACCTTACCGTCTATAAGGGCGAGCGCATCGTCATCTGCGGGCCTTCGGGCTCGGGCAAGTCAACGCTCATCCGCTGCATCAACCGGCTTGAGGAACATCAGAAGGGCGACATCCTCGTTGACGGCATTCCGCTCACCAACGATCTCAAGAAGATCGACGAAGTGCGGCGCGAAGTTGGCATGGTGTTCCAGCATTTCAACCTGTTTCCGCACCTCACGGTTCTGGAGAACCTGACGCTGGCGCCGATCTGGGTGCGCAAGATGCCGAAGAAGGACGCGGAAGCCGCGGCAATGAAATATCTTGAGCGCGTCAAGATCCCAGAGCAGGCCAAGAAATATCCGGGTCAGCTTTCCGGCGGCCAGCAGCAGCGCGTGGCAATCGCGCGCTCGCTGTGCATGAACCCCAAGATCATGCTGTTCGACGAACCCACTTCGGCGCTTGATCCGGAAATGATCAAGGAAGTGCTCGAGGTCATGGTCGATCTTGCGCAAAGCGGCATGACCATGCTGTGCGTCACCCATGAAATGGGCTTTGCCAGGCAGGTGGCCAACCGGGTGATCTTCATGGACCAGGGCCAGATCATCGAGCAGAACTCGCCCAAGGAATTCTTTGAAAATCCCAAGAGCGAGCGGACCAAGCTGTTCCTGAGCCAGATTCTGCATTAACCTCAAGCCCTTGGCATCCACCCGCCCAGGCGGTAGCCTGGTTTTTTGCAGTCTGTTGGAATCGTGTTCATGAAAAAATTGCTTTTGTCGCTGCTTGCCGCCCTGTTCTTTGCGGCTTCGGCCCATGCGACGACGCTTGAAGGCGTAAAGGCGCGGGGCAAATTGCTGTGCGGCGTCAATCCCGGCTTGCTGGGCTTTGCCGCCAAGGGCGATGACGGCACCTGGGCCGGATTTGATGTGGATTTTTGCCGTGCCGTTGCCGCTGTTACGCTCGGCGATGCCACGAAGGTTGAGTATGTGGGGCTCAGTGCGCAGAACCGTTTTGATAAGCTGAAGTCCGGCGCTGTTGATGTGCTGGCGCGCAATACCACATGGACGATGGAACGCGAGACGAAATTTCCCCTGCGCTTTGTCGGGGTGAATTACATGGACGGGCAGGGCTTTCTGGTGAGCAAGGCGCTGGGGGTGAATTCCGTGTTCACCATGAGCCAGGCGGCCATCTGTTTTCTCGAAGGAACGACGACGGAAGCCAATGTGGCGGATTTTTTCCGCGAACGGGAAATGGTTTTCACGCCGGTCAAATTCGGCAGCATTGACGAAGTGGTGGCGGCCTATGAGGCGGGCCAATGCGACAGTTACACGGCCGACCAGTCGCAGCTTTATGCCATCCGCCTCAAGCTCAAGGTCCCCGAAGACCACATCATTCTTCCTGATGTCATCTCGAAAGAGCCGCTTGGCCCGATGGTGCGCCAGGGCGACGAGCAGTGGTTCAACATTGTGCGCTGGACCCTGTTTGCACTGGTCAACGCGGAGGAACTGGACGTGAAGGCGGCCGGCGTCGATGACCTTAAGGTCAACAGCAAGATACCGACGATCCGGCGCCTGCTTGGCCTAGAAGGGACCTTTGGCGCGGATATGGGGCTCGATTCGGATTGGGCGGTGCGGGCCATCAAAGCCACCGGCAATTATGCGGAAATATTCGAGCGCAATCTTGGCAAGGGCTCAAAGCTCGGCATTGAGCGCGGGATCAATGCGCTGTGGAACGCCGGCGGGCTGTTGTACGTACCGCCGGTGCGGTAGCGTGGAAACATTTCATAATCCGCTGCAAAGTCCTCCTGAATCCGTTCTATATCGCGCGGCGAAGGTTCGGCTGCGTAGGTCCTTGACCGGCGTTCATGGGGCAGTTCTTCAAACTTTGGAATGTCGAGGGCCGCGCTGATTTCGTTCAGACAGGGGAGCATGCCATCTTCAAAGTGGAGAACCCTCGCCCCTTCGATGTGATAATCTGCTTGGGCACGGAAGTGGTTGTTGCGGAAAGCCGGATCCGAGCGAACAAGCCTGAGGCTAATCTGGAGCCACACCGAGAAAGATAACAGTGCCTCCGGCCGCCCCAGTTCGCGCGAGTGGCGATATTCGGAAAGCATGCGCTGCACGGGATCGCGGACCAGCATAAATACCAGATCAAATTGGTCGGGAAGAATCAGCCGCCGCAGCAGCGCGCCATGCAAATGCTGAAGAGGAACGGGCTTGGACAACCACCCGCCGCGGAATTGGTCTTTGAGGCAATTACCATTGCTGTGCAGGGACATGCTGCCAAACTGAGAAAGAACCTTTTCAACCGTCGTTCCGCCGGTCTTTGGAATGTGGATGAAGAGAACGCTTTTTCCGTTGATCGCAAATACCGGCATGTAATCTGTCCGCTGAGTTTTAGCTGGTTCAGCCTAACCGGTGCAGATAACAGTTTGGAAACGGTCAGGTGACGATTGGCGCTCGACTTTGCAACGGCTGCGTCTTCATTCGTTTAGTCCCGCGCAATCATTACCTTTGCTTCCTGGGCGTAGGGGGTGAAGCCCATTTTCTGGTAGAGGGGAAGGGCTCTTGGGCCGTCCAGACTGTTGGTTTCCACGATAAGCTTGTCGGGCTCTTTGGCCCAGGCGGCGCGGATGGCTTCGGCGAGCAGCCATTTGCCGAGGCCGCGCCCGTGAAAAACCGGGAACACACCGAAGTACTCTAGCTCCATAACATTGTCTTCGCGCGGCACCAGCTCAAAGTAGCCGGCGGGCTGGCCGCCGACATAGAGCACCCAGACTTCGACGCCTTCGGCGTGAATGGCGGTGGCGAGTTCGGCATCGGTGAAATAGCGGCGGTCATACCAGTTGAAGTTGCGGCCCACGGCATCATAGAGAAAGCGATAGAAATCCAGCGTGATGTTTTCCGCCCGCAGCAGCATGAGCTTCAGGTTTGAAGGGGCGGCCACGTGGTGAATGGATTCAGTCTTCATTTCCAGGAACGTGACGACAGTTTGCAATTTGCGCATGTTCAGGCGCCGGTGACGACGGGCGTATCGATGGCCGAACCCCAGTCAGTCCATGAACCATCATAGAGCGCGTGGTCCCTTGCATTCAATGTGGTGAGGCCGAGGGAGAGGATGGCGGCGGTGACACCGGAGCCGCAACTGGTGACCACGGGTTTGGCAATATCAATGCCGGCGGTTTCAAAAATTTTTGCCAGTTCCGCTTCCGGTTTCAGAGTGCCGTCAGGATTCAGCAGTGTGGCGTAGTGAACATTCTTGGCGCCCGGCATGTGTCCGGGGCGAACCCCAGGGCGCGGTTCCACTTCCTCGCCGCGGAATCTTCCGGGCGAGCGCGCATCGGCCACTTGCAGGGCCTTACGCATATCGGACTTATCGCGCACCATCATGGCTTGAAAGCGCGCGGTGAAATGGCGATCCTGCGGCTTGATTGGCGGGCCGTCTTCGAGGGGGCGGTGTTCGGCTTTCCATTTGAACAGGCCGCCGTCGAGCACGGCGACGTCGTTGTGGCCGAAAACCTTGAACATCCACCAGACGCGGGCGGCGGAAAAAAGACCCACGCTGTCGTAGCAGATCACCTTCTTGCCATCGCCAATTCCCATCTTGCGGACGTGGCTGGCAAATTTTTCCGGCCGGGGCAGCATGTGGGGCAGAGGGCTTTCAGTATCTGAAATCAGATCGATATCGAAGAACTGGGCGCCGGGAATGCGGGCGGCGAGGAACTCCGCCCTGGCATCGCGCTTGGTGGCCGGCATGTGCCATGAGCAATCTATGATGGAAATATCGGGCGAGGCGAGATGCTCGGCCAGCCATGTTGTTGAAACGAGTTCCTGCGTCATGAGGTGATCCTGTTTATGCAAAGGCCAGGCGGATGCGCCGGTTGATCTTGCCTTTGTTTTCAATTTTGGCCACGCGCATGGGGCCAATCTCGGCGGTGGATTTCACATGGGTGCCGCCGCAGGGCTGCAAATCAATCTTGCCTTCATCGCCGATCATCACCAGGCGCACCTTTCCGGTTCCCATGGGCGGCTTCACCGACATGGTGCGCACCAGATGCAGGTTGGCTTCCACCTCCGCATCGATGATCCAGCGGAAAGTAACCTTGTGGTCTTCAAGGATGAGTTGGTTGATGCGCGCCGCCAGTTCTTCCTTGTCGGGAATCTGGCCTTCGGGAATATCGAAATCAATGCGCCCGCCATCCTCGGAAATGGAACCGCCGGTCACCGGAAAGGGAACGCAGGCGCAGAGGAGATGCATCATGGTGTGGGCCCGCATGTTGCGGTAGCGCGTATCCCAATCGAGAGCGAGAGCTACATGCGCGCCAAGCTCCGGAAGATCGCCTGCACTTGCCGGCACATGGATGACGTTTTTCAATTCGTCGTAGATGGTCGTGGCGATTTCAATGGTCTTCCCGTGGAGCGTGATCGTGCCCTTGTCACCGGGCTGGCCGCCTGCCGCGGCATAGAAATTGGTTTTGTCCAGAACAATGCCGCCGCGCTCATTGATGCTTTGAACGATGGCATCGACAGATTTCAGGTAGGCATCTTCACGGAAAAGAAGTTCGGTCATTTTCAAACTGCTTCGAACACGGTCGGCACCTCGGGTGTATCAGTCAGCCATTTGGGGACAGGCAGGCCCTTTTCGCGGAGGAATTCCGGATTGAAGAGTTTCGAGGCGTAGCGCGTGCCGTAGTCGCAGAGCATGGTGACGATGGTGTGGCCCGGTCCCATCTGCCTGGCCAGGCGAATGGCGCCCGCCACGTTTATGCCGGTGGAGCCGCCCATGCAGAGGCCCTCATGTTCCAGCAGATCGAAAGCGGTGGGGATGGCTTCACTGTCGGGAATCTGAAATGCATCGTCGACCACGGCTCCTTCCAGGTTCGCCGTGATGCGGCCCTGGCCGATGCCTTCGGTGATGGAGGAGCCTTCGGATTTCAGTTCACCGGTTTTGTAGTAGCTGTAGAGGGCCGCACCCATGGGATCAGCAAGAACGAGTTTGATATTTTTGTTCTTTGATTTCAAACCCATGCTGACGCCCGCTAAGGTGCCGCCTGAACCCACGGCAGAGACAAAGGCATCCACCTTGCCGTCGGTCTGGGCCCAGATTTCGGGTGCGGTGGTTTCGATGTGGGCCTGCCGGTTGGCCACATTGTCAAACTGATTGGCCCAGACGGCGCCCATAGCCTTGGCAAGGCGGCCTGAATATTTCACATAGTTGTTGGGGTTCTTGTAAGCGACGGCGGGCACCTCGACGAGCTCGGCGCCGAGTTGGCGGATGGCGTCCTTCTTCTCCTGGCTTTGGGTCACGGGGATGACAATCACCGTGCGAAAGCCCATGGCCCTGGCCACAACAGCAAGGCCGATGCCGGTATTTCCGGCGGTTCCCTCCACAATGGTGCCGCCCGGCTTCAACTGCCCCTTGGCGATGGCATCGCGGATAATGAACAGGGCGGCGCGGTCCTTCACAGACTGGCCGGGGTTCATGAATTCGGCCTTACCCAGAATCGTGCAGCCCGTCAGTTCCGAGGCTTTTTTCAAGCGAATGAGGGGGGTATTGCCGATGGCGGCAACAACGTCGTTCTTGATATCCATGGAAAACTCCGAGCTTCGCCCTAGCAATGCCCGACATGGGCCGGGAGGTCAAATTGTCAAGCCTGATGGCTGGTATGCCCTATTTTTTTAAGCGTTGGATCAGGGCTTCTGCCGCGGCAGGGGCCCGTTCCTTGGCGCCATTGATGAAGTAGACGAAGATATCACGGGATTTCAGCGGCTTGCCTTTTGGAGCCGCAAGCGGAAATTTTTCCGGCTCTTCGCCGCCTTCCCATCCCTTCGCCAATGTGGCCCAGGTCGCAATCGCCTTGGCGTTGTAGCCGGTTTCCACGTCGGGTTTTGCATCTTGCAGCCGTACGTAAACAAAGTCGGCGCTGAGGTCGGCAATCAAAGGATATTTTTGTGAATCGGCGAGCACCACCGCAACACCGGCCTTGCGGACCTGGGCGATGAAGTCGGCGGAACGAAAACCTTCGTTCCTCACCTCAAGTGCGTGGCGAAGTTTGAGGCCATCGATTTTTTCAGGAAGCAACGCCAGGAAAGCCGCGATGTCTTCGGGATCATATTTCTTGGTGGGAGCGAGTTGCCAGAGGATTGGCCCAAGCTTCGATTTCAATTCAGCGATACCGCTGACCAAGAATTTTTCGATCGAGGGGCCCGCCTCGGCCAGAACGCGGCGATTCACGGCAAAGCGCGGCGCCTTCAGCGAAAAAATGAAATCATCCGGCGTTTCTTCAGCCCAGCGCCGAAATGTCGAGGGGGTAAAGGTGCTGTAAAACGTGCCGTTGACTTCGATTGATGTCACCCGGCGGCTGGCGTGCGACAGCTCCTTGGTTTTTGGAAGCTTCTCCGGAAAGAACAGGCCGCGCCACGGCTCGTAAGTCCATCCGCCAATACCAACCCGGATCATTTTTCCATCCCGCCACAATTTGACCGCAGGGCGAGATTGCCGCCTAACCGGTTCCGGGGCAAGCCGGTGCCTTAAATGAAAGGCCGATCCCTTGCGGGACCGGCCTTGGAATTGGCTCCCCGACCTGGACTCGAACCAGGGACAATTCGATTAACAGTCGAATGCTCTACCAACTGAGCTATCGGGGAATATTGGTGCGGCGTATAGCAGAGGGTCATACGAACTAAAAGACATTTTGTCGTTACCTTGCCGGGCCACCTGTGCATGGCGCGATGTCGCACTATATAAGGACCTGCCGAGACAAAGGATTCGAGATGCCAAAGGTCAATTTCGCGGGTTACAAGGTTAATGTGCCGGGCCATCCGCTGCTCCGCATCGCCTTCGGCATTTTCCTTATCCTCGGGGGGCTCCTGGGGTTCCTGCCTATTCTTGGATTTTGGATGGTTCCCCTGGGGCTGGTTGTACTTTCGGTTGATTTGCCGCCGGTGCGGCGGTTTCGTCGGAATGCCACAGTCAGAATTGGCTACTGGCTGCACAAGCGCTGGCCCGGCCTTGCCAAGATCATCGGCTATGGCCGGCCGCGGGACGAAAAACTGTAGGAAATCTGGAGGCCTCGCCCAGAATCGAACTGGGGTGCAAGGATTTGCAGTCAGCAGGCGCTCTTTTGAAATCAAACACTTAGGCGAGATGTGTTGCATCGGTGTTGCGGCTAGCGAAGCAGGCGGGCCTCGATCTCGGCCATCGCGGTCTGATCTGCCTCATCCGATTTGAACAAATGCCCATAGATATCGAAGGTCACACGGATCGAGGAATGACCGGCGAGCATCTGGATCCTCTTGGGTGATAAGTTTTGTTCGATCCACATGCTCACAGCGGCGTGCCGAAGGGCATGCAAGCCATATTTGGCCCTGGGTACCCCGTCGACCTTGGGAGCGACGCCGGCGGCCACTTGCAGCGGATGGAAGCCATCCTTGAGGATGCATGAATGGGACAGGACGCCCCCTGACGGCGAAGGGAAAACGAGATCGAGTTTGTTCAGTTCACCCTTGGGGCAGGCGACCTTCCATTCCCGCAGGATGTTCGAAACTATCGGGGGCAGGGGAATACTCCGCTTCCCCGCTTTCGTCTTGGGTGGACCGAAGACTTCCCAGGCATCGACGCGGCGCCTGACGTGAATGATCCCGCCTTTGAGATCGACGTCTTCCCATTTCAACCCGCGAAGTTCTGAGCCGCGTAATCCGGTGAACATGTCCGTGACAATGATAGGTCGCCAGCGGCCGACCACTGTTGCCAACATGGCGCGTAGCTCGTCCTTGGTGGGGATCTCGACGTCATCACCTTCCTTGCGTTCGTCGTGCGCTGCCCTCAGCTTCACCGCGCGGGCCGGATTGTGACTGGCAACGCCTCTGCGAATTGCTTCATCGATTAGCGACCCGATACTGGTGAGAACTTTGCGGGTGAGAGCCCGTGAATGCGTCTTCAAAAACTCGTCGGCGAATTCGTGAATTCGTGGCGTAGTCAAATCTGAAAGCTTGTCCCGGCCCAGGGCAGGCTCGATGTGGTGAATGAGGTGCGCCTGATATTGGCGAAGGGTCGAGGTCACCAAGCGGTCACGCTCGGCTCTCTCGATCCATAGCTTGCCGGCTTGCTTCACGGTAATGCTGGCGCCCGGCGCCACGTGAGTACCACGCTGCAGGTCCCCACGCACCGAGACCAGATAGGAATCGGCGTCCTTGCGCTTTGCAAACTGCTTGCCGCGGCGTTTGCCTTTGGCGTCCACATAATCGGCCATCCATCGGACTTCGCCGCTGGGAAGGATTCGCTTGCGAACGGTGGCCATTATTTGGGTTTCCTTTTTTTCTCGAGTTTCCGTAACCGCTCTGCTTCCGCTCTCATTTCGTCTGCATTCCCGTAAATTATCTTTGGTCGATTGATCAGTTTGCCGAGGTCGTTTTTTAAAACACCCGCCAAATGTTCACGAACCGTGCCTTCGGCCAGGGGTAGTGCCGGGTCTGCATTTTGCACCGCATGGAGCATTCTCCAAGCATTGCGCTGGCCTCTTGTGTTTTCTCCTTCGGCAATGATTTTTGAAATGTTGTCGCTGCCTTCGGGCTCATAATCGGTATCACCTATAGGTCGTAAGCCACTCAACACAGTATTTATTGCTGTCACAACCTGATGAAACTCTTTTGGATCGTCGGTCCAATGGGCTCCATTATCTGTCCCTGCGAATTCGAAAGTTGCGGCCAAGATACGTACCAAAGCAAAGTTTTTGCGGCCGCCAAAAATCTCTACGAGCGTTTTGTCATCTTTGAATGTGCGCGTTAACCGATGTTCTATTTCTTGAGACAGCGAGCGGTGAGAAGCCTTGGCTGCTGCTACCAATGCATTCCGCGTGTCGGGGCGTATGCGCGTCGATAGCACTGCCGATTGATTGGGATATTCCCCCTTCGGCGCCGGCCCGCGTTTTCCCATCTATCCAACTCCGAATAACTATCTTACAAAATGTAGGACGATATCTTGGCACAGTCAAGGACCACGGGTAAAGGTTGAGACGATATCGAAGAAAGAAAGGATATTTTATGAAAATCGAACGCGAAACTGTGACCGTCGAGGAGGCTTCGAAAGCCCTCGGCATTGGCCGTAATACGGCTTACGAGGCGGTGAAAAGCGGTGAAATTCCTTCAATCAAAATTGGCAAACGTCGCCTCATTTCCAAAGCGGCGTTAATGCGATTGCTGGACGGGACGCTCAATCCTTCGGCCGGCAAAGCGGCATGACCAATGGCTCAGAAAAGAAAAATCCCGGCCAGGATTATCGCGCGGGCCGGGAAGGTTGATCGTGATCGTCGTATAAGGGAATGGAGGCTAACAGCTTCCAATTGCGACACTAGCACATTTTCAAACTGCGGCCAAAGAAAAACCCCCAGCGAGGGAACGCCAGGGGCTGCTTGCGTTACGAGCACAGGAAACAAATGCGCTTCCCGCTGCAATAATAGCACAATGTCCAGGCGAGAGACAATCCTTGCGCGGCCTATCACTCAAAAAGACGCCCGCAAGCGAGGGGCGCCGCGGGCTGAGTGTAGGACTTGTGGGGAGATGTGCAGCAACTCCTTGAGAAAATCTCAACACCTTCCCGGATTTAAAATCAATCGCGGTCGCGAAGTTATCCATCACGTTTTCGAGATCGGGGTGCCGCGTGGCTGAAGATCACTCTCTGCACCATGAGTCGGAGGACCTGGACGAATTCAAGCCGCAAGAGGTCGCCTCAATGCGCTGGCAGGCAATCGAGGCCTTCAACCGGATCCCCGGGCTTTCGCCGGCGGCCAGGCGCGTCGGAATCGAACTGATCTGCACCATGGATGCCAAAACCCGAGCATGCTTCCCGGGTGAATTGCGCCTCTCCGGCATGCTCAACATGTGGCCCAGCGCCATCAAGAAAGGTAAGGCCGACCTCAAGGCTGCCGGACTGTTGACCTGGTCAAACCCGGCCGGACCTCGCCACCAGTCCCACTACAAGTTCAATTGGGATGCCCTGACGCGCCTCTCTCAAGAGGCAAAAAGCCGGGGTGAGCTCGCTACTGAAAGCCGCAAATTCGAACCCGTAAACGCATCTCTCCAACAACCTCACCAGAGGACTATGGACAGGGCTCCCCATCAACCTCAAGCGAGGACTTTGGAAACCGAAAATCCGAATTCCAAAGACCTCAAATCGCAAATCCAAAGACCTCAAAATGAGCCCCAACAACCTCACCAGAGGACTTCCAACAACCTCACCAGAGGTCCAGAACTCTCCCACTTAACCACCCACTTAGATACTGCCCAGCATATCACGCCATCGCAAGCCGATGGCGGGCTGGGCTCAGCTAAGGATTTGGATAGGCCTTTCGTAAGCCAATCGGCACCTCAACAAACGGAACCAAGAAGGGCTCTGGAGGGAAGGAAAAAGGAACCTCCAAAACCTCTCGTTTTCTTTCCCCAATTGGTGGAGGTCTTGGGCAAGGACGATCCCAAGGTTACGGTCGCCATCTCCAGGCTCGGATGGGATCAACAGAAAGCAGCCGACTTGCTGCTGGCAACCAAGGGCAATGAAGCCGCCCTGACTTACATTCGCGAACATGACCCAAAAGGAATGGCTGCATGACCTTCACCCAGCACGTCACGTTCACCGTCACGTCAGAAGGCC
Source organism: Aestuariivirga sp. (assembly GCA_035525875.1). Taxonomy (GTDB): domain Bacteria; phylum Pseudomonadota; class Alphaproteobacteria; order Rhizobiales; family Aestuariivirgaceae; genus Aestuariivirga. The sequence continues at coordinate 18,719 of DATLDM010000108.1, forward strand.
TCATTGAGCGCGGCACAGGCCAATTGCCATCAGTGGTCAAGTTACCCGCCCTCTCCGTCACAGTGGCGCCCACGGCTACAGCGCAGGCCACGGCAAGGCTATTGCGGCGCCTGGCTGATGAGCTGGAGGGGACAACGCTATGACCCCGGCGGCCCTCGAGACCTGCAGCTATGCCGCTCACGGACCTGCGATCCCACTACACGCGCAATACCGCGAAATTCGAGGTGACCCATCATGAGAGGCCGTAAACCGCTCCCCAACCACTTGAAACTTGTCCAGGGCAATCGTGGAAAGCGACCTATCAAGGCAGAGCAAGTCGAGGCCAGCCCTGCGATGCCATTGCCGCCAGCGTTTCTGTGCGATGACGCCAAACAGGAGTGGGAACGAGTGGCGCCCATGCTCTACGCCTTGCGCCTGCTCTCAGAGTTGGATGTTGCCGCGCTGGCTGCTTACTGCCAAGCTTACGCGACGTGGAAGCATGCTCACGAGGCCCTGAACACCCTATCCCATAAAGGCCTGATGATCCGGTCGGCAAAGAACAACCTCATTCAAAACCCCCTCCTGGGCATTGCCAATGCTGCGGCCGCCAGCATGGTCCGTTATGCCAGCGAGTTTGCTCTTACGCCAGTTGCCCGGGCCCGGCTTTCCGCCCCACCTGGTGGGGGCAAAAATGTGGGGGATAAATACTTTTTATGATGGGCCATGCCACAGAGTTTACAGCCTTCCGCCGGGCGCACCGGTGTCGCCCTGCACTTGTCAGAAACGCCACGAAAAAAGGTTTCTGGAATTGCGAACACCCCCCGCCGGCCTCGAGACCTGGGTGGCCGTCGACCGCGCACCCACGATGCCCCAATGCGGAGAGTTTTTATTCCCGGCGAGAAAATCAGAGGTTTTTCCCGTCCGCCATATCGAGCCGCAATGCGATTTAATGAAACAAATAAAAAAATCGGGAAATTAGCTCGATACGACCTTAACGTGCTTTATTTTCAGACTTTCAGCGATCTCACGGAGAATTAAAAATGGCAAAACCACCCAAACAGCGAATGGCTGAGTCACGCCGGCGAGAACGTCTGCGGCTCAGCCGGGTTTACCTGGATGTGAACGTGGATCTCCTGGCCGCTCTTGTCATGAACAAACTGCCCGAAAGCGAGTGGAGCGACCCAGAAAAGTTGGAGAGCGAGGCTGCAGCCGAATTAAACGATATTGCCGCGAAAGTTTTGTTACAACGTCACTCTCAGTTGCCACCGGAAATAGCTAATGTTGCGGAGGTCAACAGAGGAACGAAAATGTTTGGACGACTGAGCAACAAGTCAAATATTTCACCGACGCCCGAAGTACTGGAGGCCGCCTTGAGTGGCGTTCGGAAATCGCCAGAATTAATAGAGGCCGAGGAAAAGCTTGCATCGCTGAGGGCGCGACATGCGCAGGTCTACGATAAAATCCGGAACCTCAACGCCACCATTGGTCGCCAGGTCGATGCACACATGGAATCGCAACGCGAACGGGAAGTGGGCAAATTGACGGAAGAGCGCATAAACCTTGAAGCGGAAATGCGCGGCTTGAAAGCACTCCGCAATGATCTCACTTGGCCTTGGAAAATCGCAGTAGGAGAAGCGGCCCGGCCGGCGTTACAAGCTCAGGCGCGCGAGCTGCTTGACCATCTTCGGGCGATAGAGCGGTTGGGTGCCAGTTTCCAGAATACGGCAATCAAATTTCCCGATGCCCTGGGCGCCATGATCCCACTCAATTCGCCGGGAAATCGTCACTGGATGGAATTCGCACAAAAATTGGCCGGCGAGGAAACGCTGCAATGAGCAGAAAAAATTTCACCTATCGCGGCTATGCTCACCTGTGGGCCACAGGCTACGACGCAGACGCCAAATTTCCAAGGCCGGCCTTTCTTGCGCGAGGGGCGCTGCGCTTCGACGATTGCAAACTCTGTTGCCATCACGACCAGCGCATAGTTTTCGGAAGTGTGAGTGATCGGTTTCTTGACATTTGGGAAGATGAAACGGGCACCGCGGTGGGCTTCAGCCTCCCGGTCAGCAATCGATTCTCGCCGGTAATTCACGAGGGGATTATCAATTCAGAGATCAACGGACTGTCTTTCACTCTGGACAATGTGAAACTTCACACCACGCTTCGCGACGGGGTCGAAGTTGATATCATCGATGAGGCCACCGCAATTGAGCTCAGCATCGTTGCGGATCCTCTATGCCATTCTGCTCGGTGCTGGCACCGCGAAACTGAGCAATGGCTACAGCCGGAAGGAATTCGAAACCTTGCCGATGCCTGGAGCGCCGGCATTCAAAAAATACCATCAAGAGCCGTTAGTTCCTTTCCGGCCCTTGTAGCCTCGGCGGGGCGTTTCACGGGCGTGGCGCCCCGCCAACCTTTTCAGAAGCAACGGCCGCCCAGGGCCCTGCTGGACAAGATAGGCGCCATCCTGGCCGCTTCGGGGCGCGGATAGCCGGGGCCGGCCCTCGAGACCTAGCACTATGCCGGCCGCGGACCGGTGCGGTCATCAAACGCAGAATTAGTTTTGAAAGGTAGAATTTGAATGGCCCAATATTGCTCAAAATGACGGTTTTCCTCCATGTTTGTAGCGTCGCGGGATTCATGCCATCATCGCTCCATTCAAATTGGAGCTATGGAAATGGTCGGAAACAAGACGCACGAGAATATCATCTCGGAAGCGGTGGCAGCCACGGAATCGCAAGACGCTTCAGTGACACTAGGAGATGGGCATGCTCTGCCGGCCACCTTTTCCAACCGTTACACTGTGCGGGTGTGGGGTGGGATGGTGAGAGTGGAATTTGGAGAGGTGGTATACAACGGCCCGGACGTCTTTCATCAGGCCGTCCAAATGCAAGTGGGAAATGCCGAGGAATTGGCACAACTCATCTTGAGTTTAATAGCCGAAAACAGTGCCCAAAAACCCGATGGACAATAAACCCGAAGAGCCAGGTGCAGTTGGTTTTGCGGGAAAAGGCGAAGCGCCCGAAGATACGCCAGCCGTGCCGAACGAGCCTAAGTCTGGAACTGGCGGCAAAAGGGGAAGAAAAACCGCCAAGTCGAGTACTTTGGACGTGAAACACGGTCACGCAATCATAAAAGCCTATCCCGTTACAGGAGGTGAATTGTTTTCCCTTGGGGCATTGGGTTTTGTCGCGTCTCTTCTTTTTTCAATGGGAGCGGGAACGATTGGGTTTTCGTTTGATATTTTCAAAGATTTAGAACTTACAACTGGGCTTGACGACGTGGTTAGAGAAAGATGGAAATCAAACGAGTTCTATGCGTTTTGGATTGGAATTGGTTTCTTTTTTGTTGGCGCTGTTTTGGTGGTTATTAGCGGTGTAAAGATAAAACAGGTACTCGATAGAACAACATTCCCCGGAGAAGAATGAACAAGTTCGACACATTACTCCATGCCATGCTTACCAAGGCTCCCAACTCCTAACTTCAAAGAATCCCCGCGGCCTGTCAGCAGCGGGGAAGCGCTTTTGGTTACAAACGTTTAATCTGATGTCTCATTGAAATACTAAGCGACGTGACCATTTGGCGCTGCGTCCACAGTTTTGTCGTGGTCATTGGGAGCACGGCAAATGAAAGACCAAGTTGATCCAAAGCGCTTCATTGGTAAAACATTTACCAGACGGAAAACGTTTCGTGGTTCCAAAGACGACTATGCCATCAAAATCGATCGGTTGATCGCCGGCCAGATCATGAAAATGATGCGGCCCGGTCAGCGGGTGGTCTGGTTGTGGTCCCTCACCGCTCCCTATTTTCCCGTCAGCACGCCTCAATACGGCGAGGAAGAGACCTTTGAGGCCGCGAGTGAAGCCTTCAAGAAACTGTTTTGGGAATGGCACGCTTGGGCGATAAAACAACCGGGCAAGGTCACTTGGTATGGAGCGAAGGAATGAGTGCGCAGGGTGTGGATTTTTTGGACGGATGGATTGCCACCAATGTGACATCCGCACCTAAGGAGCCGGGCGAGGCCGGCGTGCTGGCAGCGAAACTCCTTGCAGAGGCGGCAGTCGCAGGATTTACGTTGGCGGATATGGATCTGGATGAAGAGATTGTCGAAGACTACATCCGAGATATCATCGTGCATATCGGCGAGCCAGGAACGCCGGGGGATTGAACTTAGCCCCAACATTGCAACTACGTTCCGATTGAGCTAATCTCGCCTTCGCATTATTGGCAGGAGGTCCCGGGAAATGACCGTTGCCTTGCGCGTGTTGCTCACTTTTCTTGTCGCAGCTTTTTTTCTACCTGGTTTTTGGAACCTCGCTTCGGCGTGGGTCTTCAACGTCGATTTGCGTGAAGCGTCCAACTTCGCGCCGGTTGGTGTCATTGAGTTCAATCTTCCCGAGGGCCAGTCCCGGGGCACCGCCTTTCTCGTGGACGAATGCACCGTATTGACCAATTTTCATGTGGCTTTTGGGCCTTGGTACGTGACAGCACTTCGTCCGCCGTCCAACGCAGACAGAGGAACTTTCACACTTACGCAAGTGACATTACCGAATGGCGAACACCCCACAACCCGGGCAGTCCCGGTGATGTGGGGCGACTATACGGGTCCTGACCGACAATTCCGCAAGCCTGCCAACGACTGGGTTTTACTGGCTCTGGAAGACTGCTTGGGACGCCGGCATGGATATCTGCAGCCATACGATGCAGTACTGAATGACGCGCTTCCAGACAGAGGGGGCTTTACTGCGGTTGGTTATTCCGCAGGCCGCCAAATGGTTGATGCAAAGTGTTCGATACGTTTGGGCCCTGGCATTGGCACAGGGGCGACCATGCTGAACGACTGTGCGGCATTGCCTGGTGATTCCGGTGCTCCCATAGTAATACGCGGGACCAGCCGGGTTGTCGCGATGATCTCGGGTTTTCATGCTGGCTCATCGATGAGTTGCAGCTCATTCAAGGGCATCGTGCAGGAAACATGGAACTCACAGTGCACAAATGCCGCTGTACTCCTTCCGGCCGCTCTCAATGATCGTATTACTGTGGCAAGTTGCGCCGTCCGGGTTCAAAATCTGCTGTTACGTCTCGGCTATGACGCAGGTCCCTACGGTGTCTTAGACCATCCCTTGTTAGCTAAAGCGATCAAGAAAGTTGAATTGGAAATTGGCATGGTTCAAAGCGGTTCACTATGCGGCACTGTGTGCGTGGTGCTCACGATGCGCGCGATGGGAGTTTAATAGGACCGATAAACCTTAACGTCACCGCTTCCCCTTC
>DATLDM010000109.1:0-15039 GCA_035525875.1 Aestuariivirga sp.
CAAGGGCATCAATGATGTGGACGACGCCTTGCTCGCCGTGCAGACCGGAGCCGATGCCATCATCGTTTCAAACCACGGCGGCCGCCAGCTCGATGGCGCGCCGGCAACCATCGACATGCTCGGCGCCATTGTCGACGCGGTTGGCGACAAGATTGAAGTGTTCTTTGACAGCGGCATCCGGACCGGCATCGACATCATGAAAGCCATGGCCATGGGCGCCAAGGGGACCATGGTGGGAAGGGCTTACATTTATGGCCTCGGTGCCGCAGGCGAAGCGGGCGTCACCCGCGCCCTCGAAATCCTGAAAAGCGAACTGGATATCACCATGGGCCTGTGCGGCGAGAAAGACATCACCAAGGTCGGCCGCCAGAACCTCATGCTGCCGACACCTCCCTTCGCCATTCCGGCTCCCACGCGCCCCCCGGCAAAGCCGCGTTCAGCCAAACGGTAAACGTGTCGCCATGTGGAAACCTGTTGACCAGATAACCGCACGCTGGAAGCCGGCGGAAGGTGCCGGGCTTGAACATCTGGTGCTTCAGGCGAAGGCCGGCGGTTACCTGGTTAAAAGCCAGGTCGTCGGCGAAGACGAGGGAACGCGCTACGCCTTTGCTTACGAAATCCAGACTGATCAGGACTGGCGGGTTTTATCCTTCCGGATTGACTCCATTGACGGCCCAACGCTGGCATGTGCTTCGCCAACGCAAGGCATTTGGCACGACGCGCGCGGCGCTCATCTCAAAGAACTGGATGGCTGCATCGATGTCGATTTTACCTTCACCTGTTTCACCAATACGCTGCCGGTGCGGCGCACGAGCTTTGACAAAGATCAAGCCCGGACTTTCCAGATGCTCTATGTTTACTTCGACAGGCTGGTCCCCGTGACGGACGGCCAGAGATATACCTGCCTCGAACCGGGCCGACGTTTTCTTTTTGAAGCCACCGACGGCAGCTTTACCAGCGAAATTGAATTCGATGAATTTGGCCTCGTGCAAAACTATCCCGGCCTTTATCACCGCGTCGATTAGCCATGACCTTGCAAAACCGCGTAACCCCCTGGGGGGAAATTGAAGCCAATCCGGCTCGCGGGCTCATGATGGGAAACCGCGGCGGCAAGTTTCACCGCGATGACAAGACGCTTGGCAAGCGCCGCTGGGCCAGCCGGCACTGGATTTGCTGCGACATGCACTACAAGAACATGAAGCACGAGGCCATGGGGAAGGGTTACACCTCATTATTCTTTATGGATGAGGTGACAGCCCTGGCCGCAGGACATAGGCCTTGCTTCTTTTGCCGCAGGGCAGATGCCAAGAACTTTATCGGCGGCCGCAAGGTTAATGACTTTGACCGCGAACTCCACGCCCAGCGCCTGGCAAGGCATGAGGCCGAGATCAGGGACTTGCCCGATGGCGCCATGATCGAGCAGGAAGGCCACGCCTATGCCATCAAAGGCCAGCACCTTCTGCAATGGTCTCATTCCCAATATGGGCTGGCAATTCCCCGGGCTTCGCTTATGAAGGCCAGGCTTTTGACACCACCACTCATCACCGCCATTCTGGCGAAAGGCTATCAACCGCGCTGGCATCCGTCAGCCACTACCGTCAACATTTGGTGATGATGAAATTTTTACTGAAGCCCGGATGTCGCCAGGACCGAATAGCGCGTCCGGTTGCGACGATCTTTTGATCCCGAAATTAGGCCGATCTTTGTCGTCGCTTCGCGTTCAATCACAAATCCCGCCTGATCGAAGAGGTTTCTCAAGTCGGCCGGATCGCTGCATTCAAACCGTGCTGGAGCCGGATCATCATTCAATCTGATGGACTGGGTAAAGGCCATTGCGCCGCCGTTTGACAGAAGCGATTTCATGCGCTTCAAGAACAGCGCTTTCTCCTCATAAGGTATGAAGCGGAGAAGGCCTGAGACGATAATGAGATTCGCGGACAAGTCCGGTATCGCATCTGGCATGGTGCCTGTTGTAGTAGTTACTCGAAGGCCAAACCGCCCAGCGTAGGCACGCGCCAGCTGCAAAGGTGTTTCGCAGGCGTCCATGATGTGAAAATCTGCGGCATCTGGCGTGAAATACTTCTGGACATGGACGGCATAGGCGCAGGCCGCAAGCAATTTCGTATCGGCGCTGCCGGCGATGAAAATTTTGATGGTCCTATGGCCTGCTCCATGCAGCCGTCCGATGCCCGCAAGAATGTTGCTCATGAATTCGGGATTATAGAACAACTCAGTTTCACGATCGATTTTCGCGCGCCTTTCCGCCCAAACCAAATGGTAGCCATCACAGGATACGCAATGCAAAGGAGCGAGACGCCGCACCATGTCCAGCTGCGCCGGCAAATCTTCCCCCATTCTGAAGGGATCAAGCAAGCTTGATAGATCTGGCATTGTCCGTCCACTTCGTTTGCAAGCCAATTTGGCGGCGCCTCAGTTGCGCCCAGTATGAATTCGTGTTTGACTAGAGAACGTATTGGCGGAGGATTATGGGGTGGTCAAGAAAATCTACCTGATGCGGAGTTTCTGTTCTGCCACCTGTTTAATTGCAATCATTGCGTTGGCTCTGGCGGCAAGTGTGTTTTCCAGCAGAGTCCAGGCGCAGGACTCCTCTCCTCTTACCCAGCAATCAATAAGGATTTTCACAACCGGCACGCCTGGCGGGGCATCGGACCAGTTTGCCCGCACCTTTGCCAAGGCGCTGGAACGGGACCAGCCGGGAGCAAGCGTCACAGTTCAGAATTTGCGGTCCAAAGGCAATGTCGTTGTGATCAAGGACGTCTATGAGTCCGGCTCCCGAGAGATAAACCTCACCGTGATCTCTGCCGGGGTGATTTTTGACCAGCTCTCGAAAGGCGATAAACTGCCGTTCGACCTGTCCAAGATGCCGGCTATCGGGTCATTCACCAGCAGCAATTTTCTGTTGGGCGTTGGCCCGGGCGCGGATTGGGACTTCAAGAAGCCGCGCGCGGCCCAGCCGCAACTCAGGATTGCCGTCCATTACCGGTCCGCGTCGGACTATTTTTTTGCGGTGCTTTTGAACGCCGTCACCAACTTGAATATACTGCCAGCCGAGGGTTTCGAAACCGATGTCATGAAGACAATGTTCCTCGCGGGCGATCTGAATGCGATAATGCTGTCCGGCACCGACCCGGAAGCAGGTCTGGTGGAATCTGGCGAAATGAAGCCTGTATTACTGATTGGTGCAGCGGAGTATCCCAAGCAATTTTCCGGAGCGGCGCGTTTATCCGACGTTGTCGATCCCAAAGCTGACCAGGAGCTTGTCAAAACTGTGCAGCAGGTATCGGATTTTGGCCGCCTTCTCCTGGCCGCTCCAAAAACCTCACCGGAAGCCCTGAGTGCTTTGCGGGCTGCTTTCCTGCGGATCAGCGCTGATCCCGTTTACACCTCCGATCTTGAAGCGGCAGGCCTGGCAAGCACGCCTCGTCCAGGCGAGCAGGTTGATGTTTTTCTGAAGCAGTTATTGGGCGAGGGAACTTCCCTGCGCCTGAAAATCAATGCCGCAATGGAGTGTGGCCGAAAAATTGCGGACAATGGCTCAGCACAGTGCTTTAACTGAGCCTGCATGGATTGGGTTTCGCTACTGATCGCCCTCTGCTCTGGAACGGCATTGGGGTTTGTACTCGGATTGGTGCCAGGACTCGGAGGCAAGACATCCATAATCCTGACAACGCCTCTCGCCCTTCTCTGGGACGGGCCCGAAGCAGGTGTTTTTCTGATTGCGCTCCATTCCGTCATCCACACATCGTCGTCAATTCCGGCAATTGCCTTTGGCGTTCCGGTAACTTCCGCTGACCTCGCCACCGTGCAGGATGGCTTCCCCCTGGCGCGGGCGGGCCGGGCCAGCGAAGCCCTGGGGGCCAGCCTGTCAGCTTCCGCCCTGGGCGGCGTGATTGGCGCGTTGGCATTTCTGGCCCTGATACCGTTTTCCCGTTTGCTTGTAACGCAGTTTGGCCCGCCGGAATTCTTGGCCTTTGCCTGTATCGGGGTATCGTTGGTTGCCACGATATCCGAGAGCGGGCTGCGGCGCGGGCTCATTTTATGTGCCCTTGGCATGCTGATCTCCATGATCGGAATCCATCCCACCACGTCCGAGCCGCGGCTCACCTTCGGCCTCTACGATTTATGGCAGGGCGTTCCGGTGCAAGTCATCGTGGCAGGAATGTTCGTGGTGCCCGAGATGCTTACGATCATGAACCGTCCGGCGCGCCTGATCGAACTGGCGAAGGCTCCCTACAGCATGGCGGGAGTTATGCAGGGCATGCTCGCAGCCCTTGGCTACAAGCTTTTGATCCTGCGCAGCAGCCTCTACGGTATTTTGATCGGTATTCTCCCCGGCGTGGGCTCGTCGGTGGCTTGCTGGTGGTCCTATGCCTATGCCGCCCGCAACGTGAAATCGGATGTGCCCTATGGTGAGGGGGCGCTGCCGGGAGTAATCGCCCCCGAGGCCGCAAATAATTCCAAGGAAGGTGGCGCACTCCTGCCAACCCTGCTCTTGGGCATTCCGGGAAGCTCGGTGATGGCCATCATCATGGTAGCGCTGATCACTGTGGGCGTGCCCATTGGCCCGCAAATGGCAACCCGTCCGGAGCTTGCATATATATTGGGCGCCACGATTATCGCAGCCAATTTTCTCGCAGTTCCCTTGTTTTTCGCCGTGATCCCCTTCATTACCCGGATCTCCCTGGCACAAGCGCAATATGTGGCAATTATCGCAATTGCGGTGGCGCTTGGCACGGCCATCGGCAAAACCCCTGTATTGACGATTTATTTTCTTCTGGCACTGGCATCTCTTGCCGGCATAGCCTTCGAGCAGGCGCGCTGGTCGCGGGCCCCGCTGCTTTTGGGCTTTGTTCTCGGCAGTCTGGTTGAGAGATCATATTACCAGACCGAGCAGATCTGGGGCTGGACCGCCTTTTCGCGGCCGCTGTTCCTGCTGATCGTCGTTGCGGGAATTTTCGGCCTTATAAAAACGCGCAAGTTTCAGCAATCCGGACGGGAGACAACGCTTGATCCTTCGTGGATGTTGTTTGGCTTGCTCGCCATTTTCATTTCTTTGGCGACCTATGCTGTCTTGAGCCATGCCGGCGGCCTGCCATTCGTGCTTGTGATTAGTCTCGGTGGTGCCGCGCTCACTTTGGCCGTACTTTTTAGCCGGAGCGCTTCAGTGGCACTTGCCTGGCCAAGGTCCATGGATGGTCCGGTCCTTTTGCTTGCCGGTTCATTTCTTTTGGGACTGCCGGCGGGTATTGCGGCCTATATTCTGCGCACGCTGGTCACCCGGGGCACCACTGTGGCTAAGGCTGCAGTTGTCTCAGGTCTGGGATTTATTTCAGTTGTGATGGTTTGCATCTGGGTTGGAAGTTTCCCTTCGCGCGAAGCCTTGGGCTTGATCGCCTGGGAACTTCTCGATTATTGACCGCATCGCCTGATCGAAAGTTTAGGCGGCATGGTCTCTTGCTATTCTGATCAACGCCCGTGCCGCCACTTTCCAGGCATCATGCTGGGCCACCATAGCCTCCTTGCCCCCCAGACGGGCCCTATGCTTTTCCTTGGGGGAGGAAAGGTGCCAGACGTTTCCACCTGCGTTGACTTCAAGGACAAACAGCTTGCCATCTGATTCACGCTTGAGAATGTCAATGCCGAGGACCGGCTTTCGGGGAAATGCCCCATGGACCACGCGCGCAAATGCCAGGACATCTGGGTCAGAGGCCAGCGCGGTTCGCTTCTCATCCTTGTCGGCGGCTTTTGACAGCGGATTCTTCGCATCAATAATCGACGCTTCGATGTCCTCATCGCTGGCATCAAGGGAGGCGCGCGGAACCATGCTGCGGGTGATCGAACTGTAGAGGGGGTCGCCAAATAGTGACAATACCCGAAATTTGCTGGGATAGAGCCCGGTATCGATCAATTCCTGGACCAGCGCCGGTCCTTCACGCAAAAAATGATCCTCAGGCAGGGTGTGGGGCGACAGGTGCTCAAGGCGATGCGTCCGATACATGCGCGACCGGCCAGAATTTGACGTCATGGTCAGCGGCAACGGCTTTAGGATCACGAATTCGGACCACTCTTCCGACATATAGCGTTTGCCGAACTCGAAGCGGGCGGTGCGCGGCGTCGCCACCCCAGCGGCAAGAAATCTGCTGTACTGCTCCAACTTGGGAACAGCCCCGTTCTGCAGTATGGGACCCCGCTGCGGCGTAAACCGGCCAGATGGCCCGATGGCAATGGTGACAGATTTGTGTTTCCAGCGCTCCGGCTTGACATTTGCGGCCTTGTCTTTGGATGTGAGAATTGTAATCAGTATGCTCGGATCCAATGACTGCACGATCCGGGCGATAATCCCAAAATCATCCGGGTCGAGACGGGTTGGTTGTATCACCAAACAGAGGTTTATCAATGAAGTCATGCGTGATTTTATGCCAATTGGCCGCCATCAATGCAATACTATGCTTTTGACTTTGCCTCTAATTCTGCGCATTTTGGCGCGCTGGCAAGAGTCAGCTCTTAAAAGGAATGGAAAATGAAACTTCTGCGTTACGGACCGATGGGCAAGGAAAAGCCGGGTATCCTGGACAAGACCGGCAAGATCAGGGACCTGTCGAAAGTCATTCCGGACATCACCGGCGAGACCATTTCGCCCAAGGGCCTGGCCAAGCTCAAGAAGCTCAAGCTCGAATCCCTGCCACTGGTCCGCGGCACCCCGCGCATCGGCGCCTGCGTGGCGAACTCGCAGAAATTCGTGGCCATCGGCCTCAACTATTCCGACCATGCGGCTGAATCGGGCCTCCAGGTTCCTCCCGAGCCCGTGGTTTTCACCAAGCATGTGAGCTGCATCTCCGGCCCCGATGACGATGTGACCATTCCGCCGAAATCCAAGAAGTCGGACTGGGAAGTGGAACTCGGCGTAATCATCGGCACCCGCGCCAAGAACATCACCAAGGCCGACGCCATGAAGCACGTGGCGGGCTATTGCACCATCAATGACCTTTCCGAGCGCGAATTCCAGGTCGAGCGTTCCGGCCAGTGGACCAAGGGCAAATCCTACGACACCTTCGGCCCCATCGGCCCCTGGCTGGTGACCGCCGACGAAGTGAAGGACCCGCAGAACCTCCACCTCTGGCTGGAGCTCAACGGCAAGCGCGTGCAGGATGGCACCACCGCCACCATGGTTTACGGCGTGGCCCATATCGTTGCCTATCTCTCGGAATTCTTTACCCTCATGCCGGGCGACATCATCACCACCGGCACCCCTCCTGGCGTTGGTATGGGCATGAAGCCGCCGCAATACCTCAAACCCGGCGATAAAATGCGCATCGGCATTGACGGCCTGGGCGAGCAGAACCAGAAGGTTGTGCGCGATAAGTAAGGGCGCTAGAAGCCCTCAACAAACGGGTTGGGACCATGGCTTCCAGTGACAAGCAAAACCGCCCCAAGGCACGCCTCGCCAAGGGTTTCCGCGATGTGGACGCGAATGAAATTCGCGGCCTCAAACGCCTGCTGCGCATCATTGAGGGGGTGTATGAAAACTACGGTTTTGAACCGGTGGAGCAACCCTTCATTGAATATACCGAGGCGCTGGGAAAATTCCTTCCCGATCAGGATCGCCCGAACGAAGGCGTGTTTTCCTTTCAGGATGACGACGAGCAGTGGCTGAGCCTGCGCTATGACCTGACCGCCCCACTCGCCCGCTACGTTGCCGAGAACCAGCAATTCCTGCCTACGCCGTTTCGCAGCTACCGGCAGGGCTGGGTCTTCCGCAACGAAAAACCAGGCCCCGGCCGCTACCGCCAGTTCATGCAGTTCGATGCCGATACGGTTGGCAGCGCATCGCCCGCCGCCGACGCCGAAGTCTGCATGATGGCAGCGGATACGATGGAAGCGTTGGGCATTCCGCGTGGGCAGTATGTGATCAGGGTCAATAATCGCAAAGTGTTGGATGGTATCTTAGAATCCATTGGCGTTGCGGGAGCTGATAAAACTGCGCAGCGGATGATTGTACTTCGTGCGATTGATAAGTTGGATCGACTAGGACCAAATGGGGTTCGTGAATTGCTTGGCAAAGGTCGGAAAGACGAGTCAGGCGATTTCACAAAAGGAGCTGAACTTAATTCGGATCAAGCGGACAAAGTTTTGAAATTCGTGAATGCTCTTGGTTATGCGATGGATCCTGCAGCGAATATGGTAGCGGTCGACAAGGCCGAACATGATCTATCAGACGAGATAACTGCTACCATAAACGGTAACAGCTACTTTCGTGATAACCTGCAGATACTAAACGCTTGGGCGCCACTTGTTCATGGTTCTAAGGTTGGCGAAGAGGGCCTCGCAGAACTTCAAAGCATGGTCAGCCTGTTTAGAGGAGCAGGGTACGGTTCAAAGCGCGTCTTGGTAACTCCAGAAGTTGTTCGCGGTCTTGAATACTACACCGGTCCCGTTTTCGAATGCGAACTTCTGATGCCAACAACGGACGAGGATGGAAAGCCTGTTCGCTTCGGTTCCGTTGGCGGTGGCGGGCGCTATGATGATCTCGTTGCTCGTTTCACTGGGCAATCGGTTCCGGCGACAGGATTTTCAATGGGCGTCTCGCGTCTCTATTCCGCGCTGAAACTTCTGGGCAAAACCGAGGACAAGGAAACGACGGCGCCTGTCGTCGTTCTCGTCATGGATAAGGAACGCCAAGGTGATTACCAGAAAATGGTGCAGCAATTGCGCGCCGCTGGTATCCGCGCTGAAATGTATGTCGGCACTTCCGGCATGAAGGCCCAGATGAAATATGCCGACAAGCGCGGCAGCCCGCTCGTGGTCATTCAGGGCGGCGATGAAAAGGCCAAAGGCGAAGTGACGCTGAAGGATTTGGCGCTGGGCAGCCAGCTCGCCAGCGGCGTCGAATCCCGCGAGGAATATGCGAGCCAGCGCCTGGCCCAGGTTTCGGTTCCCGAAACCGATCTGGTTGCTGCCGTGAAAAAAATGCTGGAGCGGAAATAGTGTTCCCCCGCTCTCTCCTCCGTCATCCCGACGAAAGTCGGGACCCAGACTTTCCACCTGCGTGCCGGTTGAAAGTCTGGGTCCCGGCGTACGCCGGGATGACGGGTATTATTGATTGCGCTGACGATGGCCGGTAAATCGAAAGCCGAGCGCGAGGCGCTGGAACGCCAGAATGCCGCCATCACAGCGGTTTTCGAGCGTGCCGGCTTTGATTACATCGCCCCCGACATCATCCAGCCCGCCGATATTTTTCTCGAACGTTCCGGCGAAGACATCCGCGCCCGGACCTTTGTGTTCACCGATCCCGCCGGCGCTGAAATGTGCCTGCGCCCCGATCTCACCGTGCCTGCCTGCCGCTATCACCTGAGCCATGCGGAAAAGCCCGATGAAGAAGCAAAATATTGCTATCTCGGCTCCGCCTTCCGTTTTCCCAACGAGCACCTGAGCCCGCAGGAATTCCTCCAGGCCGGCCTCGAATGGTTTGCCGCCCCCGATGCGGCGGCAGCCGAAGCCCGCGTCCTGAAACTGGCGATCAGCGCCCTGGAAGCCGCGGGCCTTACCAAGTTCCGCGTGACGCTGGGCGACCTCGGCCTCTTCTCCGCGCTGCTGGAAGACACGCCGATGCCCACGCGCTGGCGCAATCGCCTGAAGCACCATTTCTGGCGGCCCCATGCCTTTCGCGACGTGCTGGAAAGCTTCACCACAAATCGTAGCGCAAAACGCACCAGCATTTCAGCGCTCATTGATCGCCTGGCTAAGGACCCTGTTGCAGACGTTGTGGCGCAGGAAATCGAAAGCAAAAACCTGCCGCTTGTGGGTGGCCGCTCGCTTGAGGAAGTTGCTGCGCGCCTCGCCGACAAATCCGCCGACCGCTCGGAGGCAGCGCTGGACCAGGCGAAAGCCGATGCCATTACCGGCTATCTCAACATCGTGGAACGCGCCGACAATCTTGAGGGCGTCTTGAACCGGACCGACTGCGGCCGCAATTTCAACGAGGCGCGGAAGTATTTTCAAAAGCGCCTTGCCGAAATGGAAGAGCTTGGCCTTAACGCCAAGCGCTTCGAGTTCAAGGCGACCTTCGGCCGTGAACTCGAATATTACACCGGCTTTGTTTTCCAGATTGAGGTTGAAACAGCGGATGGCTTCGTCGCGGTGGCCGGCGGCGGACGTTACGACAATCTCCTCACCGACATGGGCTCACCTGTGCCTGTTTCCGCCGTGGGCTGCGCCATCCACACAGAGCGCCTGAAAGCGGTGCTGGCATGAAAGTCCTGACACTGGCCATTCCCTCCAAGGGCCGTCTGATGCAACAGGCTTCGGCCGTTCTGGAAACGGCGGGCTTGAGCATCGCGCGCGCGGGCGCGGAACGTGGCTACCGCGGCCAGCTGAAAGGCATTGACGGTATCGAGGTTGCCTTTCTCTCGGCGGCGGAAATTGCCCAGAACCTGCGCGAGGGAAAACTGGATTTCGGCATCACCGGCGCGGACCTGCTCTGGGAGAAATCCGCAGCCGAAGAAAATCTTGTGTCGGTTCTGGCGCCGCTCAATTTTGGCTTTGCCAATGTTGTGGTGGCCGTACCGGAATGCTGGCTTGATGTGGCCTCCATGGCCGATCTCGACGAAGTGTCTGAGAGCTTTTATGCGCGCCATGGGCGAAGGCTCAGGGTTGCCACCAAATATCTTAATCTCACCCGCCGGTTCTTCGCCGAAAAAGGTGTGACGGGATACCGCATCGTGGAAAGCCTTGGCGCCACCGAGGGCGCGCCTGCGGCCGGAACGGCGGAAGTAATCGTTGACATCACCACCACCGGCTCAACCCTTGCCGCCAATCATCTCAAAGTCCTCGATGACGGCGTAATCCTGCGTTCCACCGCAGTTTTGGCCGCGAGCCCCGCGGGTTTGAATGACCCGCGCGCCGCACTGTTGCAGAACAGCCTCAAGAAGCCAGAATAACTGCAGTCTGCGCGGCCTGGTCGCAGCCCATTATTTGCAATGGTGCCCTGTGAAATATTTATTCTAAATTCGTTCAATTCAATTCGAAACTGGCTATATTGCGCCCCATTCAGGGCTAGGGTGGGGCCCCTGAAATCCGTACTTTGCGAGAGTCTGGTATCGCCCCCGGTTCAGATTTTCGTTACTGGGTGTGGATTCGGGATTATGGCCCTAAAACCTGAGCGAGGGGTCGTACTCTGTACGGCCCCTCGCGATTTTAGGCTAACCTGTTACATCTGATTTTCTTCTTTTGGGGACACGCCTTGTCAGAAATCCTGCAACCGCCAAAGCCTTCCCGGGTTGAATTCACCCCAAAGCTCGTGACATCCCTGCGCGAGGGTTACACTCTTGATGGGCTCCGCCGCGATGCCATAGCCGGCCTGACGGTTGCCATTGTCGCCCTTCCCCTTTCCATGGCCATTGCCATTGCCTCTCATGCGAGCCCCGAGAAAGGCCTCTACACCGCCATTGTCGCCGGCTTCATCATCTCGGCTTTTGGCGGCAGCCGCTTCCAGATCGGCGGCCCCGCAGGCGCCTTCATCGTTTTGCTGGCCTCCATCATTGACCGCCATGGCTTTGATGGCCTGCTGCTGGTGACCCTGATGGCAGGTCTCATCCTGCTGGGCGTGGGCCTCCTCCGGCTTGGCACCTATATCAAATATGTCCCCCATCCCGTGACCGTGGGATTCACCGCCGGCATTGCCGTCATTATTTTTGCCAGCCAGATCAAGGAACTTTTGGGCCTGCAATTGGCGGGGCCCGAACCCGCCGAACTTGTGCCGAAACTGGAGGCCCTGTGGCAGTCCCTTCCCAGTCTGAACAGTGGTGCCACCGCCATCGCTCTCCTTAGCGTCGGCGTCATTCTCACCTTGAGAAAATTCCGGCCCCACTGGCCGGGATTTTTGATCGCCGTGGCGCTGGCAAGCATTCTCGCCTTTGCCTTGCAGCTCAATGTAGAAACCATCACCACGCGCTTTGGCGGCATTCCCCGCACCCTGCCTTTCCCTGCCTTGCCGACAATCACCTTCGATAAAATAATTCTGCTCCTGCCCGATGCATTGGCCGTTGCCCTGCTCGGCGGCATTGAATCACTTCTTTCAGCAGTGGTGGCCGATTCCATGTCGGGCCGCAGGCACCGCTCCAACATGGAACTGGTGGCCCAAGGCCTGGCCAATATCGCCAGCAGCATTTTCGGCGGCATCACCGCCACCGGCACCATTGCCCGCACCGCAACCAATGTGCGCGCCGGGGCCCATGGCCCGGTTGCCGGCATGCTGCATGCGGGCTTCATTTTGCTCTTCATGCTCGTGGCCGCACCCCTTGCGGGTTACATTCCATTGAGCGCCCTTGCGGCCATTCTGGTTGTGGTGGCCTGGAACATGGCGGAACGGGCCGAGTTCAAACTCCTGCTCATGAACTCCAAGGCTGATGCCGTGGTTCTCTTTGCAACTTTCCTGCTGGTAATTTTTGTCGACCTGCCAACCGGGATCGTGGTGGGCGTGGTTCTGGGCTGTCTCATGTTCATGCACCGCATGGCCGAGGCCATCGACGTCGAGACCCATCATCATGCGGCTGAAGAGCAGGAGGCTGAATACAAGACCGAACCCGGCATCATCATCCACCGCATCTCCGGCGCATTTTTCTTTGGCGCCGCAAGCGCCGTGGCGGCAACCCTGGAGCGCATCAATGAGGTGCCCAAGGCGTTCATTCTGGATTTTACCCAAGTGCCCTTTGTCGATTCCTCCGCCGCCCATGCCCTGCATGGCTTCCTGAACAAGGTGGCCAAACAGGGCGTGCCCGTATATTTCACCGGGGCATCACTCCATGTCCGCCGCGAGCTTATTCGCAATGGCATCAAGAAGCCGGATGTGCGATATGGACAGTCGGTCGAAAGCTGCATCGCGGCCATAAAACAGGGCCTTGATTTTGACTCAAGCGATGAATAATCAGGCAAAAAAACCAGGGAGTCTTGGAATGTTGAAATCGAAGCTTTTGCGCGCGTTAGCCAGTGCGGCATTCCTCATGGCTGGATCTTACGCCCAGGCGGCGGACTGTGGAAACAACGGCTCTGGCTTTTCGGGTTTCATCAAGGCCTTCCACAAGGAGGCAGCCGCGCAAGGGATAGGCCGCGAAGCGCTTTCCGCCCTCGATAGCATCACCTACGATCCCGGCATCATCAAGAAAGACCGGGCCCAGAACATCTTTTCCCAGAGCTTTCTTGAATTCCAGGCCCGCATGATCACCGATTACCGCATCAAGCACGGGGCGGAACTGGTCCAGAAACACAAGGCCATCTTTGCCCGTGTTGAGAAAGAATTTGGCGTTCCCGCTCCGGTGATTGTTGCCTTCTGGGCTCTTGAAACCGATTTCGGCGGCAATATCGGCGACTTGCCGACAGTGCAGTCCCTCGCCACCCTGGCCTGGGATTGCCGCCGCCCTGAAAAATTCCGCCCGCAATTGATGGCAGCCCTTGAGCTCATCAATCGCGGCGATTTGCGCCCCGATGAAATGCGCGGCGCCTGGGCCGGCGAAATCGGCCAGACGCAGTTCCTCCCCTACGACTACAATGAAAGTGCCGTCGACTTCGATGGCGATGGCCGGCGCGACCTGCGCGGCAGCATTCCCGATGTTATGGCCTCATCCGCCAATCTCCTGCGCAAGCATGGCTGGCAGCCCGGCCAGCCCTGGATGCAGGAAGTGCGCGTGCCGCGCGACATGCCGTGGGAGGAAGCCGATATCGCCATCCAGCATCCCCGCGCGCAATGGGCCAAGTGGGGCGTGAAGATGGCAAACGGAAAAGCCGTAAAGGCCGATGCCTTCCCCGCCTCACTGCTGTTGCCCATGGGCAAGGATGGCCCGGCCTTTCTCGTCTATGAAAATTTTACCACGGCCTATCTCAAGTGGAATGAGTCGCTGGTCTATTCCACCACCGCCTCCTATCTCGCTACCCGCATCGCCGGAGCACCGAAAGTCAGCCGTGGAAATGCCGAGGTGACGCATCTCACCTATCAGCAGATCGTGTCGCTGCAGAAAAAGCTGGAGGCAAGGGGCCACGACGTGGGCAAACTGGACGGGAAGATTGGCGCCGGAACCCGCGCTGCCGTCAAGGCCGTGCAGACTGAACTGGGGCTGCCAGCCGATTCCTATCCGACGATGGAACTCCTCTCACAGCTTTGAGGGATTGCAGCTATTCGTGTCGCAGCGCCTCGATGGATCGAGGCGCGCCGCGCCGGGAAATTGCCAAAAACCAGGCCAATCAGGCGTGAAAAAACAAAGCCCAGGGCGACGATGCTTGGGTTCACCGTGAACGGAACCACCATCACATAGGTTGCCCAGCCGGCAATCGCCAGGCCGAGTAGAATTCCCACAATGCCGCCAAAAACCGCAAGGACCACGGCTTCAACGAGCGGTTAAGGTCCTAATTTCCGGCGTTAACCACCTGCCTCTTTAGTGCCCCTTGCCAATTGCGCCATATTACAAATCCGCAAGGAACAAGGCCCACAAGCACCACGATGACGGCGGGCCGCAGGCCGAACGAGACCATCAAATTGGCCTCCGCAATGCGCCAGGGGTTAACCCCGGTGGCCAGCGCATACCAGGCAAATTCCGTCAACGCCGTGAGCAGCCCGGCAAGCCCGGCACTGATGGCCAGCACCAGAGGCGTGAGGGCCATCCGTTGGCTGATGAAAATGCGGTAGATCATCAGAAGAATGAAGAAACCGGCCATCAATGTGGCGGGGCTCACGTCAATTTTCGATTGAATGAAGTAATGCAAAAGGCCCAGCACCGCGACACCATAGACGAGGCGATGGATCATCTTCCATTTCTTGCCAAGCTTGCGGATAGCGGAATCAAACGACGTAGCCGCCAGGAGACTCAAACCAATCAGCGCCACAACGCCAATGGTGAGATAGATGCGCAAAACGATTTCGGAGGCGACGAATACCAGGTCGAATTTTGACTGCACGATGTAAAGAGTAAAATGCGTGAGCGCATAGGTAAAGGTGGTGACCCCCAGCATGCGCCTGATGAGCGAAATTTT
>DATLDM010000015.1:0-19910 GCA_035525875.1 Aestuariivirga sp.
TCATCATTGCGGACGCCAAGGACGGCGATATGGGGCCGAGCATTCCCGGCTGCGGGCCGAAACGGAACAAGGACGGAAGTTCGACGCGCTTTGTGACCCGGCCGGAATTTCTGGCCAATATCGCTGCCATCGTCAAACAGGACATCGTGGATATCATGCTGGTTTCGGCTTCCAATGTGGAGGCCCTGGCCGACAAGGGCGTTTTCAAGAAAAGTGCTGTTAAACCCGCCATCCGCGCCAATGACACGACAGACCTCTGGGTGGGGCGTGGTGCCACTTATTCCAAGCTGGCCAGCCGCCCGTTCCGCAGCGCTTCGCTTTCGCGCGCGAAGAAGTATACGGACCTGGGCCTTTACTCCATCACCTTCAACAATGATCTCGACCAGGACTACAACGCACTTGAACACTTCAGTGCTTTCCGCGAGGACGCGGCGCGCAACAAATTCAACTACTTCCTGGAAGTGTTTAATCCAAACGTTGAATGCGGAATCGATCCGGCGCTTGTCCCCCACTACATCAATGACAGCATAATTCGCTGTCTGGCGGGTGTGACCAAGGCGGACCGGCCGCAATTCCTGAAGATCGCCTACAACGGCCCGAAGGCTCTGGAAGAACTGGCTTCGTTCGATCCAAGCATTACGGTGGGCGTACTCGGCGGCGGCGCCGGCACTACGCGCGACTGTTTCGAGCTTTTGAACCAGGCGGAAAAATACGGCGCACGGGTTGCCCTCTTCGGGCGCAAGATCAACCTGGCGGAAGATCCGCTGGCCATGGTTTCCTTCATGCGCGAAGTGGCGAGCGGCAACATCCAGCCGCTTGAAGCCGTGAAGGCCTATCACGGCAGCCTGCAGAAGAGCGGTCTCACCGCGATCCGCGCCCTGGCGGCCGACAGCGAGATCACCGAAAAGGTCCTGAAGGCAGGCTGATCATGGGGAAATCCCAGCGCCGCGGCTTTATCACGGGCGGCACATGGTGCGTTGACAACAACCGCATGGTGACGCATTGGCCGGGGGAAGATGGCCATGCGCAGTTCATCGCGGAAGAGCGCCACGGCGGCGGATCGGGATGTAATTTCGCGCTCGGCATCAAGCGTCTTGATTCCACCATGCCGGTGGAAACGATCACCATTGTGGGCGATGACGAGGGTGGGCGTTTCCTGGGCTCGCTTGCCGCGGGCGCCGGCATTGGCCATGCCCAGATGCATGTCACTTCGGCAGTTGGCACGCAGTGGACCGACGCCTTCGTTTCTCAGGCGACCGGTCGGCGCACCCACATCTTCAGCCGCGGGGCATCGGATACGCTGACGCCGGATCACTTTGACTTCAGTTCCACAACCGCGCGCTATCTGCATCTCGGCCTGCCTGGGGTTCACAAGCTGATGGATGCGCCTTGGCAGAACGATGCAAATGGCTGGGTGAGCGTTCTCAAGAAGGCTCGGGCCACGGGACTAAAGACCAATCTTGAACTTGCCAGCATTGATCCGCAGGAACAGGCAGAGCTGGTCCGCCCCTGCCTTCCTCATCTTGATCTGATCATCGTGAATGATGGTGAAATCGGCGCGCTCTCGGGCGTGCAAACCATTCGCGATGGTGTGACCGATGTTGAGGCCTGCAAGCGCGCAGCGCGGCAGGTGCTGGAAAATGGCGCCATGGATATTGTCGTGGTGCATTGCCCGGTCATCGCCATTGCGGTTACTCGCGACGGCAAGGTTTTCACCAAGCCATCGACGCAAATCCCGCGCGAACTCGTCCTCGGCGCCAATGGGGCGGGCGATGCTTTTGCAGCGGGCATGCTCTACGGCGTTCACGAAGGGTGGAGCGTCGATGATGCGCTTACGTTAGCGCATGCATCGGCGGCGGCCTCCTTGCGCAGCCTTTCGACCACGGGCGCCGTTGAACCCTGGCGCAAATGCCTTGCGCTTGCGAATGAATGGGGCTGGCGGAAAGCCGGCTAAGCTTTAGTTTTACATGCCCGCTTGCTTACAAACCTGGGCTACTTCTTCCTCTAGAAGAGGCGCTTGCTCCAAAAGCCCCAAAATCACAGCCTTCTCTTTTCCATCAATTTCAGAACAATTCAAAAATTCAGTAAGGATTCGAAGCCCCTTCGCGTAACCCAGAACTTCTTCGCGTCCCAAAGTGCAGCGCTTTGTGTCATCTTCCCCTAAGGCTGCTTCACGCTCTTGCAATGACTTACCATATTTATCAAGAATTGAGATGACGATGGAATATTCCGCACAGTGATACCTCTGGGCGTGTGGAATAGCCGCGTATAATTGGGTAGCCAGAATAACAACTGCTCCAATTGCATTTTTTTATGATCCACCTTTCTTCTGACCTCGCGCCACGATCTTGAGACTGCCATCGGGCAATGGCCGTTGCAATGTCAACGCCTCATCGGTCGGGGTCGTCATTTCTTTACAACGACGTTCTTGGAATGCAGACATAATTTAGGTGAGATATATCCCCAAAAACAACTAGAAGGCCAATTCGCAATGAGAATGTCGGCACTACCGGAAATGGAGACCTCCAGCTCACCTTCGCCGTTCCACTTCCAATTAATATCGTCAGTCGTTGATAAATAAGTAAACGCGGGTTCTCCACTCGCAAGCTTCTTGGAGCCAACTGCTGGCGCTTTGCCTTTTGTGAACCAAACAGATTTGCCCTCCTTGCTAAGCTCCGCATACATGTATTTGTATTCCACCGCGCTGAGTTCACCGTCTGACCGTGGCAAAACACTCATGACCTCATAGGTATCAAACATGTGTCCGCCATTGGGCGCGACAAACCAAACGCATCCCTTGAGAAGGACGAACAAAATCGCAAACGCACCCAAAACATACAGGATTCTTCGCGGCCATTTATCCCGAACGACTTCTGCTATCTTGTCTTGGTCGCCGCCCTCGTCGTTTGGCATCTGATCTCGCCTACAGTTTACCTATACTGATATTTGCGCCGCAACTCCCTCCAAAGCAACTGTCGTACATGCTTTAAACGCTTCCAGGCGCAAGTGGAGGAAGAGGGCTATCTGTTGTGATGGACACATTCATAGGAAACTAAGACCGCCTTTTCACGCCGGGAAGGACGCAGAGCATTTCAAACAGGAGATTGGCTGCGGTGAGCGCGGTGTTGCCCGAGGGATCGTAGGGCGGCGAGACTTCAACGAGATCGCAGCCCACCAGATTCAATCCCCAGCAACCGCGGATAATTTCCAGCGCCTGAACCGTGGTGAGGCCGCCGATTTCAGGGGTGCCGGTTCCCGGCGCGAAGGCGGGGTCGAGGCTGTCGATGTCGAAGCTGAGGTAGACGGGGCCGGAGCCCATCTGCTTGCGCACTTCCTCCATGAGCGGGGTGAGCGAGTTGTGCCAGCATTCCTCGGCCTGCACCACGCGGAAGCCCTGCTGGCGCGGCCAATCGAAATCATCCGCCGCATAACCCGTACCGCGCAGGCCAATCTGGATGCAGCGCTTGGTATCGAGCAGCCCGCCTTCAACAGCGCGGCGAAAGGGTGTGCCGTGGGCAATGGGTTCGCCAAACATGGCTTCATTAATATCGGCATGGGCATCGACATGGATAAGGCCGACGGGGCCATGCTTTTTGGCGACGGCGCAGAGGATTGGATAGGCGATGGTGTGATCACCACCCAGTGTCAGGGGCTTGCAGTTTTCACTCAAAATTGAGTTGTAGGCATTGGTGATGATGTCCATGCATTTCGGCAAATTGAATGTGTCAATCGCCACATCACCGATATCGGCCACCATGAGACTGTCATAGGGCGCAGCACGGGTTGCCATGTTGTAAGGGCGGATCAAACAGGACTCGGCCCTGATCTGGCGCGGGCCAAAGCGCGTGCCGGCGCGGTTTGAGGCGCCGATATCGAGCGGGATGCCGACGAAGCAGGCATCAAGTCCTTTTGCCGTGGGTTGGGTCGGCAGGCGCATCATGGTGGCGGGGCCACCGAAGCGCGGCATTTCATTGCCGCCCAGGGGTTGATTGAATTTCCGGGTTGTCATGAGTGTCCTTCCTTGAGTATGGCGATGAATGCCGTGACCTTATCCCATCGTCATCTGAAGCACATCACGCAGTTTTCCCATGGCCTTCTTTGTTGTCTTCTCGTCGGCGGCGGCAAAGCCCATCAGCAGGCCCCGTTGGACCAGGCCGTGGCGATATTGGATTGAGAGGGGCGAGACATTTACGCCGTGGTTGCGGGCAGCTGCCGCCACCGCTTTG
Source organism: Aestuariivirga sp. (assembly GCA_035525875.1). GTDB lineage: Bacteria > Pseudomonadota > Alphaproteobacteria > Rhizobiales > Aestuariivirgaceae > Aestuariivirga. The sequence goes on from DATLDM010000015.1 coordinate 4,227, forward strand.
TCGTCGTGGTTCTCATGAAACAGCCCGACAAGCTGTATGCCTGACTCGGTGCGGCGCAGGCGCAGCCAGGGGCTGAGATAGTCCTCGCAGATATCCATGAAGTATTGCCGCCGCGTTGCATAAACCCTGCGCATGCGGCGCAAGTGCCTTGCGAAATGTCCTTCATTGATGAAGTCGGCAAGGGCCGCCTGGGTGAGGAGCGGCGGAAATTGACCGGTTACGCTAAGGGCCGAGACGAGGCCTTCGCGAAAGGTTTCCGGCACGACGAGAAAACCCAGCCGCATGGCCGGGAACAGGATCTTGGCAAAGGTTCCCACATAGACCACGCGGTTCGAGGCGCTGATGCCTTGCAGGGCCGGAATGGGCTGACCCTGGAAACGGTATTCACTGTCATAATCGTCCTCGATGATCCAGGAGTTCCAGCTTTCCGCCATATGGATGAGATTGAGGCGCTGTTCCATCGGCATGGTAATGCCCAGCGGCTGGTGACAGGAGGGGGTCACAAAGATAAGGCGCGGCGGCACTGGTGGTGGCTCCAGGTCCCAGCCGTTGTCACTTACGCGCAGCGGCGCGAGGTTGGCGCCCGCCGAGATGAAGGCGGAACCGGCACCATAATATCCGGGCTCCTCCAGCCACACGGTGTCGCCGGGATCAATGAGAATCCGCGCCAGCAGATCAAAGGCTGATTGCGCGCCATTGGTGATGACAATCTGCTCAGGCTTGCAAGTCATCCCGCGTGACGCGGTGAGATAGCGGGCGATGGCTTCGCAGAGGGGCGGATAGCCGCTGACATGATAGGTTCCGAAAAGATCGTGGCGCGCGAGCTTCGCCCGCTTGCTGAGAAGCTTCGACCAGGTGGTGAAGGGGAAATTGTCGGAATCCGGCAGGCCGGGGTGAAAGGCAAGTATGTCCGGGCTGCCATGATGATGGGGTTGCGCCAGCATGATCTTGCCGCGGGCCGATAGGGTGCTGCCCATTTCAACAGGCGGCTTCTTCGCGGCAGTGGCGGGCGTGGGAAGATCCATGACCAGGGGCGGAGAGCCGCGCCGCATCAGCAGATAGCCTTCAAGGGCCAGTTGTTCGTAAGCGGCGATGACGGTGTTGCGGCCAACCGCGAGGTCCTTGGTGAGAAGGCGGGTGGATGGAAGCGCTGTGCCGCTTGGCAGAACCCGGCGTTCGATGAGGCCGCGAAGCTGGCTGTAGAGCTGGCGATGCAGATTGGTGGCCATGCCGCGGTCAATAACAATGCCATCGATCGGGAAAGCTGTTGCCACGGTGGTTCCTAAAAATGATCGCGTTCTGGTTCTAACATTAGAACCAATCCGGTTATAGGCTCAAGGCAATTAAAGTGACAAGGTTCACGTCCGAGGCGGGGTGTAATGCAGCGTTTGAAGGTGGGCGTCATCGGTGCAGGCGGAATTGCCCAGATTGAGCATATTCCGAACCTGATGAAGCTAAAGCGATGGTTTGAGATTTTGGGAGTTTGCGATCCTTCCGCAAAGGCCCGTGCCTTTGTCAGCGAAGAGTTTGGGCTTGCCGTATTTGAAGGCATGGATGAAGTGTTGGCCCTGCCCCTCGATGCGGTCGTCATTGCCTCGCCCGATGCGCTGCACCATGAACAGATCCTTGCCGCCCTCGCGCGCGGGTTCCACGTGTTCTGCGAGAAGCCATTGTGTTACGCGGCCAACGATATTGACGATCTGATTGCGGCCCGAGACCGGGCGGGGAAAGTCCTGCAGGTCGGCTACATGAAGCGCTTCGACCCGAGTTATGAAGCGGCCCTGGGGCGCATGCCGGGCACGGCGAAAACCTTGCGCTATGTATCTGTCGAAGTGAATGACCCGGATGCCTGGCCCTTCATCAAGCATCATGCGTGGCGCCAAGGCGACGATGTGGCGCCGGATCTGATTGCTTCCGTGAAGGCCAAGCAGCAGGCGCAGGTGGCGCGGGCCGTGGCGGCACCGCTTGACCCCATGAGTTACCGTGGCTTTACCAGCGCCTATTGCTCGTCACTCGTGCATGATGTGAATGCGGTTCACGGGCTTCTTGATGGACTTGGCGTTCCAGATGGCGAAATTGCCGGGGCTCAGCTTTTTGCCGGAGGCGAAGGCGGCCAGGGTGCGGTGCGGCTGCTTGGCGGCCGTGCCCTGTGGAACATGGTGCACCTCAAGGTCCCTGCCCTTGCGGACTACCGCGAGCACATCACCTTCTATTTTGACGAAGGCATTCTCGAGCTCGAATTTCCCTCGCCCTGGCTCAACCACCAGCCGACGCGGCTGACGGTCAAGAAGAGCGACGGCTACACGTTTGTCCGGGAAGATGTGAGAACCGGCTATGAGGAAGCCTTCATCGAGGAACTGAAAGGCTTCTGGTCGGCAATCGTGGAGGACAAGGCCGTTCGCAACACGGCGGAACAGGCGCGCCGTGACATGGCGCTTCTCAGCGGGCTTGCCCAGTTTTATGCAGGAGCACGTTCATGAAGGTCCGCATCGGCATCAATCCAATTACCTGGAGCAATGACGATGCGCCCGAGCTTGGCGGCGACATCCCGCTTGAGGTTTGTCTGAGCGAGACGAAGCAGGCGGGTTATGCCGGGACGGAACTCGGCGGGAAATTCCCCCGCAAATCGGCGGAGCTCAAGCCGATCATGCAGCGCCATGGGCTTGCCGTGATTTCAGGCTGGTATGACGGCCGGTGCGATGAAAAGGACGTGAGCGCAGAAATGGATGCGATCGGCCCCCATCTCCAGCTTCTGAAAGACATGGGTTCTACCCATGTGGTCTATGCCGATACGTCGCGTGGCCGCCATGGCGCCATCTGGGATCCCATTTCCAAGCGCCCGGCGCTTCGGGCAGAGGAATGGCCGACTTACGGGCGCAAACTTACCCAGCTTGCCGATCGCATGGCGGATTTCGGGGTGCGCATGGCCTTCCACCACCACATGGGAACCATTATCGAAACGGACGCGGAGGTTGGCCTGCTGATGAAGCATACGGGCGAGGCCGTTGGGCTCCTCTATGACACCGGCCATTCGACCTTCTCCGGCGGCAATCCCTTGCAGCTTATTAAAGACAATGTGAAGCGCGTGGTGCATGTGCATTGCAAGGATGTGCGCAAACCGATGCTCGAAAAAGCACGCAGTGAGGACATGAGTTTCATGGCCGCCGTGCTCGAGGGCATTTTCACCGTGCCGGGCGATGGATTCACGGATTATCCCTCAATCCTGCGGGTTCTCGCGGAGGCAAATTATTCCGGCTGGCTTGTTGTGGAAGCCGAACAGGATCCAAGAAAGGCCCACCCCCTCACCTACGCCACGATGGGTTTCAAGAACCTGTCGCGGCTGGCCAGGGAGGCGGGCTTTACCGTTGAAAAATAATTGGGGCGGAGGTTTCCGCCCGCAGAAGGAACCAGTGCGAAAGCGTAACCTAGAAACTTAAAATGCAACTGGTCCGGTGGCCGCGATCACGGCCGGCGGAGATAATCAACAGGAGGAAACATGTTCTCGCTTGCGAAAATAATGAAACCCGTGCTCGGCCTTCTGGCTGGGCTGACAATGCTGTCGGCGGCCGCCGGACTTGCTGCCGCCGATGAAACCCGTGTTGTATTCGTGACCCATGGCCAAAGCGGCGATCCCTATTGGTCAGTTGTCAAGAACGGCATGGATGATGCCGCCAAGACACTCGGCGTGAAGGCCGAATATCTGGCGCCTGAAACCTTTGACATGGCCAAGATGGCCCAGATGATCGATGCGGCGGTTGCCTCGAAGCCCGATGGCCTCGTGGTTTCCATTGCCGACCCGGCAGCCCTCAGCGAGCCGGTGAAAAACGCGGTTGCTGCGGGCATTCCCGTTATCGTGATTGATTCCGGCGGCGGCAAGCTCACCAAGGAGCTCGGCGGCCTGCTCTATCTCGGGCAGAGCGAATACGAGGCTGGCGTCATGGCCGGCGAGCGCATCAAGAAGCTCAACGTCACCAAGGCCGTGTGCGCCAACCACGAAGTTGGCAACGTCAGCCTTGATGACCGCTGCGCCGGTTTCGCCAAGGGACTGGGTGTCGACGTGCCGGTCCTCAACGGCGTGATGGACCCGACGGAGATGAAGAACCGTCTTATCGCTTATCTCAAGACGAATGCAGACACGCAGTTCGTTTTGACGGTCGGCATCGGCGGTGCTGAGCCTGGCCTGGTTGCGCTTGAAGAACTTGGCCTTACGGGCAAAGTGAAGATCGGCACCTTCGACCTTTCACCAACCATTCTGCAGGCGACCGCCGATGGCAAAATGGAGTGGGGCATCGACGCGCAGCAATATGCGATGGGCTACATTCCCGTCGTCATGTTTGACCTGTGGAAGAAGTACAAGATCGCGCCGATTGCCGATTATCCTACGGGCCCGGGCTTTGTGACCGGGGAAACGGCTGCCTCGGTTATCGATCTGGCAAAGCAAGGCAAACGCTAATCTCTTCATGGCGGCTGGCCATCTGCTGGCCGCCATGCCAATGATTGCTTGGAGGATGGCATGAGCCTTGAAGTGAAGGACGAACGGGTCCGCGCTGTTCCATTGCTCGGGAGGCTGCTCAGCCGGCCCGAGCTTGGGGCGATTGCGGGAACGGTTCTGATCTTCGTGTTCTTTGGCATAACGGCGGGCGACAGCGGCCTGTTCAGCGCCAAAGGCATCGTCAATTTTCTGGAAGTCTCGGCCCAGCTCGGCATTCTGGCAGCGGCGGTTGCGCTCCTCATGATAGCCGGCGAGTTCGATCTTTCAATTGGCTCAATGATTGGCTTTGCCGGCATCATCATCGCCATTCCGCCCATCATGTGGGACTGGCCGGTGTGGGCTTCGGTCCTTCTGGCCTTCGCGAGCTGTGCCTTCGTGGGCTACCTGAACGGCCTCATTGTGGTGCACACGGGGCTTCCCTCTTTCATCGTAACGCTTGGCAGCCTATTCATGCTGCGCGGCCTCACCCTTGGGGTGACACGCGGCATTACGGGGCGCACCCAGGCCTCGGGCCTGCATGAATATTCCGCCGGTGACTGGATTACCCCCTTCTTTGCCGGCCAGGTCTTCAAGACGCCCATCCGCTGGCTCGCGGAACTTGGGGTGATCGGCAAGCGCGCCGACGGGTTGCCTGCGATCAGCGGCATTCCGGTATCAATCATCTGGTGGATAGGGCTGACGCTGTTCTTCACCTGGCTGCTGATGCGCACGCGCTTTGGCAACTGGATATTCGCATCGGGCGGCGAAGCCAATGCGGCGCGCAATATGGGCGTTCCGGTGGCCCGCACCAAGATCACGCTTTTCATCATGACGGCGCTTGCCGCCGCCCTCTTTGCGACCATCCAGGTTCTGGTGACCGGTTCTGCCGACACCCTGCGCGGCAACCTGAAGGAATTTGAGGCGATCATCGCGGTGGTCATCGGCGGCACGTTGCTGACCGGCGGCTATGGCTCGGCGATCGGGGCCATGTTCGGCGCGCTGATTTTTGGCGTGGTGCAGATGGGTATTTTCTATACGGGCATCGACACGGACTGGTTCAAGCTTTTCATGGGCGCCATGATGGTGGTGGCAGTGCTGTTCAACAGCTATGTGCGGGCCCGCGCCATGAGGAGCCGGTAATGGAAGCGCCCCTCGTTGAGCTCAAATCGGTCAGCAAGTATTTTGGTTCGGTCATTGCATTGAAGGACGTGTCCTTCGATGTGCGGCCGGGTGAAGTCCATTGCCTTCTCGGCGACAACGGCGCTGGCAAGTCTACCCTCATCAAAGTCCTTTCCGGGGTTTACGGCCCCGATGAAGGTGAGATTTTGGTGGGAGGCACACAGACCCGGTTCAATTCGCCAAAGGATACGCTGGATAAGGGCATTGCCACGGTCTATCAGGACCTGGCGCTGGTGCCGCTGATGAGCGTGGCGCGCAATTTCTTTCTGGGCCGGGAACCCCTGAAGAAAACCTGGTTACTTCGCCAGTTTGATATCGAATACGCCAACCGCACGGCCTATCAACAGCTCTCCGACATGGGCATCCAGTTGCGCAATCCCGAGCAGCCGGTTGGCACGCTTTCGGGCGGCGAGCGGCAGTGTCTGGCCATTGCGCGGGCCATTCACTTCGGCGCCAAGGTCCTGATCCTCGACGAACCGACATCGGCGCTCGGGGTTCACCAGGCCTCCGTTGTGTTGAAGCTTATCGTGCAGTCCAAGGCGCGGGGCATCGGCGTTATTTTCATTTCGCACAATGTGCATCATGCCTATGTGGTGGGCGACCGCTTTACGCTTCTGAAGCGGGGCAAGAGTGCCGGCACCTATCAGAAGAACGAGATCAGCCGCGACCAGCTTCTCAATCTGATGGCGGGCGGCAAGGAACTCGTCGATCTCGAACAGGAAATCATCAAACTCAATAACGGGAAGCGCTAGTCATGGATCGCATCGGCGTTGGCCTGGTCGGCACCGGCTTCATGGGCAAATGCCATGCCATGGCCTTTGGCGCGGTGAAGGCGGTATTCGGCGACGTTCCGCATGTTGACAGGGTGGCGCTCTGTGACGTGGATTCCTCACACGCAAAGCTGAAGGCCTCCGAATTTGGATTTGCCCGCGCCACAACAAACTGGCGCGACCTGCTTACCGATCCGACCATTCATCTCATCTCGATCACATCACCAAACGGCATGCACCGTGAAATGGCTGTAGCAGCCCTGGAAGCGGGCAAGCATGTGTGGTGCGAAAAGCCCATGGCACTGACGCTCGCCGATGCGGAAGCGATGACGGCCGCAGCGGCGAAATCCAAGGGACGGGTTACGGCCTTGGGCTATGCCTATTTGCGGAACCCTGCCCTGCAATACGCAAAACAGCTTATCGGCGAAGGCGTTATCGGCGAGGTGTTTGATTTCCGCGGGAGTGTTGATGAAGACTATATGGCCGATCCTTCCCTGCCATGGTCATGGCGGCTGACACGCCGGGATGCGGGCCTTGGAACATTGGGCGATTTGACGTGTCATCTGGTTTCACTGGCCCATGAACTCATGGGTGAAATCGGCAGCCTTTGCGCCATGGCCGATGTGGTTCACGATAAGCGGCCTGTCGCGGGCGAATCCGGCAAGCTGGCGAGTGTCGAAAACGATGACATCGCCCATGCGGTGGTGCGCTTTCGCAGCGGGGCGCGCGGTGTGCTGAGTTCAAGCCGCATTGCTCACGGCCGCAAGAATGGACTCAGGATCGACGTGCATGGATCGAAAGGCATGCTGTGGCTTGACAATGAGCGCATGAATGAATTGAACCTCTATGTGGCGGATGGGCCCGTTGCCGTCCGTGGCTTCCGCCGCATCCTCTCGTCGCCCGCCCATCCGGCCTATGGCAAGCTCTGTCCGGCGCCGGGGCATGGCCTGGGTTTTAATGAGTTGAAAGTCATCGAGCTGGCGGAAATTCTGCATGGTATTCAGGGAGCGCCTTCAAACCAGATTGATTTTGCACGAGGCCTCCGCATCGAAAAAATCATCCACGCCTTTGCGCAGTCCTCAGCGGCACGGGCCTGGGTGGATATTGCTTAAACGCGTTTCCGCAATGCCACTGCAGTTGCGTCGTCGGCTGGCTTGAAGCGCAGGTATTTCAGGCAGGCAGGATCGCTGGCTTCGACGCTGCGAATACTATTCAAAACTTTATCCACGCCCCCGGAAGACAGTGATGCTTCCAGCAGACTCTCTTCAGAATGCAACGCGTAGTAATCGACAGCCCGGTAGTAGCCGTCCGTGCAAAGCAGAACGTCCTGCGGCGTGCCAAGGTCAAAATACTCGGCAAATTCCATTGCTGACGGACTTGCCTCAAGAATGCTGTAGCCACCGGGAGAATTCCGAGATTTGCGACCTCGCAAGAGTTGCGGGCGGAACTCGGCGAGCAGCTCTTTGATATCAAGCATGCCGGCATCGCGGCGTTTAAGGGCTTCCTTCGAAAGCCAGTGGTCAAAGGCGTTGTTGGGCGAGGCCGCAACGCTGATGTGCGCGCCGTCACTGCCGCGCGCCAGCAAGCAGGAATCTCCCAGGCGCAGTCCTTGCCATGTCCCGCCATAGCGTTTCACCATAGTCAGGCAGGCGGCGGGTGGGTCATAGTCTTCAGGAATATTAAGATTTTTCGTGGCCGCATTAAAATCAACGATCAAGGCCTGTACGAGCTTGGAGAGGATCTCGTGCAAGGGAAGGTCAAGGCCAGCCAGTGCCCGCAAATGATCATGCGCCTTGGCAACGAGCCAGGCCGCGTCGGTTCCGTGCCCAAGAAAATTCTGCCCGTTGATGCCGGTGACGCCGTCGAAGATCCAGGCGGCGGAAACATCATCATCACCGCCGAGGCATCCCCAGCCATCCTCATTAATTGCGCCTGATCCTTGCGTTACGGCGCCCGCAAGCTTCAAAGCGCCACCACCTGCCCTGTGCGCACGCTTTCATCGGCCGCCAGCACGATGCGCAGCGAGTTGATGGCGTCTTCCACATGGCCGCTCATATCCCGGTCGTGGCGGATCGCATCCAGGAACAACTCCTGCTCGCGGTTACAAAGCTCCTGATGGCCCGGCTCGTCGTCCATGCGAATGACTTCGTCCGGGGTGGCGAAGCGCCCTTCCGGCGTGAGCAGCGCATGGTGCAGGCGCAGGGCGCTGGTGCGCGTGTGGCTGTCAACGTCAGAAGATGCTGTTTTCGATTCCTCCATGGCAATCGAAACTGAGCCCTTGGGGCCGATCATGTCTTTCACGAAAAAGGCCGTCTCGCTCATCATGGGCCCCCAGCCTGCTTCGTACCAGCCTACGGAGCCGTCATCGAAGGCCACGTGAAGGTGGCCATAGTTATACATATGCTCATCGACTTCGTTAGTGAGGCGCGCCCCTACCGCATGGACGCGAATGGGCTTGGCGCCCGTCACCTGGCACATGACATCGACATAGTGCACGCCGCAATCGACGATCGGGCTGATTGAATTCATCAGGTGTTTGTGCACCTCCCATTGCGCACCGGAAGACTGCTGATTGAGATTCATCCGCATGACCAGCGGCTTGCCGAGGGTTTTTCCCACTTCAACAAATTTCACCCAGGAGGGATGAACCCGCAGGATGTAGCCGATGACAAGTTTTTTGCCGGAGGACTTGGCGAGCCTCGCTATCTCCTCACCTTCGGCCACCGTGTCGGCCAAAGGCTTTTCGATGAAGATGTGACAGCCTGCCTTCAATGCCAGCTTGGCATAGGCGGCGTGGGTATCGGGCCAAGTGTTGATGGATACGGCGTCAGGCTTTGTGGCGGCGAGGGCTTCGGCGTAGTCGGAAAAAAGCTTTGAGCCAGGAAATTCTTTCTTGATATCATCGCGCGTTTCAATGCCGCGGCTGCACAGGCCAGCAATTTCAAATCCCTTGATGGACTTATAGGCACGGGCATGACTCAGCCCCATATTGCCAAGGCCCACAACTAGCACTTTGATTTTTTTCATTTGCCGTCGATCCATGTTTCGAGAACCTGCAAATCATCACTCAAATGCACCAGGCTTGCAAGATAACCGGCTTTGAGGCGGCCTAGCTCGTGTTCACGCCTGAGAAATGCGGCGGGATTTAGCGAAGCCATGCGCAGCGCGTCTTCCAGGCTGACGCCGAGCCGCTCCACGCAACAGCGCACGGCTTCATCCATGGTCAGGTTGGAGCCGGCAAGGGTTCCGTCATCCAGCACCAGCTTGCCGTTTTCACGATGAACCCTGCGACCCTGGAGTTCAAAGAATTCAGGGCCGCCAGCCGCGGTTGGCATGGCGTCGGTGACGAGCATCATGCGGTCGTTCGGTTTTGCGGCAAGGGCCACCTTCATGGCGGCATCTTGAACGTGATAGCCATCGGCAATAAGCCCGCAGAAGCTCTCGCGATCAGAGAGCGCCGCGCCGACCATGCCGGGTTCGCGGCCATTCAACTGGCTCATGGCATTGAAGAGATGGGTGAAAGCCCGTGCCCCGGAGGCCAGGGCATTTGTAACCTCCGCAAGGCTTGCTTCGGAATGCCCGAGGCTGACAAGCACCCCCTGCCCGGCAAGCGACTTGATCAAGTTTGATGGCACCCGGTTGGGGGCAACAGTCAGCATAACGCTGTCGCATTCAGCGTTTGCGATCTGAGCCACGTCCGCCTCGGTCATCTCGCGGATGAAACGCGCCTCATGGGCGCCCTTGCGCTCCTTATCAAGGAACGGGCCTTCAATATGGATGCCAAGGACGCCGGGAACGCTTTCCGCACGCGCCGCTTTCACGGCAGATATTGCTTTCGATAAAACTTCCGGCGCATCAGTGATGACCGTCGGCAGCATCCCCGTCGTTCCAAACTTGCGATGGGATTCGGCGATGCGGCGAACCGTGCCGGTTGTGGGATCGTGATTGAGCAAGGCGCCGCCGCCGCCGTTCACCTGCACATCGATGAAACCCGGCACGAGAAGTCCGCCGTTCAGGATGCGCCGTTCAATGCCGGAAGCGAGTTTTTCCTCCGGCACGACTTCGGCGATGCGATCACCGTCTACGACAACAGCCAGGCCGCTGCGTATGCTCTCGCCATCGAAAACACGGGCTCGTGTGAGAGCAAATGCCATCACACCGTCTCCGTCACTTTTTTGAGAAGCCGCGGGTGGTCGGGGTCGCGGCCACGGGCCACGGCGGTTGCCTCAACAAAACGATAGGCGGTTTGAATGATGGAGATGGGATCAAGCAGGGAATTTCCGGTGCGCATGTAAGGAAGCCCGCCCTCCTCCGCCACCAGAACATGCGCCCCGGTCTGGCGCATCTTGCCCAGGGATTCGCGCGAGGATTTCCGCGCGCTGTCCTCGGGCGAATAGGCGAGAACCGGGAAGCCTTCGCCGAGAAGCTCAAGGGGGCCATGCATCACTTCCGCTATGGAATAAGATTCCGCATGGATTGCGCAAGTCTCCTTCAGCTTCAGGGCCGTTTCGGTGGCAATAGGCAATGATGGTCCACGCGCCAGAACGTAAAGCGACTCTGCGTCTTTTGCGAGATTGATGGCCTCGGGCCAATCTATTTTTGCTGCCTTTGCCAGTTGATCGGGCAAACTATCAATCACGGCAAGCAGCTCCTTATGGTCCAGCCAATGGGCCACGATGGCGGCACCTGCCACCAAGGATACGATGAAGGATTTCGTTGCTGCCACGCTCAGTTCCGGGCCTGCGTGAAGCGGCAGGCAGATATCCGCGGCATGGGCAGCTGGCGAATCCTCCACATTGACCAGCGCCACCGTTAAGGCTCCTGCCTTCCGGGCCGCATCCTGGAGTGCCACGATATCCGGGCTTTTTCCCGATTGGGAAACTGTCACACACAGTCCGTTCTTCAATTGAAGCTTTGCGCCATAGACCGAAACCACTGAGGCGCCGACCGACGAACACGGAACCCCCGTCAGAATTTCCGTAAGATATTTGAAATAGCCGGCGGCGCTGTCGGAGCTGCCGCGCGCCGATGTGATGATAACGGGAGGCGGCCTGAGCCTGAGCCGTGCGCCAATTTCCTTGAGTGCGCCGCCATTTTGCCGAAGAAATCTGGCAACGGCCTCCGGTGCCTCGGCAGCTTCGCGCGCCATGTGGCTCATGCTTTTGCTCCCGGCGGAATGGTGAGCTCGGCGACAAAATCATAGCTGTCGCCGCGATAATGGGAGCGGGTGAATTCAATGATACGGCCATCGGGCAAATAAGAGATGCGCTCGATGAACAACGCTGGGCTGCCGTCCGGCAGATCAAGCAGTTTGGCTTCCTGCATCGTCAGCGCCGTTGCATGCAGGCGCTGAAGCGCACGCACCGGCCTGACGCCACGTGCTTCGAGGGCTTCGTAAAGCGAACCGCGAACGCTCGCGGGATCAGGCAGGAAATGCTGCGGGATCACCGCCAGTTCAATGGCCATCGGAACGCCATCGGCGCGGCGCAGGCGGTGGAAGCGCGAAACATGCTCGCCCGGCGAAATCGACAGCTTCAGCGCCTCCTCCGGCGTCGGAAGGCCGGTGGAGCGGTCAAGCCAATCGGCATCGGTTTTGAGGCCGCGAAGCTGCATGTCCTGGGTGAAACTGGTGAGGCGCGACAGGGGCTGTTCAATGCGCCGCGCCGGCCCGCTCACATAGGTGCCGGAACCCCGGCGTTGCACGAGCACGCCTTCGGCCACGAGATCGGTGAAGGCCTTGCGCACGGTGACGCGCGAGATATCGAGCAGCACGGCCACATCGCGCTCGCCGGGAATGGCATCGCCTTCCTTGAGATCGCCAGACGCCACCGCATCCTGAACCAGTTTTTTTACACGGAGATAACGCGGCGCTGTGCTGTCTCGCTCAAAGCGGCTGCGCTGGAAGATGGTTTGGAAAGCGTTCATGCCCAACTCACCGAAAGGCCTTGAGCCTGACGCGCCATCATGATTGCGCCATCCAATGCATCAGCACCGGGTGCGGCAAGCGCCTGCTTCACATCGGCATCGAGATAGGGCGGATAGACCTTCGATACGCCGCCGAGGAGGCAAAGTTTCCCCGCGCCACGCGCCAACAGGGCGCGGCCCAGACTGGAAATGGCGGCCGCTCCCTCGATCACAATGGTCATGCCAACCACATCACCTTTGGCGGCACATTCAAAAACCAGGGGCGCCATCTCGGCATAGTCCTTGGGCGTTGCCCTTTCCGACCAGCGCGAGACATCGAACCTGTTACGGCCAACCCGCGACAGAACCTCTTCAATAAGTGGCGTGGGCTGCAGCAGGCCATCAATGGCAAGAGCGGCGCGGCGCACCGCATGGTGGCCGAGCCAGGCACCCGACCCGTGATCGCCAAGGGCAAAACCCCAGCCGCCCACCATGTGGCGAACCCCATTGATGGAAGCAAAGCCAATGGAACCGGTGCCCGCAATGACAATGCCACCGTCGCTTCCGGCAAAGGCGCCCACCCAGGCCGCATAGGCGTCATTGTCGGCAGCGACCGAAGCGAAAGGCAGTTTGGCTTGGGCAATCCGCTCTGCTCCAACGGAGGTCACAATGCCGGCAAGACCCAATCCCGCATGAAGATCGTTTGTCTTCAATTGCGCCTTGCCCGCCGCTTCTGCGGCAGTGGCGATAATGTTGGCCAGTGCGCCCTCAAAATCTTGATAAATATTGGAGGAACCGCCAATGGATTCACCCAGCATACGCCCCGCGGCATCCCGAATGCGGGCCCGGCAACGGCTGCCGCCGCCGTCAATGCCAAGAAAATACGCTTTGGTTTGGTTCATTGTCCTACAATACCAAAACAATACCAAAAGTGAAGAGCTTTGTTAATAAATATCAAAATTTCACGATTATTCAATGGTTAATACTTTCCACTAGACAAGTGGTATTTATTTGGTATTGTCACATTTATGGGAGCATCCTTGCGAAAAACCGAGAATAATTTGGCGGAATCGGCCGGCATTGACACGTGGAGCGATGCCGAGATTCTGGCGGCATTTGCCGGCGGACAGGAGCGCGCCATCGCGGCCGTCACGGCGGCCATTCCGCAAATTTCGAAAGCGGCCAACGTCATTGCTGCCTGTTTGGCCGGTGGTGGCCGTCTCTTCTATGCGGGGGCTGGAACTTCAATCCGCATTGGCGTGCAGGATGGCTCGGAACTGCCCGCAACCTTCGGCATGGCCGAGGACAAGATTGATTATCTCATCGCCGGCGGGCGCGCTGCCATGTTCGAGACACTCGCTGACGCAGAGGATGATGCCAATGAAGGCAGCCGGGCAGCATCGGCCTGCAAGGCCGGCGATGCGCTGATTGCCATCGCGGCGTCCGGCTCAACACCATACACAATTGCGGCCGCCAAGCGCGCCAGGCAACTCGGCGCAACGGTTGTTGCCGTCGTCAATAATCCGAATTCCGCTTTGGCTGCCGCAGCCGACATCGAGATATTTCTCGACTCCGGGCCTGAGGTTATCACGGGATCGACACGCATGGGTGCTGGCACGGCGCAGAAAGCCGCTCTCAATTTTCTGTCCACGCTTGTCCATATCAAGCTCGGGGCCGTGCATGATGGCATGATGGTCAATGTGCGGGCCGACAACATCAAGCTGAAGGCCCGCGCCGGGGGCATCGTTTCGCGCATTGCGAAGGTGAGCGAGAAAGACGCTGCCGCCGCACTTGAGCTTACCAAAGGCGAGGTAAAGCCCGCTATCCTGATCAGCGCCGGTGCCGGATCACCCGATGCTGCGCAGCGGCTACTCCTTGAAAGCAAAGGTAATTTACGGCTAGCCCTGGCACGGCTGGCCGCGACACGCTAAATTTTGAATTAACGTCAAATAGAGGAAAGGGAGAAACCCATGTTAAAGACTGGACTGAAGACCATGCTGCTCACGGCCGTTGCCATGACAGTATTTGCCGGCGCCGCATCGGCCGGAAAACTCACCATCGAAAGCTGGCGCAATGATGACGCCACGATCTGGAAGGAGAAAATCATTCCTGCCTTCCAAGCAAAGCACCCGGATATCACGGTGGAATTCAACCCGACCGCGCCTAAGGAATACAACGCGGCCTTGAACGCCCGCCTTGAAGGCGGCACCGCCGGTGACATTATTACCTGCCGGCCCTTCGATGCTTCGCTCGAGCTCTTTAACAAGGGCCACCTTGCAAGCCTGAATGACCTGCCGAGCATGGCGGGCTTTTCGGATGTGGCCAAGAGCGCCTGGACGACCGATGATGGCAAGACCACCTTCTGCGTTCCGATGGCTTCGGTTATTCACGGCTTCATCTATAACAAGGACATCTTCGCCGAGCTGAAGCTCACGGAGCCCAAGACCGAGGAAGAATTCCTCGCCGTTCTCGAGACAATCAAGAAAGACGGCAAATATGTTCCGCTGGTTTTGGGCACCAACGACCAGTGGGATGCCGCCACCATGGGCTTCCAGAACATCGGGCCTAACTACTGGAAAGGCGAGGAAGGCCGCAAGAAGCTGATTGACGGCACAGGCAAGCTCACCGATCCGGAATATGTGAACACCTTCGCGGCACTCGCCAAGTGGGCGCCTTACATGGGTGATGGTTACAAGGCCCAGACCTATCCGGACAGCCAGAACCTCTTCGGCCTCGGCAAAGGTGCCATCTATGCGGCGGGTTCGTGGGATATTTCCACCTTCCGCGGCCAGAACGTGCCCATGGGCGCCTTCAAGGCCCCGCCTCCAGCCGGTTCTGCCGATTGCTATATTTCGGACCACACGGATATCGGCATCGGCATGAATGCAAAATCGGCCAATGCCGCTGACGCCAAGGTTTTTCTTGACTGGATCGGCTCGGACGAATTCGCCAATATCTTTGCAAACTCACTTCCGGGCTTCTTCCCGCTGTCGAGTGCGAAGGTCACTATAACCGATGACGTGGCGCAGACCTTCGTGGGCTGGCGTGGCGAATGCAAGCCAACCATCCGCAACTCCTACCAAATCCTGTCGCGCGGAACACCAAACCTCGAAAACGAAATGTGGAACGTTTCGGCCCAGGTGCTCAATGGCACCATGACGCCGGAAGCCGCCGGAGCCCAACTCGAAGACGGCCTGAAAAAATGGTACGCACCGCACCAGAAGTAACGTAAGGAAATTGGGGCCACCGATATCGTCGGTGGCCCCTTTTCATGAGGCGGGGGAGCATGGCGGACGCAAAGGCAGGAGCTGGCAACGCTATCGTTGGCATGGGCCGTGGGTCCTACGCCATGCTGCTGGC